>JBAUUR010000030.1:0-2590 GCA_049582805.1 Gallionellaceae bacterium | reverse complement strand
GGAAAGTGTCATCATGAGGTCACGATTACCAATTTCTCTGGAGCCGTCAAAGCAGGCGACTTGTTGTTGGTAGGTTTATGTTCGGAGTGCCGTGGCGATGTGGCGAGAGTGGTTGAGATAAGTTGACCGCATAACCATGAGCGCCCACATGAAGCATTAGGAAGGATTCCGCCAGTAACCTATCGGATGCAACAATACCCCAACCCTCTACTTCTGAATGGTACGGAATAGCGAGGAGGCTACAAAAACAATCGCATCACTAATCGAAATCATCACCAATACTCTCAAGAAGGATGTCAGGAGCTAGTCACTTTGTCATGAACACAGCACACCATGAATAAAATCCTTCATCAGGATTGTCATACGTTCCTGCTTCAAAATATTCTGGAACATATTCCTATCCGCGTTTTCTGGAAAGACCTCGATTCGAGGTACCTGGGCTGCAATACCTTGTTTGCGAAAGATGCGGGATTAAACCATCCTGACGAACTGGTCGGCAAAACCGATTTCGATACGGGATGGAAAAACCAGGCTGAGCTATACCGCACTGACGACAAGATGGTGATGGCATCCGGCATCCCCAGGCTCAGGTATGAAGAGCCGTCGACTACCCCGGATGGAAGGACGATCTGGCTGCGCACATCCAAGGTGCCATTGTTTGATGTCAATCAGACAGTCATAGGCATTCTGGGTATTTACGAGGACATCACCGCACAAAAGCAAGTTGAAACTGCCGTCAGGGAGAGTGAAGAAACGCTGGCCAAAGCACAGTCTATTGCACATTTTGGCAGCTGGAAGCTCGATCTGCTGAACAATAGACTGACTTGGTCAGCCGAGATATATAGGATATTCGAAATAGACCCCGGAAGTTTCGGGGCATCCTATGAGGCTTTTCTGCAAACCATCCACCCCGAAGACAGAGAAAACGTCAACCTGGCCTACACCGAATCTCTGAATAATAAACTGCCCTACTCTATCGAGCACCGCCTGCTCATGAAAGACGGCCGCATCAAGCATGTACATGAACAGTGTGAAACGATATATGACCGGAATGGCAAACGCCAGTATTCCATTGGAACGGTGCACGACATCACCGAACGCAAAAAGGCCGAGCATTCCATCAGCTCCACTGCGAAAATGTTACGCGAATCTCAGCAGCTTCTAGAAGCCATAGTCGAGCATATCCCCGTCATGGTGTTTGTCAAACGCGCAAGCGATTTACGCTTCGAACTGTTCAATCGCGCTGGAGAGCAACTTCTGGGATATTCGCGTAGTGATTTACTTGGAAAGGGGAATTACGACTTATGGCCTAGGGAGCAGGGAGACTGGTTCACCGCCGCAGACCGCAAGGTGCTGGCTTCGGAAGAAGTAACGGAAATTCCTGAAGAGCCAATCAAGATTGCAAGCGGGGGAATGCGCTATTTACACACATGGAAAGTTGGCTTGCGTGATGAAGGCGGCGAGCCTACACATCTGCTCGGTATTTCAATTGACATCACCGAACGGAAAAGGTTGGAAAAGGAAATCCAGGAGCGGCAAAAAGAAATGGCAGAATTGCAAAAACTGCAAATCGCCGCCCAGACCGCTGCAGCCATCGCCCACGAAATGAACCAGCCGCTGCTGGCCATCGCCTCATATAGCGAGGCGGCACTCATGCTGTTGACAACCGAAACGCCCAACCGCGATAAAATCTGCAAGGCCGTCGATAGCAGCAGACGACAAGCACTCCGTGCCGGGCAAGCAATCCGCGAGTTGCTTGATTTCTTGAGCACGAATGAATTTACCACCGATGCATTTGACCTTAACCAGGAAATCGTTGGTATGCTGGATGCCGCAAGGTCGGAACACGAATTGCAGATCCATTCCGTACTCCGGTTGGAAGCGGGACTTCCTTTGGTCACTGCCAACCGCACCCATATACAAAAAGTGCTGCTCAACTTGCTGCACAATGGCATCGAGGCCATGCAGGAGGCAGACGTTTCTATGCCTTCTATCACCGTCACTGTGCGCATGCTAAAGGACAAAAACGTTGCACAAGTGACGATACGGGACAATGGGCCGGGCTTCCGGGACGAGGATATCCAGCGCCTGTTTCAACCGTTCTTTACCACCAAGGCCAGAGGCATCGGCTTGGGGCTTGCCATCAGCCGCTCGCTGGTCGAGGCGAACAGCGGCCAGCTCTGGGCTGACCCGCAGGAAAAGCCCGGCGCCACTTTCCATCTTACTTTGCCTTTTGCGCCATGAACGCACCCAACAACGTATACGTAGTGGACGATGACGAAGCGGTGCGCGACTCACTCGCCATGCTGCTGGAAACCGCCGGCCATGCCGTGGCAACGTTTGCGCGCGCCGGGGATTTTCTCGACTTCTGCACCCCCGGTATCCTGGGATGCGTCATTCTTGACGTGAACATGCCCGGCATGGACGGCCCGGCGCTGCAGGAAGAACTGACGCGGCGCGGCGTGTGGCTGCCGGTGATCTTTCTTTCCGGGCATGGCACCATCGCGACCACGGTGCGCACCATCAAGGCAGGCGCGCTGGATTTCCTGACCAAGCCGGTGAACGGTTCGCTATTGCTGGCCCGCGTGCA
>JBAUUR010000029.1:0-38046 GCA_049582805.1 Gallionellaceae bacterium | reverse complement strand
AGCTTCACGGCCTGAGCGTCGGTTTAGTACAACAGTTTTTTAGTCTACCGAGCGCGGTGATAGCTCCGCGCACTCGTCACAACCTGGCGCGCCGCGCCCGCTAGGCTAAAAACCCTCTGCACTATGTTAACGTTAACATAGTGGCACGTTGCAGCAATTCATCTTGCGAGATTGCTTGCCGAAAAGCTGCCAGTGGCAAAAATAAATTTGCGCCGCCATGATATAGTCACTCCGTCCTGTTTTCAGTGATACTAATCACAGCTGTCAGGTATCTGTCAGTGAAGACAGGACATGTACCTGCGGATTACGAATAGCTGCCAGTAACATTCGATGTTTTCGGCTTTAGTTTCGAGTCCGCCGGTGCGCTTGGGTGCTGGGTAGCCAGACGCGGTTACCCGCGTCCAGCCCCCTCAGAACCGTGCTTGCGACTTTCACCGCACACGGCTCAAGCCTCTACTAAGGCATCTTTCGGCACCCGGTTTCACAACTGCATTTTCCGGCAAACTTAATGATTCCTACGGCAATTGAGATGGTGCATTCGAAGATTGCTTGCCGCATTCGACCCGCCCTCGGTTCTTTTCACAATATAACGGACATCCCATAGGGTGTACTTTGTGATCGGTTCCTGACAGGCAGAACACAGACCATCTTGCATTAGCCAGACGCGGTAAAGCTTCGCACGTCCCCTCGACGATTTCAGCATTTTCTTGCCCCATCTGGACTCGAAATACTGTTCCCATTGTGGGTCGTGCGGGTTTGCGTCGGCTTTAATCTTGACATGCCGCTGTATTGGCGTGTCCGATTCTCGCAGCAAGATGAATTCCCTTTGCGTGCCGTCCTCTTGTTTTTCTGTTGCGGCAAATACCCAGTTCCGAAGACCTTTGGATTTAAAGTATCTATCCTTAACCCATCGTGCCTCTTTATTGGGATGCCTTCTTGCCGCCCATCGCCATAGCATTGACCAGACACTGTCATCAACCCGAACAAAAGTTTTCTTGGCGACCACATGGCTGTGGTAATTCGCCCATCCCCGTAAAACAGGATTTAGCAGCCTTATTAGATTGGCCTGTTTAGCCGTCTTGTTGCCTTTGATGATCTCACGGATTTTATCAAGATGCGCTTTGACGTTCGCTTTCGACGGCTTCATCAACAACTTGTTGTCATACTTGCGAATGTTCCATCCGAGGAAATCAAACCCATCCCTGATGTGCGTTATTTTGGTCTTTTCCGGCGATAGGACTAGCCCGCGTTCCGCCAGAAATTCAACTACTGCGGGTTTGACCTCATTCTCCAGCCACTCTTTCGAGTTGCCGGTGATAATAAAGTCATCCGCGTAACGCACCATGTTCATTTTCAAACCTCTCTTTTTTGCTTTCGGAAACTTTTCCGCCAGCATTGCTTCGAGGCCATCTAACGTCATGTTTGCCAAAACCGGACTGATGATTCCCCCTTGTGGGGTACCGGCTTCTGTGGGAAAGAGTTCGTTTTGATATACAAATCCCGCCTTGAGCCACTTCTTTAGAATCGCCTTGTCCGTAGGGATGTTGGCGACCATCCAGTCATGACTGATTTTATCGAAACAGCCTTGGATGTCGGCCTCAAGCACCCATTCTGCGCTTGCCTTTTTTGCAAGGGAGATGAAGCATTGTGCCCCTGCATCGGCAGTGGAACGTTCCGGCCTGAACCCATAGGAATTCAGGTCGGCGGTGGTTTCCGCAACAGGTTCCAACGCCAGCAAATGTAACGCTTGCATGGCGCGGCACTTAATCACGGGGATGCCGAGCGGCCTTGTCTTGCCATTTTTCTTCGGAATTAACACCCTCCGAAGCGGAAGCGGCGAATATCCCCGCCGCTTCATCGACGCTATCGCGTTGATCTTTGCCTCCGGTGTTTTCCACGTTACCTTGTCCACGCCGGGGGTATTCTTGCCTTTATTTTCAGTCACCCGCTTGACGGCTAATGCTTTGCCGCTGAACGAGTGGGTCAGCAACCACTGCAAGGTTTTCACCTTGTTGTGCCTGCCGACCTGTGTTGCCTTCACAATACGCGCTTGCAGCCGCCTTACATGACGCTGAACATTGGCCCAACTGATGCCGTCCCACGTCACGCCGGAAGATGCACACGCCCATGTTGCAGCGTTCATTTGCTTCCCCTCCGTTTAGATGGTTCTAAAAGCTCTCTTGTGAAGAGAGACCATAAGGAAGTCTGCCCGCTTTCGCGTGGAGTGATATTTCAACCCCTATCCGCTCCATTACAGAACGGCATGCTTTTTCCTCGTTCCTATGCCCGCACCGCCATAGGCAAACTTTGCAGTCTGCTGTCCCCGAAGGGGAGCGATACGGGATTTCCACGTTCCACTTGCAAAAGTACATCGGGTTAGGTGCCTGCTATCGACCGGAAGGTGTATGGGTCACGAAAGCGCATAACGAAAACGCTGTTCCCACCTTCATTGCCGTTTTGGCTCAAGCGTAAAAGCCACTTCCGCTTGTTTATTCTGACGATCTTTATCGCAGATTCAAATGTTTTCACCGTACCGATTATCTAGCACTTTACAGGCTCATGGCTGCCCGAAGGGTACGCCTCTCGCGATTGATACCCCGTGCCTTGCGGCACTTCGTTACATTGTCAGAGTCGCTCTTTATTCAGACTCCTAGATTCACCAGGCGACACTGGTGGTTTCCTCCTGTCAGAGTGGAAACAACTTTTACAAGCGACATCGTGTCGCAGTCGTTAACGAACACTCAGGGCTCGCTGCACAATCAGCTCTCTATATTGGCTTCGCAGAACCCATGCATTGCATGTCTTTTTCTGTAATCTACTATTAGTGGAGGTCATTATGGAACCTCAATCTATTCCTTCCTTTACAGCCTTTGTAGGCATGGACTGGGCCGATAGGAAACATGACTTTTGTTTGCAGGCCGCCGGTTCAGACCTGCAAGAATTCGGCACTATGGATCATTCGCCGGAGGAAATTGCGAAGTGGGCATATTCATTGCGTGATCGTTTTGGTGGCGGTCCGATTGCAATCTGTCTTGAGCTTGCCAAGGGGCCAATTGTCTCCGCGCTACAGCGATATGAGTTCATCATGCTCTTTCCGGTACATCCCTCAACACTTGCCAAATATCGTGAAGCCTTCGTTCCCAGCGGCGCCAAGGACGATCCAACCGATGCTGAAATAGCATTGGATATTTTGCTCCGCCACTCTGACAAACTACATCCCATCAAACTGCAAAGCGTTGCCATGCGGACATTGTCTACACTCGTTGAGGATCGCCGTTCCTTGGTCAATCAACAGACTCGTCTCACGAATCGCCTGACCAACACGCTCAAGGAATACTATCCACAGGTGCTGGATTGGTTCGAGCGCCGAGATACGCTGATATTCTGCGACTTCTTGAGCCGTTGGCCAACGCTTAAACAGGTCAAGCGGGCAAGGAATTCAACACTGAAATCCTTCTTCCGCCAGCACAATGCAAACAGGGCATACCTTGTGGATGAACGCATTCAGAGCATCCGTGCTGCGACATCGCTTACGGAGGACCAGGCCGTCATACGTCCGTGTCAGATGCTCGTGCAGGCATTGGTCGAGCAATTACGCGTACTCTTACAGGCTATCGATCGCTTCGATGACGAAATTGATAGCGTGACCAAAAGCCTGCCTGATTATGATCTGTTCGCGGCCTTACCCGGCGCAGGACACATTCAGGCTCCCCGTTTGCTTGTCGCCTTTGGTGAGGATCGGGATCGTTATGCAAATGCCGCAGAGATACAACGTTACTCCGGGGTTGCTCCGGTGGTCGAGCGTAGCGGAAAAAAGTGCTGGATTCATTGGCGATTCGCCTGTCCCACCTTCCTTCGCCAAACCTTTGTCGAATGGGCAGGGTCAACCATACCAAGATCCTTCTGGGCCGCCGCCTACTATCAACAGCAACGCAACAAGGGTTGCACTCATCGAGTAGCAGTACGAGCTCTGGCGTTTAAATGGATACGAATAATCTATCGTTGCTGGAAAACACGGACGCCTTATGACGAATCCGTTTATTTGAAGGCATTAAAGCGTCGGGGTTCGCCACTGCTGGCTAACGTCTCGGAATCAGCAAAATTGACTTGACTGAGTGACTCAGGGCGTGAAGCTGCCGTTCGCCAACTATCACTAACGACCCGAAGGCGACCGCCAACTTGCTCGGAAGCAGGCATTCAATAATTCCCATTCCCAGTTCTTTTGCGCGCGAGGTGGCGGTGTCAGGTCAGCCATGGCCGTAACGGCAAGAACCCCGGCTTTAGCCCATGGAATCTATTTGGACAATGCGGCAATTGTGTCGGGATCCAATTTCCCGGTTTCTGCGATGCCTTTCGAGTGTTGAAACTTCTTCAGTGCCAAGCGAGTTTTGGGGCCATAGGCTCCATCGGGTCGACCGACGGGAAAGCCCAGTGTATTTAGTTTGGCCTGAGCTTGAGCCAGTGTCATACCTTGCGCCTGAGGCTTCGGCGAATCGTCTTGGGGCTCACTGCCGCCGCCTTGCACGGCCAGATGGCCTCCAGTACCCAATCCACCTTTCACTTCCTGCGCCTTGTAATTCTTGATAGCCTTGATCACATTGTTTACGGCGTCGGTGAAGGCGGCGACGACGACCTTGCCCTGTGCAGTATTGGCGTAGGCGCCGCCAGCGCCGCTTCCACCACTTGCGAACAAACTGCCGATCGCACCGAAGTCCATATTCTTCGCCGATCCTTCTGCTGCCGCGATTTGAACACCAGAACGGCTATCGACCAGAGTGATCATGGTGCTGGCTTCCTTGGCGCTCATTGAGCCGCCGACCATTGCCCCAACCGAGCCGAGCAGTCCGCCAAGCGCTGCGCCGGCGCCACCGGCGTTGTTGTTGGAGAAGGTCACAGAGGGGCTCAGGATATAATCAGCAGCCACCATTTGGCCTTTGTGCATCTTTGAGGTGGAGCGGAGTTCGCCTGACGCCGCCAATTCCCGTTCCTGCTGCATGTTCCTCATGGCTCCGCCACGCTCGACAATAACGAAACAGTTCGATTGCTGCAGCAGCAACTTCAGCACCGGCGTGGTCGGGCCAAGCTGATACTGCTGAAGAGAAAAGAACCAAGGCTGAGTGGTATCTTCCTCGACGGCGACAGTGCCGATTGTTTCCGGACAATGCTCAAGTGTGCCGTTGGCATTCTGGGAGTTTGCACCACCGGCAGAGCCAGTGGCGGTTGTCTTGGCCTCCTGGCTGCCCATTTGCATGTTGGAACAACCTGCAAGAAGCAAACCAACCAGAATGAAAAAACGAATGATAAGTGAACGCATGGCGGCCTCCCCGTTATTGATCCTAAAAACATACTGACTGTGCAAATATAATGGGAGCTGGCCCAACTGGAAGAGCATTGTTTGGTATATCAACCCACTCCCATTCAACTGGTTGATTAATCAAACTTGTATAAACACACTAGACCCTGATGCCAGCGATGTCAAGGTTTGCGCTCGTCGACAAAATTGTATGAACCTATGCGATGGAGGCAATTCTTGACCATCCGGAATTGGCACCGAAGAGAACTTCGTTCCATGTAATAGCCTTCCAGAAAGCTGTCACTTACGACGCGCGGTTACATATGGTGCCGACCTTGAGAATTCTTGGTCAGTCTTTATGAGAACAGCGGGCAAAGATCACAATAAAACGCCATCACTACATCAAGACCTTCCACCCGATCAGCACATACCGTTCCAGCAGATACAAAGCGGCAAAAATCAACAGGGCGTATACCGTGAAGCGCACGATCTCCCAAGCCAACCTGAGATAACGGCGGTTACGGGTAAAGACATACATGCCGCCAGCCAGAATAATGGATAGCGCGGAAATAATGAACAAGAGTCGCAGGATGAGCATGTTTTCCCTTGCGGAATACCCTCTCCCCCACCCCCTCTCCCGCTCGCGGGAGAGGGTGGCCGTCAGGCCGGGAGAGGGCTTGTAATCAGGCTGCCTGCAATTGCAGGCGCAGGAATGCCGGAGCTTCTTCTGCCTTGTCGAACGTGACAAATTCCCAGGCCTGATTGTCGGCCAGCAGGGTGAGCAACAGTGCGTTGTTGAGCGCATGGCCCGACTTGTAACCCGAGAATGCGCCGATCAAGGGATGGCCCAACAGGTATAAATCGCCAATGGCATCCAGCACCTTGTGCTTGACGAATTCGTCTTCAAAACGCAGCCCGTCGGGGTTGATCACACGGTATTCATCCATCACGATAGCGTTGTCCAGATTGCCGCCCAGCGCCAGTCCCTGGGCACGCATGGATTCGACTTCATGCATGAAACCGAAAGTGCGGGCGCGGCTGACTTCCTTGATGTAGGAATGCTTGCCCAGATCAATGGTCACCTGCTGATTGCTCGCGGAAAATACCGGGTGGGCGAAGTTGATGGTGAAAGCGAGCTTGTAACCATTAAACGGGGCGAAGCGCACCCACTTGTCACCTTCCTTGACCTCAATGGGCTTTTTGATGCGGATGAATTGTTTCGCTGCGGATTGTTCGACTATGCCGGCGGATTGCAGCAGGAACACAAACGATCCTGCACTGCCATCCATGATGGGAACTTCCGCGTTGTTCAATTCAACAATGGCATTGTCCACACCCAGTCCGGCAAAGGCGGACATCAGGTGCTCGATGGTGGCCACGCGCACGCCTTTCACTTCCATGCAGGTAGACAGGCGTGTGTCATGCACCGCATGCGCCTCGGCGCGGATTTCCACCGGCGGCGACAGGTCCACGCGGCGGAACACGATGCCGCTGTTGACGGACGCGGGACGCAGGGCCAAGTCCACACGCTCGCCAGTGTGCAGCCCAACCCCGGTCGCCTGTACCGGATTTTTCAGTGTGCGTTGCCTAACCATGTCGCATCAGACCCAATCGATAGGTGCGCAGTTTAGCATGGCCGCAACATTGGCCCAAACGCACCTCATGCGGAGTCCGGACTAATCCGCTTGCTTGCGCAGGAAGGACGGAATATCTAGCATTTCCACACCGGATTGTTTCATCGCTTCTATCGCCGCATGGTGGCGGCCGCTCCGAATCACCGCTGGCTTGTCGAGTTCGTTGTAGTCGACACGCATCGGTTCATCATGCGTTCCGGTGCGAACGTCGTAAACCAGTTCAGGCTGGGATTTCTTGCGCAACACCGGTTGTCCCAAACCTGTTGCCACGATAGTCACCCGCAACGTATCCGCCATCGCTTCGTCGAACACCTGCCCCACCACCACGGTGGCATCATCTGCGGCCACACCTTGCACACAACTCATCACTTCCTTGTATTCACGCATGGTGAAGCTTGAGCTGGCGGTAATATTCACCAGCACACCGCGCGCGCCTGACAAATCCACGTCCTCAAGCAACGGACTGGACATTGCCCCTTCCGCGGCGTCACGTGCACGCGTCACGCCGGATGCGGTGAACGACCCCATCATCGCCATGCCATTTTCCGACATCAGGGTGCGCACGTCGGCGAAGTCGACGTTCACCATGCCATCCACATTGATCACTTCGGCGATGCCGGCGACGGCGCCTTGCAGTACCCCATTGGAAGCACGATAAGCATCCAGCAAGGTGGTGTCTTCGCCCAGCACGGTCATCAGCTTTTCATTTGGCACGATGATCAGCGAATCCACATATTCGGACAACGCCTCGATGCCGATCTGCGCCAGTTTCACGCGCTTGCGCTCATGCTCGAATGGCTTGGTCACCACGGCCACGGTGAGTATGCCTTTCTGCCTGGCGATTTCCGCGACCACCGGCGCGGCGCCGGTGCCGGTGCCGCCACCCATGCCTGCGGTGATAAACACCATGTCCACGCCTTCCAGCATTTGCTCGATGCGCTCGCGATCTTCCATCGCGGCCGCCTGCCCGACTTCCGGTTTTGCGCCCGCACCCAGTCCCTTGGTCAGGTTGCTGCCGATCTGAAGCTGGTGGCGCGCCTTGTTGTTTTTCAGCGCCTGCGCATCGGTGTTGATGGCAACGAATTCCACACCGCTCACCGCCTGCTCTATCATGTGGTTCACCGCATTGCCGCCGCAACCTCCCACGCCGATCACCTTGATCACCGCCCCCTGACTTTGCTGATCCATTATTTCAAACATCATTTTCTCCTTTTTTGATTGACCAAATTACCCAAACCGAATCAAACCCATCCACTCGCCAACATCGCTTTCGCATTAAAAATTCCCCTGGAACCATGCCTTCATCCTTTCCATCACGTCACCAAACGAACCCGAATTGATGCGCGTTGCCTGATGACGCTGATGGCGATCCAGCCCATAAAGCAACAAGCCAACGCCGGTGGAAAAGCGCGGCGTTTTGACCACGTCGGACAAACCTCCGACATAGCGCGGCAAACCCTGGCGCACCGGCATGTGGAAAATCTCCTCGCCCAGCTCCACCATGCCCTGCATCGAACTGCTGCCGCCGGTGATGACGATGCCGGAAGACATCAGGTCTTCGAAACCGCTGCGGCGCAACTCGGTCTGCACCAGTGAATACAATTCTTCCACGCGCGGCTCTATCACCTCGGCCAGCGTCTGGCGCGACAGCATGCGCAGCCCGCGTTCGCCGACTCCCGGCACTTCGATCGCGGCGCTATCGGCCAATTGGCGCAGTGCGCATCCATACTTGATCTTGATGTCCTCGGCATCCCGGGTTGGCGTGCGCAGCGCCATGGCGATGTCGTTGGTAATCTGGTCACCCGCGATCGGAATCACTGCGGTGTGGCGAATCGCGCCGCCGGTGAACACTGCCACATCGGTGGTGCCACCCCCGATGTCCACCAGACACACGCCCAGATCCTTCTCGTCATCGGCCAGCACCGCCTTGCTCGACGCCAACGGTTGCAGGATCATCTCGTTCACTTCCAGCCCGCAGCGGTGTACACACTTCATGATGTTCTGCACCGCCGCCACCGCGCCGGTGACAATATGCACTTCCACTTCCAGGCGCATGCCGCTCATGCCCAGCGGCTTGCGGATGCCGCCCTGCCCATCTATGCTGAATTCCTGTTCCAGAATGTGCAGAATCTGCTGGTCACCCGGAAGACTGATCGAGCTGGCGGTTTCCACCACGCGGTCAATATCCGCCTGCGTCACTTCCTTGTCCTTGATCTTGACCATGCCGTTGGCGTTGGCGCCCTTGATGTGGCTGCCCGCGATTCCGGTGTATACCTCGCGTATCTTGCAGTCCGCCATCAGCTCCGCATCGCCCAGCGCACGCTGGATTGCGCTTACCGTTGCGTCGATGTTGACCACCATGCCTTTCTTCATGCCGGAGGAATCGTGCATGCCCACGCCGATCACTTCCAGCGTTCCTTCCGGCCTGATCTCGCCCACGATGGTGACGATCTTGGAGGTGCCGATGTCCAGCCCGACAATCAAGTTCTTGGATTCTCTGCTTTTGCTCATCTCTATTCTCCGACCCTTAGACTTTTCCGCTCGGCAAGTAGGCGGCAAAACCGTTGTGGTAACGCAAATCCACATAGCGTACCGGCTGCTGCACGGTAGCCAGACTGTAGGGATACACCGCAGTGAATCTTCCCAGCCGTTGTTCCATCTGCTCACGTCCCAATTCCAGCACCATCCCGTTCTTCAGGCGCAACTGCCAGGCGTGGCGCGGCGACAGGCTTATCTGCCCGATTTCCTGCCTGATGGGCGCCAGCATTTTGCTGAACCCTTCGAACTTCTGCGTCACCTCGGCCGCGCTGTCGTTTCCGGGGCCAACGAAATAGGGCAATGCCTGATTCGTTTCCCCGCAAGGGGGAGGCCGAGGGGCGCCCGGAGGCTTCGCTTCCACCCTCTCGCACTGCGCCGCAAACACCTCGCCGAATGTGTTGACCAGCCGATCGCCATTCCAGTGCGCCAGCGCGACTTGTTCCTGCAATTCAACGTCGAGCTGCCAGGGGAAATGGCGCCGCAGGCTGGCCTTGCGCACCCACGGCAGTTTTTCCAGCGCCTGACGCGCCTGTTCCAGATCCATCGTGAAAAAATTTCCGTGCAGTTCGTTACGCACCACTGCTTCGATCTGCATGGCATTCTCATGTTGCGGAACGGACACCAGTTGCACCACGCGCAAAGCGAACACCGGCAGATGCAAGGTGAAGTGCAGCGCACCGAACAACAGCAGCAGCAAGCTGACACCCAACAGCGTGCCGGACAATTTGCTTAGCGCCTGCGCGTCATTCCACATGTTCAGCGACTCCCCAATTCCAATATTTTCAGCACCAACTGTTCGAAGCTCATGCCCGCCTGCCGCGCCGCCATCGGCACCAGGCTATGGTCGGTCATGCCGGGCGCGGT
This sequence comes from Gallionellaceae bacterium, assembly GCA_049582805.1. GTDB lineage: Bacteria > Pseudomonadota > Gammaproteobacteria > Burkholderiales > Gallionellaceae > CAVXFS01. The sequence continues at coordinate 27,717 of JBAUUR010000029.1, read as the reverse complement.
ATTGACTTCCAGCAGGTACGATTTGCCTGATTCGTCCGTCAGTAAATCCACCCGGCCCCAGCCGCTGCCACCGATCAGGTCAAACGCCATTTGCGCGAGATGCTGCATCCCGGCTTCCCGTTCCGCTGCCAGTCCGCAAGGACACAGATAGCGCGTGTCGTTACGCAGATACTTCGCCTCGTAGTCGTAGAACTCGCTGGCCGGCTCGATCTTGATCACCGGCAGCGCCTGCCCGCCGAGTATCGCCACGGTGTATTCGCCGCCACCGATATACTGTTCCGCCAGCACCAGCTTGTCGTGCCTGGCCGCTTCCTCCCAGGCTGCTCGCAGTTCACTCGACCGCTTCACCTTGGTGATGCCCACGCTGGATCCTTCGTTGGCCGGTTTGACGAACAGCGGCAAACCCAGTCGCTGCGCAACAGCATCAAAATCGCTGTCGGCAGTCAGCAGCTCATAAGCCGGGATCGGCAGACCCGCCGCCTGCCACACCAGCTTGGTGCGCCACTTGTCCATCGCCAGCGCGCTGGCCAGCACGCCGCTGCCGGTGTAAGGAATGTCCATCAGTTCGAGCGCGCCCTGCACCGTGCCGTCTTCGCCATAGCGTCCGTGCAACATGATGAACGCCCGTTCGAACCCTTCGTCGCGCAATGCCTGCAATTCACGCACCGCGGGATCGAAGGCGTGGGCGTCCACGCCGCTGTGCTGCAACGCGGCCAGCACTGCCGTACCACTCTTCAGCGACACCTCGCGCTCGGCGGAACGTCCGCCAAATAACACCGCCACCTTTCCAAACTGGTTCATTTGCCTGATCTCAAAAAATCAAACCTGCCACAGAGCACGCAGCGCACACAGAGAAAAACAGTGTGCCCCCTCTGTGCTCTCCGTGTTCTCTGTGGCTAAACAGGTCTATCTCCAACAATTCGCACCTCCGGATGTAATTCAATACCGGTCTTTTGCTGTACCACTGCCTGCACTTCATTGATCAAATTCTCGATGTCCGCCGCCGTCGCCCCGCCCACGTTCACGATGAAGTTGGCGTGCTTCTCCGACACGCGCGCCCCGCCGATCTGCCGCCCTTTCAGGGCACAGGATTCGATCAGCCGCGCCGCATGGTCGCCCGGCGGATTGCGGAACACCGAGCCAGCATTCGGCAACTGCAACGGCTGGCTGGCGATGCGCCTGTTCAACAGCGTCTTGATCGCCTCACGCGACGCTTCCCCATCACCTGCCGCAAACTTGAACCAGGCACCGACAAAGAACTCCGAGGATCCAGGTTTCTGTATTCCGGATTCAGAACTCACCCTCTCCCCCAACCCCTCTCCCGCAAGCGGGAGAGGGTAGCCAATAGCCAAATCCTGATTCCTGACCCCTGATCCCTGATTCCTGAAAGCAGCATGGCGATAACCGATCTCATAATCGGCCGCGGTGCGTTGATGCAGCGTACCGCTGCGCTCCACCACCTGAACCCGCCCCACCCTGTCCCAGGTTTCGCCGCCATAACAACCCGCATTCATCGCCAGCATGCCGCCCACCGTACCGGGTATACCGGCGAAAAATTCAGCTCCTCCGAGGTCATGCAGCGCCGCAAAGCGCGCCAGCTTGGCGCCCGGCACACCAGCCTGCGCATACACGGAGCCGTCCGCTTCCATGCATAACTCGTTCAGCGCCGCGTGCAGCAGCAGCACCGTGCCGCGCAGACCGCCATCGCGCACCAGCAGGTTGCTGCCCAAACCTATCGCCAGCAACGGTTCATCAACCGGCTGCATGCGCAGGAACGTCTGCAAATCTGCCAGGTCCGCCGGCTGATACATGCGCTGCGCACGACCTCCCGCACGCCAGCTCACGTGGCGGCTCATGTCCACATCGTTGCGCAGTTTTCCGCGCAGGTCAGGGGTCAGGGGACAGGAGTCAGGGATCAGAGAATTGAGCGGCAGTGCCATGCCTTTATTAAAAGATTGCCGCGCAGCGGCAACAAAACCTCTGTTTCCTGTTTCCTGTTTCCTGTCTCCTGTATTCATGCGCCCTCCGCCACTTGACGTACTTGTGCCGGCACACCGCCGATCGAGCCTGCGCCCATGATCACCACAACATCACCGGGTTTGGCCATTTTCAAAATGGCCTGTGGCATGTCCGCTATCTGCTCGACGAATACCGCTGATTCCTGCCCGGCCACACGCACCGCATGCATCAGCGTGCGTCCGTCCGCAGCGACGATGGGCGCTTCGCCCGCCGCATACACTTCCGCCAGCAGCAACACATCGACAGTGCACAGCACTTTTACAAAATCCTCGAACAGGTCGCGGGTACGGGTGTAGCGATGCGGCTGAAACGCCAGCAGCAATCGTCGGCCGGGAAAAGCGCCGCGCACCGCCGCCAGTGTCGCGGTCATTTCCACCGGGTGATGGCCGTAGTCGTCAATTAAAGTGAAGTTTCCTCTCCCGCTTGCGGGAGAGGAAACGCTTGCTCTTTCTCCCGCACGCGGGAGATATCCAGCGACTTGCCCGCTTGCGGGCTTAGTCGAATGGCTAGTTGTTCCATCAGAGTTGGAGAGAGGGTGATCGGCCAGCGGAATCTCGCCGTAATTCTGGAATCGCCGCCCCACGCCCTGGAACTCGGCCAGTGCCGCAATGATGGCATCCTCTGCCACACCCACTTCCAGCCCCACCGCAATGGCAGCCAGTGCATTTTGCACATTGTGCAATCCCGCCAGATTGAGCGTGATGTCCAGATCCACGGGGATGCTGTTGTGCCGGCAACGCGCGGTAAAGTGCATGCGTGCGCCCTCATGGCGCACATTCACTGCGCGGACCTGCGCATCTTCGGCGAAGCCATAGGTTGTCACCGGCTTGCTGATGGCGGACATGATTTCTCGTACATTTGCGTCGTCCACGCATAACATGGCCCGGCCATAAAACGGCAAATGTGCGGTGAAATCCACGAACGCCTGTTTCAGTTTGGCAAAATCGTGGCCGTAGGTCTCCATGTGATCCGCATCGATGTTGGTGATCACCGCGAGTATTGAATGCAGGTGCAGAAAGGAAGCATCCGATTCGTCCGCCTCCACCACGATGAACTCGCCGGTGCCGAGCCTGGCATTGGCGCCACTGCTGTTAAGCCGTCCACCGATGACAAACGTCGGGTCAAACCCCCCCTTGGCCAGGACGCTGGCGACCAGGCTGGTGGTGGTGGTCTTGCCATGCGTGCCCGCAATGGCGATGCCCTGGCGCAGGCGCAATAATTCGGCCAGCATCATCGCGCGCGGCACCACCGGGATGTTGCGCGCACGCGCCGCCTGGACTTCCGGATTGTCGTTGCGGACCGCGCTGGATACCACGACCGCATCAGCATCGCCCAGATGGTTGCCATCGTGCCCAATATAAACTTTTGCGCCGAGCTTATTCAGACGCTGCGTGACGGAGTTGTCGGACAAGTCAGAACCGCTCACCTGAAATCCGAGGTTCAACAACACCTCGGCGATGCCATTCATGCCGGATCCGCCTATGCCGATGAAGTGGATTTTTTTGACTTTATGTTTCATGGTTTGCCTGTATGGACCTGCCCGGTCATGCCCCCGCCAATTCCGCGCAAACTTCCGCCACCCGTTGTGCCGCGCCCGGCTTGGCCAGATGGCGCGCTTCCCTGGCCATCTCCAGCGCACGGTCACGCGTTATTCCCCCCAACACTTCGGCCAGATGCTGCGGCGTCATTTGGTCCTGCGGCAATAAAATTGCGGCTCCATGCGCACTGAGAAAGCGGGCATTGCTGGTCTGATGGTCATCCACCGCAAACGGGAAAGGAATCAGGATGCTCGCCAACCCTGCCGCAGCCAGTTCAGCCACGGTCAACGCGCCGGATCGGCAAATCACGACATCGGCCTGCGAGTAGAAGAACGCCATATTATCCAGAAAGGGCATGATCTCTGCTTTCACGCCGGTTTTTCGGTACGCGGCCTGCACTGCGTCGAGATGCTTCGCGCCGGTCTGGTGCAACACATCGGGGCGCGCATCTTCCGCCATCAATGCCAGCGCTTTCGGCAAACAATCATTGATCGCCTTGGCGCCCAGGCTGCCTCCGAGCGCCATCAAATTCAGCGGTCCAGTGCGTGCGGCATAGCGCTGCCCGGGCTCAGGCAAGGCTGCGATGTTGTCGCGCACCGGATTGCCGCACCATTCCGCGCCAGGCAACACATCCGGAAATCCGCTCAGTATCCTGGTGGCCCACTTCGCCTGCGATTTGTTGCTCAGACCGGCTATCGAATTCTGCTCATGAATAACCAATGGGCAGCGCATCAATCGGGCCGTGATGCCGCCGGGAAAGGTGACATATCCGCCCATACCCAGAGCGACATCCGGACGGTAGCGCAGGAACACCATCGCGCTTTGCCACAATGCCAGCAGCAAACTGAACGGCAGCAGCAATTTGTGCAATAGATCCTTGCCGCGCAGGGCATGGAAATCCACCCACTCGATTTTGTAACCATGCTTGGGCACGAGCTCGGCCTCCATCCCACCCGGGGTGCCCATCCAAATGACATTCCACCCCTGCGAACGCAGTACATCAGCCACCGCCAGCGCAGGAAAAATGTGTCCGCCGGTGCCACCGGCCATGATCAGAATGGTCTTCCTAGCAGGCATGACAAGCCTCGATCAGGGGACAGGAATCAGGAATCAGTGGACAGCGGTTTTGTTGCGGCTGTGCCGCATCATCGAATACATCGTGGCACAGCCGCACAACAGCCTGACTTCTGGCTGCTGTTCCCTGTTCCCTGATTCCTGTCCCCTGTTTACTCATACCGGCAACCCCTTCATCATTCTCCTGCTTTGGTTACGGCCGCCCCGTTTGGGCTTAACTTGCTTACGCAAGTTAGCCTCCGCCGAAACAGACGAATGATGAAAGCTTGCGGCATTCATCGTTGCAAGGATTGAAATCATATTGCCTGCCCTCGCATCATCTTGTTGTTTTGGCTGTGGCCGTCCCGTTGGGACTTAACTTGCTTGCGCAAGTTAGCCTCCGCCGAAATCGCCGGATGATGAACGCTGGCGGGGCTCGTTATTTTGAGAACTAAATTCATATAGGCAGCCCCCGCATCATCCGGCGATTTTCCCAATCTATCCGCAGCAGGATCGCCACCGCGACACAATTCACCACCACGCCGCTGCCGCCGAAACTGAGGAAGGGCAGGGTTAATCCCTTGGTTGGCAACATGCCCATATTCACGCCGATATTGATCATCGCCTGCACTCCCAGCCATATGGCTATGCCCTGTGCCAGCAGGGAGGAAAACTGGTTATCGAGATAGGCAGCCTGGCGGCCGATAGCAAATGCGCGAATGATCAAGCCGGCGAACAACAGGATAACCACACACACGCCGATGAAGCCCAGTTCCTCGGCAATCACCGCAAGCAAGAAATCCGTGTGCGCTTCAGGCAGATAAAACAATTTTTCCACGCTGGCGCCCAAACCCACGCCCAGCCATTCTCCGCGCCCGAATGCGATCAGCGCATGGCTTAATTGATAACCCTTGCCGAAGGGATCGGACCATGGATCCATGAATCCGGTGACTCGCTGCATACGATAGGAGGAGGTGACAATCAGCAACGCGAACGCCAGCGGCAGGGCAAACATCAATCCGCCGAATACCTTGAGGTTGAATCCGCCCAACCACAGCGTGCTGACGGCAATCACACAAATCACCGCGAATGCGCCCATATCAGGTTCAAGCAACAGCAAGGCGCCAACCACTACCATCACGATAAACATCGGCATGAATGCCTTGCGGAATGTATGTTTGACGACGCCCTTGCGCACCGTATAGTCGGCGGCGTAAAGCACGGCAAACAGTTTCATCAGTTCTGATGGCTGGAGGTTGAAGATGAACAGCGACAGCCAGCGGCGGCTGCCGTTTACCGAACGTCCCACGCCGGGGATCAGCACCAAAGCCAGCAAAATTACTCCGGCCATGAAAAGGTAAGGCGCCCATTTCTGCCAGGTCTGCACCGGAACCTGGAATGCAAATGCCGCCACCACGAGACCGACAAGAACGAAAACCCCATGCCGGATCAGGTAATAAGTCGCCTGAAATCCGGTGAACCTGCTTTGCTCGGACGTGGTGACGGAAGCCGAATACACCATCACCAGGCCGATCGACAGCAGTGCCAGCACAATCCACATCAGAATCTCATCGTACTCCGTCATGGCATTGCGGGAGGCGCTCAAGCCTGCGATACGCATGATGCCTCCCTTTGCAAATCACGCACTGCCGCAATGAATGCTTCGGCGCGGTGCACATAATTGCGGAACATATCGAAGCTGGCGCAGGCTGGCGACAACAGCACTCCATCCCCTGGCCGGGCAAAACCGGCGCTTTTATGTACCGCGTCGGCCATGTCACTGGCATGCGCCACAGGCACACCGCAACCTTGCAGCGCCATCTCGATCTTGTCCGCGTCACGGCCGAACAACACAACGGCGCGCGCATGGCTGGCCACCCCGGAATGCAGCGGCGAGAAGTCCTGCCCCTTGCCCACGCCGCCGGCAATCAGCACCACCGGGCGCGCCAGCCCCTGCAATGCCGCAACAGTCGCACCGACATTGGTGCCCTTCGAGTCATCGTAGTAAACCACCCCATTGATTTCGGCGACCGGCTCGACGCGATGCGGCAGGCCCTTGAAAGCACGCAACGCATTCAGCAAGGGTTCCAGCGGCAATCCGATTGCGCGACACAGGGCGAGTGCGGCCAGGGCGTTTGCAACATTATGCAAACCGCTTGTCTGCAATTTATTGGCATTCATTACGGGCTGGTTTCCCTGCACCAGCGTCACCCCCGCTTCACCACAGGCGATGCCCCAGTCATTTTCCTGCATGGCTGGAGTATTCAAGCCGAATGTGACCACTGCACGGCCCGGCAACGCCATGCCCAGGCTGTGTGCATCATCCCGGTTCAGCACCTGCACACCGCCTGCACCTTGATCGCTTTGGAATATGCGGGCCTTGGCAGCAATATATGCGTGCATGTCCGCATACCGGTCCAGGTGATCTTCGCTGATGTTGAGCACCGTCGCCGCATCCGCATCAAGCGACTGTGTAGTTTCCAGCTGGAAGCTCGACAGCTCAAGCACCCAGACATCCGGCTGTTTGCCACCACGTTCGAGCAAGGCATCCAGTACGGCCGGAGAAATGTTACCGGCCGCCACCGTGTCCAGCCCGGCCGCGCGGCACATTGCCCCCGCCATGCTGGTCACCGTGGTCTTGCCGTTGGCGCCGGTGATGGCGATGACCATGGGTCTCCTGTTTCCGTGTTTCTGCTCCCCGCGTCCTGTTGCAATTTCCTGTGCGAGGATTTCGATATCGCCGACAACCGGAATCCCACGCGCCAGTGCAAGTTGCACCAGCGGTTCGGCCAGCGGGACACCCGGGCTGATTGCTATCGATTCGATACCGTCGAGCAGCTCGCTGCCAAACATGCCGCAGCGTACCTTCACCTGGGAAAATTGTTCCCGCAATACCTGAATGAATGGCGGATTGTCGCGGCTGTCGGCAGCGCTGACCATTGCGCCCTGCACTGTCAGCCAGCGCACGAGCGACAGCCCGGTCTCGCCCAGACCAAGTACCAGCACTTTTTTGTCAGCCCATCCTGTCACTGTATCTCCTGTAAACCAGTCGTGAGACGTAAGACGTAAGTTATTAGCAACCCCAACTTAAATCTTACGTATTACGTCTTCCTGGTCGCATTTACCGCAACTTGAGGGTCGCGAGACCCAACAACACCAACAACATCGTGATGATCCAGAAGCGCACCACCACCTGCGTTTCTTTCCAGCCTTTCTGTTCAAAGTGGTGGTGCAGCGGAGCCATCAGCAGGATGCGCCGCCCCTCACCATATTTCTTTTTGGTGAACTTGAAGTAAGACACTTGCAGCATCACCGACACCGCTTCGACCACGAACACGCCGCCCATGATGAACAGCACCAGTTCCTGGCGCACGATCACCGCCACCGCTCCCAGTGCGGCGCCCAGCGCCAGCGCACCAACATCGCCCATGAAGACTTCGGCCGGATAGGCGTTAAACCACAGGAAGGCCAGTCCGGCGCCGGCGATGGCAGCGCAGAACACCGCCAGTTCGCCCGCGCCGGGGATGTAGGGCACCCCGAGATATTTGGAGAACACGGCATGGCCCGCGACGTAGGCGAAGATCGCCAGGGCGCTCGCCACCATCACCGTAGGCATGATGGCCAATCCGTCCAGGCCGTCGGTCAGATTCACCGCATTGCTGCTGCCGACGATGACCAGATAGGCCAGCACAATGAAAGAAAAAGCGGACAGCGGAAACACCAGATACTTGAAAAACGGCACAATCAGCTCGGTATGCGCGGGCTGGCTGGCGTGCTGCCACAGATAGATACCCGCCGTCAGCGCAATAAGCGATTGCCAGTACATCTTGGCCCTGGCCGACAGTCCTTTTGGATTGCGATGCACAACCTTGCGATAATCGTCTACCCAGCCGATGGCGCCCATGCCCAATGTGGTGAGCAGCACGACCCAGATGTAGGAATTGCGCAAATCACCCCACAACAAAGTGGTGACGGCGATCGAGGTCAGGATCAGCGCACCTCCCATGGTCGGCGTTCCGGCTTTCACCAGATGCGTCTGCGGCCCGTCATCGCGCACCGACTGCCCGATCTTCAGTGCGGTCAGCTTGCGGATCATGGCCGGCCCCACCAGGAAGGAAATGAATAACGCGGTCATCGCGGCCAGCACCGCACGCAAGGTGATATAGTTGAACACGCTGAACGTACGCACATCCTGGGATAGCCATTGTGCTAGTGCGAGCAGCATGTTTTCTCCTCCGGGAAGTGGGAAGCAGAAAGTGGGGAGTGGGGTGTGCCCCTCCCACTTTCCGGCCCCCCGCTGCGCTCTCCCCCCTCTCCACTCTCCATGTATTTCACCACCCGTTCCATTTTCATGAAACGCGATCCTTTCACCAGTACCGTGGTAGCCGGATCCAATTCCTTATCCAGCACTGCGCACAAGCTTTCGACGTCATCAAAATGCTGAGCACCAGCACCGAATGCACGCACCGCTTCACGGCTCAACTCGCCCAGCGCCAGCAGGCGCTGGATGCAAAGCTGCCGCGCGAGCACGCCGCTTTCGGCGTGGAACCGCCCTTCATGCGCGCCCAGTTCGCCCATGTCTCCCATCACGAAGATGCGTCTGCCAGGCGCTTGCGCCAAGACTTGCAAGGCAGCACGCACGGAGTCAGGGTTGGCGTTATAGGTGTCGTCTATCACCGTTGCACCGTGACGGCCTGTTTTACGCTGCAACCTCCCTGCTACGCCGGCAAATTTTTCCAGTCCCCTGGCGATAGTTTCCCGGGGAATATGCAGTGCTACGGCTGCGGCTGTCGCTGCCAGTGCATTGCGCGCGTTATGCGCCCCCGGCACCTGCAGATGCACATTCACCGCTCCATCCGGAGTAATGATTTCCATGTGTATTCCGAAATCCGTCACGTCCCAGCATGCGCCCACTGCGGCCTCGGCATCCAGGGCGAAATCCACCACGCGACGCGGGGCCGCAAGATCGCGCCACAGCGGCGCAAACTTGTCATCGGCGTTGATGATGGCGATGCCGTCCTCCGGCAAGCCCGCGAAAATTTCACCCTTGGCGCGCGCCACTGCTTCGACCGTCCCCAGCCCGGCGAGGTGCGCACTGGCAGCATTGTTGATGATGGCGACATCAGGGCGGACAATGCGCGTGAGATAGCCGATTTCACCGGGATGGTTCATGCCCATCTCGATCACCGCATAGCGATGGGCTGCGCGCAGTTTGAGCAGGGTCAGCGGCATGCCGATGTCGTTGTTGAGGTTGCCCTCGGTCGCCAGCACCGCATCCGTATTGCCTGTTTCCTCGCGCAGGATAGATGCCAGCATTTCTTTCACCGTGGTCTTGCCGTTGCTGCCGGTCAGGGCCACCATGGGTAGCGAAAACTGCGCACGCCAGTATGCCGCCAGACGGCCCAGAGCAATTCGCGTATCGTCCACCAGCAGTGCCGGGCAGGGTGATTCAGCGCGGAAGCTGGCGGCATCCACCATTGCCGCAACTGCCCCGTCGTGCACGGCAGCGGCAATGAATTCGCTGCCGTTGAAATTCTCCCCCTTTAGCGCGATGAACAAATCGCCCGCCGTGATCTTGCGGCTGTCGCTGGACACAGCGCGAAATTCCACATCCGCGCCACTGAGTTTGCCGCCCAGAACTTGTGCGGCTTGCGACAGCAGCATCATGCTTGCGCCCTCCATGCTGCCAGTGCGCGCAGTGCCACTTCCCCGTCGCTGAATGGATATTTCACCCCGCCGATTTCCTGATAAAGTTCGTGTCCCTTTCCCGCAATCAGCACGGTATCTGCCGCATCAGCACAACCGATGGCATGAAAGATGGCCTCGACGCGGTCTTCGATGCTCAGATATGCGCCGCTTATTCCGGATGCAATGGAGGCAATGATGTCGCCGGGATTTTCGCTGCGCGGATTGTCACTGGTCACGATACAAATATCCGACATTTTCGACGCCACTGTACCCATCATCGGACGCTTGCCACGATCGCGGTCGCCGCCGCAGCCAAACACGCAAATCAGTTTGCCGGCTTCCGCTGCAACCACTTCTCGCAAAGCCTGCAACACCTTATCCAATGCATCGGGCGTATGCGCATAATCCACCACCACGGTGGGGCGACCATCACCTCCGAAGGTCTGCATGCGACCGGGCACGGCGGATACCCGTCCCAGCTCGCGCTTCGCCTCGGCTAATTCAATGCCGCTGACCAGCAGCACGGCCAGCACGCCAAGCAAATTTGCAGCATTGAAGCGACCGAGCATCGGGCTGTGCAGGGCAGCTGCTCCCCAGCTCGAATGCACTTGCATGGTTATACCGCGTGCGCCGGAGTGCAACGCTGCGCCATATACCATGCGCAGGCCGAGCCGCTCCGCCAGTTTCAGCGCCGCGTCGCCCAAACCGTAGCCCACCACTTCCACGGCCATGTCTTGCAGCTGTTCAGCGAGATCCGCGCCGAATGGATCGTCCAGATTAAGCACCGCGTATTTCAGCTGCTGCCAGTCGAACAGGCGGCGCTTGGCCGCTGCGTAATGCTGCATGTCGCCGTGATAGTCGAGATGATCCCGGCTGAGGTTGGTGAGCAGAGCCACATCGTATTGCACTCCGTTTACGCGCCCTTGTTCCAGTGCATGGGAGGATACTTCCATCGCCACTGCCTGCGCGCCCTGTTTCAGGTAATCCGCCAGCAGGCCATGGAGGCGAACCGCATCCGGTGTGGTGTTCAGCGTCGGCTGCAAACTGCCGGGGAAGCCGTTGCCCAACGTGCCCAGCAGCGCGGATTTTTTGCCCAGGGCGGAGAATGATTGCGCGATCCAGTGGCTGCATGAAGTCTTGCCGTTGGTGCCAGTGACACCGATCATCCATAGCTTCCTTGAGGGCTCCGCGTAGACCTGGTTGGCAATTTCACCCGCGTGATGGCGCAGGTCGTTCACCGCCAGACTGGATACTCGCCAGGCGTCGTTCCAATTGAAGCCATGCGCTTCGTAAATCACCGCGTTTGCCCCATTGGCGATGGCCTGCTCGATAAACTGCCGCCCGTCTGCCTGTCCGCCTGGATAGGCGATAAAGGTGTCGCCCGGCGTCACCGCACGGCTGTCCGTCACCAGCCGCGTGATCGTTACGCCCAGGGATGCAAGAGAGCGGGAGACAGGGGACAGGGGACAGGGGACGGACTCCTTCGGCCTGGCATTCTCCGGATGGCAGGCGATGGGGTTTCTGACACCTGACACCTGGCACCTGTCACCCGTCATAACGCGTCCTCCTTCACGATCTCGGCGGGCGGCTTCAACCCATTACCCAGCGGTGCATCGTTGGGTACTTCAAGAAAGCGCAGCGCCGCTCCCATCACGTTGCTGAATACCGGGGCGGCAACCTGGCCACCGTAATATTCCCCGGACGGTTCGTCTATCATCACCGCCACAATCAGGCGCGGATTGGACGCCGGAGCCATGCCAACGAAGGAAGAAACATAGCGGTTCACATAATGCCCGCCTTCCAGCTTATGCGCGGTGCCGGTCTTGCCTGCCACGCGATAGCCGTTGACCTGAGCCAGGGGCGCGGTGCCGCCCGGCTGAACCACCAGCTCAAGCATGTCTCGAACCTCGCGCGCCGTCGTTGCGGAAAACACCTTCTTGCCGATGCCGGGTGCATCCTGTCTGACGAAGGTCACCGGCTTTAACTCGCCGTCATTGGCGAACAGGGTGTAGGCGCGTGCCAGCTGCAGCAGGTTCACCGAGATGCCATTGCCATAGGAGATAGTAGCCTGTTCGATGGGGCGCCAAGTCTTGTAGTCGCGCAACTTTCCGCTTGCTTCGCCGGGGAAGCCGCTGCCGGTCGGCTCGCCGAACCCCGCTTCATTCAGGCTGCGCCAGAATGTTTCCGGCGCGAGGGACAGCGCCATCTTGGCCGCGCCCACATTGCTCGATTTCTGGATCACCTGAGCCACAGTCAGCATTGTTTCCGGGTGGGCATCATGTATCGTGCGTCCGCTGATTGTCAGCGCGCCGCCCTCGGTATTGATCACCGTGTCCGGTTTAACCTTGCCCGCCTGCAGCGCGGTCGCCACGGTAAACGGCTTCATCGTGGAACCAGGCTCGAACTGGTCGGTCAGCGCACGGTTGCGCAGCACATTAAGGCTGGGCTTGCTGCGATTGTTCGGGTTGTAGCTGGGCCAGTTGCCCAGCGCCAGCACCTCACCGCTTTTCGCATCCAGCACCACGATGGAGCCCGACTTGGCATGATGCTGTTCTACTGCCAATTTGATTTCTCGAAATGCCAGAAACTGAATCTTGCTGTCAATGCTCAGCGCCAGATCACTGCCCGGCTTGGGTGCCCGGATGCTGGCGACATCCTCGACGATGTTTCCCCGCCTGTCCTTGATAACACGCTGACTGCCTGCCTTGCCTCCCAGATTCTCCTGAAAAGCCAACTCCAGTCCTTCCTGACCGTTGTCATCGAAATTGGTAAATCCCAGCAGATGCGCCGTCACTTCCCCTGCAGGGTAATAGCGACGGTATTCTCGTTGCAGAGACACACCGGGTATTTCCATGCTCACGACCTTTTCCACCTGTTCCGGCGGCAGTTGACGCTTGAGATAGACGAAGTCGCGCGTGGCATCGGACAGCCTGCTCTTCACCTCCCTGACATCCATGCCCAATACCCGCGCCAATTGTTTTTCCTGCTTCTCCGTAGCGTCTACGCCATCCGGACTGGCCCATACAGACTCTACCGGAGTACTGATGGCCAATGGATCTCCATAACGATCGGTAATCATTCCGCGGTGCGCATTGATGTCAATAACCCGACCAAAGCGCTCGTCGCCTTTCTGTTGTAGGAAGTCGTTGTGTATGCCCTGCAAATAGACTGCGCGCGCCATCAATGTGCACAACCCCAGCAACAGCAATACAAACAACACCTTCGCTCGCCATGCCGGCAACGCCGCAAGCCCTGTTGTCTGGATGGTGGCGGTATAGCTCACTTAAGCGGCTCCCCACCGATATCCAGGCTGTGAATGAAATGAATTTGCCCATTTTTCGGCAGATGCATGTGCAGTTTCTGGCTGGCGATTTTTTCCACGCGCGCCGGCATCGCCCAGGTGCTCTGTTCAAGCTGCAATTGACCCCATTCCACTTCCATTTGCTGGGCCTTGTCTTTTTCGTTTTGCAACGCAACAAACAACTTGCGCGCCTTGTGTTGGGAAGTCACGACACCTAATGCGCAAGCGATGGTCGCCAGCAAAAGCAGCATATTCGTTCTAGTCACCTGAATATCCCGTACGTTCCGCCACGCGCATTACTGCACTTCGAGCGCGCGGGTTGGCCGCGACTTCCTGCGCCGATGCGCGTATTGCCCGCCCAATCAAATGCAACTTTCCCTGCGGCACGTCGGCAGCACGAATCGGCAGATTGCGCGGCAGCTTGTCTCCTTGCGCCATGCCGCGCATGAAACGCTTCACCAGGCGGTCTTCCAGCGAATGAAAACTGATTACCACCAGTCGTCCTTCCGGCTTCAGGCTATCCACGCATTGCGGCATGGCATCCTCGAGCTCTTCGAGCTCGTGATTGAGATAAATCCGTATAGCCTGAAAGGTGCGCGTCGCCGGATTTTGCCCTGGCTCACGCGTGCGGACCGCCTGGGCGACAATCTGGCTAAGCCTCCGCGTTGTAGTGATGGGATTTTCCTGGCGCGCAGCAACAAGCGCTCTTGCAATCTGTTTAGCAAACCGTTCTTCGCCATAGTCGCGTATCACCTCCCCGAGCAAATTTTCCTCCACCGATGCCAGCCACTCCGCCGCAGTCTGGCCGCTGCTGCTGTCCATTCGCATGTCGAGTGGTGCATCGAAACGAAAACTGAAACCACGCTGTTCGTCATCCAACTGCGTGGACGACACCCCCAGATCCAGCAACACCCCATCCACTTTCCCGATTCGTAATTCTTTCAACACTGCGGCAATACAAGAGAATCCACTATGTATGATGCAAAAACGGCGATCGTCGATTTCTTCAGCTGCTGCCACCGCTGCCGGATCCTTGTCCAAGGCAATCAAACGCCCGCGCTCACCCAGGTGTTGCAGGATCAGGCTGCTATGCCCGCCTCGTCCGAAGGTGCCATCCACATAGATGCCGTCCGGTTTAACACGTAATGCTTCGACTCCTTCGTGCAGCAGCACGGCAGTGTGGGATAGATCCACACTCATAAATTTCCCAGCACGACATTGCGAGTGCAGTCGAGGTCTTTCACAGCGTGAACCCTTCCAGTTCGGGCGGCAGGTCACCATCAGTAAAACCAGCCATCTTATCGTGCTGTGCCTGCCAGCGTGTCTCGTCCCACACCTCGAACTTGTTGCCTTGACCGACCAACATCACGCGCTTGTCCAGCGCGGCATAATTGCGCAGTGTGGAAGAGATCAGAACGCGGCCTGCGGCATCCATCACCACATCTTCCGCATGACCGACCAAGAAGCGCTGCAAGGAACGAATACGAGGATTAAAAGCGGACAGCTGCATCAATTTTTCGCGTATGGGCTGCCAGTCAGGTTGCGGATAAACAAGCAGGCAGCCATCCGCATCTGCAGTCAGCACCAATTGGCCGCTACACTGCATCAACAGCATGTCGCGATACCGCGCCGGAACCGCAAGTCTGCCCTTGCCATCCAGATTTAGTTGCGCCGCTCCCTGAAACATTACCTACCCCCCAATCTCCACTAATTCCCACCTTTCACCACTTTTTCCCACTATATTGAAAAAAATAACAACAGTCAAGGCGAAAGCGGGATTTATTCTTTTATGACAAGCAGTTAGCAGATAGCTAACAAATACCTTTAATAAATAAAGGATTGTAAAAATAACCTAAAGCTTCTTGTGAGAGTGCGCGTTTTTTGAGTGTGTCAATAACACGAGAAAACGGGAGGCTGCCGAAACCATGGTTCTGGTGTCGCTCCGATTCTTCTCAAGAAGCTGGAATTGCGCCAGAACCGACATGACTGCAGAAAGGGAACCAAGGTCAGCACATGACTGATCTGGCCTTGATTAATTGGCCGGAGGCCTAAAAGCCAAAATGCTGAAAGACATGTATCTTGATGAAATCCACCGCTAGGAGGTAAGCCAGCACCAAGGTCATTAACCCGGAGACTAACCACAGGGGAATGGCAGCCATGAATATTCCCTGGGTGGAGAGAATGCTGACAACCAGGATATCCAGCAATGAAGCCAGCAGTAACCATCGGCTGGGGACCGACTGCCAGAAGTGATGGCGTTCACGCACCAGGTACACATTACCTTGACCGGTAAAAACCAGCATTACGAAGATCAGCGTCTGTAACTGATTCAGCGGCAAATGGAGCCAATCGCGCCCGGCAAAAAACACGGCGAACGACAGAATCAGCACGAGTCCCGCGAGGATGCCCGAAGTCAACATCAGGTTGGGAATATTCCAGCGCTCGGGTTTGCCTGCAAAAGAAACGTGATCCGTGGCGATGGACATCGTTACAAAGTCATTGGTGAACAGCAGCAACACGATCAGCAATGGTGTAATCACGAACACGCCGGTCAGCATTACGCCAACACTGAGGAAGATGGCGATTTCCAGGGTCTTGATGATTTTGTTCATGGTATAGGTGAGCATGCGCTGATTGATGCGCCTGCTGGTCTCCACCGCTGCCTTGACGTCTCCCAGCCCGGGGTTGGTCAGCACCAGGCTGGCGGCTGCCTTGGCGACATCCGTGGCATTGGCCACGGCAATGCCGACCTCCGCCTGCTTGAGCGCCGGAGCATCGTTGACGCCATCGCCACTCATGCCGACCACATGCCCGCTCTGCTGCAATGCCTGCACCAGACGGAACTTGTCTTCCGGCAGTACCCGGGCGAACACGTCGTAATCCAGTACACCTTGCTGAAGCGCCTTGTCCAGGTTCTCCGGTGCACACACACGCCCGCCGATGCCGACCTGTTCGGCCACCGCCCGGGCCGTGGCCGGGCCATCGCCGGAGATCATCAGCACCCGCACACCCAGATCGTGCAGGTTCTGGATCAGCAAATGCGAATCCTCCCGTGGTGGGTCTTGCAGTGCCACAAGCCCGGCAAGTTGCAGGGCGTTGCTGCCAGCTTCGACGGCAACCCCGAGGACACGGGAACCGTCCGCCCCCATGCGCTCCACCTCAGTACCGATGTCGAGCCCGGCCCCGACCAGCGCAGCTATTACCCGTGGTGCACCCTTGAGCACGCGGAATGTTTTGCCGTTCTCCTCATACTGTGCTTCTGAACGCTTGGTTTCCGGATCGAACGGCGTAAAGCTCAAGCGCTGCGGGATTTGGGAAAGCAGGCCGTGCGCCTGTGCAGCATCCAGAATGGCCAGGTCTATCGGATCCTGCGTTGCAGGATCGCAGGCGAGTGCGGCCCAATACAGTAGATCATTTTCGCTATATGTTGCGTATGAATGCAGAGCGGTGAGCGCCAAACGGTTTTGTGTAATCGTGCCGGTCTTGTCGCTCGCCAGCACATCCATTGCGGCAGCTTCCTCGATGGCCGATAGCCGCGTCACCAGCACGCCGTTCCTGGCCAGCTCCAGCGCACCGAGCGCCGTTGCAAGGGTGTAGGTTGCCGGAAGCGCAATGGGCACGGAAGCGACCAGCAGGATCAACGCAAAGGGGAGCACTTCGCTAATAGCAATGCCGTTCATCCAGCTATATATCAGCAAGGCGGTAACCAGGATTGCATCAAGTGTTACCAGATACTTGACGATGCTCACGATGAGGGTCGCAAGGTGGCTTGCTGTCCTGGCGCCACGCACCAGTTCAGCGGTCTTGCCGAAATCGGTGCTCGCTCCGGTCGCAGTGACTTCACCCGACGCTTCGCCACGCTTCACGATGACCCCGGCATGCACAGTTGCGCCCGTGCCTGCTTCAACAGGCAGGGATTCGCCGGTCAGTGCGGATTGATCCAGCAGCACTTGCCCCTCCAGCACGCGGATGTCGGCAGGCGCCAAGTCGCCCATGCGCAGGTGCACTACATCCCCCGGCACCAAGTCTTGTGCAGGTGCTTGGCGCCAGACCTGGTCGCGCAGAACGCGCACCTGGATCGCCAGGCGTTTTTTCAGTAGAGCCAGCGCGTTGTTGGCGCGATTCTCCTGGGCAAAGCCCAGCACGGCATTGAAGATCAGCAAGGCGGCAATAATGGCGGCCTCGTCGATCTTGCCAAGGCCGAACTGCAACGCGATCGTGGCTTCCAGCATCCAGGGAACCGGAGCCCAGAATTTGCGCAAGAACAGAAGCCAAGGATGGGGGCGATCCTCGGCCACCATATTGGGCCCATACTTTAACAGCCGTTGCCGGGCTTCAGCGCTGGTGAGTCCTTGCAGTGCTTCTGCTTCGGGCATTTTTCCGCCTAGGTTAGAGGTGGTCGGCAGAGGCGCCTTAATGCGCAGTATTCGGTTGCCTATCACGGACCAGCAAGATGGGCACTGGGCATATGCGCACAATGCCTTCTGCCACACTTCCCATTAGAAGGTGATTCAGACCACTCCGGCCGTGGGTGCCAGCCACAACAAGATCTGCTGGCCAAGCCTTGGCTTCTCCCACGATGGCTTCGGCCATTCGCTCACCAATGATCTCAGTTTCGAGCAATTTGACCTCGGCATCAATTCCCGCAGAGCGGGCCGAGCGCTGCGCCTTGTTCAATATCTTGTGTCCAATTTCAATCCATACCCTCTCGATCTCATTCGGGTCAACCAATTGAGCAGTATTGTAGATAGCGACTTCATCAACCACATAGACGATCCGCAGTTTGGCGTGCATATCCTTTGCCAGGCCGATGGCTTCCTGTAATGCACGATCCGAGGTAGCACTATCGTCTATCGCGGCTAATATGTGCTGGTACATGTCATTACCCCCTCAGGCAAAAAAACAGTAAAAAAATGCAAGACTGAATTATATCCTGCCTTATTTTCCGGCAACGCCTTGCCATAACGGTTATCCAGGAATACTCAAGGCGGGGCAATTTGGTATGCAGTAGAATACTGACGACATTTAAAAAACACCGTTGCTTCAGATCCCCTCCGGACAAATTCTGCAGAAGACCCATGAGCGCCGTATTATTTTCAATAGCAACGTTCTTTTCGACCTGTATCGGTGGATTGTTTGCGCTCAAGTTCCGTGACCGGTTGCACTTTATTCTCAGTTTCACTGCCGGTGTACTCTTAGGGGTCGTGAGCTTTGAAATTCTGCCGGAGATTTTTAAACTAGCCCAGGAGCAAGGGATTGATGTTATCTGGGCAATGGTCGCACTGGTTGTCGGATTTCTTCTCTTTCACATTCTTGAGAAATTCGTCTTGATCCATCATGTGCACGAAGCCGATTACGCCGTTCATCATCACCCGCAGGTAGGAGTCCTCTCAGCCCTTTCCCTGGCCGGACACAGCTTTATGGATGGTGTCGGGATAGGATTGGCTTTTCAAGTCTCTCAATCCGCTGGAGTTCTTGTGGCCATTGCTGTGATTTCGCACGATTTTTGTGATGGCCTCAACACGGTTAGCTTGATGCTAGTTAACCGCAATACTACTCGCCGTTCGATAGCGATGCTTCTGTTAGATTCAATCGCTCCCGTCCTGGGTGCGGCCTCCACCTTATTTATTCATGTGCCTCCTTCCATCCTGATGCTCTATTTAGGATTCTTCGCCGGCTTCCTTCTGTATATCGGCGCTTCTGATATTCTGCCTGAGGCGCACTCTCAGAACCGTTCGTCCATTACCATAATTCTCATCGGACTTACGTGCCTGGGAGCGTTCTTTATATTCTATGTTGCTCGCCTGGCCTGATATCGTGTCTGGATCCCGTAGTCGCTTATGCAAGCCGCTCCAGGCTCACGCAAGGATGCTCGACAACCCGGCTGCCTTCTGCGCGCATGAAGGAGTTGTGCTGGAAGGATTGGCCGGACTGAACGACACGGCTTATGATTGAATATCAACTCACTGTGGGAAAAATGCCATGACAACCCGATCGCATCGCATTGTCATCCTTGGTTCCGGTTTCGCCGCCGTCACCGCTGCGCGCGTGCTGCGTCGGCGGGCAACCAACGCCGACATCACGTTGGTTGCGCCTAAAGCCGAATTCGTCTATCTGCCCAGCCTGATCTGGGTGCCCACCGGGTTGAGAAAGGGCAGCGATCTGGTCCTGCCGCTGGACCGCTTCATCGCCCTCCACAAGCTCGACTTTCGCACAGCCAGCGTTACCGGTCTTAAGGACTCTGGCCGCACGATCATCACCGACCAAGGTGAGATCGCAAACGATGCGCTGCTGATTGCGACCGGTGGCCGCTTCCTTAAAGGAATGCCCGGAATCGAGCACGCTCTGACCCTGTGCGAGGGCGTGGCGGCGGCGGAAGCTATCGGAGAGCGGTTACGAAAAATGGACGGCGGCAGCATCGCCTTCGGCTTCGGCAGCAACCCCAGGGAACCGTCCGCCATGCGCGGCGGCCCTATGTTCGAACTCCTGTTCGGGGTGGAGACCTGGCTGCGCCAGCAGGACAAGCGGGAACGCTTCAACCTCACTTTCTTCAACGCTGCCACCGAACCCGGAAAGCGCCTGGGAGAAAAGGTCGTCAAGGAGCTAATCGCCGAGATGCAAAGACGCGGCATCCAGACCCATCTGGGTCACAAGATCATCGGTTTCAACGCGCAAGGGGTCGAAACCGAGGGCGGTACCCTGCCTGCCGACCTGATCCTGTTCATGCCCGGACTCACCGGTCCGGCCTGGGTGGAAAACAGTGGCCTGCCCATTTCTCCCGGCGGCTTCATCCAGGCTGACGAATTTTGCCGCGTGCCAGGCAATATGGGGGTATACGCAGCCGGCGATGTCGGTAGCTTTCCCGGCCCCGACTGGCTGCCCAAGCAGGCGCACATGGCCGATCTGCAAGCCGCAGCAGCAGCCCAAAACCTGTTGCTCGAACTGGAAGGCAAGCCACCAATCGCCCGTCCCAAAGTGGAGTTGATCTGCATCGTGGACACTTTGGATTCTGGGATCTTGGTTTATCGCGATGAAAAACGCGCCTGGATGCTGCCTTCTTCGCGCCTGTTCCACTGGGCCAAAAGCTTTTTTGAGGGACACTATCTGCGGTTGCTCCGCAAATAAGGCGCGGGAGTGGGTTAGAAAGGCAATGAAATATGCATCATCTAAAGTAAAGGGACTTTTACTTGAGGGCCTTTCCCTCTGCTCCCTTCATCTCGGCTTTAGCCGAGAAGGCACGTTGCTCCTCGATGGCCTTGCCTATGGTCATCCGCTCTGGAATCGGTTCAGCCTTGGTGCCGAACATTCCTCCCGTGTTGACACCAAGGGTATAGTCGGTTGAGATTGACCCGTGCATCCTCCATCGTGAATTGCCAGGTCACCTTGGCATGGCTCTGGTCGCGGCGTGTTTGCCACGCGATAACTTCCTCGCGTAGTTTCTCCATACTGCCGATGCGCCGATCAAGGCATTGTCTAATCATAACATTGAGCTCGACCTCTGCGACGTTAAGCTGTTGGCCTGGTGTGGATTCCCTCTGCGGAATGGGTATGGTTTCCCACTGCCATTGTGGGTATATGCCGGGCCGCTCCATCGCTTCCGCAGGTCAAAGTCAGCAGCCCTATGCTGGAAGCTTTTTTCGAGTGCGCAATTTACCGATGGCATCGCTCTCAAAGCACCGATGGCTGCTTTCATTCGAACATCGGCAGGTTCGCTTAGGTTGCATAAAATCTCCTGTAGTGTTTCAACCGCCGTGAGTGCTGTGATATCTATGTTCAACTCTTGGCAAACCTCCGTTGAAGCCCATGGACGTCCTATACCGGGAGTGCTATTTCCTTGTCCAGTCAGAAAGTTTGTCTTGTGCCAAGACAAAGTGTTTCGCAAGACGGAAGACGGCAGTACCGTGCACCTTTGGATGACCCAGCGTCATGATCTATTTTGGACAGGGGTGATAACTATCATTCGATAGCAACAGGCACATTTGAATCATTACGCAACGGTTCCAAGCAACGCCTGAGTCGGGATTACTCGACCTGAAAACGTTGATCGCGTAACATTCGCCCCTTGCTTGCCCTGCACCAAGGTTCTGCAAGAGCCACCTGAGTAGCCATCTTCGCTCACCAATGCACTCAACCTGTAGCGGGCCTGGCTAAATTATCTGACGACCAAACACCTGCACCCAAACCTTACTTAATGCTCCACAAACTCAACCCCACCCAACGCGAAGCGATAAAACATCTCGATGGTCCCTTGCTGGTGCTGGCCGGTGCAGGCAGCGGCAAGACCCGCGTCATTACCCACAAGCTGGCCTACCTTATCGAACACTGCGGCTATGCGCCGCGCAACATCGCCGCCATCACCTTCACCAACAAGGCCGCGAATGAGATGCGCGAGCGCGTCAACAAATTGCTCAACGGGCGAGACACCTCGGACATGACCATCAGCACGTTCCATGCGCTGGGCATGCAAATTCTGCGCGAGCACGGCCCGCTGCTCGGATACAAGAAACAGTTCTCCATCTTCGACACGGCTGACACCGCCAGGATCATCAGCGAACTGCTGGGCAGCCCGGACAAACAGGACATTCGTATCGTGCAAAGCGTGATATCCAACTGGAAAGCCGCCCTGCTCTCGCCGGAACAGGCCGCCAGCCGAACAGAAACAGAAGGCGACCGGCGCCTGGCTCTGCTCTATGCGCGCTACCAGGAAACGCTGCGCGCCTATCAGGCAGTGGACTTCGACGACCTGATTCGCCTGCCGGTGGAACTGTTCCTGAGGCATCCTGATGCGCTGCTACGCTGGCAAAATCGCTATCGCTATCTGCTGATCGACGAATATCAGGACACCAACGACTGTCAGTACCAGATGATGAAGCTGCTGGCCGGCAGCCGCGCCGCGTTCACAGTGGTGGGCGACAACGACCAGGCGATCTATGCTTGGCGTGGCGCCAGTATCGCCAACCTGTATAACTTGCGCGACAATTTCCCAAACCTGAGCGTGATCAAGCTGGAGCAGAACTACCGCTCCTCGCAACGTATTCTGAAGAGCGCCAACCACCTCATCAAAAACAATACCAAACTGTTCGAGAAGAAACTGTGGAGCGAGCACGGTCCCGGCGATCCGATTCGTGTGTTCGCGGCAAAGGATGAGGAGAACGAGGCAGAATCTGTGGTATTGCGACTGCTGGCGCATAAGTTCGAGCACCGCACCCGGTTCTCCGACTATGCGATTCTGTACCGCAGCAACCACCTGTCACGCGCTTTCGAGGAACAGTTGCGCACGCAACGAGTGCCCTATACCGTAAGCGGCGGCACCTCGTTCTTCGATCATGCCGAAATCAAGGATCTGATTGCTTACCTGCGTCTGATCGCCAACCCGGATGATGAACCTGCTTTCATCCGCGCCGTCACCACACCAAAGCGCGGCATCGGCAACAGCACGCTGGACAAGCTCGCCACGTGCGCCGCTGCAAGGCACATCAGCCTGTTCGAGGCTGCCTTTGAAAGCGACATGTCTCACCAGTTGCAAGCACGCCAGCGCAAAGACCTGCTTGCCTTCTGCAACTTCATCAACCGTATGCAGACACGCGCCGAAACAGAACCCTGTGCCGATGTGATGAACGACTTGCTTGCGGCCATCGACTACGAAGCGTGGCTGTTCGACTCGCTTGAACCGCGCCAGGCCGAATCCAAATGGGCCAACGTACAGGACTTCGTCGGCTGGATCAACCGCAAATCCGCAGCAGATGACAAGAACATGGTCGCCATGACCCAGACCATCGCCCTGCTTAACCTGCTTGAATCGCGCGAAAAAGACAACGATGCGGTGTCGCTCTCCACGCTGCACTCCGCCAAGGGACTGGAATTCGGCCATGTATTCCTGGTCGGCGTGGAACAAGGCTTGCTGCCGCACAGCAACAGTGAAACTCCCGTGCAGATCGAGGAAGAGCGCCGCCTGATGTACGTCGGCATCACTCGTGCGCAGCGCTCGCTGCAAATCAGCTACTGCAACAAGCGCCGTCGCGGCAAGGAATGGAAGGCCTGCGAACCCAGCCGCTTCATCGCTGAACTGCCGCAGGACGAAGTGGTTTACTCGGGAGCAGTTGCAGACAAAACGCCTGAGGTCAGCAAGACAGAAGGGATGGACAAATTGGCCAGACTGAAGGCGATGCTGGGGTGACTCAATGGAATCATTGATTGGATTTCTTTACTGCCGGATCGCTCAGTTTCATTTTTCACCTCGCTGGGGGCATCAAAAGTGCGCTGGGGGCACAAGTGCGGAAATTATGCCCCATTTTGGGGGCATGTTGCAATGAACGGGAAAAGACGGCAAGAAACAAAAAACCCGCGAATCATTAGGATTTACGCTGGTTTTGTAGGTGGTGCTGGACCGCGCTGGATTGTTAAATGGTGGAGCGGAGGAGGATCGAACTCCCGACCTTCGCATTGCGAACGCGACGCTCTCCCAGCTGAGCTACCGCCCCACGAGCGGTGGAATGCTAAACGGAAATTGCTGGTTTGGAAAGTGGCAAGCCGGTTGTTTTTATGAATGCGTCGAGGTCGGCCAGGTCGTCAAACACTGCTGCCGCGCCGGTAAAATCCTGATTGCGGGTGTAGCCGTTGGGCGTGATGTAAGTCTTGATGCCTGCGGCGAGACTGGAGCGCAGGCCGTTGTTGGAATCTTCCAGCGCGATGCAGTCGCCGGGGACAAGACCAAGATCGTTCAGCACCCAATAGTAAATGTCGGGTGCAGGTTTTTTGTGCGGCACGATGTCGCCGCAGCCGATACTGGCAAAATACTTTCCCCAATCTTTGCCCAGCTCCACTTCGAGCAGCGCGGCGACATTCTCCGGCGAGGTAGTGGTGGCGATGGCAAGCAGAATACCCGCCGCGCGCGCTTCATTGATTAGCTGCCTGATGCCGGGGCGCAAGGGAATGTGCCCATCCGCCAGCATCGCCGTGTAGTGCGCGGTCTTGTCCCGATGCAAGTGCTCAACGAAGCTGTCGTAATTCGCCGGTTTTTCAAATTCTGGCAGAAAGCACTCGACAAAATGCTTGATGCGCTCCTTGCCGCCGGTCACCTTGAGCAGCTTGTCGTACAGCGCGACGTCCCAGTTCCAGTCCAAGCCGTTCTCGGCGAATGTCCTGTTGAAAGCGATGCGGTGCGCGTCCTCGGTATCCGCCAATGTGCCGTCCACGTCAAATATGATGGCTTTGATAGTCATGGGTATCTCTTAAAATCCAGATTTGCGAGCATCTGCTTTGCAGATTGCCTGCTGAAACCATTTGATCCAAACTGCTGCATTGCTCGGAAATTTTAGTTACGGCCAACCCGAAGGTTACCCTGCACTGAAACTTCGTTTTAGTTACGACCAACCTGAAGGTTACCCTGCACTGAAACTTCGTTTTCTTGCTTACATATCCCCACATATGCGGCGCTGCGAAGTGCTTCAGGCAGGTAATCCGCGTAGCGGACGCTCGCAAAATTTCCTTGCGCCTTGCTGACGATTCCGCACGGTGCTTCAGCCCGTAGCGGATCGGCGTCCCCTTGTGGGGCATTAGGGCGAACTCTGAATTTTTAGAGCACCCGCAAAGTGTGGGGTAAAACAGGAAAGATTAGCGGCCTATCCCCGGCAACATACCCTTCATGCCGCGCATCATCTTCGCCATGCCGCCCTTGCTGAACATTTTCATCATTTTCTGCGCCTGTTCAAACTGGTTGAGCAACTGATTGACGTGCATGACCTGTACACCCGCGCCCGCCGCGATGCGGCGCTTGCGTGAGGCCTTGATGATTTCCGGTTTGGCGCGTTCGGCTGGAGTCATGGAGTTGATGATGCCTTCCAGCCGGCTAATTTGCTTATCGTCCACTTTGCTGCCAGCGGCGGCCTGGGCTAGCTGCGCGGGCAACTTGTCCATCAGGGCGGACATGCCGCCCATCTTGCGCATCTGCACGATTTGCATTTTGAAATCGTTGAGGTCGAAGCCCTGACCTTTCTGCACCTTCTTTGCCAGTTTCCCGGCCTCGGCCATGTCCACTTCACGGTGCGCTTCCTCGATCAACGACAGCACGTCGCCCATGCCCAGCACGCGCGAAGCCATGCGTTCTGGATGGAAGACTTCCAGCCCGCTCATCTTTTCGCTGACGCCGACAAACTTGATCGGTTTGCCGGTGACGTAACGCACTGACAATGCCGCGCCGCCACGCGCATCGCCATCCAGCTTGGTAAGGATTACGCCGGTAAGCGGCAGTGCATCACCGAATGCCTTGGCGGTGTTCACAGCGTCCTGACCGGTCATCGCATCCACTACGAACAGCGTTTCGATGGGCTTGAGCGCGGCATGTAGTTGCTGGATTTCTTCCATCATCGCGGCATCTATCGCGAGGCGACCGGCGGTGTCTACGATCAGCACGTCATGGTGGTGTTTTTTCGCATAGTCGTGCGCCGCCAGCGCGATGTCAACGGGCTTCTGGCTGACGTCGGAGGCGAAGAAATCGATTTCCAGTTGTTGCGCCAGGGTACGCAGTTGCTCAATGGCGGCGGGGCGATAGACATCGCAACTGACCAGCAGCACCTTTTTTTTCATCTGCTCCCGCAGCAGTTTGGCCAGTTTGCCGCTGGTGGTGGTCTTGCCGGAGCCCTGCAGGCCGGCCATCAGGATCACGGCAGGCGGCACCGTGGCGAGGTTGATGCCGACATTGGCTTCGCCCATCAGCTTGGTCAGCTCGCGATGCACGACGCCGATCAGCGCCTGTCCGGGATTCAGGTTCCCGATCACTTCCTGGCCGAGCGCGGCCTGTTTCACTTGGGTGGTGAATTCCTTCACCACAGGCAGCGCCACGTCGGCTTCCAGCAGGGCCATGCGCACTTCGCGCAGTGCATCCTGGATGTTGCTTTCGGTCAGGCGCGCCTGACCGCGCAGATTCTTGATAACGCCGGAAAGGCGTTGTGTAAGGTTATCCAGCATGGTGGTGTCCCAATTATTCGTCGATAAGACAGATAGTGTAGAATTAGCGCAGTCTAAAACATCTTGACCGATAATGTCGAATCTTGCTCTACATCTGATCGCCTTCCTCGCATACGGCGTGTTGGGTATATTCTTTTGGCGAGCCCAACTTGCAGGTAATGGGGAAGCGCTCAGTCGCGGAGTGGTCGGACAGGCTGTCTTGCTGCCACTGATTCTGCAAGCTTACCTTTTGAATGAACATTTGTTCACCGGCAATGGAATGAATCTTGGTTTGGTCTATGTGATTTCACTGATTCTGTGGCTGACCATGCTGGTATATTGGGTGGCGCACTTTTTCTACCCAATAGCCAGCCTGCAAACACTGGTTCTTCCCCTTGCTGCAATAGGAGTATTACTGCCTGCAGTGTTTCCTAAAGAGCATCCCATTTCAGGCGGAGTTTCATTTGCGCTTGATGCGCATATCATGGCTGCCATGTTGGTATACAGCCTGTTTACAATTGCCGCCTTGCATGCGAGTTTGATGTCGCTGGTTGAAAAACGCTTACATCACGCCACGCTGCCACGAATACTGCAAGCCCTGCCGCCATTGCTCACAATGGAAGCCTTGCTTTTCCGCATTATCAGCACCGGTTTTATCGTGCTCACTCTCACCCTGATTTCCGGCATTGTGTTCTCCGAGCAGGTATTCGGGAAACCCTGGGAGTTCAACCACAAGATGCTGTTCGGCTTCATTTCCTGGGGAGTATTTGCAGCGTTGCTGGTTGGTCATTATTTCTATGGCTGGCGCGGACGCAAAGCAGTACATTGGACCATGAGCGGTTATATATTTCTGCTGCTTGCTTATCTGGGAAGTAAATTTGTCGTGGAAGTGCTGTTACATCGCACATGATGGATAAGCCATTTACTTCCCTATTCAATTCAAACTAAATTAGTCAAGATCGGCTTATAATCTCTAAAATGTAACTTGCAAGATGAATATCTATTAGATAGACTGTGGGCTTGAGTATTTGTGTTTAATTGGTGTCTTTGAATAACGCTGAAATATATATGGGAGAATTGCTATGCCTATTGAATTATTGGTTCCCATCGGGATTTTCGTTCTAGGTATTATTGTTTCAATCATGCTGTCTAATTTGGGGATTCAGCGAATCA
>JBAUUR010000028.1:0-1903 GCA_049582805.1 Gallionellaceae bacterium | reverse complement strand
GAGCAAGGAAGCGCGCGCGAGGTCGTCCTGCTTCTTGTCGACGGAGAGTTCGGCCTTGCGCATCCACTCCTGCACCTTGTCGTCGTTCTCCTGCTTCTTTTTTTCCAGCAGGTGCTGGTCGGCAATGGCGATCGCGACCTGCGTTTTGACTTGCAGAAGTTGATTCTGCATGTCGAGGATTACCTGCTTGATCATCTTTTCCGGGTCCTCGGCCTGATCGATCAGGTCGTTGAGGTTGGCCCGAACTAGCGTTGAAACGCGCTCCAGTAATGCCATAAAACACCTCGTCGATGGTCGTTAGTCGTTGGTCGTTCGCGGTTCAGCGCAGCACGATGCAGCACAGATCCGCCTTAGTTACGATTCGTTTTCCAGGCACCGCCTATGATACTGATCGCGATGTAGACTGCGATGCCGGCGGCTACCCAGACGCCCATGTGCCCGGTGGCCGCGCCGACGGCGGCGCCCATGGCTCCGCCGAGCGCGACAGAAAGTCCTAGCGATCTTGCGTGATGTACTTCGTCTTGCACGGATGCCTCCTAGGCGGTCAAAAAATCGTTCTCCGCGGTAACCTGTAATTACTTCGCGCCATTGCCGGGCTCAACTGACTTTGGAGCTTTATCCCCGATCTGGCGGACCTTGCCTAGCAACTCACCTAGCGGCATACCGCTCAGCGTCTCGAACAGTGCCGGAACCTGCGCCGCCATCTTGGTGATGTCACCGGTGATCTTGCTCATGCCTGAGGTATCGCCATTGCCGGTCGAGACGATCGTGATCTTGTCGACATTGGCCAGCGGGCTGGCCAGCGCCTTGACCACTTCCGGCATGCTCGCAAAGAGCCGGTCGATCACGGCCGCCTGGTTGTACTCCTGAAACGCCTCGGCCTTCACGTTCATGGCTTTCGCTTCAGCCTCGCCTTTCTTGAAGATGATCTCGGCTTCGGCCTCGCCTTGCTGCCGGATCGAAGACGCGTGGCCCTCGGCTTCCGACATCAGGCGCTGCTTTTCAGCCATGGCGAGCGTTTCGATGCGCTGGCGCTCGATTTCGGCCTGCTTCAAGACGGTCGCGATCAATTCCTTCTCTCGGCGATTGATCTCGGCATCCTGCACCTTGACTTGTCCTTCTTTTTCCACCTGCTGCACCTTCACCTGCTCGGCAATGACTTGTTGCTGCATGATGTTGGTCTGGATGTCGTAGGCCTTATCGGCTTGCGCCTGCTGCTTTTTGGTGACTTCGAGATACTGCGCTTTCTTGATTTCGAGATCGCGCTGCGCCTCGGCTTGCTTGGCCTGGGAGAGTGTTTCTGCGAGCACGCGCTCCTGATCCGCCTGCGCTTTCGCTACCGCCGATTCCCGCATTGCGATCGCGCGTTTGATCGCCGTATCGCGATCAGCTTCGGCGGTCGCGACGTCGGCGTCGCGCTTGATGCGGGCAACGTCAGGCTTGCCCATGTTGGTGATGTACTCGTTCTTGTCGCGAACCTCTTTGATGGTGAATGAAATAACTTCGAGGCCCATCTTGTTCATGTCGTCGGCGCACGTGCCGCGCATGCGATCGCCAACCATCTCGGGCTGCTTCACGATCTCTTCGACGGTGAGTTGGCCGATGATGCCGCGCAGGTGGCCTTCCATCACCAGGCGAATCAGGCTCTCGCGTTCCTGATCGGTCTTCGTGAGGAACTGCTCGGCGGCGGTGAGGATCGACTCCTTGTCCGACTTTACCTTGATTTGCGCGACGGCTTCCACCGTGACCGCGACGCCCTGCTTGGTGTAGAGATCCTGCTGCGGCGCGACATCGAATGACATCAGTTCGAGCGAGAGATCGCGGCAGTTTTCGACCATTGGAAAGATCACCGTGCCATGTCCCTGCACTACGCGCGTTCCGCGAAAGCCGTAAACGATCAGCG
>JBAUUR010000027.1:0-12230 GCA_049582805.1 Gallionellaceae bacterium | reverse complement strand
TAAGGCAATGGTTTTTGGTACCCCAGAAAACGAACCGAATTTGTGTTTTTACACGCCCCCGGATAACGTCCGTCGAATAGTCTGTCTGCCAATGTCCGCTTTTCACCAGCAAGTGGAAGTTGATCTTCTTGCTGGTTTGTCACTTATCTGTTGCTCCGGCACAAGAACTGAGCGCCATCAAGAACGCTGCAGATGCCAATAAGCCGCCCGGGTCTGCAAGCGAGTATCAGTAATCGCCCCGCCGACGGTGAAATGATATCGTATAACGAGATAGTACGATTAACAGGTGGAAACATGAAACTTGGTATAGACCTTGGCGGAACTAAGATCGAAATCATTGCACTTGATGATAATGGCGTGGAGATATTGCGTCGGCGCGAACCGACACCCCAAGGGGATTACTCTGCAACATTGTCGGTTATTGCAGATCTGGTTCAAACCTCTGAGACTGAGCTAGGGCTGCGCGGGTCAGTTGGCATCGGCACTCCAGGCGCTATCTCCAAGGCAACCGGGCTGCTCAAAAATTCCAATTCCGTTCACCTTAACGGAAAGCCGATACTTCAAGATTTGGAAGCATTGTTGCAACGCCCAATAAAAATCTGCAATGACGCGAACTGCTTTGCGCTTTCGGAAGCGACGGATGGTGCAGCTATGGGTGCTGCGGTAGTGTTCGGCGTAATTATAGGCACTGGCACTGGTGGGGGCATTGTGGTCAATGGGAATGTTCTGACCGGCCCCAATAGCATTGCCGGCGAATGGGGCCATAATCCCCTGCCCTGGCCGATGGCGGAGGAACTGCCTGGCGGGGAATGCTACTGCGGGCAAAGGGGATGTATCGAAACCTTTCTCTCCGGGCCAGGAATGACAAAGTTGCACCTGCACGAAACTGGCGAATTCCTAAACCCGGAAACAATTGTGTGCAAAGCTGATGGCGGCGATAGCGCCTGCGAGCACAGCCTGCAAAGTTATGAGAACCGTTTGGCACGTTCCTTGGCGCATGTCATCAATATCCTCGACCCGGATGTCATTGTATTGGGCGGTGGAATGTCTAACATAGATCGACTGTATTCCAACGTTCCTCAACTATGGGGGCGCTGGGTATTTTCAGATCGTGTAGATACAAGGCTGGTAAAGCACCGGTTCGGCGACTCCAGCGGTGTACGCGGTGCTGCATGGCTGTAGTCGCACAAAACGATTTATGCTTAATGGGAGCCTGTTCGAATCCCAATCACGCATTCACTTTCCTTGTTATGCCATTTCAAATTCCCTGATACGCTCATTTAAATTCCCTGTTATTTTTTGCTTCAAAATTGCGCCAATGGCTGGAGACTAGCTCTGTATTTGGGTTTTCTGGATATTTCGTGTAGAATACGGCGCTTGAAATTGCAAAATTCCCTGTTATTTTCCCTGTTAACGGGAATTTAATTGAGACGGTTTGGCAGCAGACTCAGCCCACCGCCAGAATATTTTAGCCCACAGGCAATTAAGTAGTTTTTTGCTGTTAGCCGCACAGTGTGCGGGCCTTTGCCTGTGGAACATTCTCTGTTTTCAAATTTCCAGCAATTCACGCGTCGTCTGGCCATTTGCGGTGGCCATTCTGTGCCTCGCATTTTTTAAAATTATTTGCCCAATCCATTTCAACTGAGCATATGGGATGACTCGGTGCTGATGGTGGCAGCTTTCTGATTTTACTGTGGAGGATTTTGTTGCAGGCCGACCTGATCAGTGTCTAAAGCCCATGAGCTTTCTTTGATCGGCCCAGTCTATGGGCAGCGGAAGCGCGGTTGCTTACCGGCGTTTAGAATCGCTCCAAACTGCGGCGTGCCGAGCGGGCCGATCGAGGGGAGCCGGCCGCCGCGGTGATGACAGCCGCGAGGGGGCCGGTAGCTGGGTACACAGGGGGAGCGACGTAATCCCGCGGCGGCCGTCACCGTGACAGCTACTAGGACCGCGGCAGGAAATCGATGGGCCAGGTGAAGACCGTGGTTTCAACATCCTTGCTGCCGAAATTCAGTAGCTGGATCCGCGCCACGAGTTTACCGATTAGGTCGGGATCATCCAATTCAGCAAAGACCACCTTGCAATTGGTCACCTCGCCGGAAGGCGCGATGGTAATCTCCAGTACCACTTTTCCATGCAGGGCGGGATTGGCGCGCAGGGCGCGGTGATAAAGCGTATACAGGGCGCCCTTGCTGCGATCCAGAATCAACTGGATCTCTTCGATGCTGCGTCCATGCCGGCCGCCACCGCCGGCACCGGCACCGCCGCCCGTCCCTTCCGCTGCCGGAGTTTGGCTTTGGACCGCCGTGGTTTGCCTGCCGGCCAGTTGGGTCTGGCCCACATCGCGGCTGAGTCCGGCGGTGTTGATGCCGCCGCTACCCTTGCGGCCTTCTGCGGCTATTATAGAGCGGTACACCCCCGCAGTGGCGTTCTGACCGTCGGCCTTGATGAGCGGCCTATCCTGAACCAGGTTGCCGAGATCGTGCTGCTGCAGGCCGGCAATCTCGCTGCGCAGGGCGAGCAGTCCGCTGTGCGAGGCCTTGTTGCGCGCGGCTTGCACGTCGGGCCGCGCCGGTTCCTTCTTGACTTCCGGCTCGGGCTCGGGCGGTTTGGGCTCCTCCGCCTTTTTCTCCGGCTCGGGTTGGAGCTTCTTCTCTTCAAGCTTCGGCGGCGGCGGGGGCGGCGGCTTGGGCTTTTCCTGGACCACCAGCTTGGCTAGGCGAGGCGGCACGATTTCCGCCTCGTAGCGATCCGCCGGCGGCACCTTAATAAATACAACCAGCGCGGCCAGGAGCACATAGAGCAGCAGCATCGTCGACGTGATCGCGCGAAAGCGCCGTTCTTCCGCCGGCGATGCAGTCCAGGCCAATTCTGGGGAACGGTAATGCGCGGTGGCCAAGGGACTATCCTTCCGCCGCTTTATGAATCACCGCCAGCGAGATGTTGGTGTAACCGGCTTTGGTGCAGGTAACCATAATCTTTTTCAGCAAGACGTAGGGAATTTGTTTATCGCCCATGATGGTGATATCGCCACCGTGGGTCTCCATAATCTTGCGGTTGCGCTGCGCCTGATGGGTGAGTTCGTCGAGGAGGCCGGGAATGACGTCATCAGCCATGGCCAGGGCGTCGGCTACCGACGCCACCTTGCGTCCCTGGGCGATGATGTCCTGGTTGTTCACCGCTACCACCAAGGATTCCTTGGGTGCCTCTTGCGCGATGGATTTGGGAAGCCGCACCGACTTGGCGCTGGGAAGATTCTGCATGTTGCCTGAATTCACCAGCAGGAACAGCACGAGCACGGTGAGCATGTCGATCATCGAGACGATGTTGATGACGGCATGCCGATTGTTGCGCCGATGATGGCGATCCATGCGCTTGGCTTTGCGTGACATCTTCATGGCGCGAGTTTCACCGAAGCGGCCTCCGGCGCGTCGCCGATGGAAATGTCGGGGAAGAGTTCTGCATAGCTGACCTTGTCGGGCGTCACGACCGCGAAGTTGCGGGTGGCATCCATGGTTTTGACCAGGACATCGTAGGGAACGTCCGCTTCGGAGAGTATCGTGGCCTCCGTCTTAGCGGGAAAGCGCGACTTGATCTGCTTCATGAGACTGTTGAGCGTCTTGAAGTCGTATTCATTGCCTTTCTTCTCGATGCGGCTGATCAGTCCGGCGTTACGGTCGCCGACTTCAAGCCCGTCCTTGCGGATGACGACCTCGAGCGCCAGGGACTGGCTGGGGTTGGGCGCGTTCTCGATGGCAGGGGGAATCTTCAGACTCAGGGCGCTGAACTGGAAGTAGGTCACCGAGCTCAGAAAGAACGCCACCAGCACCACCATCAAATTGATGAAGGCGGTGACATCCAAATCGGCGATCGGGGAACCCCGGCGACGGGAACGGCCTATCATGCGGTACTGCCTTCTCTGCGGGCCTGCTGCTGCACGGATTGTTCCTGCAGAATGTTAAGGAACTTCACCGAAACCATTTCCAGGCTGTCCACCACTTCGGTGGTCTTGCTCTGCAAGAACGAATACATCAGCATCAGCGGAATCGCGGAGCCCAGGCCGAAGGCGGTGCAGTTCATGGCCACTGAGATGCTCGCGGACAGCAGCTCCGCCTTCTGGGCGGGATCGGCGTTGGCGACGGCGGCGAAGGCCTCGATCAGACCGGTCACGGTGCCCAGCAGTCCCAGCAGGGTCGAGATGTTGGCGAAGGTCGCCAGGTAATGAGTGCGCTTCTCGAGGCGGGGAACGATTTCCATTAGCCCTTCCTCCATCGCGGTTTCGATGGCGTCGCGCTGGCGTGATGATTTCAAGCGGGAAAGGCCATAAGCGAGAATCTTGCCGACCGCCGCGCCGGAGTCGGCGGCAGTCGTCAGGGCCTCGCCGAACTTGCCTTTTTCGATCAACGGCAGCATTTCCTTCCAAATCTTGATATTGGAGTTTTGGGTGCTGGTCAAATACAGAAAGCGCTCAATGGCGATAGCGAGTCCCAGGGTCAGAACCAGGAGGATGGGGTACATGAAGAACCCGCCCTCCTGCATGAATCCCACGACGGAATTAACGATGTGCATGTGAACCTCCTTGTTCGGTCTTAAATTGGCGTGACTGGCGGAATATACGAAAGTTTGCGTGCGCGGATTTGCCTGCTCGCCGGAAAGATACAATGATTAGAGTCTGTTGACATTTGAAGTATAGTAGCGCGATCTCGTTATGTGGATGACGCGATGGCACGGAAACTGTTGCGTGATGACCAATATAAACGAATTGCTGGCATGCTGCCCGCACAGCCGGGAGATTCCGGACGCAAGTCAGACAACCGGCTATTTCTGGAAGCTGTCCTGTGGATGACCAGGAGCGGCGCGCCATGGCAGGACCTGCCGCCGGAATTCGGCGAATGGAACACCGTGTACCAGCGGTTCAGACGATGGTCGAAGAAAGGCGTCTGGCATAAGGTATTTGCCGAACTTGCCAAAGATGCCGATTTCGAGGAAACCTTCATGGACAGCACCATCATCAAAGCCCACCAGCATGCCGCTGCTACTCCAAAGAAAACGGCGAACAAGCGCTTGGCCGCTCGCGCGGTCTTCTTGTGGTTGGCATGAATGTCAACAGACTCTAACGACTTATTGCGAAAAATTCTTGATCAAAGTCCCAATTCCCGGAGTTAGGGTGCGGTGGCATCGTCCTTGTGGCGGCTGATTTGCTTCTGATACTCGACTTGGCGGCGATAAAGTTCACGATCCAGGGGGGTGACGGCGGGTCGTTCCGCGGATTGCGGCGCCCACTCCGGGACCGTACTGGGAGTATCGCGCCACGGCACCACGAATGTCACCTTGGGGAATCCTCCATTACCCAGGATCGTGGTCTTATCCAATTTTAAGCGGTCTTCGGCCGCCGCGCTTTGCGCATACAGCCCCATGCAGATTATCAGAAACAAACATACGCGGTTCATGGTTTCGGTTCCTCGCCCAAGGTCTTCATGCGTTGTCGCAGGTCCGCCAGCCAGCCCGCAAGCTGCTGGTCGGAATCCCCGCTGATGCGCTGATACTCCTGGTAATGATCGAGCGCCCTGGGCAGATTGTCGAGATAGATGTCGTAGAGAATCGCCAAGTTCAGGTGCGCGTAACCGTAGTCCGGCTTGGCGCGCAGCGCCTGCAGATAGGCCGCCTCGGAATCGCTGAACCGGCCCTGCTGGCGGTAGATCATTCCCAGGTAATTGGCGGCGACATAGTCTTTGGCGTCCAGCCGCAATGCGTCTTTAAAGGCCGCTTCGGCCTGATCCAGCTTTGCCTCACGGTAGAACAAGATGCCGAGATTGGTGTGCGGGCTGGCGAGCGCGGGATCGAGCTTGGCGATGTTGGCAAACAGCGCCGTCGCTTCCCTGTCCTTCCCCGCCCGCATGAAGGCGATGGCCTGCTGGAACTGCCCCTTGACGATCTGGCGGTCTTGGTCTTGGTCTTGGTCTTGGTTCTGGGACTGGCTCTG
Organism: Gallionellaceae bacterium; assembly: GCA_049582805.1. Taxonomy (GTDB): domain Bacteria; phylum Pseudomonadota; class Gammaproteobacteria; order Burkholderiales; family Gallionellaceae; genus CAVXFS01. Next base: position 6,247 of record JBAUUR010000027.1, on the reverse strand, counting down.
AACCGGGGCCGCCAACGGTGGGGCGGGTTGGGGCGGAGGAGCGGTGACAGCCGGCGGTACGGGCGCGGGGGTGCTGCAGCCCGCCAACAGCGCGACCGCCAGCACCGCCGCAAGGAATGAAGAGGTCCTAATAAAGCGCATCGACGTAGGCCTCTCCCTTCTCCGTTTTGGCATAGCGCCCCGGCAATAACTTACTCAAGGCGGTGAAGCTTTGCTTCACCCAATCGTCGTAGATATGTTCGGTGGTCCGCCGGGCATTGGCTTCATGCAGGGCGATGGCCTGTTCCTCGAACGGGTAGGCCTGTTCCTCCAGGAGGACGTTGTATTGTTCCAATTCCAGTACGCTGAGGCCATTCGGCCGTTCGGAATCGAGCAGGGCGTTGCCGAGGTTGCTGTAGATCTGCGCGGCATGATAGGTCGACGCCGTGGTGATGTCGGCGATCCCGTAATCGCTGGCCGAGCGGTAAGCGGCGAGCGCCTCTTCCATGATCTCCTTTTTGTGCTTGAGGCTCTTCTTCAAGGGATGGGTGAGCTTGATCTCGATGTAGTCCCGATAGCGCGCATCGGCCAGCGTCAAGGCGGCGCGCCCTGCCAGTAGGCGGCTGCGCTCGGTGCGCACTGAGCCCCCGCGTTTGTCGGTATCGACGATCTGTTGCAGCCAATATTGCTGTTGCTTGGCGTCCCCTTGTTGGGCGTAGAGGTCGGCAAGGTGCTGCTGGGCTTCGATAACGTCTGTGAACGCCTTGGGGAAGCGCTGAACATATTCCCGGTACATGCGTTGTGCCTCGGGAATCTGCCCGGAACGCGTATAGAGTCCCGCGGCCTGCCAAACAGCGTCGCGCTGCAACTCCTCTCCGTCGCCCTGGGCGGTAATGGTCTCCAATTCAGCGGCGGCCTTGCGCCAGTTGCCGACCTTCTGATAGGCCACCGCCAATTTCGGCGGGACGTCCTTCTGCAGTGGATTACCGGGATAGTCGGCGCGAAACGCCTCCAGAACGGAAATCGCCTGTGGCCAATCTTCCGATGCCAGCAGCGCGGCAGCGCCGTCGTACTGTGCCGTCGCGACGATGCTCGCTTCCGGCGTCAATTCCTTTACGCGCAGAAAATACCGCGCTGCGCCGTGCATATCCCCGACCTTGCGTGCCGCGTCACCCTGCTTGTATACCGCGGCCGCCAGATTTTCCGCGATGTCGAGGCGCGTGGCGTCGGCGGCGGGGATGAGTGCCAAGGCCTGCTGGTAGCTGAGTTCGGCCTCGCTGTAGAGCCCGCGGTCGAATTGTCCGTGGGCGAGGATGATCCATGCGTCGCCGCGCAAGACCGGGTCGGCGGGCGGCTTGATATCCAGCAGTCGCTGCGCCGCATGTTCCGCCTTGGCCTGGTCGCTTTGCGCAAACCATTTCTGGGCAATCTTGATCAGGGTCGCCGCGGAGCGGGAGTCTTCGGGAAAGGTGTCAGTAAAGCGCTGCAAGGCGAGCAATGTTTGCTGCTCGGCGGCCGCCCTGTCGGCGCCGCCGAGTCCGGCGGCAATCTGCTCGTGGGCCAGGATGTTGGCGTAGCCGGCCTCGGCGCCGTGGGCGGCGTCCTTATAGTCGTACGCCACCTTAGCGTATTCCTGAGCTGCAGCGGCGAAACGGCGATCTTCATAGAGAAGTTCCGCGTACAGGAAGTGGGTGTTCGCGGCGAGCGGATCGTGGGGAAAGGACTGAAACGATAGCTGATACCAATGCTCGGCCTGCTGGTAGTCCGCCGCGCTCTTGGTCTGCTGCGCCTTGGCATGGGCGTAGCTGGTCATATCCGCGAGATAGTCGTGCACCGTGGCAAGGGTGGCGTCGCGTTCCGGGCCCGGATTGGTCTTCCAGTAATCCGAGGCAGGCTGGTAGCGCTCGATGAAGTCGGCCTTGGCATTTTGCAGCAGATCGATGAATCTGCCTTTGTCGTAGGCCGCCAAGGCCAGGGAATCGAAGGTGGGGGCCAGGGGGTCGTTGGGGTGCAGCGTGACAAAAGTGCGGTAGACGTTGACGGCGTCCGCAATACGCTGCTGCTCAAGGTACAGCTGCGCCAGGGTCTGGTAGAGCCGGTATTCAAACGGCCGCGCGCCGTGCCGCGCGAAATAGGCCCTGAGGGTGTCCACGCCATGAAGCTGCGCCACGCTGAGGCAGGCGCCGCGCAGAATATCGTTGACGAATTCCTCCTCGCCCCGGGTTATCTGCGGCTGGGGGGCGGAAGCCGTCTTGGCTCCTGCGGGCAGAGCCAATTTCGTTTCCAGCAAGGGGATGAATGCATCCACGGCGACGTCGTATTGCCCCAGCTTAAAGCGCGACCAGCCCAGTTTGTAGAGGGCCTTGTCGAAAAAGGGCGACGCGGGGCCCTTTTTGACGATGGCGCCGTAGGCCGCCGCGGCTTGGTCGGCCAACGCCAGGGAGAACAGCAATTCGCCGCGGCGGAATTGGGTTTCGTCTATGTAGGCGCTGTCAGGGAAATTGGCGGCAATGCGATCGAGCGCGTCGAGCATGGCGATGGTGTCGCCGCGATGGTCGTAGGCCTTCGCCAGGTTGTAGAGGACGAGGTCGTCGTCGCGATGGCTCGGATAGCTCTTGAGCGCTTGCTCGAGCAGGGCGATGGCCTCCTCGTACGCGGCGTCGCCGCGGCTGTTCGTCCCTGCAGCGGTTTGACCGCTTGGCAGTTCGTCCGCCTGCTGCATCTTCAGATACGCCTGGCGGAGCATTACATCGCGGCGATAAGGCGACTCGCCGCCATGATCCAGGAAGGTCTGATAGGCGGCGATGGTCGCCGTATAGTCCTTCGCCGGGGCGGCCCCGGCGAGTTGGTCTGCGGTTACGGCGACGCCCAGTCGCGCCTCCGTCAAATAGAGGTTCAAGCGGGCCATGCCGTCCTGGAGGCTCTGATCCAGCAGGGCCTCCAAATATCGTTCGTGCGCGGCGATCAAAGTGGGGGTTGCCGTCAGCAGGGTGCCTTGTTTGGTGCGCAGCTCATTGTATGCGCCTTCTCGACGCGAGAGCGTGTTATCGGCAATAGCAGGATCGCTCGCCACTTCCGCCGGGCTGCCGGCGTATTTGTTCACGGCATTTTCCAAGTCCTGTAACTGCAGTTTTACCTCCCGCAGCCGCGTCGGATATTGCTCGGTCAAATCCCAGAGCAACAATCCCCGCAGCAGCTGATACCTGTCGCGAAGTGCGTTGTTATCCGCGACATCTTCCTGGAGCTTTCTGAGCAGCGCGTCGGCGTCGCGCAAATCCGTCAGCACCTGCATTTGCTTGACCGTCGCGAAGGCCATGATGTCACGATGAACCGCGGCCTTCGCCAGAGCGGATCGGACCTTCCTGATCTTGTCCAGCAAGGACTTGCGGTCAGGCAGACTGATTTGCGCTTTCTTTATGGACGACCCGGCTGCGCCGCTTGATCGCTGTTTGGCGATGAGGTCAAGCGATGCGTCGATATCGGCACCTGCGGTAGTCAGTATTTCCTGGGTTGCGAGCAGGTCGCGATAGTTGCTGAAGGCCGCTACGAAGCGATGGCTTGCGAGCGCGGGGAGGAGATAGGAATTGATCGCGGACGCCGGCAGCGTCTGCGCGCGCCAACCGGAGTCGAAGTCCCGATGATCGACGTTGGCGCCCAGCAGCATTTTGAGATAGCTGCCGTCGCTCAACGGCCCGCGCGCAGCCTGAATTCGCTCCAGCTCCTGCTCATAGCCGTGTGCGGCCCGCTGGAAGTAATCCATGGCCCGGGCATAGTCCTGCAGGTGGTAGTAGGAATAGGCGGTGACCAGCAAGCCTTCCTGCACGGCGGCATCGCTGATGTCCCGTTTGCTCAGCGGCTGCCAGCTTGCAAGCGCGCCGCGCACGTCGTTTTGCCGGAAATCGACCCAGCCTTTGTCAAGCAGCGCGTAACTTGCGCCGGGTACATCGGCGCCGATGTCTTGCAGCGCGGCGGCAGATAAATCAGTCTGCCGCTGTTTTTGGAATACCTGGCTGAGACTGATGGTGGCTATGTCTTTCAGAAAGGACGTGAAGCTCGTCTGCAAGCGCTTCCCGGAGGCGGCGTCCCCTTGGGGGGATTTTCCCTGCTTGGCAATGTCTGACTGCAGTTTCGAGAAATAAAGGGAATTGCCAGGGCTGCGGGTTGCGTTGTTGATCTCACCAAACGTCGCCAGCGCTCCCTGGGTATCGCCGTTTTGCAGAAGCGCCAGGCCAAGATCGTATTGGTCTAATGCAAGCTGTTCGCCCTGGGCGCTGCTGGCCCGCAAGATCGCAATCGCGTCATCATCATGCCCGGTCGCAAACTGCGCCAGCGCCGCCAGGGAGTCGCGCTGAATTTGAAGTTCCCCGGATGGAATGTCGAGAAGGTGCGAGAGTGCCTGCTGCGCCTCACTGAAATAGCCGCGTTGATAATAGAACCGGGCCAGGGCAAGCCAGCTGTGCTTGGGGGAGGCGGTGCGCCTGTCGCCTACGCCAACGAGCAGTCGTTCCGCAGGCTTGGGCATGCCCGCGGCCAGATATAGATCGGCCAGAACGACATCGGTTTCGTCCTTGCTCAACGGGGTGTCGGCCAAACGACCGGCGACCAGAATCTGACGGATGTAGGCCAGGTCCCTTTCCTCGTAGAGATAATCCGAGAAGAAGGCCATGTTGTCGCTTCTTCCGGCGGTCGCCCCCGGCAGGCTTAAGGCGTGAAGATACTGCTGGATGCTGGAGAAATACCGTTTTTGATAGAGCTCATAGGCCGCCGCACGGTACTCGAGGTTGACAGTGTCGCGGACATCATTGCGATCGAAGAGGTTGCTGCCGGCGGCGAACGGCGCAGCGAGGATCCCGATCAGCATCCCTATTGCTGAGCAGCGTCCCATTGGTCCAAGCCGCAACGCCATGGTCGGTCTACCTCACTCCCATTCCTTGAAGGTCAATTGCGGCGCGTTGGCCTCGCCCTTGGAGATCTTGAGTTCGACGAACTTGGCGGCCAGCGATTTCTGGAAATTAGTGTTGATGCTGCCGCGTCGTTCCTGGCCGCCGCCGTCCTTGCCGATAAACGAAGCCGTGAGCTGGTGCAGACCGGTGGTGACGTTGCCCAGGTATAGGCGCTGCACCCCACCGCGCTGCAGAGCCTGTTGTTCGTCGTTGTTGTAAAGGTAACTGGCTACGTTGCGGTTATCCAGCTGCAATTGCACGGAATTCAGTTTCAAGCTGCTTTGCGGATCGATGGAGACAAAGACGCTGATTTTGGTCGAAGCGGGCGTCAGCAATTCGTCTTGCAGGTGCGACAAATCCTGGTTGAGGTCAAGGACATCGCTTTTAAGCGACTGAACCTTTTCGTCCAGGCTGCGAAAATCCGGGTCGGGCGCGATGTTGAATCGGTCCGGGCTGGCATCGCCGCCCCCGAATGCGAGCATTGGCAGCAACGCAAGAAGCTGCAACAAGAACTTGGAGTTGACCATTACTTACCTCCGTTTTGCATCGTCTGCAATGTGAACCTGGCTTAAGTGACCTATGGCCCCGGACGACCTGGGCGTAAAGTCAAGGCCGTGCCGTTCTTCATTTCGGCCAAACCGGCCTCTGGCACTTCACTCAGAAATTCATTTTCTGAGCGTCCGGTCTACGAAATTTCAAGAGAGTAATTTCGACCCGTTGTCGTCCTTGGCGACTGTCAGCTATGCGGCAAACAATTTAGCGAGACTAAATTCTCCAAACGACACCTTGCTGTCCTTCGACTCGCTCCAAAGCAATGTGCAGCATTCGCTTTACCATCAACAGCGATCAACCTTGTTTCAGCAGTGCCTCAAACTGATCAATCGGCGCCGGTTTGCTGAACAAATAGCCCTGGAACGCATCGCATCCGCGCAGCTGAAGAAATTCCTGCTGACCTTGGTTTCAACTCCTTCGGCGATTACTGCAAATCCCAAAGTTTGACCTTCCCCCGGTTTTTCGTCTTCCAAGAGGGCGGTGTTCATGCTACCAGTTTTTTTGTTGCTGAGCGGTGAGCCAACTGCTCAAGAACTGCATTGGTGACTTGTAACCCAGCGTCGAGTGCAGCCGCTTCCGGTTGTAAAACTGGCCTTGCCCGTGAAAAACGTATTTCTTAACTGTGGTCTAATTTCAAGTTAAGGATACGGAAAAATGATGAAAGAAAAAGGCAAGAGAGCGGCGTACACGCTGGAATACAAGCTTGAGGCGGTGCGGTTGGTTCAGGGTGGACAAGCCTGTGGGGCGACGGCCAAGGTCTTGGGTATTCCGAA
>JBAUUR010000026.1:0-1633 GCA_049582805.1 Gallionellaceae bacterium | reverse complement strand
GGCCAAAGCCGACGAACTCTATCAGCAGCTCAAGGCCGGAGCCAAGTTCGATGAGCTCGCCCGCAAGCAATCCAACGGCAGTACCGCCGATCAGGGCGGCGATCTCGGCTACTTCAAGCGCAACGATCTCGCCAAGCAACTCGAGGATCAGTCCTTCGCGCTGAAAGCCGGCGAGTTCACCCAGCCCATCCGCACCCGCCAGGGCTTCGTCATTCTGCGCGTGGACGACCGCATCGAAGCCGGAACGCCGTCCCTGGACCGCATCCATGACCAGATTCAGGACCAGATCTACAGCCTGAAGGTGCAGCCTGCCCTGCGCGAATACCTCACCAAACTGCGCGAAGACGCATACATCGACGTTAAGCCCGGCTACACGGACAGCGGCGCCAGCCCCAACCAGACCAAGCTCATCTACGCCGCCGACACCGGTCCGCAGACCAAGCAGGTGCGCGGCAAACTCGGCATGGGGAAGAAGAAGACCATCGTGGTCGTCGGCGGAGAGAAGAACGATCACTCCGCGGCCGCCGGCAGCACCTCTGAACTCGGTTCCGCCAAGTCTGAAGTCGACTCCAAGCAGAAGGCCCTCGCCGACCGCAAGGCCGCCCAGGATGCCGCCGCCGCCAAGGCCGTTGCCGACGCGGCTGAAAAAGAGAAGCTCAGCCACATGACCCGCAAGGAGCGCTCCAAATACCTGGCTCAGAAAAAACGCGAGGCCAAGAAGGAAGCCAAGCTGCAGCACCAGGAAAAGCTCAAGCAGAAAGAAGCCGCCGAGCAGGAAGCGCAGAACAAGGCCGACGAAGCCAAAGCCGCCAAGAGTGGGAAAAAGTCCGGCAACAAGTCCGCGAAGGCAGCGCCCGCTGGCACCAGCCAGCAGGCCGACGCCGGCGGCAAGGATAAGACAGGCAGCGTTCCTGCCAAGGCCGAAGTCGCGCCCAAGCCTGCCGCCGTGACTCCCCAGGAGGCCAAGGCAGCCAAGGCCGCTGAAAAAGAGAAGCTGAGCCATATGACCCGCAAGCAGCGCGCCCAGTACCTGGCTCAGAAGAAGCGCGACGAAAAGCTGGCCAAGGCCAGCAAGCCGAAACCCGCCGACACCAGCCAGCAGGCCGACGCCAGCGCACCGCCCAAAAAGAAGAAGTCGATCTCCTGGTTCTAGAGGCGCAGTTTTGAAAGGGCACGACTTCAGTCGCGCCGCAACAAAGGCTCGCTTCACCCGGCTTTAGCCGCTGAGGGAAACGCCCTTCGGACGCCCCAAGCCATTGATGAGACCGCTTCTAGGCTCCTGGTTCTAGGCTTCGTCTCGACATACCCAGCGTGGGCCTTCAGGCCCGCGTTTTTTTTCGCCCGCATTCCGCAAAAAGGGCAGCCCATTCGCCGGGCCGCCCTCGCGCAACCAATCGATGCTTTACTTCCCGAAGCCTTTGCGCCGCTGCTGGCTGTAGGCGGCCAGCGCCGCCTCAATCACCGGATACGCATCCTGCGGGGGCTGCACTTCGTCCACCTCCACCGCTTTGCCCTCCAGCAACTTGTAATCCTGGAAGAAGCGGCGCAGCATCATCAGCCGGTGCGGCGGCATCCCGGCGGCATTCGTATAGCTGTTGAACTCCGGGTCCTTGCTGGCGATGGCGATGATCTT
>JBAUUR010000025.1:0-34659 GCA_049582805.1 Gallionellaceae bacterium | reverse complement strand
TGAACTAAAGACACGCATCCTGAAGGGAATCGACGAGATCAACGCCTCACCCGTCGTGTTCCGTTGGAACAAATTCGACCTCGGGGTGGTTTGATATGTAATCGTTTTATTGGAACGATCTACTAGTTCCTGAATCACCCGCGTGGATGGCGCAGCATGGCTTATCATCCAAATTAAAGGAGACGATCATGGCAACCAGCAATAAATCCCGTGCAGAAATTGATATCGGGCTTTCAGAAAAGCAGCGTGAACAGATTGCCGCAGGACTGAGCCGCCTGCTGGCCGACACCTACACGCTGTACCTGAAGACGCACAAGCTCCACTGGAACGTCACCGGACCGATGCTCCAGACCCTGCACCTGATGTTCATGGACCTGTACAACGAGCAGTGGCTGGCGGTGGATCTGCTGGCTGAGCGCATCCGCGCGCTGGGTTTCCCTGCGCCAGGCAGTTATCAGGAGTTTGCGGCGCTGACCAGCATCCCGGACAGCAAGGGCGTGCCCAAGGCCAGGGACATGATCCGGCAACTCATCGACGGGCAGGAGACCGTGGTGCGCACCGCACGCACGATGTTCCCATTGGTGGAAAAAGCCAATGACCAACCTACCGCCGACGTGCTTACGCAGCGCATGCAGATACACGAAAAAAATGCGTGGATGCTGCGCAGCCTGCTGGAAGAGTGAGTGCGCGTCCCATCGTCATCATCGGCAGCGGCCTGGCCGGAATCTCGGTGCTGCGCGAATTGCGCAAGCTGGATCGGGAAGTTGCGGTGACTGTTATCACCGGCGACGATGGAGCGTTCTACGCCAAGCCGAACCTGTCCAATGCGTTCGCGCTTAGCAAGAACGTCACGCAACTGGTGCAGACCACGGCCGCGCAATTGAGCAAGCAGTTGAATGCGCGTTTCCTGACCCAGACCCAGGCTCAGGCCATACGCACAGATTCACAAGTGGTGGAAACGTCAGCGGGCGAGCAGCCCTATGGCAAGCTGGTGCTGGCCGTGGGCGCGCACCCGATCCGCCTGCCGCTGCAGGGCGATGCGGCGCATGAGGTATTGTCGGTCAACCATCTCGCCGACTATGCCGTGTTTCGCGAGCGCCTCGCAGGCAAGCGGTGGGTAGCGATACTCGGCGCGGGATTAATCGGCTGCGAATTCGCCAACGATTTGCGCACGGCGGGGTTCGAGGTCGAGATATTCGATCTCGCGCCGCAACCTTTGGGACATTTGCTGCCGCTGCAAGCCGCCGCATTCCTGCGTACCAAACTGGAAAGCATTGGCATCCGTTTTCACCTGCAGCGCTCCGTTATTTCGGTTGATGCCCGTGGCAGTGAAACCCGCCTTACCGATGATCAGGGCCTAGTCCACAGTGCAGAACTGGTGCTTTCGGCAGTAGGTCTGCGCCCGGCCACCGAACTGGCGGCGACCGCCGGATTGCAGGTCAATCGCGGCATCGTTGTGGATGAATACCTGCGCAACTCCGCCGAGGATGTTTTTGCCCTGGGCCATTGCGCCGAAGTACAGGGACTTGTCTTGCCTTTCGTTCAACCCATCCTTCACGCGGCGCGTGCATTGGCGAAGAATTTGAAAGGCGAAGCGACGGCGTTGCATTATCCGGTCATGCCGGTGGTGGTAAAAACCCCCGCGTGCCCGGCTGTAGTCTGTCCTCCGCCGCAGGGCGCGTCAGGCCGCTGGCTGGAAAAAGTATCAGCGACAGGCGTGCATTCGTTGTTTCTTGATGCCGAACAACGGCTGCTGGGGTTTGCGCTAGTCGGCGGGGAAACAGTCAAGGACAGGAACGCACTTGCGGGCAAGGTTGCAACAACCTAAACTGGTGCGGATGCCTGACCAGCAAGCTGGTGCAATCAGCAAACAGGCATAACAGAGATCGGCCCAGCAGAATTAGGGGGTATTATTCAACCTGACTGAAGCAACACGGGATTGAGATACCCGGTTCAGTGTCCTTCGTTCAGGCTCCATTCTGTATTCGGTAATACTTACCTGAAGCCAAGGAGTTCACCGTGATTGCAAAGAACACTGTCAAACGCAAGGCTGCTTCGGCAAAACCAGTCCCCACTGCGCGTAAAATCGCAACGGCGAAGCCTGTCCCCGCCAAGCCACAGAAGAAAAGCAAGAAGGATAAGAAAGCGAGCGGCAAGGCGGAAACCAAGGTGAAGGTCGTGCGCGACAGCTTCACCATGCCGCAGAACGACTACGCGAAGATAGCCGAACTTAAACAAGCCTGCCTCAAGGCGGGCATGCACGTGAAGAAAAGCGAGTTGCTGCGCGCCGGCCTGCACGCATTGGGCAAGTTGAGTTCAGCGCAACTGAAGCAGACGATAGCGCAGGTGGAACAGATCAAGACGGGGCGGCCGAAGAAGGGCGGAGAGTGACGTAGTTCCGAAAGCGCAAGGTGTGGATGTTTTATCCCGGAAAACACAGTTGACAGAAAATGTCACGCAACGTCATGGCGTTGTGCCGCACCTGCCAACCCCGACCAGCTGCGGTTTTTAGATTCATGGGAAGGCAAACCGGGCGCCTTTGTTTGCGTCGCCCGCCGGATCCAATGTGTGTCAGGAGAAGTGCCTGGATCAGGGGTTGCGGCCACCGCCAAGCCCCATGCCTCCGCCACCCGGACCCCGCATCATTCCACCACCGCCCCCCTGACCCATGCCTCCCCTAGCTGGCGGCTCGTCGGGCAGGGTTACACCACGCTCCTTGGCACGTTCTTTCATCAACTTGTGATGCTCCTTGCGGATTTGTTCTCGCTCCTCGGCAGATTTAGCAGCGCGCATTTTGGCGCGATATTCGGTGCGCTCCTGCCGCGTCATCAATTGACTGCCATAAATTTGAACCTGCTTCTCTGTTTGGGTCTTTTCCTGGACTGGCGCCGTTTCATCCGCCAAAGCAAACCCGGCGGATAAGGACATGGCCAATGCCAAGGCGGGCATTGTCAGTGGTTGTTTCATCATCGTTGACTCCTTATCAAGGTGGATAGCGCAATTTGCCATTGTATCCTTCAACGGCTTCGCATAACGCCCATACCCAATACCGAGCCTGCAAAGGCAGCATCAAGGAAAGCAAACTTGCAACCGCAGTCTACGCGACACTAGGTTTGATGTGAACTGCCGTCTTGGCTCGGCTTCACCGACTGTCCGGCAAGTTCCTGTAACAATATGGTCTGTGCACATTTCATCGCGGCGCGGCGCCGGGTCTTGCGGCGGTAGTGGCCGTCCGCATCCATGTCCCATGCCTGGCAGTTATCCCGCAAATATACTTTCAGCCCCTCGTCGATCACGCGCTTCTTCAGTTTTTTGTCGAGCACCGGGAAGCAGACCTCGATGCGGCGGAAGAAATTTCTATCCATCCAGTCGGCACTGGAGAGATAGACGTTGTGCACAAGGTTGTTGCGGAAGTAGAAGATGCGCGTGTGTTCGAGAAAGCGGCCGATCACCGAACGCACGCGGATGTTTTCGGACAGCCCCGGCACGCCGGGGCGCAGCGCGCAGACGCCGCGCACGATGAGGTCCACTTTCACCCCGGCCTGGGAAGCTTCGTACAGCGCCATGATGGTTTCCGGTTCCAGCAAGGCGTTCATCTTGGCGATAATGTGCGCGGCCGTGCCCGCCTGGGCGAGCCTGGTCTCGTTGCGGATGGCGGCTAAAACCTGATTGTGCAGCGAGAACGGCGATTGCCACAGGTGATGAAGTTTGCCCGCCCTGCCCAGGCTGGTTAGCTGGCTGAATACCTCGTTTGCGTCGGCGCAGATTTCCTCGTTGGCGGTGAACAGGCCGAAGTCGGTGTAGAGGCGCGCGGTGCGCGGGTGGTAGTTGCCGGTGCCGAGATGCACGTAGCGGCGCAGCTTGCCCTCCTCGCGCCGCACCACCATCAGCATCTTGGCGTGGGTCTTGTGGCCGACCACGCCGTACACCACGTGCGCGCCGACCTCCTCCAGCCGGCTGGCCCAGTTGATGTTGGCCTCCTCGTCGAAGCGCGCAAGCAGTTCCACCACCACGGTCACCTCCTTGCCAAGCCGGGTGGCCGCGATCAGTGCCTCCATCAGCGCGGAATCGACACCGGTGCGGTACACCGTCTGCTTGATGGCGACCACGTCGGGATCGACGGAGGCCTGCTGGATGAAATCGATGATCGGCTTGAATGCCTGGAACGGATGGTGCAACAGCACGTCACCCCTGCGGATCACCTTGAACATGTCCGCCCCCTTCTTTTTCAGCACGCCGGGCACGCCGGGCATGAATTCCGGAAACTTCAGGTCGTTGCGCGCCACCTGGCCAGGAATGTCCATCAGGCGCACCAGGTTGACCGGCCCGTCCACGCGGTACAGGTCTTCCTCGCCCAAGCCGAATTGCTGCAACAGCAATTCCGCCACCTGGGGCGCGCAATTGTCGGTGACTTCGAGGCGCACCGCGTTGCCGAAGTGGCGCTGCGGCAATTCGCCCTGCAAACTAATGCGCAGGTTCTTCACTTCCTCGTCATCCACAAACAGATTGCTGTTGCGCGTAACGCGGAACTGATGGCAGCTCAACACCTCCATGCCGCTGAACAATTCACCGACATGCGCGTGCAGGATAGAGGACAGAAACACGAAGCCATGCATACAGCCGCTGATTTCCGCAGGCAGCGGGATGGTGCGCGGCAGCACGCGTGGCGCCTGCACGATGGCCTTGGCCGTGTTGCGTCCGAACGCATCCTTGCCCTGCAACTCCACAGCAAAATTCAGGCTCTTGTTGAGCACGCGCGGGAAGGGGTGCGCGGGGTCGAGACCGATCGGCGTCAGCACCGGCATGACTTCGTTAAAGAAGAACGCCTTCACCCAGGCGCGTTGCGCATCATTCCAGTGGGTGCGCCGCAGGAAACGGACGCCTTCCTGTTCCAATGCGGGGAAAAGATCGTCATTCAGAACCTGGTATTGCCGCGAGATGAGCTGGTGCGCCTGTTCACGCACCACTTTCAGCGTCTGCCGCGCATCCATGCCGTCCGGTCCGGCAGGGACTCCGGAAAGATTGATCTGCTCCTTCAGCCCGGCAACGCGTATCTCAAAAAACTCATCGAGGTTGCTGCTGACGATGCACAGATATTTGAGCCGTTCCAGCAGCGGGACACTGGCATCCTCCGCCTGCGCCAGTACGCGCCGGTTGAATTCAAGCTGTCCCAGCTCGCGGTTGAGGAAATATTGCGGGAAAAATTTTTTGCCCAAGATGATCGATATTTATTTTTTTGGCGGCACATAGCCGGGAGGCATTTGCGAACCGTCGCCGAAGAAATAGCTTTCCATTTGCCCGGCCAGATATTTTCTTGCAGTCGCATCGGCGAGATTGAGGCGGTTCTCGTTGACCAGCATGGTCTGGAAGCGTATCCAGCCCTGCCAAGCCTCCTTCGAGACATTCTGGAAAATTCGCTGGCCCAATTCGCCGGGATAGGGCGGGCGATCCAGTCCTTCTGCTTCACGTCCCAGTTTTACACACTGCACCATTCTTGCCATCTTGCGATTCTCCATCAATATCTATACGGAATTATTACAGCATGCCACGCGGCATCATTTCAGCTCTCTGATGAATACCTTGGAGCGCCGCTGATAGTTATACAGTAATTTTTTTTGTGCCGGCAATTGGCCTACATCGACTTCCTGAAAGCCGCGTTCGATGAACCAGTGCGCGGTGCGTGTGGTCAGCACGAACAGCTTGCGCAATCCCTGGGCTTTTGCCGCAGCAATAATGTGTTCCATCAATGCTTCGCCATATCCCTGGTTGCGGTAGCCGGGATGCACGGCCAGCCCGGCCAGTTCGGCTGAGGCCTCGTCGGGGAAGGGATACAGCGCCGCGCAGCCGATGATGCGGCGGTCGTGCTTCATCACCACGAAACGGCCGATCTCGCGTTCCAGCAGCTCGCGGTTGCGCCGCACCAGGATGCCTTCCGCTTCCAGCGGTTGCAGCAGTTGCAGGATACCGCCGACATCGTTGATGGTGGCGTTGTGCAAAGTGTAGAGCGTGCTTTCCACCACCATGCTGCCGATACCGTCATTGCTGAACAGCTCATGCAGGATCGCACCATCGGTGTGGCGGCTGATCAGGTGCGTGCGCGCCACACCCGCCTCGCAGGCGCGCACCGCGCAGGGCAGGAACAGCGCGACATCGTCCGTCAATTTGCGTTTGGCGGACAGCACCTTGTTCGCCTCGGCGACGGTCAGCTCTGAAATCAGCGCACCCTTCCTGTCCATCACGCCATCGGTATCCATCAGGAAGATCAGCTTGTCGGCGTCCAGCGCGATGGCGGTCTGCGTCGCCACGTCTTCCAGCGTGACGTTGAACACCTCGCCGGTGGGCGAATAGCCCAGCGGCGACAGCAGCACCACTTCACCGAACTCCATGCGATCCCGTAGCGCGGCCACATCCACCTTGCGCACGCTGCCGGTATGCAGCAGGTCAACGCCGGCGATCACGCCCATCGGCTGCGCGGTGATAAAGTTGCCGCCTGCCACACGGATGTCGGCATTCGCCATCGGCGAATTCGCCAGCCCCATCGAAAGCAGCGCTTCGATCTCGACGCGCACTCGCCCCACCGCCTCCTTTACGCACTTCATGGTCTCCGCGTCGGTGCGGCGGATACCCTGATGGTAATAATCCTCGATGTTGTTGCGCGACAGGTGTTGCTCGATTTGCGGACGCGCGCCATGCACCAGCACCAGCCGCACGCCAAGGCTGGCAAGCAGGTTGAGATCATGGGTCAGTTCCAGGAACTTCCCGTCCGCTACCACCTCGCCGCCGAACGCAACCACGAAGGTGCGCCCGCGGAAGGCATTGATGTAAGGCGCAACGGAACGGAACCATGCGACAAATTCCGGTGATGAAATGGAAGGAGCGGATGGCATGATATTCGGATTTGTCCCCGGTGTTGGGTAGTCTCAAACTAATCCGCGCATTATATTCCACATATTGCGCAGGTGAAGCAGCCGCTATTGCAGGCAATGCTGCAAATAGTGTTGCTGCGCCCCCGCCCTGAACACGTTCCGCTGTTCCAGCAGCATGACACAGCGCAGCGCAAGATCAATCGAGCCATAGCAGTAATGGGCAATCAAAGCCAGATGCTTGAGTTGTTCATCCGACATCAGGTCTGGGCGCGAAAAGTCCCGCACATAGACGATGTCGGCTTCGAGCAGTTGTCTGAGTGGTTCACGCGGATCGTCCTTGATTACACAGGGTGCGATCGGCCAGTGCTTGATTGCCGCAAAGCAATGCGGAATGAACCCCTGCCTGCGCAATTCCAGATCGATATCGCCCAGGCTCGGCTGATCCTTGTACAGCGACACAAACGAAACTTCAGTCTGGATCGCTACCGCCTGCGACAGTCTGGATGTTCCCGACTGGAATACGGCCAATTCACCGCCCTGGATATCTATTTTGAGAAAATCCAGGTGCTGGATTTCAGCAATATCGTCCAGTCTGATCGTCCTGATCGGGATGCGACTGGTAATGGCGCCCAGCGGCTTCAGAACATCAAACAAATCCAGCGTCCGCGGATCGGGCTCAAGCAAGCTGGTCATCCCCGATGCCTGGCAGATGTTGAGCGTGTGTGCATTGCCATCACCTACCGCATAGGGCAGATATCGTTCGTTTGGCCCTTTGGTTTTCTGCAATTCAAGCAGGGCGCTTTGTTGCGGTTCAAAACCGGTCACGCGACACAATCCGGCCTGCAGCATGGGCTTGTAGGGTGGATCATCGTCAATGGGGTTGGCGCCGATGTCGACGACCTCGGTGAGCCGTTCCGCCGACAGCAGCTCAAAAAAAGACGCGTTCATGTTTCAGGCCGATACTTGTCCAGTTAACGGTCACGCCTCACGACTTATTCTTCGTCCAGTAATTTTCCTGCGATTGCCCACTTGTCGTCCGGCAATTCGTCAAAGGAAATATAAGTGTAGGACTTGGGCTTGTGCGCAATACGTTCCAGCGTGTCGGTGATTTCTTCTGCGATCCTGGCGCGTTGTTCGCGGCTGAGCGTCCCGGCGATGCGGATGTTGACATAGGGCATGATGGTCTCCTGGGTGTGGACAAATTACGGGGCATGCCTGACCTGTGAGGCCGCCAATATTTTGGCGCGACAAGCACTTATTCCTGTAGCGGGCAACTTTTCCACCACGTCTCTATTCGTCGCCCAGGACATCCGCGCCCTTGGGCGGCACGAAATTGAACAGTTGCGGTGACAATTGCGGGTTGCGCTGCATATTGGAGAAACGCAGCACGGTGTCGTGGCCGAAAGTGTCGTGCAGTTCCATCTCGACCAATTCGGATTGCGCGTTGAACGCCATGCGTATGCTTTCGAAGCTGGTGTCCTGGGTTTTTGGCTTCGCCTCGAGCCAGTCCAGGCCGTCTTTTTCGCCGCTGTCCTTGAGCGTAAAGCCGCGCTCGATCTCGTTGCTGCCGGACAATAATGCCGCCGGGCTGCTGCCCAGCGCCGCATCCAGCTTCTTCACCGTGACCTGGTTGAGGTCCGCGTCATACAACCAGAATTTCACGCCGTCGCCGACGATGTATTGTTCATACGGTTTCCGGTAAACCCAGCGAAACTTGCCGGGGCGAACAAACTGCATGGTGCCGGACGCGGACTGAATCTTCTTGCCGTTCTTGTCCAGCAAAACCTGGGTGAAATCCGCCTGCCCCGAGTGGGTGGAGGCGATGAAGGTCTTCAGCTTGTCGGTGGCCGCCGCGTAGGCGGAATGCGACAAGGCAAGAAACAATAAGGCCAAACATTTAAGCATGCCGGATTCCTGAAATTTATTCTGCTCGCGCAGGCGCAATCACTTCGCGGTTGCCATTGCTCTGCATTGGGGTCACCACCCCCGAACGCTCCATCTGTTCCACCAGGCGCGCGGCACGGTTGTAACCGATGCGCAGATGCCTTTGCACCAGCGAAATGGATGCGCGGCGGGATTTCAATACGATCTCCACTGCCTGGTCATACAAGGGATCGGCCTCGCCATTTACACTGCTTTCGCCTTCCTGGTCTTCCGGCGAGGTCAGCACACCATCGATGTAATTCGGCGCTCCTTGTGCCTTCAGATGTTCCGCCACCCGATGCACTTCCTGGTCCGACACAAAGGCACCATGCACACGCTGCGGGAAACCGGCGCCCGGCGGCAGGTAAAGCATGTCGCCCTGCCCGAGCAGCGCTTCCGCGCCCATCTGGTCAAGGATAGTGCGCGAATCGATCTTGCTTGATACCTGGAATGCCACGCGCGTCGGCACATTAGCCTTGATCAGCCCGGTTATTACGTCCACCGAGGGCCGCTGCGTAGCGAGAACCAGATGAATCCCTGCAGCGCGCGCCTTCTGTGCCAGTCGCGCGATCAGTTCTTCAACTTTCTTGCCGACCACCATCATCAAGTCGGCCAGTTCATCGATGAACACCACGATGAACGGCAGCTCTTCCAGTAACTCCGGATGCTCCGGCGTCAGCGTAAACGGATTGGTCAGTGGCTGTTTGTCCTTGATGGCATCACGAATTTTCTGATTGTAGCCGGCAATGTTGCGCACACCCAGCTCGGACATCAACTTATAGCGCCGGTCCATTTCCTGCACACACCAGTTCAGGGCAGATGCGGCCTGGCGCATGTCGGTGACCACCGGCGCCAGCAGATGCGGAATCCCTTCATACACCGATAATTCGAGCATCTTGGGATCCACCAGCAACAGGCGCACCTGCTGCGGCGTGGATTTATATAGCAGGCTGAGGATCATGGCGTTGATCGCCACCGACTTGCCGGAACCGGTGGTGCCGGCCACCAGCACATGCGGCATCCTGCCCAGATCGGCGACCACCGGCTTGCCTGAAATATCCTTGCCCATGGCAATCGTGAGCGGCGAACTCATGTCCGCGTAGGCCTGGGAGCTGAGGATTTCGGAGAGCTTGACCACTTGCCTTTTCGGATTGGGCAGTTCCAGTGCCATGTAGGCCTTGCCGGGGATGGTCTCGACCACACGGATGCTCACCACCGACAGCGCGCGCGCCAGGTCTTTCACCAGATTGACGATCTGGCTTCCCTTCACGCCAACTGCCGGATCGATTTCATAGCGCGTGATCACCGGGCCAGGGTACGCGGCCACCACCCGCACTACCACGCCGAAATCCATAAGCTTGCGCTCGATCAACCGCGAGGTGAATTCCAGCGTCTCGGCAGACAGCACCTCGACCTCCTGCGTCGGCTGATCCAGCAGGTGCAAAGGCGGCAAAGGCGAATCCGGCAGGTCGGCGAACAGCGGCACCTGTTTTTCCTCTATCACCCGGGAGGACTGCGGCACTTCCAGCAACGGCGGTTCGATGATGATGGGCTGGTGTTCTTCCACGCGTTTCTTTTCTTCTTCCACGACTGCCTCGCGCTCGCTCAGCGCTTGCGTGCCGATGCGTTTATCCTGCCAGGTCTGCAAGGCATGGCGCATGCGAAAATAGGACGATTCAAGAAATCCTCCGAGCCAGTCGATCAGGCGCAACCATGACAAGCCGGTGAACAGGCTGAAGCCTGCTGCGATCAGCGCCAGCAGGAACAGGGTAGCCCCGGTGAATCCGGCCAGGTGCGCCAGGGGGTGGCCAAGCATCGCGCCCAGCATGCCGCCGGGCGCCAGAGGTAATTCGACTTTCAGGCTATACAGGCGCAGGGATTCCAGGGTGCTGGAAGCCATCAACAGGATCAGAAAGCCGATCGACGCGACCCACAAGGCGCGGCGGTCAAACAGGCTGCCCGGCGCCATGCCGCGATAGCCGGCCCATACGCGCTGAATCAGGAACACGGCCCACCACCACGCGGAAAACCCGAATATATAAAGCAGCACGTCGGCCAACCAGGCACCGAAAACTCCACCGGAATTATGCACACCGGCATTGTCTGAACTGTGCGACCACGCAGGATCGTTGCGGTCGTAACCATACAGGATCAGAACCAGGTAGGCCGCCACGGCGAGCAGCAGCAGCAAACGCGACTCGCGCAACAGCAAGGCCAGCTTGGCCGGCAAGGGGGAGGGCTGGTCAGGAGGGCCGCTCAATGACATGGCGTATTCAAGGAAAGCCGGTATGCATTCACGAATCGAGTTTGCTTTCAGTAATCAGGCCCAGGCGCAATCCTGCATTCACCGCATCAACCCGCCTATTGACATTCAAACAGGAAAAAATTGCAGCCACATGTATCTTCACTGTCCCTTCGGCCAGCTTGATGGCCCGGGCGATATTCTTGTTCGACATGCCCTGCGCAAGAAGTTGCAGCACTTCCATCTGACGCACAGTCAAGCCGAATTCATTGCTGCGCCAGCTGCGTTTTTCTTCACCCAGCGTCAACTTGTGATCCAGCAGTTGCGGCGGCGAATATATGCCCCCATCCAGCACCACCTGCAGGGCGTGCACCATAGCCTCTCCGGTTGACAGCTTGCAGATGAACCCCATTGCGCCATTCTTCATGGATTTTTCGATTTCGTCCCGCTGTTCGGTGCCGCTGACAACGACGATCGGCAGGGCCGGATGCCGCATATGAAATAATTTGATCGAGGCTGTGCCGTCACTGCCGGGCATATTCAGGTCAAGCAGCGCCAGGTCCAGATCCTTGTTCTCGGCCGCAATTGTCATTGCATCCTGAAAGTTGCCGGCGTCCAGAATATCAGCAGCGGTATCCAGTTTGCGCAGGATATAGTGCATACCCTCACGAAACAACGCGTGGTCATCCACCAGCAATATTTTCATTCCTCTCTCCCGGAAATTCCGCGCACATGATACAGCAACCGTAACCATCCTTTCCGTTTCAACGCACCGTTTTCAGTAACAATTTTATATCTTCCGCCAGATAATCGGTACGCTGCTGATAAGGAGAAAGCCAGATGACCCGTCCATTGCCCCCGACAAGGTAAGTCCAGTCGCTATGATCCAGGGTATAGCCGCCGTTTTTGTCAAAATGCTTCTGATAATTCACGCCAAAGGCATTGGCAGCCTGCGCAGTGGCCTGGGCGTCACCATATAAGCCAAGGAATGAAGGGCTGAATGACGGCACGAATTTGGCCAGCACCTCCGGCGTATCGCGCTCCGGGTCAAGTGTAACGAAAATAACTTGAACCTTGCCGGCATCCGGACCCAGCACGCGCATTACCTGCGCCAGGTCGGCCAGCGTGGTCGGGCACACTTCCGGACAATGTGTATACCCGAAGAACACGGCGACCACCTTGTCTTTGAAATCTGACAGGCGGCGAATCTTGCCGCTTGCGTCGGTAAGCCGGAACTCGGCTGCAGTCTTATAACGCCAGCTGACATCGGTAGCATGGGCCGGGGCCGGTTGCTCCGGTTTGCCGCACGACGCAAGCAGAACGGCAAGCAACAACAGGAGATTTCGCATAATTACCTTCCAGCGCTTTGCAACAATCCGACCTTCAATTGCGCAGCGGCAATTCTCGCATCCGGCTGTCGCCGGAATTCGGTCACACCCAACATGGGCGCTTCCAGGCGTTGCTGCAGTGCAAAAATATTTGCGCGCAACGCAGGCATGCCGCCATCCAGTACATTCGCCACCCAACCTTCCAGTTCCAGTCCGCCGGCCTTGATGGCGGCAGCGGTCAGTAAGGCATGATTCAAGCAACCCAGGCGCATG
This sequence comes from Gallionellaceae bacterium, assembly GCA_049582805.1. Lineage (GTDB taxonomy): Bacteria > Pseudomonadota > Gammaproteobacteria > Burkholderiales > Gallionellaceae > CAVXFS01. The sequence goes on along the minus strand of JBAUUR010000025.1, from coordinate 22,027 downwards.
CCAACCACCATGACCACCGGCAGACCCAGTCGCACGGCCAGATCCGCCCCGTCCTGCTGCTCATTCAAAGGTGTCCTGTAACCGCCGGTGCCTTCCACGATCACAACGTCCGCCTGGGTCGACAGAGCTCGGTATGCGTCCAGAATGGGTCCGAATTCTATCCGTCTCCCGGCTTTCTTCGCGGCGATGTTGGGCGCAAGCGGTGAAATGAAATTATACGGGCTGATTTGATCATGTCCCGCATCAACATTGCCCGCGGCAAGCAATTGTTCCACATCCTCATATTGCCCAAGCTGATTGCAGCCGCAGGCCACCGGCTTCATCCCAACCACGCGCTTGCCCTTTGCCGCGAACGCATGCAACAGGGCGCAACTGACCAATGTCTTGCCGACCCCGGTATCGGTGCCTGTGACGAAATAACTCATATCAGGAAAGATCAGCCCCTCTTATAACCCTGTCTTTCATAATTTGAAATCCGTCCTGACAATGGCGCGCCCGTCCGCCGCCTGTCGCGGCTGCGATTTCCATGCATGTCCATACACGACCTCGAAAGTGGCAGGCAGCCTGCCTTCGCGGCGCTGGCTTTCATAGTTTTTCAACACGCGTTGCCATGCTGTCTTGCCCATCAAACCCCTTCCGCGCCCTGTAGTGGCATTGTGCGCGCCTATATTGCGCAAATCCTGCATTACGGCTTTCACATCGTCATAGGTCAGCGTGATGATCTCCATGTCCATCACGGGTTCGGCAAAACCGCTGTGCACCAGCATGTCTCCCAGATCATGCATATCCGTAAAGCGGTTGACGTGATTGTGCCCATCCACGCTTCGAAACGCACCGCGCAATTCCTTCAGCGTATCCGGCCCGAACGTGCTGAACATCAGCAAGCCATCTCTTTTCAGCACGCGATGCAGTTCGCGAAATGTGGCGGGCAGGTCGTTGCACCATTGCAAAGTGAGATTGGACCAAACCATTTCCATGCTGTCCGCGCATAGCGGCAGCAGCTCAATGTCGGCACAAACCGGAAAGTCACGCCTGCCGGAGAACAGCTTGCGCCACCAGCTGGAACGGTCGCATCCCGCATCCAGCATGCCCTTGGCGATATCCAGCGCGACCACCTGCGCCGCCGGATAGCGCTGCGCCAGCTGGCGCGCACCCCAGCCAGTGCCACAACCCGCATCCAGCAAACGGTACGGTTGCAGCCGGATGTAATCCAGCCGCTCCAGCATGCGTTGGCATACTTCGCGCTGCAATACGGCAGAAGCATCATAGTTGCGCGCAGCACGGCTGAACGCGCGGCGTACTTCACGTTTATCGATCAGGAATTCATCCATGCAAAAAACCTGTCACGCCTTTCAAAAAGATTTCCGGATGCGACAGAAACGGGACATGTGCAGCACCCCTGACGTTCACCAATCGCGCTTTCCCCAAAGCCTGCGCCAGATGGACTGAGGCAGCGGGCGGCGTCAGCATGTCGCGTGCACCGGCGATGACCATGACTTCATGGTTCAGCCCGGGCAGGATTGCGCGCAGATCGGTATCGCGCAAGATTGCCAGCCCTCCGCGCAAAGCGCCGATGTCCGGCTTGCCGCGGCTGAACATGCGGGCGCGCAAATCCGCCAGCAACTCGCGTTCCTGTTCACTGCCACGCACCTGCAAGGCAAGGAAACGTTTCAGCGTCTGCTCATAATTTTGCGACAGCCCGGCCGCAAATTCCTGCAGCACACCAATCGCCATGGCATGATCCCAGCCTTCGCGTTGCACAAAACAGGGTGTTGTGGCAACCAGCACCATCCGCTGAATCTGTTCCGGCCGCGATTCGGCCCAGCGCATGGCGATCTGTCCGCCCAGCGACCAGCCGCACACATGCACTGCCTCATCGAATCGCGCCGCGATCTGTTCCACCACCGTATCCAGATCAAATTCTGCGATGCGGGCGCTCGCCCCATGTCCCGGCAAGTCCACGCAATGAACCCGGAACTGCTGCGCCAGTTGCGGCACCACATTATCCCAGATGCCGCCATGCATAGCCCAGCCATGGATCAGCACCAACGGTGCGCCGCTGCCCAAGCTGTCAATATGCAAGCTCACCCAATGCCCCGATCAATTGCGCCACATCCGGTTCGCCATGTGCCGCAGAAAGCGAGATACGTATGCGCGCCCCGCCCTGCGGTACAGTGGGCGGGCGGATAGCCGGTGCCCAGATGCCCCGCCCGCGCAGCCCTTCACTTAATGCCACTGCATCCTGATTGCCACCAACCAGCAAAGGCTGGATAGGTGTTGCCGAAGGCATCAGCTTCCACGGCAATCCTGCCAATCCGGCGCGCAGCTGAGCGATCAATTTCTGCAAATGTTCGCGCCGCCATTCTTCCTCGCGCAATAGCGCCAGACTTGCCAAAAGTGCGCAAGCCAGAGCGGGCGGGCTGGCCGTAGTATAGATGTAACTGCGCGCTTTCTGAACCAGCGTGTCTATCACTACCTGTTCGGCCGCGACAAATGCGCCGGACACGCCAGCCGCTTTGCCCAGCGTAGCCATGTAGATGATGCGGCTCAAATCATGCTGCGCGGGCGATCTGCTGTGCCGCATGCTCACTCGCTCCGCTCCTGCCAACTCGGTATGTTTCGCCGCTCGTTGTGCGGCTCCTTGCATCTCGCCCTGCTCGCGACGGATTTGCGACGTATCATTCAACCCGAAATGCGACAGGGAACCGCGCCCTTGTTCTCCCAGTACACCGAAGCCGTGCGCATCGTCCACCAGCAGCCAGGCATCGTGCTGTTCGCACAGCGCCAGCAGTTCTGGCAATGGCGCCACGTCGCCGTCCATGCTGAATACCGCGTCGGTGATAACCAGTTTGCGCCCGCCGCTGCTTTGCTCGAACAACTCCGTGAGATGCTCCACATCTTTGTGGCGGTAGCGTTTGACCGCTGCGCGCGACAGCAGCATCGCATCGTTCAGTGATGCGTGATTCAACTTGTCGGCAAACACCGTGTCGCCGTGTCCAACGAGCGCCTGCACCGCGCCAAGGTTGGCGAGGTAGCCGGAGGAGAACAGCAGCGCAGCAGGCTTGCCGACGAAAGCTGCGCAAGCCTGTTCGAGCTCGTGGTGCGCAGCAGAATGGCCGCTAACCAGGTGGGAAGCGCCAGCGCCAGCGCCAAACTTTTGTGCTCCCTGCTGCAGGGCTGCCAGCAGTTGCGGATGGTTGGCGAGGCCGAGGTAATCATTACTGCAGAACGACAGGCAAGGCTTGCCATCTACGCTGACATGCACGCCTTGGGGTGAATCCAGCACCCGCCGCCGGCGCAGCAAGCCTCGCGCTGCAAGAGCATTGAGGTCTTTCTGCAGATCGTTAAAAGGCATGGGGATTGCCGTAGGTTGGGTTACGCTACGCTAACCCAGCCTACATTTTTTCCGATAATGAATACATACCCAACTTGTCAAGCAACGTGCGATCGCGCTCCACTTCCGGGTTGCCGGTGGTCAGCAACTGGTCACCGTAGAAAATCGAATTGGCGCCCGCAAGAAAACACAGCGCCTGCACCGCATCGCTCATCTGCTGCCGTCCGGCGGACAGGCGCACACGTGCGCAGGGCATGGTGATGCGCGCCACCGCGATGGTGCGCACAAAATCCAGCGGGTCAAGTTCTTCCGTGTTTTCCAGGGGCGTACCTTGCACCCTGACCAGGTTGTTGAGCGGCACGCTTTCGGGGTAAGGACCCATGTTAGCCAGTTGCGCGATCAGCCCGGCGCGCTGCGTGAGGTTCTCGCCCATCCCGACAATGCCGCCGCTGCATACCTTGATGCCCGCATGGCGCACTCGACCCAGCGTATCGATGCGATCCTGATAGTCGCGCGTGGTAATGATCTCACCGTAGAATTCCGGCGCGGTATCGAGATTGTGGTTGTAGTAATCCAGCCCGGCTTCGCGCAATTGTGCGACGTGGGTTTCATTCAGCATACCCAGTGTCGCGCAAGTCTCCATGCCGAGATCGCGCACAGCCTTGACCATTGCAACAACACTTTGCATATCCGCGTCGCTCGGTTCGCGCCATGCCGCCCCCATGCAGAAGCGGTCTGCACCATTTTGCTGCGCGGTGCGCGCGGCCTGCACCACGGTCTCCACATCCAGCATTTTCTGGTTCTCCACGCCAGTATCGTGGAAAGCCGACTGCGGGCAATAGCCACAGTCCTCCGAACAGCCACCGGTCTTGATCGACAGCAGGGTGGACAGCTGCACCGCATTGGGATCGAAATGCTCGCGGTGTATCTGCTGCGCGCGGTACAGCAGGTCGGCAAACGGCAGTTTGAACAGCGCCTCGATTTCTGCCACGCTCCAGCGCGATTCGGCTGTATTTTTTTCGGGAACAGGAAAACATATGGTTTGAATTTGCATAATGAATTAACAGGGCTAGATTAGTCAGAGACTCCTTAAGTGCAGCGTCAGGCACGTCGTGTAGATAGCTGTAAATAAATCTGATAAGGGGTTATAAGGGGTTAAGGAATGCACGGAGCAATCAACTACAGTTGCCGGATAAAGCCTTTTGGGTGAACAGTTCATGTCGATTTTACCACGTCAGATACTGAACATCAGCGCAATACTTGAGCAGGCACTGCCTGCCCAGCCTTGTTTACTGTGCGGCTCGTTCAGTCGTCATGGTGCATGGTGCACGGCATGTGATTCCGCGTTGCCATACTTGAATATGCCGGACTGTCCGATATGCGCGGTACCCACGCCGGATGGTTCAACCTGCGGCCGTTGTTTGAAACGCAAACCTCAATTTGACCGTACAGTAGCAGTGTTTGCCTATACCTTTCCTATGGATAAACTGGTCCAGGCATTGAAATATGGTGAACGGCTGACGCTAGTAAACAGCCTGGCGGATAGTTTTGCCCAACGAATTGTAAACATCCCCGATTACGTCATCCCCATGCCCTTGCATCCATCGCGGCTGAAGGATCGTGGTTTCAATCAATCGCTGGAACTGGCGAGGCGTATCGCAAACAAGCAGGCTATTCCCATGTTATCGGACGCCTGCCGGCGCGTACGCGACACGCCGCCGCAATCGTCATTAGGCTGGAAGGAACGGAGCCGGAACGTGCGCAAGGCATTTGACTGTGGTTGGGACTTCTCCGGAAAGCATATCGCCGTTGTGGATGACGTGATGACCAGCGGCGCATCATTGAATGAAGCCGCGCACGTCTTGCGTAAAGCCGGTGCAGTTGAGGTGAGTGCCTGGATAGTGGCCAGAACACTGCCTGGTTCGAGAAAATAAAAGCCCCCCGGAAACCGGAGGGCTTAATTCATTTATTTATTTTTTGTTTCCTCTGCTCAAATTACCATCGTCGAAAACAATGATCAAGCCGGGAAGCAAAACAATTGCGATAAGAATCCATTCTTCTATACCCATTATCAACTCCTCTAGAGTGTCGAAAACATCCGGGGAATCCTTGGCGCCTCCGTTGCCGAAAAGCGAGAACAACTCCTTAGCTATCTGAGTACTCGATTTCCTGTTTCAGATACGATCCAAAGAGACTTCTCATGAATTTCCCAACCGTTGCTGCTTCAGCGCAACTACCGGAAACATTCCTCCAACATGCCGAGGTTGGTTTCATTTTCCTGTCGCTGCGTGATGCGCAATATACACCTGCTCATTAGATGGGTATATATTTTTTGGTTCAGCGGTGTTAATTAAGTATGGGATTTTAGTAGGATATTATCACTTCAAGTATGCAATTCACGCAGGCGCCGCGTCACAAATGCCAGTAACTCCTTGTTAAGCGTAAATGAGTTGACAGCTTACCTGAAGACTGGGGGGTGCCCTAAACAAACTCAGTAATTGGGCTTCTGCTCCGTTGAGCGCGTCCGTAATCTGTTCGCGGGAAACAAGCTTCTGGTTCACCAGCATAGCACCCAAGCGGAGGATTTCCGGACGCGCCATAATACCATCCCTGATTTATCGTTGTGGCTGGCGGAAATTAGCCCGTTTTATTTACCCTGACAAGACCCAAGAACACCCAGTGTTTAATGTAATCCTGTTTCAACCTGAAATTCCGCCCAATACCGGCAACATCATCCGGCTGTGTGCCAACTCCGGAACGCGATTGCATCTGGTGCGGCCGCTTGGTTTCGAACTGGACGACAAGCAGTTGCGCCGTGCCGGGCTGGACTATCATGAATATGCCAATGTGCGCGTCCATGACACCTTGAATGATTGCCTGCTGACCCTGCCTGGCACGCGCCTGTTTGCGTTCAGTACCAAGGCCCGCCAGTCATACTGCGGGGTACGCTACCAGGCAGGTGACGGGCTGCTGTTCGGGCCGGAAAGCCGTGGTTTGCCAATCGATGTGCTGGAATCAGTGCCTGCGGATCGGCGCTTGCGCCTGCCCATGCTGGCGGGTAGCCGCAGCCTCAATCTGTCCAACACCGTCGCTATTGCAGTGTTCGAGGCATGGCGCCAATGCGGGTTCGAGGGGGCTAGCTGAATTCACTATTGGGCGCACGGTTGAGCAATTCCTCAACGGCATGGGCTGCGGGCACCTGTTCATACAGCACCCGATAGACCGCCGCACAGATCGGCATATCCACACCCAGTCGCTGCGCCAGGCAATTCACTTCGCGCACGGTATATACGCCCTCCGCCACATGTCCGAGATGGCTCAATATCTGCGCCAGCGGCTGCCCTTGTCCCAGCAATTTTCCGACATTGCGGTTGCGCGACAGGTCTCCGGTGCAGGTCAGGATCAGATCACCCGCGCCGGACAGGCCGTACAAGGTCTCGGCGTTGCCGCCCAGTTCGAGTCCCAGCCGTGTCATCTCGGCCAGCCCGCGTGATATCAGTGCCGCCCGTGCGTTGTGCCCGAAGCCCATGCCATCCGCGATGCCGGCTGCGATGGCCAGCACGTTCTTGACCGCGCCGCCCACTTCGACGCCGGTCACGTCCATGCTTGAGTAGATGCGCAACCGGGCATGATGCAAGTCTTGCGCCGCTTGCCGCGCAAACTCGCGGTCTGCGGACGCCAGCGTCAAGGCGGTCGGCAAACCGCGCGCGACTTCTTCGGCGAAACTGGGGCCGGACAGGACACCGCGCGAGATTTGCCCGGGCAGTATCTCAGCCGCTATTTGGTGCGGCAATAGCGAAGAGTTTGCTTCGAACCCCTTGCAGACCCAGATCACGGGCGAGGCCGCGGGCCGTTGCGCAATTTTCTCCAGCATGCTGCGCAGCCCAGAGACTGGAACTGAAACCAGCGTCAATCCGGCGCCGGCCAATGCCACATTCAATTCTGAAGCGAGGCGCAATTCCGGAGGAAGCGGAATTCCCGGCAGGTAACGCTGGTTGCGGCGCTCGATGGCCATCGCTTCGATTTGCGCCGCATCGCGCGCCCACAAGGTGACATGATGGCGGGCCGACAGGCTTATGGCGAGCGCCGTGCCCCAGGCGCCGGCGCCGAGTATCGCGATGTTCATGTTGTCATGCAATCAAGGAAATCAATTGCCCCATACATCGGCGGTCTTGACATAGCCGGTCACACTACCCGGCAGGTTTATCTTGAGCCAGCCCACTCCGGTGTCTTCCAGCCATTCCAGCGCCACTTGCGCCTTCGCCTGCGCCAATTCTGCAGCGCTTTCATTGGGTGCCTGATGCACGACAGCAAGCGGGACGCTTACCACCACAAAGCGTTTGCTGCTCAAGGCACGCTTTTCAATCCAGGCCAAAGTGCCTGAACTGTCGCGCACCTTCACCCAATTGCTCAGGTTGACTATTTCTTCCAGCGGCGAATAGCGGCTGATCACGTAGACTTTCTTCGCCTTGAGCGAAGGTGCGTCGTACAGGATGGCAGCGTCATCGGCAACCGACACATAATCCATGGCGAGTACCGGCCCATCCGCCATGAACAAGGCGAAAAAAAACAGCGCCGGACAAAGGCAGATCCTGAACCCAAACGAAATCTGTCGTGAAATGGGTTGCGGGAAATGCATTTCAATCCATGGCAGCGGGTTACGCTGCTGTCTGCTGGAGTTTCTGCTGATGGTACATCGCCTCGAAGTTGACCGGGTTGAGCAGCACAGGCGAAAAACCCGCGCGCACCGACATGTCCGACACAGCCTCCCTGAGGAAGGGATAAAGGATATTGGGACAAACTATCGCCAAAACCTGTTCAAGCTCTTCATGTGGCATGTTACGCACCACAAAAACACCGGCCTGCTTGACTTCGATCAGAAATGCCACAAGGTTTTTTTCCGTCATTCTGGCGGTAATCGTGGCGGTAACGGTCACTTCATATACGCCTTCCTCGACGGTAGCCGCCTGACTGCTTAGTTGCATATCAATTTGTGGTTGTGCGCGCTCCAGAAATATGCCGGGCGCATGCGGGATCTCCAGCGACAGGTCCTTGACAAACAACTTTTCGATATTGAACAAGGGGGGTTGCTGCTGGGTAGCGGCTGCATCATTCATCGTTTCATCCTCTGGGGTTTGTCAAGTCAAAAGTTCGGTTAATTCACCGCTATGTTCGAGCGCCGCCAAATCATCATATCCTCCGATGTGGCGAGTCCCGATATATATTTGCGGTACGGTGCGCCGTCCGGTCCTTTCTATCATTGCAATGCGCAGTTCAGGTTGCAGGTCCACACGGATCTTCTCAATTTCCAGCACGCCCTTGGCACGCAACAGGCGCTCGGCCATTACGCAATAGGGACATACTTCAGTGCAATACATCTGGACAGGGGGCACTTTACTTCTCCACAGGCATCCCGGCCTTCTGCCAGGCCATCATGCCGCCAACCAGATTATACGCGTGTCCGAACTGCCTGTTACCCAGCAGCGCACATGCCGTAGCGGAACGATTCCCGCTGCGGCAGACGATCACGATGGGTTGTTCGCGATAACGCTCCAGTTCGCCGATCCGATCCTTGAGATTGAGCAAGGGAATCAGCCTGGCATTCAAAATGTGGCCTCCCTTGAATTCGTTTTCTTCACGCACATCCAGGATCAGCGCATTTTTATGATTGATCAATTGCAGGGCGGCAGCGATGTCCACTTCCTTTACGCCGCGCAAGCGATTGCCAAAAAATGACCATAGCAGCATCAGACCGCTGCTTACCGCCACCAATACCATCCAGATGTTGTCTTGTAAAAACTCCCGCACGTTACCGCTCCTGTATTTTTTAAACCGTGAATTTTAACAGAGCATCAAAGTGTGCGGGGTCTTTCCGCGTCAGGTCGCGCAAGTTTTCCAGCGCGGCAGGGAAATTTCCGGGGAAGGACCAGATGGCGAGACTCATTTGTTGCTGCGCCTCGTCCTGCTAACCTGACAGCGCCAATAGCAGCACTTTACGGCATGCCTCTTCAATTCATTGGCGGGTAAAAGTCCATCACCCGCTCATTCAGGTTCAACCGGGAAAAACCTAAGTTCGAATTTTTTTCCTAGCCGGTGCACCCAATATTATCCCGAGCTCCACGTCAATTGGCCGGCCAGCTGCGGTTATCCGCTAACCATTGGCGGACTGCAGCCGGCGCTTTAATTGCTACAACCGTTCTTGACGCCAAACCTGGAGAGTATGCTGTCCAGCGGACAAAATTTGCTAAAGCCGCTTTGGAACAAGTTGAGGCCGACGAATGCAGTAAAAAACAGAAAATATTTGCTGACGAACAATGGACTGGCCTCCACGCCCAAAGCCAGCGACAGCAGGACAAAGGAGCCAGCGACAATACGGACGATACGTTCTGCACTCATTACAATTCTCCTGTTATAACGGATTTACGGATATTTCTTGTACAGCGTGGCGTAATACAACACCGGAATCACCACCAGCGTCAGCATCGTGGAAATCAGGATGCCGAAGATCAGCGCAATGGCCAGCCCGTTGAAGATCGGGTCGTCGAGGATGAACAGCGCGCCCAGCATGGCTGCCAGCCCGGTCAGCAGGATCGGCTTGGCGCGCGCAGCCGCCGCATTGATGACCGCGTGCTGCAAATCCACACCGTCGCGCAATTGCAGGTTGATGAAGTCCACCAGCAGAATGGAATTGCGCACGATGATGCCCGCCAGCGCGATCATGCCTATCATCGAAGTGGCGGTGAATTGGCTTCCAAGCAGCGCGTGGCCAGGCATCACGCCGATGATAGTGAGCGGGATCGGCGCCATGATGATCAGCGGCGTGAGGTAGCTCTTGAACTGCGCCACCACCAGCAGATAGATCAATACCAGCCCGACCGCGTAGGCGATGCCCATGTCGCGGAAGGTCTCGAAGGTCACTTGCCATTCGCCGTCCCACTTCAGCGCATAACTCGCGTAGGGATTGGACGGCTGCTTGAAGAAATACGGCTGCAGCACGCCACCCTGTTCAAGCGGCATGCCCGCAACCTTGGCATTGATGTCGAACATGCCGTACAGCGGGCTGTCCAGCTTGCCCGCCATGTCGCCCGTCACATACACCACCGGCAGCAGGTCCTTGTGATAGATCGGGTAATCGCGCTGTACTTCCCGTATCTGCACCACCTCCGACAGCGGCACCAGCGTGCCGTCGCGCGCGCGCACCTTGAGCTTGAGCGCATCGTCCATGCTGCTGCGTTTCTCCGCGGGCAGGATCAGGCGCAGCGGCGGCGCATATTTCGCCGAAGGATCGTGCAGCGACGTCACATCCTGCCCGGCCAGCGCGACATGGATCGCATCCACGATGTCGGCGGGTTCTACGCCAAGCAGCGCCGCCTTGCTTTGCAGCACGTGTACAACCAGTTTGGGCGCGGGCTCGGTCACAGTGTCATCTGTGCCGACGATGTCCGCGGTCCGGGCGAACTGTTCGCGCACCTTGGTCGCTACCTTGCGTGCGCCGTCATAGTCCGGCCCGTAGATTTCCGCCACGATGGGTGACATCACCGGCGGCCCGGGCGGTACCTCGACGATCTTCACTTTCGCATTCCACTTCTTGGCGATCGCCTCAATCGGTTCGCGCACGCCGCTGGCGATCTCGTGGCTACTGCGGCTGCGCTGGTGCTTGTCCTTCAGATTGACCTGGATGTCACCTTGTTCTGGCGCGCTGCGCAGATAATACTGGCGCACCAGACCGTTGAAGTTGATCGGCGAGGCGGTTCCGGCATAGGCCTCGTAGTCCGTCACCTCCGGCACCGTGGCGAGGTAGGCGCCGATCTCGTGCATCACCGCACCGGTCTGCTCCAGCGCCGTGCCGGTGGGCATGTCCACCACCACCTGAAATTCGGACTTGTTGTCGAATGGCAGCATCTTCAGTACCACCAGCTTGACCACGCCGAGCGACACGGCCAGCAGCAGCCCCGCGAAAATGCCCAGCCATAATTTGCGCCGTGCCGGTTTGCCATGCACGCCGTTCAGGAAGGGCGTAAGCCGCGCGCGGAAGAACTTGGTCATTCCGGTATCGCTTTCATCCTTCACTGTCGCGTGATGCGGACCGGCGAAGCGCAGCGCCAGCCAGGGCGTGATGATAAACGCCACCGCCAGCGAGATCAGCATGCCCATGCTGGCGTTGATCGGGATCGGACTCATGTACGGCCCCATCAGCCCGGTGACGAAAGCCATCGGCAGCAGCGCCGCGATCACCGTAAAGGTGGCAAGTATGGTGGGGCTACCGACCTCGTCCACCGCTTCGGGGATGATCTCGGACAGTGGCTGATGTTGTGCCAGTTCGCGCCGCCGGTGGATGTTTTCCACCACCACGATGGCGTCGTCAACCAGTATGCCGATGGAGAAAATCAGCGCGAACAATGACACGCGGTTCAGCGTGAAACCGTAAGCCCAGGAAGCGAACAGCGTCGCCGCCAGCGTGAGCAGCACGGCAACGCCGACGATGAACGCCTCGCGCCGCCCCAGCGCAAGCCACACCAGCGCCACCACGGCTGAAGTGGCGAAGATCAGCTTCTCGATCAGCTTCATCGCCTTGTCGTTGGCGGTCACGCCGTAATTACGCGTGGTAGTGATATGCACGTCGGAAGGTATCACACTGCCTTTCAATTCCTCCACGCGCTGCATCAATTTATCCGCGATGTCCACCGCGTTCTCGCCCGGCTTCTTGGTTACCTGGACAGTCACGGCGCTGAATTCGCCATGGCCACTGATAGCCTTGTCGCCCGCCGCTTCACCGGTGCCCAGCCAGACATAGGTCGAAGGCTGCCCGGCACTGTCCTTGATATCGGCTACATCGCGCAGGAACACCGGCTTGCCGCCGGACACGCCCACCACCAGCTGGCTGACGTCGTTCGCATCGCTGAGGAAATTGCCGGTCTGCACCAGCACCTCGCGGTTGCCCTGCGCCAGACTGCCCGCGTCCTCCGACACATTGGCAGACTGCAGGGCGGCGCGCACATCCTGCAGCGTGAGCTGGTGCGCGTTCAACGCTTCCGGGTTGAGCAGCACGCGCACCATGCGCTGTGTTGCCCCCAGCGTAGTGACCTCGCGCGTCCCCTTGACACGTTTCAATTCGGCCTCGATGGCGTGCGCCACCTGGGTCAGTGCGACTCCGTTGCCCGCCGCATTCTCGCGCCACAGCGTGAATGCGGCAATGGGCACATCGTCTATGCCCTTGGCCTTGATGATGGGCTTGGCCACGCCCAGGGTGGGCGGCAACCAGTCAGCATGGGAGTTGATCACGTCATAGAGCTTGACCAGTGAGGGAATATGCTGCTCGCCCACCTTGAACTGCACAGTAAGGACTGCCATGCCGGGCTGCGACACGGAATAGACATGATCCACGCCGGAGATCTGCGACAGCACCTGCTCTGCGGGAGTCGATACGGTGTTCGCGACGTCCTGCGCCGACGCGCCGGGATAGGCGATCAGCACGTTCGCCATGGTGACGTTGATCTGCGGCTCCTCCTCGCGCGGCGTGACCATTACAGCAAACAGGCCCAGCAGCACCGCCACGATCGCCAGCAGCGGCGTCATTTGCGAATGCAGGAAAATTCTGGCGATGCGCCCGGAAATACCCATCATTTGGCTTGCTGCGCGATGCCGGCCTTGATTGGATCCAGTGCCACCTTCTCGCCGGGATTTAGCCCAGCCAGCACTTCGATCTCGTCCTGCCCGGCAGGCTCGCCCAGACGAACCTGGCGCAGCCTCGCCTCGCCCTTATCATCCACCACGTACACTGCCACCACTTCACTGCGACGCACCACGGCGCTGGCCGGGATCAGCAACTTGCTCGCCTTGCCCACGGTGAAGTGAACGCGCACAAACATGCCGGGATAGACGCCCGCCTCGTTGGCGGGCAGGTAAGCGCGCACCTGGGTGCTATGCGTGCGGGTATCCGCGGTTGGCAGCACTGACACTGATGTGGCCTGCACCTGGCGGTTAGGAGAAGGCTGCGCGAGAGTGCCAGCGGAGCCGTCGGGCACCCCGCGGCTTCCCCCTTGCGGGGGAAGCTCAATCAAGGCTCGCGGATGTGAACCGATGTCCGCCAGCTTATATTGCGGTACATCAACGATGACGCGCATCTGCGCCGGATCGAAACCGCTCATCATCGGTTTGCCCACGGTCACCATCTCGCCCACTTCGACCAGCCGCGCGCCCACCACACCACTGTAAGGCGCAACCACGGCTGTGTAGCCATGCGCCAGCGCCGATTGCTCCGCACCGGCCTCGCGCGCCGCCGCCTGCGCCAGCGCCATCTTGTAATCAGCCTGCGCCTTGTCCAGCGCTGCCTGGCTGATGAATTTCTGCGTGTACAACTGGCGCGCGCGTTCGTAGTCGGACTTGGCCTGCTGCATCGCGGCCTGCGCCTGCATCACTTGCGCCTGGCTGCCCGCCACCGCCTGAGCCGCCTCGCGCTCGTCTATGCGCAGGATGATCTGACCCTTCTTCACCGTGTCACCGACGTCGAACAGGACTTCCTTTACGCGTCCGGCGATCTGCGCCGACACGGTGGATTGCTTCACTGCCTCAACCACGCCGTCGGCACTCCAGCTCTGTGCCACCTCGCGGTATTGAACCGGCGCAACGGCAAGCGGCTCTGCCGCCTGCGCAGAAGATGCAAAAACAGAAGCCAACAACAATAATGCGCGAAGCCTCATCACCATCACCTTAGTGAACGATTTATTGTATTAGCATATGCTAATATAGAAAAATTAGCAACCCGTCGGACCGATCCCCATTGCATGGCCAATCCGGCAACTGGCATAAGTTATCGCCTCGCCGTATCGCGTCGCCCAGCATAATGCAAATCTACTTCGCAAAGGCCAGCCTTGTTTCGCCAGCTGCTATGCTGGCAATTCATTGGTTATTGCACCCTGCAGACATTCACGCGCCACCGACATACGGGTTCAACTGACACGCCCTCCGCCCTAGCCGGCGCAGAATACCTCTCGCATCATGTTCACCAACTTGATGGTGCGTGGGTCGCCTATTCGGTAGTAAACCCGGTTGGCGTCCTTGCGCGTGGCCAGCACGCCCTTGTCCCGCAGGATGGCGAGGTGTTGCGAAATGTTGCTCTGCGAGGTGCCCACGTCAGCCACAATGTCCTGCACGCTGATCTCCTTGTCTCCCAGCACACACAGGATTTTCAGGCGCAGGGGATGGGCGATTGCCTTGATCGCCATCGAGGCTTGCAAAATATCTTCGTCCTTGTCTATTAATATTGTCATAGTTCACCTTTACCCTGCCGTTACCCGGCATCATGCATCGCCAGAAAATCAGCTAAAATACACCCTGAATTAGTAAGCGCTTATATTTTGATACTTCGATGCCCCAAAAGTCCAGCATGAAAGTTACTCCCGTCCTATTGCTTATCCTCGATGGCTTCGGTTACAGCGAAGATCCCGACCACAACGCCATCGCCCAGGCGCGCAAGCCGAACTGGGACCGGCTGTGGAATACTTACCCGCACACGCTGATCAAGACCTCCGAACTGTCGGTGGGTTTGCCTACCGGACAGATGGGCAATTCCGAAGTCGGCCACCTCAACATCGGCGCGGGCCGGGTGGTCTACCAGGACCTTACGCGTGTGGACGTGGCGATCAAGGACGGCAGCTTCTTCACCAACCCGGCGCTCACCCAGGCCGTCACGCAAGCAAAAGAAAACGGCACCGCGTTGCACATCATGGGGCTGCTGTCGCCCGGAGGCGTGCACAGCCATGAAGAGCATATCGGTGCCCTGCTCGAACTGGCGGTGCGCGCCGGGCTGCGCAAAATATACATCCACGCCTTTCTCGACGGGCGCGACACACCGCCGCGCAGCGCCGCAGACTCGCTGAAGCGCATGCAGGACAAATGTGACGCACTCGGCGCCGGGCGCATCGCTTCCATCGTCGGCCGCTATTACGCCATGGATAGAGACAACCGCTGGGAGCGCGTGCAACCAGCTTATGACCTGCTGACCGAAGGCAACGCTGCATACAGCGCTGCCACGCCTGCAGAAGGTTTGCAGCAGGCTTATGCGCGCGGCGAGAACGACGAATTCGTCAAAGCCACCGTCATCGGCGTACCGGTTGCCATGCAGGATGGCGATGTGGTGATATTCATGAATTTCCGCGCCGATCGCGCGCGCGAAATCACCCGCGCCCTGACTGATGCGGCGTTCGACAAGTTTGCGCGCGCGCGCTTTCCCAAGCTGGCGGACTATGTCATGCTGACCAGCTATGGCGAAGATTTTAGCCACTTGCCTTCGGCCTTCTCGCAGACCGCAATTCACAACGGCTTCGGCGAATATGTTTCCAATCTGGGACTCCGGCAATTGCGCATCGCAGAAACGGAAAAATACGCGCATGTCACTTACTTCTTCAACGGCGGCAACGAACAGCCCTATGCCGGCGAAGACCGTATTCTGGTGCCCTCTCCCAAGGTGGCGACCTACGACCTGAAGCCCGAGATGAGCGCGTTCGAGGTCACCGACAAACTCGAAGCAGCGATCCGTGGCGGACAGTACCAGGCCATCATCTGCAATTATGCCAACGGCGACATGGTTGGCCACACCGGCATCATGGAAGCGGCAGTCAAGGCCGTCGAGACACTGGATGCATGCATAGGCCGCGCGGTGAACGCAATGCTGGAATGCGGCGGCGAGGTGCTGATCACCGCCGACCATGGCAATGTCGAGCAGATGATAGATCACACAACCCACCAGGCACACACCGCCCATACCCTGAACCCGGTCCCGTTCCTGTATATCGGTCGCAGGGCAAGCATGGTAGAAGGCGGCGCGCTGCAGGATGTCGCGCCCACCCTGCTTGCCATGATGGGATTGCCGCAGCCGCTGGAAATGACAGGCAAGCCGCTTATTCAATTTGTAGGGTGCAATAAGCGCAGCGCATTGCACCAATGAGACTGCAGTTTGGTGGTGTCAACTTCTCAAGCTCGCAAGAGCCTGAAGAATTTCCTGCCTCTGGTGCAATGCCCGTTGGTTATTGCACCCTACTGCTGCTCTGTCTCTGCCTCTCGGCCAACAGCGCGCGTGCTTCGCAGCAGGACGAACTGGACAACCTGCGCGCGCGCATTGCCGATCTGCAACAGGAGGTGGAAAAAACCAGTGTGTCGAAATCCGAAGCAGCGGACGCCTTGCGCGAATCGGAGCGCGCCATCAGCGACAGCAACCGCCAGCTGGCCCAACTGGCGCAACAGCAGCGCGAAGCCGCCAGCACCCTTAATCAATTGCGCCGGCAAGGACAACAACTGGAGCAAGATATCCAAGGTCAGCAGGTTTTGCTGGGCAAGCTGCTCTATCAGCAATACCTGGGGGGCCGGCAGGAATATCTCATGCTGCTGCTGAATAACCACGATCCCAACCAGATCGCGCGGGAAATGCAGTATTACGAGTATATTGCGCGTGGCCGCGCGGCATGGCTCAAGACCCTGCGCGCCAACCTCGCGCAACTGCAGGACATCACTGCCCAGACCAGGCAAAAAAGCACCGAGATCGCTTCGTTACAGGCGGAACAACGGTCGCAGAAGCAAACGCTGGAAAAGGAAAAGCGCGCTCGTGGTATGGTGCTGTCCAAAGCTGCGCTGCAACTCAAACAGCAGCGCCGGGAAATCGGCCGGCTGCAGCGCGATGAGAACCGCCTGACGCAACTGGTGGATAAACTTTCCATAATGCTGAGTCAGCCCGGAAGAGGTTTGCCAAAAAATGACAAACTGCCCGATGACCACTTTGATGGAAGCCCGTTCGACGAGCTCAAGGGCAAGCTGACGCTACCGGTGAAAGGGATAGTCAGCAACCTATACGGCGCTGCACGCCCGGACAGCACGGTGTTGTGGAAAGGCCTGTTTTTGCGTGCCGCCGCCAAACAGCCGGTCAAGGTCGTGGCTGCGGGGCGGGTGGTGTTTGCCGACTGGTTACGCGGCTTCGGGAACTTATTGATAGTAGATCATGGCAAAGGCTACATGAGTTTGTACGGCAACAATGAGACACTGTATAAACAGGTAGGCGATGTACTGCATGGCGGTGACACTATCGCAACCGTAGGCAATAGCGGCGGAAACGAGGATTCCGGTTTATACTTCGAGCTGCGCCACGAGGGGAAAACCATGAATCCCATGCAATGGGTCGCACGGTAGTCATTATGGCAATACAAGTGAACGGGGATATACATGCGTAGTCGTATTGAAAAAATTGGATTGATCGGGCTGGGACTGATGGTGGGCGTATTGGTCAGTCTGCATTTTTCTGCTGTTGCTGACAAGGACACGGAAACGACGACCTTGCCGGTCGCGGAATTGCGAACCTTCTCCGAAGTATTTGGCCGCATCAAGAGCGACTATGTGGAGCCGGTTTCCGACAAGGACTTGCTCACCGGGGCGATCAACGGCATGTTGAGCAGCCTTGATCCGCATTCCGCCTACCTGAACGCCGATGACTTCAAGGAATTGCAGGTCGGCACGCAGGGTGAGTTCGGCGGCTTGGGCATAGAAGTCAGCATGGAGGACGGCCTGGTAAAGGTCGTCTCCCCGATTGAAGATACGCCCGCCTATGAGGCCGGCATCAAAACCGGCGACCTGATCATCAAGCTTGATGACACGTTGGTGAAAGGACTGACGCTGAACGACGCGGTCAAGCACATGCGTGGCAAGCCCGGCACCAAAATAGTTCTGACCGTGGTGCGCAAGAATAATCCCAAACCACTGGTTTTCACCCTTACCCGCGCTGTCATCAAAGTAAAGAGCGTCAAACCCAAACTGGTCGAACCAGGTTATGGCTACGTTCGTATCACCCAGTTCCAGGAACATACCGGGGAAAATCTCGCTACGGCGCTTGACAACCTGGTCAAGGAGAATCAGGGAGACCTGAAAGGGCTGGTTCTGGATTTGCGCAACGATCCGGGTGGCCTGCTCAGTTCCGCAGTGGCCGTGTCCGCAGCCTTTTTGCCCAAGGACGCTCTGGTGGTCTATACCGACGGGCGTACCGAGGATGCAAAAATGCGCCTGTATGCAACACCGAAAGATTATTTGCGCGGCGACAGCAAGGATGATTATCTGAAAACCCTCCCGGCGTCCATAAAGGATGTGCCCATGGTGGTATTGGTGAATGGCGGTTCTGCCTCAGCTTCTGAAATCGTGTCCGGCGCGCTGCAGGATCATAAACGCGCCGTCATCATGGGGACCCAGACTTTCGGCAAGGGCTCAGTGCAGACGATATTGCCGTTGAGCGAGAATTCTGCAATCAAACTGACCACCGCGCGGTATTACACACCCGGTGGCCGCTCCATCCAGGCCAAGGGCATAGTTCCCGACATCGTCGTCGAAGATCCTTCCAGCTCGGAGCCAAATGCATTCCATCTGCGTGAAGCCGACCTGGAACATCACCTGATCAACGATCGTCAGCCCGATGACGGATCAGATGCCAAGAGCAAAAAGCCGGAGAATACTGAAGATAACAAACTTCAGGATGCACCGAATTCAGACAAGGCGGAAAAAATGAAGCCGACGGAATTCGGTGGCAAGGACGATTATCAGTTGACTCAGGCCCTGAACTTGCTGAAGGGACTGAACATCCTGAGCAAAAAATAGATGTAAGCGACCGTATTAATCAGGGAGAACGGTATGCTTGATCCCTTTGAGAATCAAAAGCGCCACGAGCTGTTTTTCGCTGACGATCCGCCCGGCCAGGCTGAGCGCGCGCTTGAGTTGCTCAAAGGGCTTGACGGCCTGCAGGTTGAACCGGGTGCGCAGGCGAACAGCCTGATAGTCAGTTACAACCTGCTGGACTACTCGATGGAAGGGCTGGAAACAGCCCTGATCAAGGAAGGTTTCCACCTCGACGCTTCGATACTGCATGGCATAGGCAGGTCGCTGGTGCATTATTGCGAGGAAATGCAATACCACAATATGACCACGCCGGAACGGCAAACCAAATCCCGCACCAAGGAAATTTTCGTCAAGGCCTATGACAACCATCCGCACGGCGATCATGACGACACGCCGGAAGACTTGCGCGAATACAAATAATCTCCTTGCATGAACGATCAACAATTGCTGCGTTACAGCAGGCATATCCTGTTGCCGGAAATCAATGTTGAAGGCCAGCAAAAATTGCTGGCTGCGCACGCACTGGTGGTGGGTGCGGGCGGACTCGGTTCGCCCGCCGCGATGCTTCTCGCCGCCAGCGGCGTGGGAACCTTGACCATTTGCGATGGCGACACGGTGGACCTGACCAATCTGCAGCGCCAGATATTGCACCGCACCTCGTCCATAGGCAAGTCCAAAGCGGAATCCGCATCGGTGACACTGGCCGAATTGAATCCCGAGGTGCGCGTCATCGCGCTGCATGAAAGAGTGGATGAGTCGCGCCTGCTGGAACTAGCCGCGCCCGCGAATGTGGTGCTCGATTGCAGCGACAACTTCGCGACTCGGTATGCAGTTAATCGAATCTGCGGAAAACTGGGATTGCCTCTGGTATCCGGCGCCGCCAGCCGCTTCGCCGGACAGGTGACGGTTTTTGACCTGCGCCGGGCACACAGTCCTTGTTATAACTGCCTGTATCCCGAGCAAGCCGAAAGCGAAGAGACACGATGCGCAGTGATGGGCATATTCGCGCCGCTGGTCGGCGTTATTGGCAGCCTGCAAGCCGCCGAGGCCCTCAAGTTATTGTTGGATACGGGCGAGTCATTGTGCGGGAGGCTGCTATTGATGGATGCATTGAACATGGAGCTGCGCACCATCAAACTGAACAAGGATGCGGCGTGTACCGTATGCAATTGTCCGCCGTCATGACCGTCGTTCATCTTTCTGAATCATGTGCCCCATATTGACATGGAAAAGATCCGCCTCTCCAAACTGATGTCCGAGCAGGGCTTGTGCTCACGCCGCGAGGCAGACAGCTACATTGAGCGCGGCTGGGTACTGGTAGACGGCCAGCCGGTCACCGAACTCGGCACCAGGATTTTGCCCACGCAACGCATCACCCTGAACCGCGCCGCGCAGAGCCGGCAACAAACTCGTGTCACCATCCTGCTGAACAAGCCCGTCGGCTTTGTCTCCGGACAGGCCGAGGATGACCACAGGCCTGCCGTCACGCTGATCAACGCAGCTTCGCATTACGCTGCAGACAAATCGCCGCAGCAATTCAGTCCGGTGCATCTGAAAGGCCTCGCCCCTGCAGGCCGTCTGGATATTGATTCGCAAGGCTTGCTGGTGCTGACCCAGGATGGGCGCATCGCCAAACAGCTCATCGCCGAGGACTCCACCATCGAAAAGGAATATCTGGTGCGCGTGCAGGGCAAGATTGTCGGCAACGGGTTGCAGATGCTGAACCATGGACTGAAACTGGACGGCGAAGCACTCAAGCCCGCGAAAGTGAGCTGGCTGAACGACGATCAGTTGCGCTTTATCCTGAACCAGGGGAAGAAGCGCCAGATCCGCCGCATGTGCGATCTGGTCGGCCTGAAAGTCACCGGACTGAAGCGCGTGCGTATCGGCAACGTCAAACTGGGCGACCTGCCCACAGGGCAATGGCGCTATCTGCGCGAGGACGAGAAGTTCTAGTGATTAATGCTTCAGCTTGATGTTGAATGTCTCGCCGATCGCATCTACATATTCCGGGCTATCCCACTCGTGCGCACCACGGACTTTTTCAAGGACGCGGCCATTGGCATCGACCAGAACGGTCAATGGAATCGTGTTGGCACCAAGCATGTTTTCCAGGAACACCTTGCTGTCGAGGTAGTTGGGGAACGAGATTTTCGATTTCCTGGTGAACAGCTCTGCCGCATCGCCATAGTCGTCGGTCGAAATTCCGATGACATTGAACTGCTTCCCGCCGTAGCGGCGGGCAAGCCGGTTCAGCGACCCCATCTCCGCCCGGCATGGATCGCACCAACTGGCCCAGACGTTGATGATCAGGGGTTTCCCGCGATAGTCGGAAAACTTTTTTGTATTCCCGTAAAACCCGTGCAGCGTCGCCTCGCGCAGGTATTCGCCAATCCTGACCTCGCCGGGCGTATCCGCAAACGCAGCCGTGGATATGCCCAGCGCACACAACAAAGCCAGAAGCATTGAACTCATCCAAAACATTTCCCATTCGTTGAAACACTAGCCATGCAGGCGTTCACGACTGTCCCTGCCAAAATTTCGTTTTACCATCCCGAAGCAATGCTTTAATACAGGATAACGCTGATTTTGACCTGGCACGGCGCGCAACCCAAACCGCTTCCTTGTAACCATGAAATGGTTCATTACACAGACCTTAATCCGATCATTTTATTTCAGTAGCGGATGGTCCTTGGGTAATTGCTTTGAATACCACATGGCAAGCTTGTGCCGCAGGGATTTCTCGGCGACCTGATCTTCCGGCAAGGGTTGAATGATCTTATCATGCACCAGCAATCGGTAAATATACAGAAGTTTCTCGCTTGCCGAATCGGTCGGCTCAAACTCGACCACGCCGCGCCCCTCGGCATACTTCACGCCTGCAAGTAACGCTTCCTTGAACAATGCAGATTCATTTTTCAGCTTCTTCATGTCGATCTCCATGATTTTCTCTGGCAGCGGCGGGCAATAAGCGACCGATTAGAGACGGTCAAGCGCCCCTGAAGCAGCCGGTCAACCCGCTCAAAAACAACAGTTCAACGTTCGAAC
>JBAUUR010000024.1:0-1846 GCA_049582805.1 Gallionellaceae bacterium | reverse complement strand
TAAGGCGAGAGATTGTCGCCTTGGCAGTTGTGATGCGCTCCGCGAAAGACGCCACTACCGATTTCTTTTCTTCTTCGGCTTCAGCGGCGGCGGTATTTTCCCGCGCCAGCGACTTGGCGAACTCCCTGAGTTCGGTTTCGCTGAATGTGTACTTTAGGTACTCGGTATGCTTCATTCGGCTCCTCCTGATTCCGCCAGCACTTTGGCCTTGGCTTGCCGATTTGCACAGGTTACATGCGCTCGACGTCCATGGCCGCCATCGCAATAGGATTGTCCATCCCTAATCTCTCGATCGCAAATCTTGCACCAAGCCAAGCTGCGACAAACGCGGACAGGATACTTTTCCCACGCAATCGGTTTAGGTTCCACGGACACCCCCACGAGCCTCTGCCGCTTGGATTTCGGGAGTGGTCTCTTGTTTGACCTTCGCCTTCCGCGCTGGCTTGGGCGCTGCGCTGGCCGCGCACTCGATCACGACCACGCGCTGCCCATCGGCTTCGTAGTCGGCTACCACCGTGCCGCCCAGGATTGGCGAGCGGCGCTTGCTCACGCCGGATGGCGCAAGCGAGAGTTTCACGTACGGCGCTTTGCGGCTCATGGTTCCACCTTCTCTTTCACCGCGAGTTCGTACAGGGCGCGGCGCATCACATATTGGCGGTTAACTTCGAGCTTCTTCTGCAAGGCCCGAACCCGCTTCAAGTCGATTGGCCCCATCAGAAAATTGACTCGCTTTCTGTTTGATTTTGCCATACGAATAGTGTATAACATGAGCATAAAAGTTGTGTCAACCAAAATCGGAGATTTATTTTTATGGCCCAACGACCCGCACCTGATTCTCAATACGATATTCAGCTAGTATCGTCAAAGTTAACAGCAATAGTTGGCAATGATTGCGACCCGTCAGACATTAAGGCATTTGTCCACGAGGGCGCTCCTGTCAGCAAGTCCCGTGCTCGATATAATCGCCAGACTCATAAGTTCTACACACCATCAAAGACATCAGCCGAAGAAGAAGCGTTGGCGTGGCGATTTACCGAACTAACAAGGGGCGAGATGATTAAGGGATGCGTTGCCATTGTTGCCATATTCTTTCGTCCTAATTACCAGCGCATCGACGCCGACAATCTAATGAAACTCGTAATGGACGCAGCAACGCAGGCCAAAATCTGGAAAGATGACTGCTATGTGACCGCCCAAGCATCTTTCATAGAATTAGACCGAGAGCGACCGAGAACGCTTGTTGCTTTTTGCCCATCGCGAAGCTCTCTTGACCGTTTCTACAAGTTCACCTGCGAAATCTGCAATAAGCCCTTTACTAAGCCGGGTCGTGCAACTTTCAAGAACCCAAAGAAGTTCTGTTCTCAAGAATGTTGGGCCATCAGGAATGCCAGAATCAGGGCTGCCCGCAGATGCCCACGATGTGATAAGCAATTCCAGTTCAGAACATGGGGCCAACGGTATTGTTCCAAAGAGTGTGTTGACGCTGCTCGCAACGATCCTCTGGTTAGACAGAAACGCGCTCTCCAGCGTCCGTGGCCCAAGTGTGCTGCCTGCGGTGAGCGGGTATCTCGCCGTGAATACGTGCACTGCTGGAAATGTCGATTTCATGGGAGAAAGGCGGGGAGTAAGAACGAAACATGGAAAGGCGTACCTGTTAAACAGCAGCAAGAACTCTTGCCGGAATTGTTTTTCGAGGCGCCTTTCTGATTGTCGTTGTGTATCCCGCCGTGTCGGGTGCGCTTCATGCTGCCCTGCGCGATGGGCGTGCCCAGCACCGTGAATGCTATGAATAGCGGCTGTATCCGCTTTTGCTCCATACCTTCGGCCTCCTGCCGCCTCTGCGCGT
>JBAUUR010000023.1:0-19376 GCA_049582805.1 Gallionellaceae bacterium | reverse complement strand
ATGTGGAAAATTTTTGACCTCTCAGAAAGCCCTACAGTCGATTTTCAGATCACCGGGAGGGGTAAAGTGACCACGGAAACTCACTCTTTTCTCTGCATGTATGATAATTTCAACAAACTGTTAGAAGCTGGCTGTGGTGGATGGGACAAAGTCAGCGGTGTCAGTGGAATCGTAGTTGAAGCTGATATCCTTCCAGGTATCCAGCGCGGCCCTGAGCGGCGAACACCATTTGGCGGCGGCCTCGAGGATCTGCGGACCTTCCTTCAGGTAATCGCGGCCTTCGTTGCGCGCCATGATCATGGCCTCCAGCGCGACGCGGTTGGCGGTGGCGCCGGCCTGGATGCCCTGCGGATGGCCGATGGTGCCGCCGCCGAATTGCAGCACCACGTCTTCGCCGAGGTAATGCAGCAGCTGGTGCATCTGTCCGGCATGAATGCCGCCGGAGGCCACCGGCATGACCTTGTTCAGCGAGGCCCAGTCCTGTTCGAAGAACAGGCCGTGCTCCAGGCTCTGCGGCGTGTGCGGATCGCGCAGGGTATCGTAGAAACCCTTGATCATCAGCGGATCGCCCTCGAGCTTGCCTACCACCGTGCCCGCATGAATGTGATCCACACCTGCCATGCGCATCCACTTGCAGATCACGCGGAAGTTCATGCCGTGATTCTTCTGGCGCGAATAGGTGGAGTTGCCGGCACGGTGCAGGTGCAGAATCATGTCGTTCTTGCGCGCCCACTTGGCCATGGATTGGATCGCGGTGTAGCCGATCACCAGGTCGATCATGACGATCACCGAGCCCAGCGACTTGGCAAATTCGGCGCGCTCGTACATGTCTTCCATGGTGGCGGCGGTGACGTTTAGATAATGGCCCTTGACTTCGCCGGTGGCGGCGGAGGCGCGATTCACCGCTTCCATGCAATACAGGAAGCGATCGCGCCAGTGCATGAAGGGCTGCGAGTTGATGTTCTCGTCGTCCTTCACGAAGTCGAGACCGCCTTTCAGCGCCTCATACACCACACGCCCATAGTTGCGGCCGGACAGGCCGAGTTTGGGTTTGGTGGTCGCGCCCAGCAGCGGCCGGCCGAATTTGTCGAGACGCTCGCGCTCAACCACGATGCCGGTGGCGGGACCTTGGAAGGTCTTGAGATAGGCGACCGGGATGCGCATGTCTTCCAGGCGCAGCGCCTTCACCGCCTTGAAACCGAACACGTTGCCGATGATGGACGCGGTGAGATTGGCGATGGAGCCCGGCTCGAACAAATCGAGGTCATAGGCGATATAGGCGAAGTATTGCTGTTCGGTCTTGGTACCCTCGCCGGTGTTCGGCACCGGGTCAACGCGGTAGGCCTTGGCCCGATACAGCTCGCAGGCGGTCAGGCGGTCGGTCCACACCACGGTCCAGGTGGCGGTGGACGATTCGCCCGCCACGGCGGCGGCGGCTTCTTCCGGATCGACGCCGGGCTGGGGCGTGATGCGGAACATCGCGATCACGTCGGTGTCCTTGGACTTGTAGTCCGGCTCCCAGTAGCCCATTTTTTTATAGGGTATCACGCCGGATTTATAGCGTTCCTTTCCTTCCTTCAGTGTTTCAGATGCCATGATTATCTCCAATTGTTGAAAACCCGCGCTGGGCCTGGCCGTCATTCGAGGCTGCACATTTCGAAGTCGGGACAGGTATTCATGTCAGCGCGTTGCCGGCATCATGCAAAGAAAAAACCATCAATAACAGTCAATTCTTTCTATGTTCATGATAGATTATGATCTATGTATCAGGAGGGATTTGCCATGCGTCGCAGTACCTTGCGCCAGCTCGAATTGTTTGAAGCCATTGCCCGCCTCGGCAGTTTTACACGCGCCGCCGAGGAGTTGTTTTTGACCCAGCCTACGGTGTCCATGCAAATCAAGAAATTATCCGATACGGTTGGGTTGCCGCTATTTGAGCAGGTGGGGAAAAAGATTTATCTCACCGATATCGGGCATGAGCTGCATCGAACCTGCCGGGGAATATCCGAGCAACTGTCGAATTTTGAAATGATAGCGGCAGATATGAAAGGGCTTAAGACGGGGAAGCTCAGGCTTGCCGTCGTAACCACGGCCAAATATTTTGCACCACGCTTGCTGGGCACGTTTTGCCAGCAATATCCGGGGGTGGATGTGTCGCTCAAAGTGTCCAACCGTGAGCGCGTTCTGGAACGGCTGGCCAATAATCTGGACGACCTGTACATTTTGGGTCAACCGCCGGTGGATGCAGATGTCGTGGCCGAAGCCTTCCTGGAGAACTTTCTGGTGGCGATCGCGCCTGCCAATCATGCTCTCGCAAGAAAGAAGAAAATCCCGCTTGAGCGTCTATCCAGGGAACCATTTTTGCTGCGGGAGCATGGATCGGGAACGCGCATGGCGACAGAGCGGCTGTTCGGCGAGTTGGGACTCAAGCTGAAAATGCGCATGGAGCTGGGTAGCAACGAAGCGATCAAGCAAGCTGTGATCGGTGGTTTGGGTGTTTCGGTGCTGTCTCGTCATACCCTTGAATCGGATACGCCAACCAGACAATACGTGGTGCTGGATGTGCAAGGTTTCCCGATCAAGCGTCACTGGTATTTCGTGTATCCCACCGGTAAACAGTTGTCCATCATAGCCCGCACGTTTGTCGATCACCTGAGGCAGGCAAGACAAGACAAGACTGGCTAACGGAATCAGACTGACTAACGGGGTCAGCAGCGCAATACTTGCGGCGATCATCCCGGGGTAAGGCCGCGATTACCTTCCAGCGGCGGTCGCATTCGCCTCCCGCCCCTGATGGCAGCGACCAATATCTCTTCGTGCGCCAGCGCACCGACTCTGCAGGTTCTCGAGTCTATTCTCTGTATCCGAAGCCGCCAGTTCGACACGGCGCGCACAATAAATTGCGCGCAGCGAACATGGCACTTCCAAACCAAATGGAGACCAGCATGAACAGAAAAGCAATTGTTTCTACTATTATGGCAATGTCCTTGACTACGTCAGGATTTGCCTTCGCCGAAGGTAATGGAGACCAGCATGATCGCGGTGGCAATGAGCATGCGCAACAGCAAGAACGCGGCGCAGGCCCGCATGGATACCACAAGGGTGATCGCCTTCCGGCCGCGGAACACACCAAGCGATACGTGGTCCGTGACTGGCGCAGCCATCACCTGAGAGCCCCGCCAAAAGGTTATCACTGGGTTCAATCAGGCAACGATTTTATTCTGGTTGCAATTAGCAGCGGCATCATCGCGGATTTTTTGCTGAGCCGCTGACCCATGGAAATCCGTGAAAATGGAAAATGGGGACGGAGTCCGATATTCTGTCTCTTGTGACTGCGTAATCGGACTCTGTCCCCGTTTATTCGCAAGCAGCGGGTATCCATCGCCTGGACATCCCTTCAAGGGGGAAGAGCAGGCGGCCACGTCTGGAAACGTATGCGCCTTGCATATTCCACTGGGCAAAACGTCTGGGTGTGGCACGCGCCATACTTTATAAAGCTACTGCGCAAGCCGGCATCGGCGTCACGCGGTGTTCGGCATCCGGGGCCGCGTAGCGGCAGACTTCTGTGTACATTCCGGCGCATGCGCTCCGGGCTCCTCCACTGTCGGCCCGCTCGCTACGATTTCTGTCGCTATGCATAGAATTGGAAAAGTCAATTCGAGCCCAGCCCCTCTGATTTATTACGGGACGGTCTTCCTGAGCATGTCGACGCGTATCGGCATGTGAAAAGTCGCCCCTTCCCGAGTCATGTGCCCGTTGAACTTTGAGCGTACCTTTTCCAAAGTCTCGGCAGATAATTTATGCTCGGTATGGGTCACCTTAAGCACTTGTTCCTCGAACTGTCCGAAGTTTACAAAGTGCATCGGTTGCAGAAAAAATTTCTGTGACACCAGCGCCAGTCGTCCCGATGAAACCGCTTGCTTCTCAGCAGCGAACGCTGCCTCGCGTACCGCCCTTTCGTCGTGAAAAAGTTTCAGGACTTCATTGAAGTCTCCTGCATAAACCGGTTCCGAGATATAGGCCACGCCGCCCGGTTTCAGCACCCGCCGAATCTCGGAAAAAACACTGTCCATCAGTTCAGCCGGCACGTGATGCAGGGATTTGAACATCACAACGATATCGAAATTCGAATCAGCCGCTGGTATCTTCTCTGCTCCACCATGGGCGAAGCGTACATTGGGCAGATCCGTGATGGTGATGTTCTTCGCGAGCTGCGTTTCATCGACTTCCAGCGCCGGCACCGAGGCTGCCTGTCGGGCGACAACGCGAGTCTTCTCCGCCTTGCCACACCCTAGCTCCAGTACCATTGCTCCTTCCAGGTGCAGGAGTTCATCAAGAATATCCGACTCGTTCGCCACGAGACTGGCTTCTGGCTCCGATATGCGCATTTCAGTCACATTCATTTTGATTTGTTGCTGTTCCAGGGGATACGTTTTGCATATTCCACTAGTCAGCGAATTAAAAGCATCGGCTTCGCATTGCTTGCGGTGATCCTACCCAGGCAGACCCGCTCCCATTCGCGGACCAGGGGAGCGCACAAATGCAGTGCGAGCCTGGCCCCCGATAATTTTCAAATGGGGCGCTTGATGCTAACCGCGCCGCGTATCTGGCCAACGCTATACCCTGTTGCTTTATCATGTGGATATTCTTCATTCAACCTGGCTTTTACATTGTCAGGGATTTGCTCGGCGCTGCCATGACATGAGACGCAACCGGGTTGAAGGGCAATAGCCTTCATGAAGCGGAAGTATTTGCCGGCAGGTTCTTGCACGATTTCCGCCACTTCCATTGTTTCTGCCTTTTCACCTTTAGCGGCGCGTGCTTCAAACTCTTGCAGATTTTTTTGTTCCCACGAATCCGGCATACCGAGCAATGGGTTGCGTACCTTCAAGCTGACTCGCGTCAGCTTTAAACCATTCTCCCGGGAAATATCCCCTGCTATCTTCGGCGCAATTTCCTTGCAGACCTTGATAGCTGAATCAAACCCGCCTTCACTGACCGCTTTTTGATTCGCGGCAGCCAGTTGCTTCAGGAATGGGATCGCGACGGCGCGGCTTTCTTCCTGATATTTGCTTATATCTTCGCCATAAGCTGCGGAGGCTATCAGAGCCAGTAATGCGAATAGGGTAAGTCTTTGCGCATGATCAGTGCCGCCCGGGTTGCGTTTCATTTTTGGCCTCCTTGTTTCGGTTATAAAGTGTGCAGTCTAGAAAATATTCCCGCTACTGTCTGTGCTAAAAGTTACACAATTATTTCCTGGCGCCGCCAATGCCGCGTTTCAGCCGTGACGGTTGCATATGTGGCCTTGCTGCCGGGTAAGAGGGGCCACGGGCGATATATTTTCGGGGGTTAACAGATCGAACTCGCCGTCTGCACTTCAGGATCAATAATCCGTATAGCCCTTTTCTCCCGGCGTGTAAAAGGTGGCCATGTCAGGCGCGGCCAACTCTTTCCCGCTTTGCAGCTTCTGCACCAGGTCGGGGTTGGAGATGAACGGACGTGCGAACGCGACGAGATCGCCGCGCTGCGCATCGAGGTCTGCAGTCGCACGTGCCAGGTCATAGCCGCCCGAGAGGATGTACTTGCCCTTGAACGCGGCGCGTATCTTCGCTTTCAGCGCCGGGCTGACTTCCGGCGCGCCCATCGAGCTGTGGTCGACAACGTGGATATGTACCAGGCCGATGCCATTCAGTTCGGCGATCAGGCGTTCATACAGCGCGTCCATCCCGGCATCGGGCGCCATGCCGTTGAACACGCCGTAGGGGGAGATGCGCATGCCGACACGTTCCGCGCCGATGGCAGCGGCGGAAGCACGGGCCACTTCCACGGCAAAGCGGATGCGGTTCTCGATGCTGCCGCCCCAG
Source organism: Gallionellaceae bacterium (assembly GCA_049582805.1). Taxonomy (GTDB): domain Bacteria; phylum Pseudomonadota; class Gammaproteobacteria; order Burkholderiales; family Gallionellaceae; genus CAVXFS01. Next base: position 13,512 of record JBAUUR010000023.1, on the reverse strand, counting down.
CGGTCGGTGCGCTGGTTGGAGGCGGTGTTGAGGAACTGGTCGATCAGATAGCCGTTCGCGCCGTGCAGTTCGACGCCGTCGAATCCGGCCTCGATTGCATATTTCGCCGCGTCCGCATATTCGGTGATGGCCTGCGCAATATCGTCTTCGTTCATCACCACCGGAACCGGGAACGGCTGTTGTCCATCGCTGTCCGTCCACATCTCACCGGGTGCGGCGACGGCAGACGGCGCGAGTACCCGGGCCCCGGCTGGCATGTTCGCAGGATGGCTGACGCGGCCGGTGTGCATGAATTGTACGAAGATCCTGCCGCCCGCCTGATGCACGCCATCGGTCACACGGCGCCAGCCTTGCACTTGAGCGTCGCTGAACAAGCCGGGAATGCGCGCATAGCCGAGACCGTTCGGCGAAGGTGAAGTTCCTTCGGTGATGATGAGGCCGGCATCCGCGCGCAACCGGTAATACTTCTCCACCAGTTCGTTCGGCACGTTGCCGATGCAGCGCGAACGCGTCATCGGCGCCATGACGATACGGTTCTTCAATTGCAGCTTGCCGAGTGTGACGGGGGTGAACAGGGTGTTGCTCATGTCATGCTCCTTAGGTTGGGTGGTTCAAGTTCAATTCAGACAAGCCGTCCATTTCTATAATCATCCAGCGCCCGATGTATCTCTTCCTGCGTATTCATCACGAACGGCCCGTACTGCACGATGGGCTCGCGCAACGGCCTGCCTGCGACCAGGATCAGTCGCGCATCTTGCGTTGCCGTCAGCGTCACGCCATCGTCGCCCGGCATGTTGCTCAGGATGCCCATGCGCCGCGACTCAACCTGCGTGCCGGCAATGTTCACTGCGCCCCGGTAGACGTAGATGAACGCGTTATGCGTTGCCGGCAATGCGGTTGAAAACGCTGCGCCCGCAGGCACATGGATATCCAGATAGAGCGGCTCGGTCACTTCGCGCGTGACTGCGCCGGCGACGCCGTTGCTGTTGCCGGCGATCACGCGCACGGTAACGCCTGCCGGCGTGACGTATTCGGGAATCGCCTCGTTCGGGAAATCACGATACCACGGCTCCGCCATCTTGCGCTGCGCGGGCAGGTTGAGCCAAAGCTGGAACCCTTCCATCACGCCGTCTTCCTGTTCGGGGATCTCGGAGTGGATCACGCCGCGCCCGGCGGTCATCCATTGCACGCCGCCGTTTTCCAGCAGCCCTTCGTGTCCCGCGCTGTCGCGATGGCGCATGCGACCGGCGAGCATGTAGGTCACCGTCTCGAAGCCGCGATGCGGATGATCGGGAAAACCCGCGATGTAATCGTCCGGGTCGTCGCTGCCGAACGCATCCAGCAGCAAAAAGGGATCGAGACGGCGCTGCAACTTGCCGGTGAGCACGCGCATCAGCTTGACGCCCGCGCCGTCCGATGTCGCGATGCCTTCGATGAGTCGCTCGATATTGCGCGATTGGCGCAGTTCGACAGGGTTTGCCGTATTCATGGTCATTTCCTCCAAAAGATGAAAGCAAGCACATGTTAGGCGCTCCAAAAAGATAGATAAAGCCATCAATCCGGGATAGACTGTTCCATAAATGGAACAAATCAATATCTCCGCTGACGACTTCATCCTGTTCGCCACCATCGTCGACCAGGAGAGCATGGTGCGCGCTGCCGAATATCTCGGCATGCCCAAGGCCACGGTTTCCCGCCGCCTGACCAATCTTGAGGCGGCATTGGGACAGCGGCTGCTGTTGCGCACCACGCGCCGTTTGACGCTCACCGAATTCGGCCAGGAATTTCTCGATCATTGCCGCCGCATTGCAGAAGAAGTTGCCGCCGCGCAGGATTTCGTGCGCAGCCAGGATGTCCAACCGCGCGGACGGCTGCGCGTGTCGATGCCGGGGGATTACGCCAGGCAACATTTTTCGCGCGCCATCGCCACCTTTATCGAAACCTATCCGGAAATACAGCTCGATCTCGACCTGACTTCGCGGCGGGTCGACCTGATCGGCGAGCGCTTCGATCTGGCGATACGCATGGGTACTCTGGAAAGCGATGCGACACTGGTGGCACGCAAGATAGACGAACAATGCTTTGGCCTTTACGCGAGCCCCATCTATCTCGCATTGCATCCGGCGCCAAAGCATCCGGACGATCTCGAGCGGCATGCTGCGGTTCGCCTGCTGTCGGCACGGGGAGCAGCATTGCCCTGGAAGCTGACGCGCGGCAAGGCCGTTTGGGAAGGCGTTCCGCCCGGGCGGCTCACCCTGAATTCCCCCGATGTGATCCGGCAGCTCCTGCTCGATGGCGCAGGCATCGGCGCATTACCCGATCGCTTTGCGGCGGAAGACCTGCGCCTCAAGCGTTTGCTGCGTGTGCTGCCGGAATGGTCGCTGCCCATCGTCCCCGCCTGGGCCGTGATGCCCATGCGCCGTTATCTGCCTGCCAAGACGCGCATTTTCCTTTCACATGTTGAGCAGTTCATGGACAAGGGATGATCGCCTCCGTAGCTCGAAAAAATCCATCAGGCGTACAAAGCGGGCACCAGTTCACCTCCCTCTTTGCCAAAGGAGGTATGGCAATTCCGCGCCCAATCCAAATAATATTTCCCCGTTTGGATTCCCGTGAAATGGGAAAATGGGACACCTCCAACAACCGCAACAAATGATGCCCCTCCCGAATCCGCTCCAGCCTGCAACCGCCCGGCGCTTGTCCTCCCTGCGCGATCTGTGGCCTTTTCTGCGCCCCTATCGCGCGCGCATCGCGCTGGCCTTTTTTCTGCTGTGCCTCGGTTCCGCCACGATCCTGCTGGTGCCGCTGGCGTTCCGCGACCTGATCGATTTCGGTTTCGGGCAACGCAAAAATACCGGTGGCGGCCTGTTGGGTGCATTGAGCCTGAACGGACACTTTGCTGCCTTGTTCGGATTGGCGAGCCTGTGGGCGCTGACCGTGGCGGCGCGTTATTACACCGTGACCTGGGTGGGCGAACGGGTCACGGCGGATTTGCGCAGCGCAGTGTATGCGCGGATGCTGGCGCAGTCGCCGCAGTTTTTCGAGACCCTGCAGACCGGCGAAGTGCTGTCGCGCCTGTCCGGCGACACCACGCTGATCCAGACCGTGATCGGCAGCTCGATTTCGATGGGCTTGCGCAGCCTGTTCCAGTTTGTCGGCGGCATGGTCATGCTGGCCGTGACCAGCTTTTCCCTGTTCTCGCTGAACCTCGGCCTGATGGCAGTGCTGATCCTGCCGATCTTCGCCATCGGCCGCAAAGTGAAAAAGCTCTCGCGCGAATCGCAGGACAAGATCGCCGATGCCTCGGCGCTGGCCGGCGAGATACTCAACGCGATACCGACGGTGCAGGCCTATACGCAGGAGCAGCAGGAAGCCAGCCGCTTCGCCGGCCGCGCCGAGGCCAGCTTCGTCACCGCGATCCGGCGCACACGGATGCGCGCCGCGATGACTGCGCTGCTGATCACCGCGGTGATGGGCGCCATAATTTTCGTGCTGTGGGTTGGCGCGAACCAGGTGCAGGCGGGCAGCATGACCGGCGGGCAACTGGCTTCGTTCATCCTCTACGCCGTATTGGTGGCGGGCGGTGTGGGCACCATGGCGGAAGTGTGGGGCGATGTGATGCGCGCGGCGGGGGCGACCGAGCGGCTGCTGGAACTGCTGCATGCACAGCCCGCCATCACCGACGCCAGTACGCCGCAACCGCTGCCGCAGCCGCGGCAAGCGGCAATCCGATTCGAACACGTCAGCTTCCACTACCCGGCACGCGTGCAAGTGGCTGCGCTGGACGACATCACGCTCGACATCCCGCACGGCGAAACCGTCGCGCTGGTCGGCCCGTCCGGTGCAGGCAAGACCACGCTGTTCCAGCTCCTGCTGCGCTTTTACGATGTGACCGGTGGCTGCATCCGCCTCAACGGTCAGGACATCCGCCAGCTTTCCCTGCACGAACTGCGCGACAGGATCGCCATCGTGCCGCAGGACCCGGTGATCTTCTCGGCCAATGCGCTGGAGAATATCCGCTACGGACGCCGCGCTGCCAGCGACGCAGAAGTCATCGCCGCAGCGCGTTCGGCGCAAGTGGATGAATTCATCCACCGCCTGCCCGATGGCTATCAGACCTTCCTCGGAGAACGCGGCACCCGCCTGTCCGGCGGGCAGCGCCAGCGCATCGCCATCGCGCGTGCGATTCTGAAGAACGCGCCGCTATTGCTGCTGGATGAAGCGACCAGCGCGCTCGATGCGGAATCCGAAATTCTTGTGCAGCAAGGATTGAACGCCGCCATGCAGGGGCGCACCACCCTGATCATCGCGCACCGGCTGGCCACCGTGCAGAAGGTCCAGCTCATCGTCGTGCTGGAGCATGGTCGCATCGTCGAAACCGGCGCACCGGAAGACTTGCGCAAACAGAGCGGGCTTTATGCGCGGCTGGCGCGCTTGCAGTTCGACGTTTGAGCATGAAACACGCTGGAGAGCCGCGGATGATGGGGCGACATCTCCCATTCATCGTAGGCAAGGTTGCGCAGAGGCGGACGAGCCTCCTTTCAGCATTTACACCCGATGGTGCACTGGCGCTCGATGCAAAAACCCTCTCAACAAGCGGTAATAAATCGACCGCAGTTCATTCTTTGAACAAATTTAGCCGATGAGCATCCCGTAATCCGCCAGCATCTTAAAGGCCGTCTCTATCGCCTCAGCCGTGAGCGGGTGAGCGCTGTCCAGGTTAAGACGAGTCTGAAGCTCGCTCAGCAATTTTCGTTTGTCCCTTGTGCCATCCAAAAGCGGGAGTAGGCCGCGCATGACAGGTTCTTCGAGCATGAAGCTCGCCAGGTACATCGACGTAACCGGGCCGCCTGCCTCGGCATGAATGCGCGCAATCGCACTGGCAACTGGCTGTTTGCTGACCTCGGTGCAGAAGAGGGTCTGGTAAACGTGGAATTCCGCTACGCCATTGGCGAGCGACGAAACGAGCATACGGACCAATTTGGCCTCGACTGCCGGATCGAGCGGCTCGTCATAGCCGAGGCGGCGACAGGCTCGTCCCAGCAACTCACTGTAACGCAGGGCCCGAGGAAAGGCGGCCCCCAGCGCCAGGTAGACCGCCTTGGGCAGCGCCTCCTTGCAGGATATCGCTTGACCATGGACGGTGCGAAATTCGACCTGTTCCTCGTTGTGGAAATTGGTGATCGGTTGACTGGGCCTGAGCGAACTGGACACCATGAGCCGTCCTTTCCGAAGCAACAGCGCGGGTCAAATAACCTTCCCGGCTACCATTTACTATCACCAGCTTGCAATAACGTTGGCTATCAGGTTTGTAACCTCCGGGAACCGAAGGGCTTTCGAGTGTCGCCGCGAGGTAACCAGAAGCTTCCCAACCTGATGATGACCTGCAGCCCAATTCAGCGAAAAGCAGCCGCTGAACCCCATTTGAGCGCAAGGCTAGAATTGGCACCGCGCGAAAATTCACTGGTCCTTATACGCCGCCAGAAAGCTGCTGTTTACATGCTCCGATATTGGAACAGACACCCCAGATCGCCAAGGCCAAGCCGGTTCTTCTTGTTCCTGCGGATATCGGGTTTGCATTGAGCGATCAACGCTTGTGAAACTATGTTGGCAACAGCCCGAACCATGGCAGTTTTGCATCTTGTCCACGGGGAAATTTATTGTTAGTGTGCAACATCGTTAATGCTCCGGGGAAAGTATGAAAAGAGCCCTTCTATTGTTCAGCACTGCGCTCGTTGGTTTCGCTACGCCCGATTGGGCGCAGGCAGCCCAGCAATGCTTCCCCAGCAGGCCGGAAACAACATCTGCCAGCCGCTTTGAAATAAACCGGATGGATGGCACAGCCTTTGACACGGCGACCAAGCTGACATGGAAAATCTGTGCCGAGGGACAAAAATATTCGGATGGGCGTTGTGCGGGCAGTGCAACCGCATCAAGTTGGGATAATGCCATGCACACTTTCGGGGACAAGGGAGATAACTGGCGGTTGCCCAATGAGGATGAACTCAATAGCATTGTCGAGCGGCGGTGCATATATCCGGCTATCAACCTGGCGGTATTTCCTGACACACCTTCATCGCCCTTCTGGTCAGGTTCATCCATTCCGGCCGGTGCATGGGATGTGGATTTCTTCGGTGGCAATTCCAGTACCTTCAACAGATCCGCCATGTACTATGTTCGTCTCGTGCGTGGCGCACAGTGGCTTGATCCTTCAGGCCCATTGGAAATACGGAGACTTGAGGATGAGAAAAAGCAGACACTTGAGGATGAGAAAAAGAGGCTTGCAGACGCGGTTGCTCAGGCGGAGAAAGGTTCTTATGTAACCTGCAAAACCAAAGGGATCTGCGACAAATTGTTCTCCCTCACCCAGACGTACATCAAGTCCACGGCAAGCCAAAAAATTCAGTTGGTCACAGACACGATTATTGAAACATACCACCCAACCGAAAGCGGGAATATCAGCATGAGGGCCATCAAGACCCCTGCGCAAGCCAGCTCCGCGGTAATCCGCCTGTCAGTTTTTTGCAAGGTTGACGACAGCGGGATATACGACAAGCCCTGCATGGAAAAGAAGCTGGAAATTTACAACGGCTTCCCCGCCTACATTAACAAGATGCGCAGTGATTGATCCAATGAGTTCCAACATTTGGCGTATTCCCGGATCGAGTTGCTGCATAGCAAGATCGTTGTGGAAGTAGTGTCGCTGTTCAGGTAAATACCTAACGCAACATTCCACGCGCCGCGCCCCACTGCGAAAATTGCCTATCTATTGTCATTTTGCTAATGTGGGTAAAAGGAGATACTGCCGGGTCGGTAAAAAAACCAAGCTGGTGACTCCTGTGGAGTAAAACCAACGGTCGGGGGATATACGTATGAAACAGGCATTTCGTTTGGCCTTGCCATGTCTTCTGTCTGTTGGACTTATTGGTTGCTTTGGCGGCGGGGCAGGTCGTAGTTTCGCGCAGACGATACCGCCACCGTCGTCAGTTCCATTGGGTACGGCGATTGCCAATCTCTCGGTCAATGGTGTGTCGGCCAACATGAATATAAGCGGAACAATTAACAGCGTGACCGTGACAGGGACTGCGACGATTATGGAGTCGCCCTCCGCCGCCGCAACATTTAACGGGGTGCCATGTTTGTCAGAAACGACCACTGTGACAGGTTCGGTGACGGGGGAAGGGCAGACAATACCAGTTGCATCTACTGCTGTTGGCTACTATAACACTTCGCATGCAACGCTCGGCGTATCAAGTTCTACAGAATACGATGTCGCGCCATCCCCGATTGCGTATCCAGCGACGATTTCGGTCAGCGACGCAGCGGTCGTGGGCACAATCAATCGTTACACCGACAGCACGATGACCTTTCCATTGGGAACAATCAAGGAGAGTTATGTCGTGCTGGCCAACCCGACAAGTTCAAGCGACCTGATTGTCGGGTTCATCGAACAAACGTATGACACCGCCAACAACAACACGGATAACTCGCAGACGTATTACAAAGTCACGACATCCGGCTCAATTTCTTTGTCATCGTTTTCGACTCAAACGAGTGCGAGCAACGTCACTTTCACCGCGCAGTAATGCCAACGGCGAGGCAGACCTAAACTACGATGTTGAAATTTCATTCTGTTCAGCCTGAAGCCGTTTCAGTATATCCCGCTGCATATGCAACAGCGTGGGCAATCCGCGCAGCACAATGAAAACCCGCCTGGCTATCGCAGGCAGCGGCCGGTTAACTGCGCCGGGGCCGACATCGTTCGCCAGCAACTTGCGAGCATCATCGCGGCGAGTACGTGCATCAGCCAGGCTCACGGCAGGATATTCAAAATTTCACTGCATTCCTTTATCGATGAAAAACTGATCAATCAATGCATAGAGTCCAATCGAAAGCAGCGCGGTCAACACTATGATCCAAATCAATTGCACGTTAGTGATTTTCCTGACATTGGTCGTCCCGCCATCCACAAAATAGTGACTACCATGATCAGGGTTTGTATTGGCAAGTGACACCTGCCTTCGGCATGAATGCAAATCACTCGCCAACTCATTGGCGTTCAGATAACGATCTTCCGGTTTTTTGGCAAGGCACTTGGCAACGATATGATCCAGCATACCTGGAATCTCAGGGTTCAAAGAACTGGGTTTTTGTGGCTCTTCATTAATGATTTGGTACCATACTGCATTGACATTATCGCCATTAAACGGAAGTTTCCCGGTCAACAATTGATACAGTACGACACCAAACGAAAAAATATCCGAACGGGGGGTGATTGAATGAGACTGGATTTGTTCAGGAGACATATACAAAGGCGATCCAATGACTTTGCCTGTTTGTGTTTGCCACAAAGAGGACTCCATTCTCGCTATGCCGAAGTCGGCGATTTTGACATGCCTTCCTCTCAATACCATTATGTTTGAAGGCTTGATGTCACGATGCACAACCCCATGCTGATGTGCATAAGCCAAACCTTCCGCCACCTGAAATGCAACATCCAGTTTCTCTCCAATAGTCAGGGACTGATTCTCTGCAACTATGTTCTGTAGTTCTGGTCCCTCCATCAGTTCCATAGCAATGTAGGCTACATCGCCTTTTCTACCCAAGTCATAGATTGTAATAATGTTTGGGTGATTCAAGCGTCCTGCTGCCTTGGCCTCCTGATAGAATCGCGCCTTGTATTCGTCCTTTTCTTTCTCGCTCAGTTTTTGAAGGTCAATCGTCTTGATTGCGACAAAGCGCTCAATTAGAGGGTCATGGGCTTTGTAGACAATCCCCATCTCGCCCCGCCCTAACTCCTCAAGAATTTCATATCGTCCAAGATGGCTATCCATATTTCCTTCCTCTGCCTGTAAACATCCAAATTACAACGCGATTCGTTGCGGCCTCATGAAGGGTGCCGCCGGTTCTCATGTTCGCTTGGTCATAAATGCTAATTATATGTGGCCATTATGACAAAATATTGGATTTTGCTTGTTTGTTTAGCGACCTCATCTCGCGGCATCGTGTGAAATAAATTAGAGACGCAGGTTGAATTAGTTACTTTGAGTGATTACTTTAGAAAAATCTCTATAACCGGTTTGGGTCGGCTACTGGATGTCATGTTTCCCTTTTGGCATCCTGAAAGCGGAGGCTAAAAAAATAAAGTGTGCTCTCGCTTGACAACAGAACGAACGTTCTTTAGGATACGCAGTACGTTCGTTCTGCATCGGTGCGGCCATGACTGACTCCAATTCCTCCCATTCCAGAGACGCGGAATATCTTGCCAGACTGCAAGACTATTACGCCGACTGGAAAAGCATTCCGTCCTACTCATCGCTTTGCGAGGTGTTCGGCATTGCCTCCAAGTCCTGGGTCAAGGCGGTACTGGATCGACTGGGCAAGGCTGGCTTTATCGAGCGCACGCCGGACGGCATGTGGATACCAACCCGGCAGTTCTTCGCACGTCCGTTAGCCGACTCTGCCGTACCAGCAGGTATGCCCATCACGGTAGGCGCTACCCAGGGCGAGTATTACGTCATCGACGACATGTTGATCGACAACCCATCCAAGACCACGCTCATCCCGGTCAAGGGGGATTCCATGATTGGCGCCGGCATCCATGATGGCGATGTGGCCGTAGTGGAAAGGCGCAACCTGGCCGATGTCGGCGATATCGTGGTCGCCATCGTGGATAACGAATTCACCCTGAAGAAACTGGACAAGGAGCGCGGCAAGTTCGTCCTGCTCGCGGCGAATCCTGCTTACCCGGTGATTCGTCCGAAAGGCTCACTGGAAATCTACGGTGTGCTGGTCGGGTTGATCCGCAAATACAGGAGGTAACCAAAATGTTGAATGGCGCGAAAATGGACCCGGATCGTCTGGTATTTCTCGGTTGCCTGTTCGGAGCAGTTGTTTTGGTGGTTGTGAATCTGATGCAGTGATGGCTTGAAGAATCTGAGACCCAATGCAGCAAACCACCATCATGCGACCGGCGATAGGCAGCCAGCCTGTCCGTGTGCCACTGTTCAGGCATAAAGTCCCTGCCGGTTTTCCTTCGCCTGCCGATGACTATATCCAGGGCAGACGGAGCTTGGAGGCATCTGGACAAGAACAAACCCGCAAAGCCTGTAACTGTGCGGGTTTAGTGGACTTGCCTGGACTGCTTTGGCCTACCAATTGGTAGGCGCGATTGGACTCGAACCAACGACCCCCACCATGTCAAGGTGTGGGTATAGCAAGTAGGCAATGGGGTTTAGGCATCCTCTGGCTTTTTGTCTGGCTGTTGATGCATCCTCTGGCTTTTTGTCTGGCTGTTGATGATAGTTATAGACGCAAAACTGCAAATAACTCCTCATCAGATCTCCCCCGCCACCGGCAACTCATTCCAGTCGGTCGTGTAATCAGGTGACTTTCGCTCCCGACGCATCGCCCAGCGCTGACGGATACCAGAGGCGGCAATGGTCAGACTCCCCTGCCCCATGCGCCAGTTGATTCCGTCCATGACAAGCATCATGCCGACTGACCTGGCCTGCATGGCTGGATCGTCAAACAGGGTCGCCTGGACTGCTTCCCTGGCTTGCAGCCCCATCAGCAGCACGCCGGATTTCTTATAATTGTAGCCGCTGCCGTAGATCGCCGTCAAGCCGGCCAGCGCTGCCCTGACGAGTTTGGTTGTGTCATCGGTAGGTCGGCTCAACGGCACGATCATCGAGCGCTGGTATTGCGGCTCGTCTTCCTTGAACGGGTTGGTGCGGATATAAACGCACACGCTGGCGGCTACAGAGCCATCATGCCTGAGTTTTTCTGCTGCGCGGGTAGCGAAAGTACGCAACTGACTCGGAAAGGTCTGCAAGACCCGTTACAGACGAGCCAAACGAGCGTGACACCATAATCTGCTGCCGGGGTGTGCCGGCGTCTTCCAGCTCAATGCACGCGATGCCGCGAAGCTCATTAACGGTCCGCGCCAGCACGATTGGTTTCGTTAACCGTCAACACCGTGGGCAAGCGCCTTGGCTTCTTGGCGTGCTCGACATTGGAAAGCTAGGGCAAGTCCTGCTCGAACATCTCCTTCTAGAGAAACAGCAGGCCGACAGCGCCTGGTTCTGCGTGGCCGAGGCCACGCCGCCGTGCACCGCCAGATGTCCCCTCAACGCAAGGTTAGATATTAGTCTTTCCATGGAAACTGTCCCGGCGAAAGTTGATAAGGTTGCCTCATGAACACGTCATTGGCGGCCGGTCCGTCTGCAATACCATGGCGCTCGAACTCATCCTTTAGCTTGATTTCAAAGTGCTTCACTCTGCGCTCAATGTGCGGGCGGATTGCTGATAGATTGCCTTCGTATCCCCCAGCATTGAGGCAGATTTTGTCAGTAGGCCAGTCAATAGCGCCGAAAACTGGCTCCTTCCTGAATTCAGGCTTGGAACGAATGGTTCCTGGGCGGAGAGTGCAAAACCAAATTGTGGGCGGATCAAGCTTGAAGCCCGTGAGCCAAGTAAGCGTTCCGAGTGCCGCGCCGCCACGTGCAACGACAAAGTCAGCCCGTTGGGAGAGGTGATCAGCTACGTTACGTAGATCCCTGAACGGCTGGGTAACGGTCTTGAGTGGCTCAATACCGGGAACAGGAGGGCCAAATTTGATTCCAGGCATTTGCTGGTAGAGCATCCGAAATCTATCAACGGCGTCAACCATTGCCCAAGCATCGAGGAAAGCGTGTGGCCCCACCTTTCGGAGGTCCGCCGAAGTGGGCGGATCGAGAGCAATATTGGTAAGGGTCTCTTTGAGTCGACCGTAGGCCAGTTCCATGATTTCGACGGCATGTCGAATTCCATCCACGAAGAGTGCCTGCTTCGGCTCAAGTGCTGCAGGTATACGTCTGAGGATGGAATCATCGGAAAGCATGGTGGAAAATTGGTTCTGATGCCTAACAGTTATTAGCCAAACCTACCAGTCAAGTATTTTCTCGATAAACAATGAAACCCACGGAATTTATTGTTCCACATATGCATAATAGTACGGACCGATGGGGTTTGCATAATGCCAAGCATTTTAACCACCACCAAGAGTTCCTTCGATTTTCAGAGCGCTCATCGAATGACCGGTAATGGCACCTAACTGCCCATCGATCATGCAAACTGCTTGCCAGAAAGCGGTCGCTGAATCTCTCCATCGCTCCAACTTATTTGGACCAGCCGGAATCAGTCAGTCGTGACACGCAGCAACCGACACATAAGAGACAATCACAATCAAACTTAGAAGCGGACGAATAGACATGGGCATTCAATAAGAAATGCGAAGCTGGCCCGTTTAGCTACTCGGAATTAGACTTTCCGGTTAAGAAGGGAAAGTATATCTCGGTATGCATGGTTCACACGAACTTCTTCACTCAAGAGATCATGAAAGAAAGTGGCTGTGAGTATGTACTCGCGATCAAGCAGATCGTTCGTTACTTTTTTGCTAGGCAGGCTATCGAATCCACCCATTTCCAACCAGTTAATGCATTGCCACGCATTTAGGTATAAGTAACGAAGTAGCATTGGTTTTTGCTTGATGAACATAAGAGATTTCTCTCGCGTGAAACCATAGTCTGCCAAGAGTTGCTGTTGGTACACGGTCGCGACGCGAAAGATATTATCCAGTCTTTCTTCTGGAGAAACCTTGCCTGAGCGTACCCTTCCATGTTGTTTGGTCGATGAGATAGGTGCAGCGCCGCTTACTATATCAAATTCGGGCTAACAGGCTCAATCTGGCGAACACAGACTGCCAAAATCAGATCGGCAAGCCCAGCGGTCGAGTTTCCGCTGGGCTTGCCCATGCTGCCTAGCGAAGCTACCGCATCGTTCTGTCCGGTCACTTCTCGAAACGCACGAACAAGCTGAAGCTCATTGGAAGTCAGCACGGTGCTCTGCATGATGTTCTCGATAGCTTCCCAGGTGTCGGGCATGTATTCGAGCATGACGAGACGCAGCAGGTGGGCTGGATCGACATCAAGCGCCTTTGCCAGCGGCGCAATACGGGTGATCGGCAGCTTGGTCGAGCCGTTCTTGAACATCGTGATGATGTTCGGGTTATCGAACCCGCACGCTTCTGCTATTTCGCGTTGGGTCTTGTCGATGGTGGCGATACGGTCAGCCAGGAATTCGGCAACCGTCAGGGTCTTGGGTACTTGCTTGTTTTTCATTCTGGGTCTCCATAATCATTAGTTAAACTCGACAAGTTGATTGTCTTGAATGATTATAGTGAGCCCGTGCTTTACGACTTTCGGCAATATTTGTGAAAACCCAAGTTGGGAATTTTGCCGATGCTGAAAAATCAGCGGGAGGCTTGCGATATGCGAATTGGGGCGAAAACAACCAGCATTAACAGTTTGTTGAAATTCTCGATGTTTGCAAATGTGGAAAATTTCTGACCTCTCAGAAAGCCCTACAGTCGATTTTCAGATCACCGGGAGGGGTAAAGTGACCACGGAAATTCACTCTTTTCTCTGCATGTATGATAATTTCAACAAACTGTTAATGCTTGCAAGCCGCCAT
>JBAUUR010000022.1:0-5531 GCA_049582805.1 Gallionellaceae bacterium | reverse complement strand
TAAGTGTCAGCATCGGCATCGCCCTCTACCCCGACAATGGAGAAACGGCAGAGCAGTTGGTAAAAATCTCCGATGCGGCAATGTATTTGGCCAAATACAGCGGCAAGAACTGCTATCGCTTTGTTGGCGATTGACCGTCCATTGTAAAAAATCGAAGGTCGCCTATGTGTCAATGCTCCACTTTGTGAATGACCGGGCAGAGTGAAAATCCAATAACAGGCGACTGAGTAAAAATGCTGACCAACAAACCAGACGCCGCTAGAGATAGGCCGGCGGTTCTCTTTTCATGCCCGACCAGTCTAATGACCTTGCCGGGATGATGAAAAACGTCCATGTCTTTCTTCCTGACGTTACCCGGCATAACCCCACCAGAAATAAAAAAGAGCTAGATTGCTCTAACCAATTGAATTATTGGCGCGCCAATTTCAAATTGGAACAGTGATAATCCAGTTAAATTTGTTCGAAATGGGGAAGACGGATTTTATACAGTTATTCGAAAATTTTATTCTTATGCGTTGACGAGTCGAACATCAGTTGCTCAATTGCGGCGGGTCGACTTAGGGAGAGAACACCGATCAAGGATGCGTTTCCAGCCATTCCTGGCGGTAACGGCCTCTCGAAGAATATCGACATACTCAGCTCCCTGCACACGCTCGTCCGGCGGCATCGGTCCTTCGGCAAGTTCTGACAAAAGTCTGCTACGCGCTGAGCGTGTTTCGCCAAGCTCAAGAATTCGGCTATAGGCCTCGCAGGCATAGGCGAATGTTTCGCGTTTGGCAAAATCGATATTGAGCAGCCACTCTCGATGACGGAGCACGGGCAGTCCGATCATCTCACGCTTACCCGAAGGCTTCAACCATTTCGTTGCCTCCATAGTTGCTCCGGTTACCTCCGGCTGGAGCGGTTGCCGGGTGGGACTTACACCCACAGAAAAGGCCGTTTTTTGCACGGCGCACGCCATCCGCAGACATCGACCATGCTCCCGAGCCAATAAACTTCTACTTGCACTAAACAAATATTTCTGCCAGAGTTCAGTTGCGATCTACTAGATTTATTTCTGGTTGGTCCAATGAAAAGGCAAACCTGTTGAAAAACAGGGACGCAAAGTTTCCGATCTAAAGGGTAAAACCTATGATAGCGGGGCCGTCATCGTTTACTTCTGGCTGCTCCTCTGTTTGCTGTTATGAAAGGAGTAGTCATGTCACCTGTCAAGCCAGTTCCGGAAATTCATCCCGCTGATCGTGCCACTATGGGCAGCCCAATCGGCAGATTGCCTCTCGGCTCATCTTCCCCAAAATCTCCAAAATTTCAAGAGTTGCGGGCAAGATACGAAGCTCTTCACGCAACAGAAGACGAACTGAAGCCATCCAAGTCTGACCAAAGCTGATTTAGAGTCGCCTTTGGGGATCCGTAAACCCCCGCTTTCAAGCGGAAGGGTTTGATTTTCGTTGTGTCACTAACGAACTTAAAACATGGCGTTCGTTTTTGACTTTGAATTCAGTCGACCGTTAGGTCGACTTATTACCGGCTTGAGCCGTAATCCGAAACCCTCGCCGGTCGTTCATTGCCATTTGTTGAGAGAGTTTTTGCATCATACGTCAATGCATCATTGGGTAAAAATTCTGAAAGGACGCATTGATTCTGGCTTCTGGTGCGGGTGGCTTATACGCCAGTGAACTGTGCGGACAAGTGGTGTTGTAATGACGCACCCACTGATTCACCATCGCTTGCGCCTCCCTGACACCATAGAATATCTCTCCGTTGAGCATTTCATCCCGCAGTGTCCCGTTGAAGCTCTCGGAATACCCGTTCTCCCAAGGGCTGCCGGGTTCGATATCGCACGACACACTGAGCAAGGTTCATGTCGTTCGCGCCACAAGCTAACATTCGTGGCATGATGCCGCAGGGAGGTGGCAGATATGGGCTTTTTTCGTTTTCGGCGGCGCATCAAACTTATTCCGCACGTTTGGTTCAATCTGAGTAAGACAGGGATCAGCACGTCAGTCGGCGACAAGGGCTTCACCGTCAACTTTAGGCGCGGCCAGGTCAAAACCACCGCCAGCATTCCCGGCACAGGCTTAAGTTACATCCAAACCACGCGAACTCATGCCGATCCCCCTCGTCAAGCCACTACCGGCGAACATGAAGAACAGGAGCATCGAGCTATTGCCGAAAATCCGCCACCATCGACAAGCAAGATTGCTGGAATTATTTTTTTGCTGCTGCTCGTGCTGTTGATCTTTTTGCTGGTGAAGTAAGAGCCAAAGACCCAAAGCACAGACCGGCCATGCCGTTTTTTTTGCGCCTGCTGATTGTACCTTCGTCCAATTCTAGGCCAAGGGCAAATGATGTATGCTTTTTTCAACCGCAACCACATGGGACTTCATCATGGAGACCAATGCTTCCACCACCGACGAACATGATAATCAGGCAAAACAGAAAGGCACGGTCCCGGCACTGGTGTTGCTGCTGATTGTCGCGGTGTTGATAGGGTGGATGGTTACGTGATGAACAGGTAAGAATCAAACAGCGCAGATCAGACAGGCCAAGTCGGTTTTTTTCCTGCAGATACTGGGTTTGCATTGAGCAAGAACCTGTCTGTCTGAATAGTTACGCATTCATAAGTTGAAGTCAAAA
The DNA here is from genome assembly GCA_049582805.1 of Gallionellaceae bacterium. GTDB lineage: Bacteria > Pseudomonadota > Gammaproteobacteria > Burkholderiales > Gallionellaceae > CAVXFS01. Next base: position 2,894 of record JBAUUR010000022.1, on the reverse strand, counting down.
ATTAAGACATCCGACACCGTGTTGGTCTCTTTCCTTGGGGGGAAATGGAATCATTTAATAAACGTATGGCCCTTGACGTAATCGAGGATGCTCCTACAGATATAGACACGCCGCATGGCCGTGGCATGGCAACAGGCCTTTGTGGCGCATTCTATATGTGCGGCCTAATAAGTGAAGAAGAATGGCAAGCGTTATTAAAGCGCATTTCTGTGGAATCCAATTGCATCAATACAGGTGAAGCGCACAGAACGGCTACACTGCATTAGGGTTCCTGTTGTTGCAAGGATGAACACTTCTCTAATGCATCGCGCACGCTGGCCAGCAATAGCGAACCGTTCACCGGTTTGGTCAGGAAATCCAGCGCGCCGGCCTTGATGGTGCGCACCGTGGTCGCAATGGTGCCATGCCCGGAAAGAAAGATCACGGCAGCCACACGCCGCGCCGCGTCAGTTCTTCCTGCAGCATGGCGAGCGCGTCCCGCACCGCTTCGTCATCGTCCACTACGTACACGTTGTCGGGTGCGCTCATGGCGCAAAAGGCAAAGTAAGATGGAAAGTGGCGCCGGACTTTTCCTGAGGGTCAACCCAGAGCTGGCCGCCGTTCGCCTCGACCAGCGAGCGGCTGATGGCCAGCCCCAGGCCAATGCCTCTGGCCTTGGTGGTAAAGAACGGCTGAAACAGGCGCTGGATATCCTCATCCCGGAAACCCGGCCCGTTGTCCCGTATGGTCACCTGGGCAACGTTTTTGTCCTTGATCGTGCGTACGGTCACGGTAATGGCAGGCTGCGGCACGCCTGCTTCCTGCATGGCCTCGATGCCGTTATGCAGCAGATTGAGCAGCACCTTTCGTACCTGGGAGCGGTTGGCCAGGACCAAAGGAAGCCCCTCTTCCAGATGAAGAATGGCCTGGAACTCCTGTTCTGCTCTTACAGAATTCAGGGCGCCAATGATTTCCTGGTTGAGGTCAAATGACTCGATGGAGAATTCCTTCATGCTCAGGAATTCGAGCAGTTCGCGGATGGATTGTCCGGCGCGCTGCGCTTGCCGCTCGCTTGCCTCGACGGCATTGCGGATTTTATCGAGGTCGGGTTTTTCGGCTTGCAGCAACATGCGCGCGGCCCCGCAATACGAGGCGATGGCCAGCAAAGGCTGGTTCAGTTCATGGGCGATAGCCGCGGCAGTCTGGGCGGCGACGTGCAATTTTTGCAACTCCTCCATTTCATTGCGCTGCTCCTGAATTTCCCTTTCCAGTTTTTTCCGGTAAGTGATGTCGCGGTTGGTGCCTATCATGCGTAGCGCCTGCCCATCCGGGGCGCGGTCGGTGACGTGTCCTTCGCTTAATATCCAGATGTATTCACCGTTCGGCTTTCTCACCCTGTGCGTGACCTGATACAAAGATGTAACACCCCCTTTCACGGCCCCCAGAATCGCATCTCTCACCATCTGCTGCTCTTCCTCCGGAACCAGATCGGTAAGCGCTTGTATCGTGGTGAAGGTCGGTTGCTGTTCGCCACCGAGGAGCTGTGACCAACCCTCCGACAAGTACACGCTGCCTGTCGCCAGATCGTAGTCCCACAATGCCAAGTTCGATGCGCTGATCGCCAATCGCGCGCGCTCGTCGCTCTTTGCCCGCGCGCTTTCCGCCGCCTTGCGCTTGGTGATGTCCTGCAGCGTTGAGCGGCTCATGAGGTAATCACCGCTGGGGTCATAAATGGCTGTCGCATTTACCAGAGCGAAAAATGCCGTGCCATCCTTGCGGATCATCTCGAACTCCAGGTCATGGACAAATCCCCGCTTCATGAAGCCGGGAAAATTTTCCCGGAATATTTGCTGGCTCGCGGATGCAATTAAATCTGTCCACTTCATTTTCCCGACCACCTCATCCCGCGCATAGCCCAGCCACGCAAGTTCGGTATCGTTGATTCGGCGGATGACGCCGTCCTTGTCCAGCGAGTGGTAGCCGCAGGGGGCGTGGTTGTAGAGGTCTGCAATTTCCTCGGATGATTTTCTCAGCGACTCCTCTACCCGCTTGCGCTTGGAAATGTCCACCACAACAGCCATTCCGCCTATCACCTGCCTGTCAGCGCTGTACAGCATGGTGGCGCCAATGCTTACCCATACGGACTCGCCGTTCTTGCGCACGTAGCGTTTCTCGAATGAGAACGGCTGGTCTTCGCGCACAATCTTGTCGAATAATTCCATATTCTGCGAAATGTCGTCCGGATGGGTGAGGTCCTGCCATCGCTTGCCAAGCAGTTCCTCGCGCGGATAGCCGGTAATCTCGCAATAATGGTCGTTTACGAACGTGATATGCCCGGTCAGGTCTGCCTGCACAATGCCGACGAGGACCTGATTGATGATGGCGCGAAGTCGCTCCTCGCTTTTACGCATGGTCTGCTCGGCTTGACTGCTTTGGCTTCGCGCTCATCGCGCATCCATGCAATTTTCCAGGTCAAGAGAAACTTTCTGTTGCATCGCTTTCTTCATAACCGATCACTGATATTTCATATCGCCAGCAGCATCAACGTAGCTCCCAACTTCCCCGGCGAATACTACCTTGTTTGGCATGGAATACCTGTTTCGAATGGAATACTCTTTTGGAATGGAATATTCCTGTTACCAACTAGATACGTATTTCTACCTAAGTATTCGCCCGTATTTATTCAATCGCAATTGTTTTATAAATTTCATTTTAATAATTAACATCTTTTCAAGCGTCTTCAAGGAGTTCGAAATTGAATTTGCTCAAAGAAGGGGCAATTATGCGCTTGACAAAACTATTTTATTTCTATAGGCCGGTCACATGAAAACTAAAATGAACGAAATCACCCTAATGCAAATTGCTCAGAGATTCTCTACTGAGGAATCTGCACGCGAATATTTTGAACATCTTCG
>JBAUUR010000021.1:0-26576 GCA_049582805.1 Gallionellaceae bacterium | reverse complement strand
TATATGTGACACTGCATGTCAAGAATAATACGTGTGTATATTTATGAAATCGCCTACTAAGTGGAACAACTGAACCCAGAAGTGAATGACTCCTTTCGGGAAAGTCGAAGGGCAGCAAAGGGTCGGTGTTTACCGGACGATGAAATGAAAAACGAATGTCCGAAGTTGAACGAGAAGCAGACGGTTGTGTTAGCCAGTCCAAACGGGCAATATGCGGCCAAAACTGGTCATTCGTGAAAGTCTTCAATTCGGACACTCAGCACTGAATTGCACCACTAAAGGGGCTGCGATAATCGGATCGCATTCATCCAGTTCATATTGACTGAAAGTATCACTATTGATATCATTATTTGATGCGTGGGTCTGAAAAAATTCTTGAGCAAATGAGGCGAGAGCCAGCCAATGTGCGTTTTGGCGACTTGCAAAAGGTTTGCGAGGCCTATTTTGGCAAGCCTCGGAATCAGGGCGGCAGCCATTCGATATACAAGACACCGTGGCAAGGTGATCCGCGCGTCAACATACAGAACGACAAGGGCAAGGCAAAAGCATATCAAGTGAAACAAGTAATACTTGCAATCGAACGACTAGGAGTTAAGCTATGAACATCAACCATTACACTTATCGCATCACATGGTCGCAAGAAGACGGCGAGCATGTTGGGCTGTGCGCAGAGTTTCCATCCTTATCCTGGCTTGCGCCTACGCCAGAGAAAGCGCTCGCTGGTATCCGTCGCGTTGTTGGTGAAGCGGTGGCAGATATGCAAACTACGGGTGAACCTATTCCTGCCCCGCTGTCCGAAAGGCAATACAGCGGCCGCTTCATGGTTCGAGTGCCTTCTCTGGTGCATCGCGCGCTTGCTACTGAGGCTGCCGAACAAGGAGTCAGCATCAATCGCTTGGCGTCCGCAAAGCTGGCAGCCTAAAGGGAAGACTGAAATTTGTTGAACAACGGACGTTCGTTGACAAAAAGTTATAAAGACGTATTTCGATTGTAGAACGGCCAGTGGCGGGTAAAATGCTGAACAGACCGGAGTCGGCGAAGAGCGGACAGTCATGAATTTCCCCCAAAACAGCCGTTCACAATAATTATCTTGGCCGCTTGGTATATTGAACAAGAGAACAAGAAATAAGAAATCTGCAGTCACAAATCATCGCTTAACTCATTTAGTTGACGTCTCCATTACCAAATATCTGTAAGAATTGACCTTTCGTGCCATAAGCATTGACACCCCAATCCACTCTCTTCATAGTCCGCTCGCAGGGCAAAAAGCGGGCATTACAGTGCCGTTCTCCTGGGTGTACAAATATCCAACAATAATCAGGAGACCTTTAGGAGTAAGTATGGTGGTACTCAGATGGAACGCAAATGCACGAAATAATAGTCTCTGGATGGCTGCTAACAGAGGGCAAGATGCGGCCATGTTGGTGCCGATCAGTTTTTGACCCATGTGCCGATGTTGGACTGACCCAGAGAAGTAGTCCACAAACATTGATACTGCAACAGTGGCCTATGCACAGAGCTGGGTCAGCGAAATCCCGGCAGGTGGGTCAAATATGCGTCGGCGACAACAGCCCCTTTCAAAAGGCGGACGGGCGGAGATTCGTGGTCTCGGCAGCTTTGGCCTGAATTACCGAGCACCGCGCGTGGGGCGCAATCCAAAAAATGGTGCCGGGGTAATGGTGCCAGCCAAGTATCTGCCACATTTCAAGGCTGGCAAGGAGCTTAGGGAGCGGGTAGATTCGTTTGTACCAATTGATTGTTACAACATTATGAACGATGATTCTCCGTAATCGGCAATCACAGGCTATTCGTGTTATGGGTGGAACTCAAACATCTGGAACAAATCTCCAATTGCGGGCGAATTCACCGGAACGTAAGGATTGCTCGGCAGCTGCACAGGATCTGGCAGATTATCGCGGCTGCGTTTAGAGATGGGTGCCAACCCCCAGTTACGTTCGATAAACTTCACGATGGACGCGTGATCGTAGTACGTATGGTCGACACGTCCCCCCATGGAATATGGCGATACGACAATAAAGGGGATACGCGGGCCGTCACCGAAGAAATCCACCGGCTGGAGATAGCCAGAGTCATAGTAACCCCCACCCTCGTCGAAAGTGATCATTATGGCCGTACTCGCCCATAGCGAAGGGTTGCTCTGTACCGCATTCACCAGCTTCTTCAAGAAACCTTCGAATAGGTCGATCTTCGAAGAGTCTGGATGACCATCGAGTTCCCCACCTGGTTTGACGAAGGAAACTGCGGGAACATCGCCCTTGGAAATGTCGGCATAAAGATCGGTCGTATCCTTCAAGTGTTCGGAAATAAGGTTCGGGTGAGACATGATCGAGGTTTCATACAGGAAGGGATTGCAGATATTGCAATAGACGCTCTGCGGCGAGTTCGCGACGAAGCTGTTCCAGCCCTCTCCATAGTACTTCCACGATATCTCTTTGGCGATAAGCGAATCACCTATAGTCGGCGCCGAGGACGGCGGAATGGTAAACGCGCTAGTGTTCACGCTACCGTCTCCGTTGTAGCCAGGGTTGTAATTGTTGAGCAGATAATACGCGCCTGGGGCACAGTTTGGCTTCGGATGATTCGGCAGCGAGTTCAGATAACTGACCACTGCGTCGACTCCGGGCTGGGTGGGGTCAGAACAATCACTGTATGAGCCGCCGGCGTAGCCATCCTGCGTGTAATAGTTATTGGTGTTCGGCTGCGGGTTAGGATTTTCGATCTGGTTAGCGGGAGGCATGGCCAAATGGCCCCGGCCGTCAGTGTAATAAAAGGCATCGGCTGCACCGATCATGATGTGGTTGCCTCCGGTACCACCCTGAACGCCTTGGTGATAGTTGTCGCTGATGGTGTAGGCCCGGGCGAGCAGCGTGAGATAAGGGGCGTCGCCATTGCTTACGTTGTAGAACCCCATGGAGGTGGAGCCTTCTCCCGTGGTTTGGTCACTGAACTTAGAAGGCTGAACACTGCCGTTGCTTCCCGCGCCCACGCTCACTTCAACCCAAGGAAATAGGTCCATAAGGCAGCCACTGGGATTGGTTCGCGTGGCATGGGCTACATTACAATCAGCCTGCTGCCAACCTTGATAGAAACGATGCACCGGGCTGGCTGCGTAATCGTCATACTTAAGGCTTGGCGTAAGCGGGAAAGGGCCGTTAGGCAGATTTCCGGCATTGGCAATCCGAGTGTCGATGCTGTCCTTGGGCAAGCCGGTGGCGCCAGTTGTAAGGAGTGGCAGATCTTCAGGAAGAAGTGCATCACTCTCAGCCGTGGTTGCAATCGAAAGGGAAGCAAAGGGTGGAGGATTGGTGTCGCTCGCTTTAGAGTGGGCACTCCCGGTAAGAGGTGGGGGAAGGACCTGATAACGCGTCTTCGTAGCCGGGCTAAGTGTATATTTCGCCGGTCCCGTCAAAGTGGCCTGATATTGGGCAGCAAGTGCGAAGTTGGGTCCGGGAGAGCCATTCGCGTTAATGATGCCGTTGGACAGAAGATTCGATATGGTTTGTCCTAGGGGCGGGCGATAAGCGCCGAAGACGTGATCGAAAGTTCTGTTCTCACCAATGATCACGATAACGTGCTTGATGGGTGTGGTAGTTCGGATCTGCGCGGCAGCGTCGTTCAACTGTTCGGCTGTGGCAAGCGTCGGAATATCCAGGGCCGAGAGTCCGATGCATGCCAAGCTCACGCTGGCCACAATGCGTTCGACTTTGTGGCGCATTAATAAATGTTTCTGTTTCATGGTTGCCTCCTTTTAAGGGCTGCTGTATGCGTTGCTGGCTCGTTCTTATTGTGACATGTGACGATGGACACAATAATGTCGCGATATTCATAATCCGCTGGCGCATGTCCCGCGATCAGTGACAGCTACCTGCCAGCTGTGACCAGTATCACTGAAAACGGGACGGAAGGACTATATATGGCACAAAGTGTGAATTGAGCCAGTGCTATTCAAAGCGGGCAAACTCCAGTGGTCGAGCGAACCGGCGCGCAGCATACCTTGAACATGATTTCGGCGGTAAGCCCGCGAGGCGAATTGTGGTTCATGTGCCATGAAGGAAAATTCAACGCCACCCTGTTCATCGAATTTATGCAACGATTGCTCATCAATCGAGCCACTCCAGTTTTTCTCATTGTAGATGGCCATCCAATGCATCGCGCAGGTGTGGTTAAGAAATTCATTGCCGAAAATCATCAGCGCATCCGCTTATTCCGACTCCTTCGTACAGTCCTGATTTGAACCCCGATGAGTTGGTTTGGGCGCATCTCAAATATCACAAAATCGGCAAGGTCGCGATCACAGGGCTCGACAAAATGAAGCAACGCATCATCGGTTTCTTGCATTCGTTACAGAAATCACCAGCATTGGTGCGTGCTCCATTTCAACATCCCAGTGTCCGCCACGCTGCGTAACCTAATGTTCGGATACTATTTTACTGCTTAGTAAGTATGGCTTCTGATAAATATGGGCAGTCGCAATAATTGTGCAATCTGCCCATGTAAAACTAATGTGCTCATATCCTTCAAGACAGATGCGTCTTTCTTGTTTCTAGGGTCAGATTACCATTTGTTGTTCCAGTAGCCATGAAAGTCCACGATGAAGCCAATCCCGACGACCACCATCAGCGTCACGCCGATTCTGCATCCGGCTTATGTACTGTTAATGATCTTCATTTTCATGACCACTGCATCGGTACATGGCCCGAAGATCGATTTGCCAAAACTGAGCAACAAGCCGAGCACCGATCACAAGGAAGTTCGCATCGTGCAGATTCAGGCAGACGGCAGTCGGTTGCCGGACGATCCTGCCATCAATATGCCTGAGTTGGAATCCAAGCTCAATGCGGCACGCGATCGTGATCAGGACATGTTGGTGGTAATCCAGGGTGGCCCGCAGGTCTACTATTCGCCGGTGGACATTATCGATATGGCCGGACGGCTGAATATATCAAATGTTGGGCTGGTCACTTCCAGGATAGGAACCTGACGTGAGCGAGAAACTGGCAAAACAGGGACGCGAACTCATGAACAACGCGGTTGGTGCGGTGATCGTTGTGGTCTTGGTATTGCTCGGCTGGGGCGTGTGGAATCAGCTGAGTGGCAAGCCCCATCATTTCCCAACGCGACTCAGGATCAAGGTTATGGAACAGACACCACCGCCACCACCGCGACCGCCCCCCAAATTTGAAAAACAACCGGATATATCCAAAGAGCAGAATGAGATCAAAGTCGAGCAGCCTGAGCAGGCACCCCCCCAGACCTCACCGGAATTGAAGATGGAAGGGCCGGTCGGTAACGGTCCCAGCGCCTTTTCTGCCGGCAAGATTACCAGCGAGGATTTGAGCAAGCTTGGAACTGGCGGCAATGAGGTAAATGGCGGAAATGAGGGGAATGGGAGGTTCAATCAGTTCGACAACTACGCCAATCTGCTCAAGGAGGATATGCAACGTTACTTGACAAAATACAAAGCGCTGCAGCAGCGCAATTATACCGTCGATGTCCGCATCTGGGTCACTGGCGCCGGTGAGCTCAAACGATTTGAATTGATTGGCAGCACAGGTGACAGCGAGACTGACGAAGCGATTAAGCAGGCGATTTCCTCCCTGTCAGGCTTTGATCAGCCGCCGCCGGCCAACATGCCGCAGCCCATATGGCTACGCATTGTCACGACATACTAGTGTCATGTCACGTTTCAAATGTCGGATACAACCGTTTAAGTTTGATCCGTGCATTTTCTGTCGTGAATTGCCAGTTCACCTTGGCGTGAATCTGGTCGCGGCGCGCTTGCCAAGCGGCAACCTCACCACATAATTTCTCCATGCTGCCGATGCGCCGATCAAGGCACTGACTGATCAACACGTTGAGCTCGATTTCTGCGACGTTGAGCCAACTGCCGTGCTTGGGCGTGTAGACGAATTCAAAGCGATCCTCGCTTCGTGATTCAAGGGGACACGGTCTATGACAAGAAATCCCACCTGACTTGGGCGCATTGCAGTGTCGGCCAGCATTGGAAAGACGGGGTGGGCTGCGAGGGAACAGCCAAGACATTCACTTTTGACGATGCCCAGAAACTGAGAAGCGGCGGGTGGCGGCTCCCTACGGGAGATGAGCTGGCCACTCTGTTCGACCATGCTCGTGCCGAGAGCAAACAGAAGCGAATGATGGACGAAGAAGAGTTCCCGGATATGAGCTTGGCGAAACTGGCGTACTGGACGAGGACGCCTAGCAGCGTCGGCCCCGATTGGGGTGTCGAGTTCAGTGGCGGCCATGTCTCCCAAAGCAAACGGATTATTGCTCACCCTGTGCGGTTAGTGCGAGGCAAACAGAAATCTTGAGCTTAATCCCTGTAAAACAGCGTGGCAGTACCTGCGGTAGTTCTCACGACCATGTTTGGGTCGAATGGATTGCTCCTGAACCACGGACCCGAGGTAAGTGTCACCGCACTGGTAAAGCTGGTGGGACTGTTAAACGTGACGCCGGATATTACACATAGCAGCGGACGGCCGCCCGTATACAAAGATGCGGAAGAATATATTGTTGCCGTGTTGCGTGACCCTTTAAAGAAATCTTAACAATTACCTGCTAACTTGCACGACCTTCAAGATGCTCACCAAACCTTCGTTATTTCACGGACCCTTGTGAGCAGTATCTTGATGGTAGTTTGTATAGCGGACCCTAAAACTCTGAGAAGCGAGAAATGAAGCCAAAGAAAATGACACTTCGTATTTATGGCTGCTGCATGATGATTGCAGCGTCGTTCTTTTCGTTTGCATGGGCGGAAGACAATGTTGCTGCAACAGTAAACAGCGTTCCGTTGCAGCAAGGGCAACTCGACCTGCTGGTTAAGTCGTATGTGGCAAGAGGTTGGAAAGACGGGGATGAGCTGCGCAAGCAAGCGACACAGGAACTGGCTAACCGCGAAGCAGTGGCACAGGAAGCGCTGAAGCTGGGACTGGATAAATCGCCCGAAATGATCGCTGCCATGGAGAATGCCAGACGCGATCTGCTGGTCAATTCTTTCCAGGCCGACTATGCAGCGAAGTATTCGGTATCAGATGCTGAAATCAAAGCGCTGTATGAGCAAGAAAAGGAAGAGGCAGGTGACAAGGAATACCGAATCCGGCAGGTGTTGGTAAAGACAGAGGCCGAGGCAAAGGAAGTAGTTGCCGCGCTTAAGAAGGGCGAAAAGCTGGATGAGCTTGCTCGTGAAAAATCGCTCGACTCGGCGAGCCGGGCAGCAGGTGGGGACATCGGCTGGAAAGTGCCGGTGATGTTAGTACCATCAGTACGTGATGTGGTTAGAAACATGGCGAAGGGCCAGACATCCGAACAGATAGAATCGCCATTCGGCTGGCACGTGATTCGCTTGGAAGACGTGCGTCCTTATGAATTTCCACCCCTGGACAAGATCAAACCCGCGCTACAGCGGCAGCTTCAGGTTCAAGCCACCCGGCGCGCCGTTGAACAAATCATAAAGAGTGCACAGATCAAGTATTAGTTATCTTTGTGTTGAGAGGGCAGCAACGATCCGCTTGGCAATGGACTAGGTCTGGGGACGCCCCGCAGATATTGCCAAATTATGCCCTGGCCCGCGGTCCTCTGCACAGCACTGTTTCAAATATCCCTTCCCGAACTATGCCTTTTCCGCATTACGCTTAGACTTGCGCGGAGTCTTCAGAACAGCTAATCTGCTCGGCCTGCAAGAACAACATTCATCGTTAATGCCGCAATCGAGGGGACGGAATTACCAAATGTCTGAATTTTGTAAGCCAGAGTATTTAGCGAAAGCCAAGCTTTTAACCAAGGAAGAATCCGAACGCATGTTATCGAGAATGCAAGGCAAGCTACCGCGCCGACTGCAGAAGGATAGGATAAGCAAGGAAGAAGCGTTGGCTATTCAGATGGAACTGGAAGATGAACAACTTCAACATTGGCGCAATATGATTCGTATTTTGAGGGAGAAGGAAAAAGCCAAGGAAGAAGCAAAGACCAAAAAAGAAGCAAAGGCCAGGAAAGAAGAAAAGGGCAAGGCTGCTGAAAAGACCAAGACCCCATCAAAGGCCAAAGTCGCTGAAAAGACCAAGACCCCATTAAAGGCCAGGGTCGGAGCAAAAGCCAAGATCGCGCCAGTCAAATAATGGAATGCCCGCTTCACAGAACTACCTGTGAAATGGACATTTCCCTGTTTCAAGGCAACAGCGTCGAATTCCTGCCTCAGTTCCTGACCAGTCTCGCCATCGGCCTGCCGATCGGCCTCGAACGCGAACGCACTCCCTCGGCCAAGGCGGGACTGCGCACCTTCACCGATGAGCAGCCGCACCTGTCGATGTTCTTTACGACGAGGAAGGCACCGCCTCAAGCTTCCACAGGATCAGCCGAACCTTAGGCCGTTGCAAGCTGGTCAGTGTCTTCTATACCGACCGGGGCAGCCGCTATTTCAATAAGCCAATGGCGGGACAAGGCAGACCATGCGAACTTGCCGCTGCAGGAGTTGAAACAGGCTGCCTGATGTGTCCCGCCAAACTGCTGGACTATGGCGCACATAGCGGACAATTCACGTGCCATAAAACCGGACATTGTTATTTGATCCTAACACAATCGGAACAGGTGATTGGTTGTCCGGAGCTTGGATCAAGGTATAGTTTAGGCGTAGGGGCCGCGCCCGTATTCAAGTTGAGCATATTGATGATCGTGCCGGCAATTGCGTCGAAGGAACCTCCGATGCGTGTGCCGGCCAGCCAGTTGTCCTCGATGAACCGCAAGATCGAGCTCTGGTCGGTCAGCGTATGGTCGACGTAGTTTGTTTTAGCATAGGGCGAGATAACCAGGAACGGCAGGCGCGGACCATAACCGCAGCGCCCCTGGGCATTAACCTTGCCGTCCGCACCCGCGAGTGCGGTGGAGGGGGCGGGAGCGCCTTGCTGCAGGCCTGATTGGCAGGCTGCCGGGCCGTTCAGCCAATCCGCCAGTCCGGCAACGTTAATGCCATTGCTTGCCAAATTGGCCGCACTGGCGCTCAGGAACGACGGATTCACAATTGGGCTGGCCTGATGGTCATACCAGCCGTCCGAATCGTCATAGGCGATAATGACCAGCGTGTTCGCCCAATCCGGCTGGTCCTGCAGGAAGTTAACGACCTGGGTCAAAAAAGTCTGTTCATCCAGAGGATCGGAGTATCCGGCGTGGCCGTCCTGGTAGCCGGGTGCCTTGAGGAAGTTGACGGCAGGGAAATTGCCGGCAGAGACCGCATCGAAAAAGTCGCGGATGTCATACTGGTGATTGGCCGGGTCTCGTGTCTTGCCGTCGGTCTCGTAGGTTTTGCCGATGGCTGCGACCGAACTCGGGCGGGCATGGGTCAGGTTCTGGGTGCTCTTGTAGTACTGGAATGGCTGGTGGTGCGGAATGTAGTCCACCTTGACCACGTTTGTCACGCTCGAAGTCGTCGTGCGATTGCAGCCGGTCGTGCCGTTCGGATTGGTGACGGTCAGGTCGAAACCGCCCTCGAAGAATCCCCAGCTCACATTCGCAGCATTCAGGAGGTCTCCGATATTTTTCCCGTCCAATGTCACCGCATCGCGCGTGGAGCAGATATCCCCCAGTGGTTGCGGGTCGCCTGTTATCGTAATGCCACCGTTACCGTCATTGGACAGCTCGCCGTCGATATTGGAGCCGCTGCCGGAAGCCGTTGCATTGGTCGCGATCACGCCATTGGTCTGGCCGGAGATCAGGTTGACTGCACCCACGGTCGACGGGCCGAAGGTGGTGCCGTACGAGTTGTCGCTCATGGCGAATTTTTGCGCGTAATTCCACAACTCGGTGACCGTGTTGCCGTCATAGTAACCCATGACAACGCCCGGAGTGTTAAGCGGCGGCGTAAGGCCCTGCGGAGCAGCAGTATCGGGGGTGCCAACCGTGGACGGGAACAGGTCCATCTTGGCGCCATCGAAAGCCTTCTGCTCGGCATCGTAGTCATGATTCTGGTCGGCCGTAGCGGCCTGCGTGCGATCGAGGCGGAAGGGGTTGAGTGCGTTTGCGCCATTCGCAGGGTTGTCCAGCGTCGGGTTGTTGGTTAGCAGGTTCACGCCAGTGAGCGGTGAGAAATTGTTTGTTACATCAAGGGGCGTGGCAAGTGTATTGACCGTCGGCGTGGTGGCTGCCGCGACAAATGCCGGCTCACCAGCTGGGTTGGCAGCATTGGGATAGGTGCCAAAGTAATGGTCGAACGAGACGTTCTCCTGAAAGATCACCACGACATGCTTGATCGGAGTGGCGGTCGCGGCGGCAGCCACGGCGGAACTGCCGGAATCTGCGAGACAACCTGTCAGCAGCATCGAAGCGATCACACTCAATGGCGCTCCAGGTATCATTAAGCTCCGGAAAGTCGCTTTTATATGCATAGTCATAAACTGATCCTTCAAACAGGTCAAAAGAAAAAGTGAGATAGGCTCGCAATGACCACTGCGACAGCGACCTCCCGGGATCGTCGATCCGATGGAGATCGAAAGTATCGCCCGACGCCACAGACTTATTGCGTAAACATGCCTGCTGACCACGGGATATAGCGAGATTGCGTGGTGCCTCAACGCGGAATCAAATCAACCGTAATTAATGTTTACGCAGCAGCGCAATAATCGCGGTTAATACTACGATCCTTCTTTTAAAGTTTGATGACGATGAATCGACTCTGCTTTTCTCGTTGCGCAAATTTCCACTTCTGACCGGAACTGAAGCCGGGTCAGCATCAGGGCCTCCGGCTCCCTCGGTGCCAACGATACGAGTTACTGCCATAAACTGCAAAAAAATCATGTTGTCATTGATTTGCAACAAATTCATGGGACACTTCGCGCGTTTGTGTGACCCTGTGTTGAGGTTACACCGGACAGGCATACGTTCCCGGGAGGGTATGGGAGCCGGAACGCAATACAAGTATAAAACTATAGATGATTCAAGATTATTCAAGCGAATATATCCAAAAAATGGGGTGCGGATTTGTAAAGCCGAGGTGGTTGTTCAAATCGGGTAATGACTCCATTTTATGTCTGCGATCAGCTGACCAGCCTTTTCAGGTAAGGCTCGGGTCTCATCCGGTCTGCCAAAAAGGGCGATACGTTTGCCATGCCTACAGGTGCGGACCGTGACTCAAAGTGCAAAGAGAAATTCGGGCATGCGCGCTAGCGTTCTGGTGGTTGAAGACGAACCGGCGATCCAGGAACTGATCGCGATGAACCTGACGATGGCCGGTTATGATGTCTTGCGTGCTGACGATTGCGAGGTCGCGCAGCGCCTCCTGCGCGAGTCCACGCCTTCACTGGTGATTGTAGACTGGATGTTGCCGGACAAGTCCGGCATTGCCTTGATCCGTATTTTGCGGGCTGACCGCGCGACGCGCGAATTGCCAGTGGTCATGATAACGGCGCGATCAAGCGAGCAAGACAAGGTTCTTGCCCTGGAAAGCGGTGCAGATGATTTCATCACCAAGCCATTCAGTCCGCGCGAGATGCTTGCCAGGGTTCATTCGATATTGCGCCGGCTGGCGCCGCAGACTATCTTGAATCCGATTGAAATCGACGGCCTGCGTATTGATCCAATCAAGCATCAAGTGACCGCAAGCAATCAGCTGGTCATTCTGAGCCCGACCGAGTTCCGTTTGCTGCATTTTCTGATGAGTCAGCCGGATCGCGTACACAGCCGATCCCACCTGCTGGACAAGGTCTGGGGGATAAACGCATTCCTGGATGAACGGACTGTGGATGCCCACGTCGGCCGGTTGCGTAGTGCTTTGGAAGATACCGGGTACCACGCCAATGTCGAAACGGTGCGGGGAGTGGGTTATCGCTTTGTCAGAACTGTCACGACAGTCAGGTCCTGACGCCCTCTGTCCTGTCATGATGGAAGACCTGGTCATTCTCAGCAAGATCGAGGAAGAGTATCTGGTGCGAGCCCTTGAGGCCGCACTGCATGTGCGCGGCCTGCGGCAATTTTTCCTATGGGTACAGGGACAGTTCCAGGGCTTGCTGCCCCACGAAATGATGGTCTGCATCCAGTTTGCCGAAAACGACAAAGTCCAACGTATCGAATACCTGCACAGCATGGTGAAGAACCCCGGCCTGACCAAACGCCTGTGCGATCCGGTCGACGGATTGGCAGTGCGCCTTGCCCATTACTGCCGCAACAGTCGGCATCTGCCATGTGTGATCGAACAGGGAACCCGGGATGGGCAACATTCCCTGACGGGATTCCAGGCGGAGATCAGCCGCTGTCAGCTCGGTAATGCCGTGGTCCACGGCACCGAGCGTTTGCGCGGTGGCAGCACGTTCTTCGCGTTGTTTTCCCTGCCTGAAACGCCGACGGTGCGGCAGGCGTTTTTCCTGGACTTGCTGTTGCCATCCCTCCACCTGGCCTTCCTGCGGGTGGCGGTCCTGGGCGGTGGCGAAAACGGGAAAACTGCGAACGCTCCATCGTCGTTATTGACGGCGCGCGAAATTGAAGTGCTGCGCTGGGTTACACAAGGCAAAAGCAACTACGAGATCGGGGTGATCCTTGAACTCAGTTCACTGACGGTCAAGAACCACATGCAGAAGATCTACCGGAAGCTCGATGTGCATAACCGCGTGCAGGCGGTTTCCCGTTGTCATGCGCTGCAATTGTTTGATTCCTCAACATCCGAGGTGCGGGGCTGAGGCACGCGCCTGGGCAGGTCGTGACAATAGCGCGGTGGGTGCCACGGGCACTTCTGAAAAGACCATACCGCGTAGTCCGTTCGGCTCATCGGAAACTCGCCTGATGCCGGGGCTCCTGTCAAACAACAAGAATAGAGTGCCAACGTCTGAATGAAGGTGAAAACTGCTGCGGATGGGAAACGCCGGAGGCAGCCCTTGCCACGATTCATTTGGAATTCGGATTCATCTCGAGTTCGGAAGATTTATCAGGAATGCAAGGGAATCCGCGGGCATGCGGGAGTCTCTGTCGGACACCTCCGGGCATAGGGGTGACCGGCTTGCATAGGATGGAAACTTTGTCTCACTCATCAAAGATATTAAGGAGAAACAAACATGAAACATATGAAACTCAAATGCCTGACCGCCGCCGTCCTGGCCATCGGCGCTTCCAGCGCCTTTGCTGCCACACCGACGGTTTGCAATTCCGCAAGCACCGCTGACGTTTACGTCAACACTTGCACCCCCGATATTGAGATGTACGTTGGTGGCTCGTCGGCTCTGGCTCCTGCGATTACCGCAGTAGCTCCTGCCGATCTGTTTGACGGCACCATCACGATAGTCCATGACGGCGGCAGCCCTAACGGCACTATTGGCTACAATGCCGTCACCGCCTGGTATGGCAAGGCGAAATCCACTCTGGGCACAGCCGCCGGCAAGAATCTGTTTGTCGTGTATAACAAGCAAAACGGTTCGGCGGCAGGCATCTCGCAACTGCTCTCCACGATCAAGGACACCACGATCCCTGAGCAAGATGTCGTGACCATCGGTCCGATGAGCAAGGTTGCCGGCGTCGTGGCGGCTGTAGGTGACCAAGCTGCAAGCACGGGTGGGTCGAATAATTGTTCACTCGGCGCCGACACCACCTCTGCGGGCATTACTTACCATAACGTGACTTGCACCACCCATGCCCGCACCCAGGCAGACGTGGGCATTTCCGACGTCAGGCCCGATCTGTTGTTCGCGCTGGAAGGCGTAAAACCCAAATCTTTGACCACGCTGAATTACTACGAGTTGGCCAATCAGGGTTTTGGTATCGGCGTCAATGCGAATCTGTACAATGCGATGCAAACGGTGCAGGCTGCTGATGGGCGGATTCCATCGACCTGCGTGGCAGGTGATTTGACTGCCGCATGCCAGCCGACCATCAGCCACGCCGAGTACGCCAGCCTGATTACCGTGACAGGCGGGATCAAGTCTGCCGCCGCTCTGTTGGGCAACTCTGATACTACGCTGTTGACCCTGTCGCGCCGCGATGACTTGTCCGGAACCCAGGCTTCGACGAACATGTATTTTGCTGACAATGCCTGCGGTAACAATGTCACGCCCGGAAAGACGACCTTGATCAAGGGCGTACTGGGCGGCGAACTGGCCCTCCTCGGCTCGCCGGCACCGTCTCCGATCGTTAATCCGGTGTACACTATTGCTGGTGTGCTGAACGTAAACGATCAGAATGCCAGCAGCAGTGTTATTACCGATCTGACCAGCACAACCGGTTATGCCATCGGCTCGGTCACGCTGAACTCTGCTGAGCCAGCCCGTACCGCCACCAGCTGGAAGTTCATCAAGCTCGACGGTATTAGCCCGAACTTCAATGCTGACGGCACCCTCGCTGACCATCAACGTCCTGCCGTTGCCAATGGCTTGTGGGGCTTCCAAGTAACTAGCTTCGCTGCTGTGCAGATCAAGCCGTTCTCGAAGACCTCGGTAGTTACGACGTACCCGAGTGTGGTCGCTGCCTTGATCGGTACTGGACCCACAAAACATGACGGTGGTCTGTCGAACTCCACGCTGCATAACCTGGAAGGTATCGCCTACCTCGACGGCGCTGCTGACCCGAGCGTTCTCGATGGCAGCTACAAACAAGCGCATTACTTCCACACCAATGGCAACAGCTGCTCGCCGCTGATCCATAAGTAATTGATCGGTTGCCGGGATTAATCCGGCAGAGCTTAAAACAGCCCCCGGCTTCAGGGGGCTGTTTTTTTTGGTGCGCCCAGCATGGGCGCACTCTTGTGGGTGAAAGTCCCACCGTAAGTTGATCACAGCGAACGAAGCGAAGCGCAACTGCATGAGGGCGACCGAGTGTGGGGAGGAAGTGTGGAGCGAAGCTGCGAGCCGATGAACAAGAACCGGATAGAAGGCGCTGCCGAGCAGGGCGAGCGGGCCAGAAACCGCGAAGCTCTCGTGATCAAGGCGAGGCAGCGTAGATCCGGCGGTTGTGCAGTGAAGGAGTGCGTTCTTACCTGGGGAGATCTCGCCTTGTGCCCGAAAGGGCGACGGCGTTGAGCTGGAGCGACGCGGCCATTGTTTCGTGCGCTACGCGGACGACTGCAACGTCTACGTGCGCAGCCGTCGTGCGGGCGGGCGGGTAATGGCACTGCTGCGCCGGTGCTACGCGAACTTACGTTTGACGGTCAATGAGACCAAAAGCGCGGTGGCCGGTGTAGCGGGACGCAAGTTTCTGGGCTATAGCTTCTGGTTTGCCCCGAAAGGGGAGATCAAGCGCAAGGTCGCCGCCAAACCATTGGCGACGTTCAAGCAACGGGTGCGGGAACTGACGCGGCGTTCCGGTGGGCGTAGCATAGGTGAGGTCGTCGAACGTTTGCGGCCTTATCTGCTGGGTTGGAAAACGTATTTCGGGTTGGCGCAAACGCCACGCATCTGGCTCGGTCTGGATGAGTGGCTTCGGCACCGCCTTCGTGCGATCCAACTTAAGCACTGGAAACGCGGCACGACGATGTACCGGGAGTTGCGTGCGCTCGGCGCATCGCCGGGAGTGGCGCAACGGGTGGCGGCTAACTCCCGCTGCTGGTGGCGTAACAGCGACGGCCTGCTGAAAACCGTGATGACCATCGCCTACTTGGATCGCCTCGGTGTACCCCGTCTCTCATAACCTCAACTTCTCGAACCGCCCGGTGCGGACCCGCATGCCGGGTGGTGTGGCAGGGGCGCAGCTATAATGGCTGCCCCCTATGCCGATCCCAATGCGCGCCAATACGCTGCCACAGAGGCGTTCCCAGGAGACCGTGGGAACAATGCAAATCAGTTGCCCTTGGATAACCGGGTCGTTTGTTATGCAGAATGATCGCCAAATGGACGGTATGGAGTTCATGGTCTTGTCACAATAACTCAGCAAAATTGGCAGTCAATAATGATGACCTTGATACAACATCGGGGTTGATACTAAGCGCGCGCTTGGTTGCGGATTATTGAGATTTCGATAACTGGCGACAACATGCAAAACCTGCAATACCGTCATTCCGGCGAAGGCCGGAATGACGGTTGCTGAAAATGCATGTGTAATGAATTACGGAAAGATCAATAGATTTTTAAATACGGAATTGCCATGCGTTCAATCGCCACTTGTTTCATTTTCCTGTTGTGCCTGATTTGTCCAATGCTGGCCTCGGCGGTTACGCCAATGGTGACAGCGGGTTATGCTCATACGGTGGCGCTCAAATCCGACGGCACGGTGGAAGCGTGGGGCGACAACTCCTATGGCCAACTGGGAGTCGGAACCACGACGTCTCATTTGGCGCCGGTGAAGCTGTGGATCACCGGAGTGAAGGCGGTGGCGGCGGGGGACTCTCACAGCGTGGCGGTCAAGACCGACGGGACGGTGTTGGTCTGGGGAGATAACTCCTACGGCCAACTTGGAGACGGAACCACGACGGGTCGCTTATCGCCGGAAACGGTGAAGGGACTAACCGGCGTGGTGGCGGTGGCGGGGGGAGTCGGTCACACCGTGGCGCTCAAATCCGATGGCACGGTGGTGACGTGGGGATCTAACCCCGACGGCGAACTGGGTAATGGAACCACGAATGACAGTTACACTCCGATTACGGTGCCGGGCCTTACCGGGGTAGTGGCGATATCAGTGGGGCCTAGCGGTTATCACACCGTGGCGCTCAAGTCCGACGGCACGGTAGTCGCGTGGGGATATAACATCAGCGGCCAACTGGGTGATGGAACCACCGATAACGGTCTCACCCCTGTGGCGGTGCCGGGCCTTGCCGGTGTGGTAGCGGTGGCGGCGGGCGATGCTCACAGCGTGGCGCTGAAGTCCGACGGCACAGTAATGGCGTGGGGAAGTAACTCCAACGGCCAACTGGGCGATGGAACCAGCAATGATAGTTATACTCCCGTGGCGGTGGCCGGCCTTGCCGGGGTGGTCGCGGTGGCGGCGGGTGATGCCCACACCGTGGCAGTCAAGTCCGATGGCACAGTGGCGGCGTGGGGATATAACGGCGATGGCGAACTGGGTGATGGAACCACAACGGACAGCCCAAATCCCGTGGCGGTGCCGGGCCTTGCCGGCGTGGTTGGAGTGGCGGCGGGTGATTATCACACCGTGGCGGTCAAATTCGATGGCGTAGTGGTGGGGTGGGGATATAACGGCGATGGCGAACTGGGTGATGGAACCACAACGGATCGCCTGAGTCCGGTCGAGGCATACGGGCTGATATCCGCCGTGGCTTGCAACACGACTTCTGCTGCTAACATGGTCAACACCTGCATCCCCGAAGTCCATCTGTATGTAGCGGGCTCGTCTGCCCTCGGCGGCGCTCTGGCGACTGTGATTCAGACTGACCTGTTCGACACGACTGCCCAGCCGATAATCAAGATTCTCGATAATGGCAGCGCGAACGGAACTGGAGGCGCCAACGCCGTGAGCGCCTGGTACGGCATGTCGAAGGCGGGCCTGACTGGCGGTGCCTCGAAGCGGCTGTTCGTCGTGTACAACAACAATAATGGTTCTGGTGCTGGCGTGTCCCAGTTGCTGGCCAAGCTGGGTACGATCCCCGAAGCCGACGTCGTGACCATCGGCCCGGCCATGACCATCGCAAAAAATTTCGATGCGGACAGTTGCAGTGCTGACAGCAGCAGCACGACCTTGGCGCCGGTCATCGCTTGCGCCTCGCATGCTCCGACTCAGGCTGATATGGCGATTTCCGATGTGAACGTGACTGAACTGTACAAACTCGAAGCACCGTCCAGCGGCAAGCTGGCCGCGCTGACCACGCTTACCACCACGCAGTTGGCCCTGCAAGGATTCGGCGTGGCCGTCAATGCCAACCTGTATGCCTCCTTGCAAGGCCAGAACATCGCTGACGGTTTGCTGCGGGGAAGTTGCGCGGGCGATGCCACCGCTGCCTGCCAGCCGTCTATTCGTCGCGCGGACTACACCAGCCTGGTTGCGGGCACGATCAAGTCGGCCGCTGCCCTCTTGAACAATCCCAGCGACACGAGCGTGCTGACCCTGGCTCGCGGCAGCGATCTGTCCGGCATGCTCGCTGCGTCCAACATCTTTTTGGCCGACAACCCATGCGGGAACAATCATGACGCTATGGGCAAAACGATCGCAGGCGTGGTGGGCGGTATGCTGGACATCGTTTCAACGACTGATTCCACCGCTAACCTGGTGGTCCAGGCCAACGCCACGACCAATAATGTTGTTACAGCGCTGAACGCAACCAGCGGTTATGCCATCGGCGTATTGGGTCTGGGGATCGTTCCGGGAGGCGGCGACACCTGGAAGTTCGTCAAGCTTGACGGAATCAGCCCGAACTTCAATGCGGACGGCTCGGCCGATGCCTATCAGCGTAACGCCTTCATCAGCGGCAACTATCCGTTTGCAATGACCTACGTCGCGGTCACCCCGGTGAAACCGGCCAAGGCATCAACGGCAACGACGACAGGTTATACGGTGGTCTCCACCTTGATCAACGGCCTGAGGGATTCCACATTGCATAATCTGACCGGCATCGGCTACCTCGACCATGCTGCCAACACCGAGCAGTCCCTGGTTGCACACGGGGGTCCTGCGACCATAAATGGCATAGCAAACCCACTCAGTGGCAACAACTGTTCGCCACTGATCGAGTAATTCATTTCCAGTCCAAAAGTTAAACGATCGCAGTTCAGGCTATCGCCGGCAACGCTATCTGTCGGGTTCATCAGCCCGTAACAATACCTCACGATAATTAACAAACTGTGTTTGATGCGAAATACCGAATTTTGAGCAGGGCACCCGGCTTTGTTTCCAGGCAGGGCGGAGCCATGCTTGCCGAAATTGCAAGAACGACATTACATGCGTAAACGATTCGGAAGCGCCCTGCGCATCGGCCTGTCGAAAACCGACGTAACCGTGGTTCATACCCGGGGCTGGCTGCGGACACGCAGCGAAATCATCGGTGAATGGTCTGACCAGGAAGAGGAACATGCTTCGCCCGAAGTTGTGGCGACAAAATTGGGCGCGCTGTTGAAGGAAGTGGATTGTTCGCGTTTGCCTGCCAGGATCGTGCTCTCTGATGCATGCGTGCGCCGCTGGATGGTGACCCCTCCGCAGAATGCGACACGCTTGGCGGATTGCCGGGCGGCAGCGAATGCCCGTTTTCAGGTGTTGTTTGGGGAGCCGATGTCTGACTGGCAATTTGCCGCCGACTGGGATGCCCGGCAACCGTTTCTGGCGTGTGCGGCCCCACGCTTGCTGCTGACTGCGCTGCAACAGGTCGCGCGCGATCATGGGCTGATATTGCTGGAAGTTGCGCCTCAGTTCGTTGTCGCCTGGAATCGCTGGCGGGCAGACTTGCAGGTGGGCGCGTGGTTCGGTGTACTGCAGCGGAAGGTGCTGACATTTGCCGTGCTGGGGCGGAACGGGCCGGAAGCAACCCGTGAAGTGGTATTGCCTGACGAGGTGATGCTCGATCAGCAGCATGTGCCGGAGATTCTGGCACGGGAGGCGTTGCGACTGAATGTGCCGATGCCATCGGAGATCCGCTTGTGCGGTCAAATACCGGCGCACTGGGTCATGCAAAAAATCGGAAACATGACGTTCGTTCGGCTTGACCGGCTTCGTATTGCGAATATGGCCCTGTCTCCCGGTATGTCTCTGGCATTGACGGGGATGCCTTCATGAAGGCGATCCATGTGGATTTTGCGCCGCACAGCCCGCGGCGTGTAATTGCATCCATGCGGCCGGTGCACTGGATGCTGGCCGTTATCGGGTTTGCCTTGGGCGCTGGCGGCATTATCGCGCTGCGTGATCTGACGCAACAGCAGGGTACACGGCAGGTGACGCTGGAGCAGATTCAGGTGCAAGCCGATGCGCGCGCCGCAGCCGCAGCCGCAGCCGGCACACGGAAATCATCGATATCCGAAGCACAGGCAAGCGCTGTCAACAGCGCCATTCAGCAGCTCAACCTGCCCTGGAGCAGCCTGCTGACGGCGATCGAGCGCGCCACCCCATCGACAGTGGCCTTGCTGGAACTGGAGCCGGATGCGAAACGGCACCTCGTCAAAGGCGTGGCCGAGGCAAACACAGCCAGCTTAATGTTTGCATACATAACGCGCCTGAAACAGCAACACATCTTGGGCAACGTGATTTTGACCAAACACGAGGCCAACGATCAGGACGTGAACAGGCCGTTGCGCTTCGAGTTTGAAGCTGTATGGCTGGAGGCCGCGCAATGACAGCGATAAATCCCGGCAGAATTGCTTTGCAGGCGCGCATTGTCGTGACCAGGATCGGCTTGATTCCCGGTGTGATCGCAATATCGATTTTGCTTGGCGCAGCGCCGTGGATATGGCTTGCCATGAATTCACGGGATCAGGAGCAGCAGGAACTCGCTCTGGCACAAGCGCGGCAGGCGCTAAGTGCACCGTCGGCTTCTGATGTCGCTGCCCAAGGGTCGGTTGCCGAACAGAATCTGCGCAAATTTTATGCTGTCCTGGGCGACCGCTCGGAAACCGAACAGAGTCTCAAGACCTTGTTCGCAATCGCCGCACAGACGGGTATCAGTCTTGATCAGGGCGAGTACCAATGGCAGGTTGAAAAAAATAGCAGTACCTACCGCTATCAGATTCTTTTGCCGGTCAAGGGATCATATAGCGCCATTCGCCGGTTTTGCGAGAAGACACTGCAGGCTCTGCCGTTCGCGTCCCTGGACGAATTGAGTTTCAAACGAGAGTCAATTGGCGAAGACGAGCTTGATGCCAACCTGCGTTTTGCCCTCTACCTGAAAGATGTGCCGCCCGGGCCGCAGGGAACAGGGATTGAGAAATGAAGACGCGCCATCTGTTGATGTTGGGCGGTCTGGCCGGCGCCGCATGGCTCGCCTTCTTCGGCGACAAGTCGGCCAACACTGAAGTGGCGGAGCCTGTGGCCCGCCAATCGGCTATGCCACCTTCATCCCCGCCAGAGCCGGATAGCGAAGGGGCAATCGGGAACTCGACGCCGACTGGGGCGGAGTCGCAAAATGTCCAGGGTGAAGCCGAAGTCCGGATTCTGGAGTTGCAGCCTCGCGCAGAATTGATCGGTGCAGCAAGCAGCGGGCAAGGGAGCGAGGGATTGTTTTCCGGCAAATCATGGACGCCGCTGCCCAAGCTGGGCAAGCTGGACGAGATGGTACCTCCACCTCCGCCCGCCGCGCCGCCATTGCCGTTTACTTATCTCGGCAAGCAAACAGCCGGCGGCCAGACGCAAGTTTATCTAGCGCGCGGCGACAAGGTTTTTGTTGTGCGTGACCGGACTGTTATCCAGAACATCTATCGCGTTGAATCGATCAAGCCGCCGACACTGTCATTGGTCTATTTACCCTTGAATCAGATTCAGCAGCTCTCAATCGGAGTAGCAAATTGATCTCCAGTCATTCAGCTTGGTTTTTTTCAACTTCCCGCGTCGTTAACGTGAAACTCGCGCAGCGAGTTCTTTTCACCCTCGCCCGTTTGCGGGATAACCAGCGACTTGGCTGCGGTCTCTTGCAGCTTGGCCGAATGGCTGGTTGTTCCATGCAGAGGGCAGGGGAGAGGGAAGGCGTCGTCGTGCTGGCGGGCATATTGTCGGTTTTTCTGCTGGCCGGATGCGCATCACAGGCTGCCTACCAATCTGCCCAGAGTTTGAGCGCAAGCGGCAACGTGGAAGCCGGGCTTGCCAAGTTTCAGGAAGCAATGAAGCTTGATCCCGACAGTGTCGAGTTCAAGGCAGCATATGTGAGAACCCGTGAACAGGCGACCAGAAATTTTCTGAAGCAGGCGGATCAACTGCTCGAAACGGGACAGCGCGAAGAGTCGGCGAAAATCTATCGGCGAGTATTGGCAATAGACCCGAATAACGAGCGCGCGCACGCAGGTATCGAGTTGCTCGCCAGGGACGAGCGTCACGCCGAACTGCTGAATGAAGCTGATGCCGAACTGGAAAAGAAAAATATTGATGCGGCAAAGACGAAACTGTCGGTCGTTCTCACAGAGGATCCGAAAAACGAAAAGGCCCGGACGATGTTGCGCACGATCGAGGAAAAAACGGAAGCGCCTGCACCCGCCCTCGAATCGCTGCTGGCGGCAGCCTACAAGCAGCCCATATCGATCGAGTTCAAGGATGCGTCACTCAAGCAGGTATTCGAGGTGATTGCGCGTACTTCCGGCCTCAACATCCTGTTCGACAAGGACGTCAAGGTCGACCAGAAGACCTCGATTTTCCTGAAAGACAGCACGATCGAGGCGGCAATCTATTATCTGCTGTTGACCAACCAGCTCGAGCAGCAGGTGATGGATGCCAACACGCTGCTGATCTATCCGGACAGCGCAGACAAGCAGAAGAACTACCAGCAGATGGTCGTCAAGACCTTCCTGCTGGCGAATGCCAAGGCCAGTGCCGTCGCGGATACGCTCAAGACTATCATCAAAGTGCATGATGTGGTTGTAGATGACAAGCTGAACATGCTTATCGTGCGGGACAGTCCGGAGGCCATGCGCCTGGCCGAAAAACTGATTGCCACACAGGATGTCCCGGAGCCCGAAGTGATGCTGGAAGTCGAAGTCCTCGAAGTTTCGCGCGAGAAGCTGCTGCAACTCGGCGTTAACCTGCCCGGCAGCCTGACGCTTACGCCGCTGTCGACTACGGGGGGGGCGACGCTGACGCTGGCCGATTTGCGCAATCTCAACCAGAATTCCGTGGGCGCGACTCTCAATCCGGTCACGATCAATGCCCAGAAGGTGGATACGGATGCCGATATCCTGGCCAATCCGCGCATCCGCGTGCTCAATCACGAAAAGGCCAAGATCGTGATCGGCGAGCGGGTGCCAAGCATCACGAGTTCGGCGGTTCCGAGCGCGAACGGAACCATCATCTCGCAAGCCATCAATTATCTGGATGTGGGCCTGAAGCTGGAAGTGGAACCGACCATCTATCTTGATGATGACGTGGCGATCCGCATCGGACTCGATGTCAGCAGTATCATCAGTACGCAAACAACGGCTGATGGCACGGTGGCCTACACGATCGGCACCCGCACTGCAAATACCATGCTGCGCCTGAAAGACGGGGAGAATCAGGTGCTGGCCGGCCTGATCAACGATCAAGACCAGCGCACGGCCAACAAATTTCCCGGTCTCGGAGACATTCCGATTCTCGGCCGTTTGTTCGGCAGCACGCTGCACGATGGCACCAAGACGGAAATTGTCCTGTCCATCACCCCCCACCTGATCCGCAACATCAAGCGACCGGATGCCGCAGCATCGGAGTTTTTGAGCGGCACGGAAAACAGTTTGCGTCGCCGCCCCGATTTTTCACTCAGGACACGCGCCGCGCCAGTTGCCGAGGTGACAGCGCCGCCTGAACCCGGTGCCGCGAAACCGGCGGACGTCGCGCCTGATCTTAAACCCAGTCCGACAGCACCACCTGCGGATGGTGAGGCTGGCGTCGAGAAGGCGACGCAACCACAGACTGACGAGTGAGAGGCCAGATGCCAAGCAGGAACGTGGTGACCAACCCTCTGCCGACGCAGGCTTGCCAGCGGATGTCCCTGCGGATTGCTTGGGGCGTGCTGGGGCGGCCCGAATCAGCAGGCACAAAGAGCAGTCGCCAACGTCCGGGATATTGCGGATTCTCGCTGATCGAACTGCTGGTCACGCTGGCCATTCTTGGCGTGCTCGCGTTGCTGGTCATGCCTGTGGCGCAAGTCGAGTTGCAGCGGGGCAAGGAACAGGAGCTGCGGCATGCGCTATGGGAAATCCGCCATGGCATTGATAGCTACAAGCAGGCAGCCGATGACGGAAGGATACCCAAACCGGCCGGAACCCCCGGTTATCCGAAAGACCTGGATATTCTGGTGCAGGGGCTGCCGGACCAGCGCGATCCCAAGCATGCAAAAATATTTTTTTTGCGCCGCATCCCGCGTGATCCGATGCAGCCCGATACGACACTGACTGACGAGCAGTCATGGGGCAAACGCAGCTACGCTAGCGAAGCCTCCGACCCCCAGGAGGGAGAGGACATTTATGATGTTTATTCCACCTCATCGAAAGCTGGCTTGAATGGCGTACCTTATTCGAAATGGTGAGGCTTATGAATGACGCTGCTGGTATGGCTGTTTGCAGGCATCCGGAAAAAAGACGCCGTGGTTTTGCCGGATTCACACTGATCGAGTTGCTGGTTGTGCTGGCGATCATCGCCTTGCTGCTATCAGTTGCGCTGCCGCACTATTTTAAAAGCATCGACGTGGCCAAGGAAACCACGCTGGCCGAGAATCTGCATGCCACCCGCGAGACCATAGACAAGTTCTATGGCGATACCGGGCAATATCCCGAATCGCTTGAGCAACTGGTCGAAAAGAATTATTTGCGGGCGCTGCCGGTTGATCCGATAACTGACAGCACCCAAACCTGGATCATTGAGCCGCCGCAGGCCGGGGTGAAAGGAAAGGTTTACAACATCCGCAGCGGCGCCCCGGGAAACAACCGGGCGGGACAGCCATTCGCGGATATGTGATGCGGGCAATGCAGATCATGCGGCGGATTTACGCTCGGCTGGAGGTTGAATCTGATAATGTTTTCAGGGCGGCCGGAAAGGGGAATGGGCGATCGCCACAAGCCCACGGCATATCATGAAGGAAACCGGTCGCAACGATCCCTGCCCGTGCGGCAGCGGCAAAAAATACCAGCAATGCTGTCTGCTGCGCGCAGAGATCCCCGCAGCAGGCAATCGCTCCAAAAAATTATTGTCAACAGCCGAGGCCATTCAGGAAGCTTTTGAGCACCATCAGGCCGGGCGTTTGCTCCAGGCAGAATCGATTTATCGGCAAATACTCCAGGTCGAGCGCGATCACCCGGATGCGCTGCATTTTCTTGGCGTTATCGCCCTTCAGTCGGGCAATTACGAGAGCGCCGTTGGACTGATCGGCCGGGCGATCCGTGCAAATCCGTCCGACCCGATCTGTTACATCAACCTGGGAAATACGCTCAAGGGCCAGGGTCGGCTTGACGCGGCGGTTGAAAACTACCAGAAAGCGCTCTTGCGCAAACCGGACATGACCGAGGCGCACTTCAACCTGGGGGTAACACTTCAGGCTCTGGGCAGGCTCGACGCTGCGGCTGAAAGCTATCACAGGACGTTGTCACTCAGGCCCGATTATGCCGAAGCGCACGGCAATCTGGGGAATACCCTGCGGGCGCAAGGCAAGCTGGATTCAGCGGTTGAGAGTATTAATCGGGCGCTGTCGCTAAAGCCGGACAATCCAATTACGCAGAGCAGCTTGCTGTACCTTCACGGTTACCACGGTTCGCTCGATCCCCATGAATATCTTTCCCTCGCCCGCAACTGGGAACGGGCCTGCGTGCCCGCGCATGACCGCCAACTGGCGCGCGACAGAATTTTCCGGCGCCCGCCGCCGGTCTTCGGACGGTTGCGGGTGGGGTATGTGTCGGGAGATTTCTGCCAGCACCCGGTGAGCTATTTCATCGAACAGCTTTTCGCCCATCATGACCGCGCGCGGATAGAGTTGTTTGCCTATTCGGCCAACGGAATGCGGGATGCGGTGACGGAGCGGTTGCAGGCTTTGGTGGAACACTGGATTCCCGTCGCGGGGATCCCCGACGCCGCAATCCGGGATCGTATCGAGTCGGATGGCATTGATGTGCTGGTTGATCTGTCCGGCCATACACAGCACAACCGTCTGGGGGTTTTTGCGCGCCGCGCGGCACCGGTGCAGGCGCATTATCTGGGGTATTTCGCCAGCACGGGACTGACCGAGATGGATTATTTGATCGGCGATGCAATCCTGACCCCGCCCGAAACGGACAGCCACTTCTGCGAGCGGGTCTGGCGACTGCCGCGGGTGTGGGTCTCCTACAAGACCATAG
This sequence comes from Gallionellaceae bacterium, assembly GCA_049582805.1. GTDB lineage: Bacteria > Pseudomonadota > Gammaproteobacteria > Burkholderiales > Gallionellaceae > CAVXFS01. Next base: position 705 of record JBAUUR010000021.1, on the reverse strand, counting down.
CCGATGCACCAGAACCGGATTGGCGTCCTGCCGGTGATGGCTCGGTGTGGGTGGGCAGCTTCAACAATCTGGGCAAACTGACACCAGCGACCCTGACCCTTTGGGCCCGGATACTCCACGCCTTGCCGGAAGGACGGCTGCTACTCAAGAACCATGATCTGGCCGATGAGGGGAATCGCCAGCGTATTCTGGATGTCATGGCTGACCAGGGTGTGACATCGGAACGCATTGAACTCCAGCGTGATTCGGACTGGGAAGATTACATGGCGCAATACAACCGTCTGGACATTTCGCTTGATCCGGTCGGTGGACATGGCGGCGGCACCACCACCTGTGACGCGCTGTGGATGGGAGCGCCGGTCATCCATGCCTTGGGAGAGTGCGCGACTTCGAGATTTACTGCCACGATGCTAAACGCCATCGGCCACCCGGAATGGATAGCCCGCTCCGAAGAGGAATATGTGGACAAGGTTGTAACACTTGCACGGGACGTGGGCCTACGCAAGGCGCTGCGTCCCGGTCAGCGCGAGCGGATGGCCGCCAGCCCGCTGTGCGATGCAAAGGGCTTGGCCATATCTCTGGAGAATGCCTACTTTGAGATGTTCGAACGGTGGCTGGAAAACCAGCACGAGCGGGCATCATGGGCGAGCGCAATATCATGAGCAAGACCGGACGCAACGATCCATGCCCGTGCGGCAGCGGCAA
>JBAUUR010000020.1:0-15971 GCA_049582805.1 Gallionellaceae bacterium | reverse complement strand
GTGGTTGTTGCCGCTTTAGCGGCTTTACAACCACGGCCTACCCCCTGCGGGTGCAAGGGGGAGGGGAGGATGTTGCCAAGAACTGCAGGATATAGTGACCTTGCGGCCTGGATCAATCGATAGCGATGTGGGTATCTTGTCACTATATCCTCTACTGCCACCCTGACCAGCGCACCACCCTACCCCGCCCCCTCCAGACTCATCTCCATCTCGAGCCAACTCTCCTCCAGCTCCGCAACCTTGCTTTCCAGGATTTCTCTCCGGGCATTCAGGTTGGCGATGAAGTCGCCGCTGCATTCAGTATAGGTGGCCGGGTCTCCGAGTTGGCGGTTGATCTCGCTCAGTTCGGTTTGCGCCTTGTTCAGCTCGGTTTCAAGCCTGGTCTGTTTGGACTGCAACGCTTTCCGGTTGGGCCTGGGCGCGGCGGGCTGGCCTGGTCTATCCGGCTTGGCCAGTTTATCCGGCTTGATTGGCGCGGCCTCGCGCGGACGGCGGGTCTCGATCCACGCTTTGTAATCTTCCAGGTCGCCGTCGAACAATTTCGCGTCGCCGTCTGCAACCAGCCACAGTTCGTCGGCCACGGCGCGGATCAAGCTGCGGTCGTGGGACACCAGCACCACCGCGCCGGTGTATTCCTCCAGCGCCAGCGTCAATGCATCGCGCATGTCCAGATCGAGGTGGTTGGTGGGTTCATCGAGCAGCAGCAGATGCGGCTTTTGCCAAGCCAGCAAGGCAAGCGCGAGCCGGCTTTTTTCACCGCCGGAAAAACTCGCCACCGGACGGTCTTCGCTGTCTGCGGCCAGGCCGAAGCGACCGAGGAAGGTACGCAGCGCCAGTGTGGTTTCCTTCGGGGCGATGCGCTCCATGTGCTGCAGCGGCGTGGCCGCGCTGTCGAGGTTTTCCAGCTGATGCTGGGCGAAGTAGCCGATGCGGATGTCCGGGGTGATCTCCAGCGTGCCCGAGGTGGGCGCAACTTCGCCGACCAGCAGCTTGATCAGCGTGGATTTGCCGGCACCATTGGGACCCAACAGCGCGATGCGCGCACCGGCGCGCAGCACCATGTCGACGTTCTGGAATAATTTTTTGTCGCCATAGGCGAAGCCCATCTTGTCCGCGCGCAGCAACAAGTCGGGGCTGCGTTCCGGCGCCTCGATCTCCAGTTCAAAGTGGCCGTCGGTGACATGCGCCGGGGCGATGCGCGTGAGCCGCTCCAGTGCCTTGACGCGGCTTTGTGCCTGCTTGGCCTTGGTGGCCTTGGCGCGGAAGCGGCGCACAAAATCTTCCAGATGCGCGATCTTCGCCTGTTGCGTCTGGAACACCTGATTCTGCTGGGCGATCTTTTCGGCGCGGGCGCGCTCGAAGCTGTCGTAATCACCGGTATAGCTGTCGATCACGCAATCGTGCACATGGGCGATGCGGTTGACGGTGGCGTTGAGGAATTCGCGGTCATGCGAAACCAGCAAAATGCTGCCGGGATAGCGCGCCAGATATTGCTCCAGCCAGATTATCGCTTCCAGATCGAGGTGGTTGGTCGGCTCGTCGAGCAGCAGCAGGTCGGCCCGGTGCATCAGCGCGCGCGCCAGGTTCAGGCGCATGCGCCAGCCGCCGGAGAAGCTGGCTACCTCCCGCTGCAAACTGTCGGTGTCGAAGCCCAGCCCGTTCAGCAGTTGCGCGGCACGCGCTGGGGCGCCATAGCCATCGATGGACTCATACTGCTGCTGCGCTTCAAACCAGGCGGCGTCATGCTGTGCCTGCGACAGGATTGCTTCCAGTTGGCGCAACTGCACGTCGCCGTCCAGCACAAACTCCAGCGCGGGCTGCGCGGAGCTGGCGATCTCCTGTTCGACAAAGGCGATGGTCTTGCCGCTTTGCAGCGAGACCTCGCCGCCGTCGGGTTTGATCTCGCCGCGGATCAGGCGAAACAGCGTGGATTTTCCGCAGCCGTTCTTGCCCACGAGGCCGATGCGCTGGTTGGCGAACGCCTGCAGATTGGCTTGCTGGAATAGCGGGATGCCGGCTTGCAGGTAAGTTAAATTCAGGATGTTGAGCATGGCGCAATGATAACAGAGGGGTGAGTGTGCCTCGGTTGAAAGGTTGGGATTTATTGGGTGAGGCCCTCAAAGGCGCAGATAAAATCGTGAGCCGCCTAAAGGCAATTGGTTTTCGTTCCTTTCCCTTATGAGAGTGGGAAAGCGAAGCGAGGGGCAACTGGGATGGGGGTAGAACAGTGGAGATGCAGAGTTTCTACCCTCTCCCTAACACTCTCCCTGCAAGTGAGGGGTACCTCTAACCCACCCACCTCCGCGCATTCTGGAACATGCGCAGCCATGCGCCGTTCTCATTCCACTCGCGCGGATGCCACGAGTTCTGCACAGCGCGGAACACGCGCTCGGGGTGCGGCATCATGATGCTGAAGCGTCCGTCCGGCGTAGTCAGGCCGGTAATGCCTTGCGGGGAGCCGTTGGGGTTGAGCGGGTAGGTTTCGGTACGTTTGCCGGTGTTGTCCACGTAGCGCAGCGTCACCAGCGGTTGCGCGGCTTTGAGTTTTTTCGCATCGCCGAAATCGGCGTAGCCTTCGCCGTGCGCCACGACGATGGGCATGCGGCTGCCGGCCATACCGGCGAACAAAATTGATGGAGATTTCTGCACTTCGACCATCACGAAGCGCGCCTCAAACTGTTCGGACTGGTTGCGCGCGAAATGCGGCCAGTCGTCCGCGCCGGGGATGATCTCGTGCAGGTTGCTCATCATCTGGCAGCCGTTGCACACGCCCAGCGCAAACGTATCACTGCGATTGAAGAATGCCTCGAACTCGTCGCGCGCCCTCGGGTTGAAGAGGATGGACTTGGCCCAGCCCTCGCCCGCGCCCAGCACATCGCCGAAGGAGAAGCCGCCGCAGGCCGCGACAGCCTTGAAATCGGCCAGTTTGACGCGGCCGGCGATGATATCGCTCATGTGCACATCCACCGCCGCAAATCCGGCGCGGTCGAACGCCGCCGCCATTTCGGCCTCGCCGTTCACGCCCTGCTCGCGCAGGATGGCGATTTTGGGACGGGAGAAAATGTTCTGCCCCCTCGCAAGCTCTCCCCCTTGCAGGGGGAGGGTTGGGTAACCAATGACTTGGCTGTCGTTGTTGGACAGCCAAGTCAGCTGGCTAGTAGTTCCATCAGAGGGGGTAGAAGTCTGGCGTACACTCTTATTTTCCACCCCCATCCTACCCTTCCCCCTGCCCGGGGGAAGGAACTGGTCATCCTCTTTGTCCGGGTCATAAGTCAGCTGCACATACAGGCCGGGGTCAGCCGCATCGAGAATGCGGTCGTATTCCTGTTGCGCACAGGCGGGATTGTCGCGCAGCTGCTGCATCCGGAAAGTCGTCTCCGACCAGATGCGTTGCAAGGCTATCGCATTTTCGCGATACAGTTCCCTGCCGTGACTGACGATCACGATCTCACCACTGGTGTTCAATTTCGCCACCGGGTGCGTTTCGACCATGCCCGCCTCGTAGCATTGCTTCAGCAGGCCGGGGAGGTCGGCGTTGCGCACCTGAACCAGTGCGCCGAGTTCTTCCGTGAACAGCGAGCTGATGTTGTCGCGGCCCGTCTCGTCCAGGTTGATGTCCAGCCCGATATGCGACGCAAACGCCATCTCCAGCAGCGCCACCAGCATGCCGCCGTCGGAACGGTCGTGGTAGGCCAGCAACTTGCCATCGGCATTGAAGCGCTGGATCAGTTCGAAGAAGGTTTTCAGCCTGTGCGCATCGTCCATATCGGGCGCGGCATTGCCAATCTGGTTATATACCTGGGCCAGCGCCGAACCGCCCAGGCGATCCTTGCCAAGGCCGAGGTCGATCAGCAGAATCACGGTGTCGAGATCGGCGGCCAGTTGCGGCGTGAGGGTCTGGCGCGCGTCCACGCAGGGCGCGAAGCCGGAAACGATGAGCGACAGCGGTGCGGTGACTTCCTTGCGAATTGCTCCGTCGCCAAGGGCGCTCCCTCTCCCTAGCCCTCCCCCGGAGGGGGAGGGAACTGCTTCTTCGACCCAGCTGGTCTTCATCGACATCGAATCCTTGCCCACCGGAATGCTGATGCCGAGTTGCGGACATAATTCCATGCCGACCGCCCTGACGGTGTCGAACAGTGCGGCGTCCTCGCCGTGATGTCCCGCCGCCGCCATCCAGTTGGCGGAAAGCTTGATGTGGCCGATCTTTTCGATGCGCGCGGCGGCGATGTTGGTGATCGCCTCGCCTACCGCCATGCGTCCGGAGGCGGGGCCGTTGATGACCGCGATGGGGGTGTGTTCGCCAAGCGCAAACGCCTCGCCGCGATACGTGTTGAATCCCATCAGCGTCACCGCCACATCGGCCACCGGCACCTGCCACGGGCCGACCAACTGGTCGCGCGCGGTCATGCCGCCCACGGTGCGGTCGCCGATGGCAATCAGGAAAGTCTTGTTCGCCACGGAAGGCAGGCGCAGCACGCGTTCCAGGGCTTCGCGCAATGGAATGCTGCTCGTGTCGAATGCGGGCAACCGGACAGATTCGCGCTTCACCTTGCGCATCATCTTCGGCGGCTTGCCGAGCAGCACCGACAGCGGCATGTTGACCGGATGGTTGCTGAATTCCGCGTCATGCACCGTCAACTGGTCGCCGACGGTGGCGTGGCCCAGTACGGCAAACGGGCAGCGCTCGCGCTCGCACAGCGCCTTGAATTCATCCAGCCGATCCGGGCTGATGGCCAGCACATAGCGCTCCTGCGCCTCGTTGCTCCAGATCTGCATCGGCGACATGCCGCGTTCTTCACTCGGCACCGCGCGCAACTCGACGTGCCCGCCCTTGCCGCCGCCATGCACCAGTTCCGGCAGCGCATTGGAGAGGCCGCCCGCGCCGACATCGTGGATCGACAGGATGGGATTGTCGTCACCCATCTGCCAGCAGCGGTCGATCACTTCCTGTGCGCGGCGCTGCATCTCGGGATTGCCGCGCTGCACCGAATCGAAATCGAGGTTCTCGGCGTTCGCGCCGGTGTCCATGCTGGAAGCCGCGCCGCCGCCCAGGCCGATCAACATGCCGGGGCCACCGAGCTGGATCAGCAGCGCGCCCGCCGGCAATGAATGTTTATGCGTATGCTCCGCCCTGATGTTGCCGATGCCGCCCGCCAGCATGATGGGCTTGTGGTAGCCGCGCATCTCGCCGTTGACGGTTTGTTCAAACGTGCGGAAATATCCGGCCAGGATCGGGCGCCCGAATTCGTTGTTGAATGCCGCGCCACCGATGGGGCCGTCGAGCATGATTTGCAGGGCGGAGGCAATGCGGGACGGTTTTCCATAGCTTGTTCCCCCACCCGGCCCACCCCCGATGGGAGAGGGTTCTGCTCCCTCCCCCATCGGGGGTGGATTGGGGAGGGGGCCGTATTTCTCCCACGGCTGCACAAACCCGGGAATGTTCAAATTGGAAACCGAAAAACCGGTCAGCCCTGCCTTGGGTTTGGAGCCGGAACCGGTCGCCCCTTCGTCGCGGATCTCGCCGCCCGCGCCCGTCGCTGCGCCCGCGAACGGCGCGATGGCGGTGGGATGGTTGTGCGTCTCCACCTTCATCAGCGTATGCGTCAGTTCGGAGCTGAAGGCGTAGACGCCGTCGGCGCGGGGGTAGAAGCGTTCAACCGTCGCGCCTTCGATGACGGAAGAATTGTCGGAGTATGCCACCATCGTCCCTGCCGGATGCAGCTTGTGCGTGTTGCGGATCATGGCGAACAGCGACAGCGCCTGCTGCTCGTCGTCTATCACCCAGTCCGCGTTGAATATCTTGTGGCGGCAATGCTCCGAATTGGCCTGCGCGAACATCATCAGCTCCACGTCGGTGGGATTGCGTTTCAGCAACTGGAAATTTTCGAGCAGATAATCGATCTCGTCGGTGGAGAGCGCCAGCCCCATCTCGCGGTTGGCTGCCTCCAGCGCGGCTTTGCCGCCCTCGAGGATGTCCACGCTGTTGAACGGCTGCGGCGTGCCGTGTCGGAATATCTTGTCCGCCGCGCCGTCAAAACCGGCGCTGAGCCTGGCCGAAGGAGCAGTCAGAACCGATTCCGTCATGCGGTCATGCAGCAGCGGCAGCAGCGCCTGGCGCTCCGCTTCGGTCAGCACCTTGCCATTTTTTGTCTTGAAGTAATACGCCACGCCGCGCTCGATGCGCTCCACCTGCGGCAGCGCGCAATGCTGCGCGATGTCGGTGGCTTTGGACGACCACGGCGAAATCGTGCCGAGGCGCGGCACCACCAGCAGGCGCTCGAGTTTGTCGGCTTCTTCCGGCTCTCCTGCCGCGCCGTCCAGCCCGAGCAGCCGATCCAGCAACGCTGCATCGCCCTTGCCCAGTGCCATCCTGCTGAACGCCACGAAATACCAGTGACGCGTGTCCACCAGCGCCACGCTGGGCGCGACCTCCCTGAGGGCGGCGCGCAGCTTTTCGAGACGGAACGACGAGAGCGCAGCTTTGCCGGCGGAAACTCGGAACATGGGCATTATCCTGGGATTCGGATGCGATGAAATGACGAAGCGCGATTATACTATGGGCATCCATCAGCCCGTCGCCCATTGGAATATGAGCAAACGCATTCAAACCATCACACAAAAACAGGTCGCCACCTTCCTCAAGCCGCGCCCGCTCGACAGCCACAAGGGCCAGTTCGGCACCGTCCTGGTGATCGGCGGCGCTTCCGGCATGGTCGGCGCGCCATTGCTGGCCGCGCGCGCCGCGCTCAGGCTGGGCGCGGGCTGCGTGCATGTCGGCCTGCTGACGAATAACGCGCCGGCAGTGGATATGGTTCAGCCGGAACTGATGTTGCACAGCGCGGCAGACTTACTTCGCCAACGGCCTCTCCCCAACCCTCTGAATGAAACAACTAGCCATTCGACCAAGCTGCAAAAGACCGCAGCCAAGTCGCTGGTTATCCCGCAAGCGGGCGAGGGGGCGAACGTGAAAAACATGATCATTTCTGTGCTCGCCGTCGGTTGCGGCATGGGCACTTCGATAGCCGCGCAGAAACTCCTGCCCGATCTGCTCAGGCTGAAGGCGCGGCTGGTGCTGGATGCCGACGCGCTCAACCTGCTCGCGCGCCATCCCGATTTGCAGGACGACCTGCGCGCGCGCAAGGCCGCCACCATTATCACGCCCCACCCCGGCGAAGCGGCGCGCCTGCTCGGTTGGACCACGGCGGCAGTACAGGCCGCCCGCACCGATGCCGCGCATCAGCTTGCGGAAAATCTGCAATGCGCCGTCGTGCTCAAGGGCGCGGGCAGCGTGTGCGTAACCCGCGACGGCAAAACCTGGCTCAACCAAACCGGCAACCCCGGCATGAGCGCGCCCGGCATGGGCGACGTGCTGACCGGCATGATCGCCGCCTTCATCGCGCAGGAACTGGATGCGGATCAGGCGCTGCTGCTGGCGGTGCACCTGCACGGCGCAGCGGGCGACGCGCTGGCGGAAAAAGGCGTTGCCGTCGGCATGACGGCAAGTGAGGTCACCGAATTGGCAAGGTGGCTGTTGAACCAATGGCTATCCCGATAGATTTTGGGTCGCGCATGCAGGGTGCACAAATGCGCCCTGCGATTCCATCTCGCGGCGTAGGGTGCGCTTGCGCACCATGACCCAACGTTGAGACTATGCTGGGTGCGCAAGCGCACCCTACATGAATATGACAATCCCGATAGACATCCGCGAAGAAGCCGGCGTGCGCACGCTGCATTTCGGTTCGGACTGGATCCAGGGCGCGATGCGCATCGCGCGCCCGTGGAACCTGGAACTCGACTACACCAGGGAGATGATGGCGAGTCTATTGCTGCGCGACGAGTCGCGCTTCCCGCGCAAGGTGCTGCTGATCGGCCTCGGCGCCGCCTCGCTGACCAAGTTCGTGTACCGCAATTATCCATTGGCGAAACTCACGGTGGTGGAGATCGAGCCTGACGTGGTCGCCGCCGCGCGGCAATTTTTCAAACTGCCGGAAGATCCGAAGCGGCTGAACATCGTGATCGGCGACGGCGTCGATTTTGTGATGGCCAGCGAAAAGACCTGGGACCTGATTCTGGTCGATGGCTTCGACGCCGAGGCCAGGCCGGGCGGCCTCGACACGCTGCCGTTCTATCTGGCATGCCGCGCCCGCCTGGGCAGCAATGGCATCATGGCGGTCAATCTGTTCGGCCGCAGCCGGGGTTTCAAGGCCAGCATGGAGCGCATCAACCATGCATTCGGCGGCCGAGCGCTGGCCTTCCCTTCCTGCGACAGCGGCAACGTCATTGCCTTTGCCGCAACCGGCCATCCGGTGCATATCGAACTGGACGATTTGCACGAAAAAGCCGTAATGCTAAAGCAAAATACCGGACTCAATCTGCTGCCGGCGCTGGCTCGGCTGCAACAGGCGCACACCTGTAAAGGCAATGCCCTGGAGTTATAGGGCATCTCCAAAAATCCACATTTCATCCCAACTGCTGCGTTGCGGATAGACAGCGCATTCATGCAGAAAATCATCAAGGAATCCGAAGGGTCGATGTACCATAATGACTGGATATTCAAGAAACCCACTCATCATTCCCAAACCGTCTGCTCGCTAGCGCTTCGAGCTTCATAATGCAAGGGAGAGGCGGAAGTCCCGGCCGTTGCCCTCTGGTATAATCCGCGCCCTTATGCTGATTTTTCGCGGACTCCATCCCAGTATTTTCCAGCCGGTTGCATTGACCATCGGAAATTTCGATGGTGTGCATCTGGGTCATCAGGCCATGCTCACGCAATTGCGCACGGCGGCACAGGAACGCGGGCTGCCGACGGCGGTGGTGATCTTCGAGCCGCATCCGCGCGAATTCTTCACGCCGCAACAGGCGCCGCCGCGGCTGACCAGCCTGCGCGAGAAGCTGGAGCTGTTCGCGTCGCTGGGCATTGACCGCGTGCATATCTGCCGCTTCAACCAGCGGTTTGCGCAAATGAGCGCGGAGGATTTCGCCCAGCTGCTGCATCGCGGGGTGGGCGCGAAGTTCGTGCTGATCGGCGATGATTTCCGCTTCGGCAGCAAGCGCAGCGGGGATTTTGCGCTGATGCAAAGCATCGGCAGGCAGCACCAATTCGAAGTACATGCCATGCATAGCGTGCTGCATGACAGCGTACGCATTTCCAGCACCGCGGTGCGTGAGGCGCTGGCGCAGGGAAAGATGGATGTGGCGCAGTCCTACCTGGGGCGGCCATACAGCATCAGCGGGCGCGTGGAGCACGGTGACGGCCTGGGCAGGCAGATCGGCTTCCCGACCGCCAACATCCAGTTGCAACACAACCGTCCGCCGCTGGCCGGGATCTTCGTGGTGCGGGTGCAGGGCGAAGACATGCCGAGCATTCGGGGCGTGGCCAGCCTGGGTGTGCGCCCGACGGTGCGGCAGAATGGCAAGCCGGTACTGGAAGTGCACTTGTTCGATTTCTCGCGCCAGATTTACAACAAGCACCTGCGTGTGGATTTCCTGCACAAGCTGCGCGATGAAGCCAGGTTTCCCGATTTGCAAAGTTTGACGCGGCAGATATCAGTTGATGTAGAGCAGGCCAAACAGTGGTTTGAAATAAATTATGGCAGACAACAAATACCCGCTTAATCTTCCGGAAACCCCGTTTCCGATGCGCGGCGATCTCGCCAAACGCGAGCCGCTGATGCTGGCGCAATGGCAGGCGCAGCAGCGCTACCAGAAAATCCGCGCAGCAAGCAAGGGGCGCCCGACGTTCATCCTGCACGACGGCCCGCCATATGCCAACGGCGACATCCACATCGGCCATGCGGTGAACAAGGTGCTGAAGGACATCATCGTCAAATCGAAAACCCTGGCAGGCTTCGATGCGCCCTATGTGCCCGGCTGGGACTGCCACGGCCTGCCGATTGAACTGCAGGTGGAGAAAAAGCACGGCAAGAACATCCCGCCCGCGCAATTCCGCGAACTGTGCCGTGCCTACGCCGCCGAGCAGATCGAGCGGCAGAAGAAGGATTTCATCCGCCTCGGCGTGCTGGGCGACTGGGATCATCCCTACCTGACCATGGATTTCGGGACCGAGGCCGACATCATTCGCGCGCTCGGCAAAATTTTCGAGCGCGGCTATCTGTACCAGGGGCGCAAGCCGGTGAACTGGTGCCTGGATTGCCAGTCGGCGCTGGCCGAGGCCGAGGTGGAATACGAGGACAAGGTATCAGTCGCGATCGACGTGGGCTTCGAGGTGAAGGACAACGAAGCGCTGGGCAGAGCGTTTGGCGTGTCCTTGCCGGGCGATGCCAAAGTGTATGCGATGATCTGGACCACCACGCCGTGGACGCTGCCCGCCAACCAGGCGGTGAGCGTGCATCCCGAGCACGAGTATCGTCTGATCCATACCACGCAAGGCTATCTGGTGCTGGTCGCCGAACTGGCTGGCGCCTGCCTCGCCCGCTACGGACTGGCGGAGGGCGCGCACGTCGCCGGTGTGTGCAAGGGCGCGGCGCTGGAGATGCTGCCGCTGCAGCACCCGTTCTACGAGCGCATCGTGCCGATCATCTGCGGCGAGCACGTCACGCTGGAAGCCGGTACCGGGCTGGTACACACCGCTCCGGCGCACGGCCTGGACGACTACTTCGTCGGGCAGAAATACGACTTGCCCAGCGACAATCCGGTGGGCGACGACGGCAAGTTCATCTCCGGCACGCCTGCGGTCGGCGACACCGCCCTGGCGGGCCTGTTCGTGTGGAAGGCAAATGATGTGGTGATCGAGGCGCTTCAAGCCAGCGGTCATTTATTCCACCTGGAAAAAGTACAGCACAGCTATCCGCACTGCTGGCGCCACAAGACGCCGATCATCTTCCGCTCGACGCCGCAGTGGTTCATCGGGATGGACAACAGGAGACAGCGGACAGGGGACAGAGGACAGAACCTGTCGCTGGCAATGGACGATCTGGTACAGGAAAAGCGCGAGCATGGAGCGGCGCGGACGCAGCATGATGAACTGAGTCTGCGCCAGCTTGCCAGCCAGGCCGTCGAAGCCACCCAATTCTTTCCCGCATGGGGCCGCGCCCGCCTCGAAGCGATGATCAAAAGCCGCCCCGACTGGTGCGTATCGCGCCAGCGCAACTGGGGCGTACCGATGCCGTTCTTCGTGCACAAGGAAACGGGGCAACTGCATCCGCGCACGCCGGAGTTGTTGGAGCAGGTGGCACAACGCGTCGAGCAGGAAGGCATCGAAGCGTGGTTCCGCCTGAATTCCGCCGACCTGCTCGGCGCAGACGCGGCGCATTACCGCAAGCTCACCGATACGCTGGACGTATGGTTCGATTCCGGCACAACGCATGCCGCCGTGCTGATGAAACGCCAAGATTTGCGCTTCCCCGCCGACCTGTATGTGGAAGGCTCCGACCAGCATCGCGGCTGGTTCCAGTCCTCGCTGCTGACTTCGTGCGCGATGAATGGCCGCGCGCCTTACGATGCTTTGCTCACCCATGGCTTCGTGGTGGACGGACACGGCCACAAGATGTCGAAATCCAGGGGCAATGTTATCGCCCCACAGAAAGTGATCGACACGCTGGGCGCGGACATCCTGCGCCTGTGGGTGGCCTCCACGGACTATTCCGGCGAGCTGTCCATCTCCGACGAAATTCTCAAGCGCGTGGTGGAAGGCTATCGCCGCATCCGCAACACGCTGCGTTTTTTGCTGGCCAATATCGCCGACTTTGATCCGCTGCAACATGCGATTCCGGTAAGCGAATGGCTGGAGATCGATCGCTATGCGCTGGTGCTGACTCAGAAATTACAGGACGATGTGCGCAGCGATTACGAGCGTTACGAATTCCACCAGGTGGTGCAAAGATTGCAGTCGTTCTGTTCGGAGGAATTGGGCGGCTTCTATCTCGACATTCTCAAGGATCGCCTTTATACCGCAGGCGAAAATTCATTTGCGCGCCGATCCGCGCAGAATGCCCTGCACGAGATCGTCCACAGCCTGGTCTGTCTGATATCCCCCATCCTGAGCTTCACTGCGGAAGAAGTATGGGCCGCACACGCGGGAGAAAACGCGGGGAGCGTATTTGAACAGCTGTGGCATGTTTTGCCGGAAAGCGGCGTGAATGGCAAATTCGAGGATGCCTGGTGGCACGTGTGCAATATCAGGGAAATCGCCAACAAGCAGATCGAGGAGAAACGCGCGCAAGGCTTGCTGGGTTCGTCCCTGCAAGCCGAGCTGGACATCCATGCTGCGGGAGACGCGTACCAATCGCTCAAGCGGCTGGGGGACGACCTGAAATACGTATTCATCACTTCGCGTGCCACCTTGCACGAAAGTACCGGCGAAAGCCTGGCAGTCATCGTCACCCCGAGCGCCCACGCCAAGTGCGAACGCTGCTGGCATTACCGCGCCGATGTCGGCGTGGATGCGCAGCATCCGAAGCTGTGCGGCCGTTGTGTTTCCAATTTGTTCGGCGCGGGCGAGGCACGGAAGTATGCTTGAGCAAGTTTTGTCATTCCCGCGCAGGCGGGTGGTAAAGAGGAACAAAGCATGTTGCGCTGGTTAGGTCTGGCTGCGCTGGTCATCCTCCTCGACCAGTGGAGCAAGTCCGCCATCGGCAACCATTTTGTGTACGGCGAAGGCATGGTCGTCACCGGCTTTTTCAATTTGGTGCTGGCGCACAACATGGGCGCCTCGTTCAGCATGCTCAATGATGCGGGCGGCTGGCAGCGCTGGCTGTTCTCGGCGGTTGCCGTGATTGCTTCGGTCTGGATTATCGTCCTGCTGCGCAGGCATGCACAGCAGAAACTTTTCAGCTTTGCGCTGTCGTTCATCATGGGCGGCGCGCTGGGCAACCTGATCGACCGCATCCGGTTCGGCTTCGTGGTGGACTTCCTGGATTTTCACTGGAACGAACATCACTTTGCGGCATTCAATCTTGCCGATTCCGCGATCACCTGCGGCGCTGCATTGCTTTTGCTGGATGGATGGATGCATAGAGCGGAGAAGAATCAATGAATGTATTACTGGCCAACCCGAGAGGTTTCTGCGCCGGAGTGGATCGCGCCATCGAGATCGTCGAGCGCGCGCTGGCGCTGCATGGCGCGCCCATCTATGTGCGGCACGAGGTCGTGCACAATAAATTTGTGGTGGACCGCCTGAAAGCCAAGGGCGCAATTTTTATCGAGGACCTCGCCGAGGTGCCTCCCCGCAGCATCCTGATCTTCAGCGCGCACGGCGTGGCGCAGTCGGTCAGGCGCGAGGCCGGAGCGCGCGGGCTTACCGTGTTCGACGCCACCTGCCCGCTGGTGACCAAGGTGCATGTCGAAGTCACGCGCATGCGCGAACAGGGCAAGGAGATCATCATGATCGGCCATGCCGGACATCCCGAGGTGGAAGGCACCATGGGACAAAGCAACGGCGGCATGTATCTGGTCGAATCGCCTGACGACGTGCAGCATCTGCAAGTAAAGGATGAAAACAATCTCGCTTTTGTCACCCAGACCACCTTGTCCGTGGACGATGCCAGCACCATCATCGAGGCGCTGCGGGCGCGGTTTCCGAAAATCGTCGGCCCCAGGAAGGACGATATCTGCTATGCCACACAGAACCGCCAGGATGCGGTGAAGCTGCTGGCGCAACTGTGCGACCTGGTCATTGTGGTCGGCTCGCCCAACAGTTCCAACTCCAACCGACTGCGCGAAGTCGCGCGCAACATGAACGTGCCGGCGTATCTGGTGGACAATGCCGATGAGTTGCAGGCCGAATGGCTGCAAGGCAAGCAACAGATAGGCATCACCGCCGGCGCTTCCGCACCGGAAGTGCTGGTGCAGAACGTGATCGAACGGCTGAGGCAAATGGGCATCGCGAACGTGCAGGAATTGCAGGGCGTGAATGAGCACGTTATCTTCCCGCTGCCCAAGGCGCTCAATCCAGCCGCAACCTGACAGGAAAGCGTTTGTACCTGAAAATCGCAGTCGCCAGGTTGGCAGCAATGCACCGTTATGAGGCGATGCAAAATTCTCCGTCAACTGAGGTTCTAGGTTGCATTCCGATTTCCTGATCATTGGTGCAGGCGTCATCGGGCTGTCAAGCGCGCTGAAACTTCTGCAGCATGGCGCCAGCGTGACTGTCCTCGATCGCGGCGCCTGCGGCAGCGAATCGTCCTGGGCGGGAGGCGGCATCCTGTCGCCCCTGTGCCCGTGGGACTATGCCGAAGAAGTGACGCGCCTGACCAGCCTCGGCGCCGCAATGTTTCCGGCATGGGCTCGGTCGCTGCACGAGGCAACCGGCATCGACCCCGAATATGAAGCGAGCGGCATGCTGGTGCTGCCCCCGTTCGATGCGCAGGCAGCACGTCTATGGTGTGGCGGGCATCAGGTAACAATGGAACTGCTGCCTTCCAACCCGGACCAGAGAGGAGTTGAATGGGAAGGTGAAGCGTTGTTTCTTCCCGACGTGGCACAGGTGCGCAACCCAAGGTTGATGCATGCCCTGCGCAAACAGGTCGAACTGCTCGGAGGCCGCATCATCGAACACTGCGCGGTGCAGGATATCGAGGCCGATTCCGCACGCGTGCGTTCGCTGCGCACCCGTTGCGGGGAAATGAAAGCCGATCAATACATCGTCGCATCCGGCGCATGGAGCCAACAAGTGCTGGGTCGCCATGGCATGCAGATCGACATCAAACCGATACGCGGACAAATCCTGCAGTTCAAATTCCCTGCCCCGCCCCTGCCCCACATCGTGTTGCAACGCGACCTGTATCTGATCCCGCGCCGCGACGGTTGCCTGCTGGTCGGCAGCACGCTGGAAGATGTGGGCTTTGACAAAAGCGTGACTCAGACAGCCTGCGACGACCTGCGCGCGCGCGCAGGAATGCTGCTGCCGCAACTGCGCAACATGCCGCCGGTGCAGCACTGGGCCGGCTTGCGTCCCGCCTCCCCGCGCAACATTCCTGCCATCGGACGCCATCCGGGACTGGACAATCTGTATCTTAACTGCGGACACTTTCGTTATGGCGTCACCATGGCCTGGGCCAGCGCCCATATCCTGCTGAATGAAATAACGGGCGAGCCGCAACCATTCGATGCCGCCCCTTACCAGACCTGGTGGAATGCAGCTTGATTGCCCCATCCCGGCCCAGCGATTATAATCGCCGCCGTTTGCTGATGTAGCTCAGTCGGTAGAGCAACTGATTCGTAATACAGAGGCAACGGTTTCGCCGCTTTAGCTCAGTTGGTAGAGCAACGCACTCGTAACGCGTAGGTCGCCAGTTCGATTCCGGCAAGCGGCACCAATAAATACAAGGCTTGCAGCGATGCGGGCCTTTCCCAGGCCTGGCTGGTTTCTTGCAATGCAACCAATTTGCAACCGCGTTTGCTTAATGCGGCATCACCACACCACGACGAAACAAAAAGCCGGCCGGCCATTTGCAGCACCAGCGGCATTGTTCCGTTAACCAGTTCGCCCCTTCAGCGGAATCCAGGCATTGTATTATCTTGGTTCAAATTTCAGACTTGGTGCGCCGGAAATGATAAAACTGCGCACAGCGGACGAATATGACCATCAAACTCAGCATTGACCAAATCAATTATCTCAACATCTGGATGATGATTGTTGCAGCTATCGCTGCTTGCATTAAGCCGTTTGAAACATTTTTGTTTGCCTACGCTTTCTTAGGGCCCCTGCATTATCTGACCGAAATCAGCTGGTTGCATGACAGACAATATTTTTCCAAAGGCAGGTACGATTATCTCTTTCTGCTAGCCGCCGGAATAGTGATTACCCTTAATCAGTTCAAGATGATTCCAAACATTCCCGAGAACGCAGCGACGCCAATTACCTTCATTGCATTTATGTCGGCATTGATTTTCGTTCTGGTAAAAAATGCAGCGGCTCGTGTCGGATTAATCGTGCTGGCAGCAATCAGCAGTAAATTACTCATGAATGCTTCAGCTTTTGAATCAATTTTCGGAATATTCTTGCCTACATT
>JBAUUR010000019.1:0-1874 GCA_049582805.1 Gallionellaceae bacterium | reverse complement strand
GCTCGAGCAGTTCCTCGCCCGCGGCGGGATGGAAAGCTGAGGCGAGGCCACGCTGTCGCGCCGCCGGCCACGCTGACCGATCATCTCGAAGTGCCGGCCCGCGTCCGATAACGGCATGTTATCGTCGTGTCGCTCGCGATTATGTCTGCGCTGCGACCAATCCCGCAGACGCCGCCGATTTGGCCGGCGCATTGATCTAACGCAATGCGCGTATGCGCCCTTAGGCCAAAACGAAACCAACAAATCTGCGGATGCTGGGACCCGTGACGAGGGCGCGCTCCAGTCCCCGGTCTGTGGTGCCGGTCTTCGTGGGTACAAAAAATGCCCAAGGAGATTCCGATGACAATGCGTGGCGAGCACCACGACTACATAACCGGCAGCGTCGCGGGGATAATGACATTGTTGATCGTAACGATCGGCCTCGTGCTGGTGGCCGCATATTTCTATAGCTATTGACCGTTCTATCGAGGTGGAGTCCGGCTGAAATGCCGGGCTTGGTTATTCATATGTCACGATATTGCTCGCCGCGTAGCGAGCCCGCGCGCTGTGACAAATCGGCTTGCGCGGACATTCGTCCCCTTCAGTGCGCCGTCGACGTCAGCCGCGTCAACAGCCGGCACAGCTCCGCCGGGCTATAGGGTTTGCGCACGAAGATCGAGCGCGACACCGCCGGCGCCAGCGCCGAGGGCGAGTAGCGCCCGGAACAATAGACGATCGGCAATTCCGGACGCTGCGCGCGCACCTGCTGCGCCAGCTTCGAGCCGTCCATTTGCCCGAGCAGATTGATGTCGGTGAACAGCACGTCCACCTCGGCCCCGGACTCCAGATACCGCAAAGCCTCCTCGCCTTCCGCCACCGTGTGCACGGCAAAGCCGTTCTCGCACAGGACTTCGGTCACGAGCGTACTGATGAGAAGCTCGTCTTCGACTACTAAGACGTTTGTTCGGCGCGCTGGCATATCGTTCTGTCCCCTCAACTTGCCTTGCCCCCGCAAGTTCCGGTTCCGCCGTCCGCGGCCCCGGTCCCAACCCACCAACGCATGGTGCACGAGTTGTGTTCAATCTTTCGCCAATTTAATCGGGTCATGGTCATCGACCGGTTAAAATCTGTGCTCCCCAGCCGGCCCGCCGGCGCCTAGAAGAAGACTTCCACCACCGAATACCGGTCCGCATGGCCAATCGCGAAAACTCAACGATCGAGATCACGCCGGAAGTGCTGCTCAAGGCCTATGCCTGCGGCATCTTCCCGATGGCGGAAAGCGCCGACGATCCGGCGCTCTACTGGATCGAGCCGGACATGCGCGGCATCATTCCGCTCGAAGGTTTCCGCCTGCCGGCGCGGCTCAAGCGCAGCGTGCGCACGACGCCGTTCACAGTCTGGGTGGATCGCGATTTCGACGCGGTGATCGACGGCTGCGCCGAAGAAAAGCCAGACCGCGCCCGCACCTGGATCAACATGCGCATCCGCAATATCTACCGCAGCCTGTTCGAGCACGGGCATTGCCATACCGTCGAGGTCTATGACGGCCTTTCGCTGGTGGGCGGGCTCTACGGCGTCTCGCTCGGCCGCGCCTTCTTCGGCGAGAGCATGTTCCACCGCGCGCGCGACGCGTCCAAGATCGCGCTGGTGCATCTGGTGGCACGCCTCATCGCCGGCGGCTACCGGCTGCTCGACACCCAATATGTCACCGATCACCTGAAGACCTTCGGCGCCGTCGAAGTGCAGAAGCGGCGCTATCATCGGCTGCTGGAGGACGCGCTTGTCGGCGAGGCCGATTTCGGCGCGCTCGCGCTCGATCGGCCGGTGAGCGGGGCGGAAGTGCTGGCGCTTCTGCGCTAGCGCAACGCCGGCAGCAAGCCGGGCTGCTGCGCGCG
>JBAUUR010000018.1:0-19842 GCA_049582805.1 Gallionellaceae bacterium | reverse complement strand
GCGCCGAATGTTGAAGCTCCGGCGGTGCAGTACTGGTATTTCTGTGCCGCCGCCAATGCTTATTACCCGTATGTCTCTTCATGCCCGAGTGGGTGGCAAACCGTCCCGGCTACGCCACCTGCAAACTTGCCGAGTGATCCGAACAATGCGCCGGCACGTTAGGTTTGGAAATATACATAGCGACTCAGGCTTGAGATATATTTGACGTGTTCGATATGGGATTTTGGTTACCGTTTTTTGTGTTCACAAACTGAAGGAGAACAGCCATGCGGCGTTCGATAATTGCAGTAACTTGTATCGGAATACTTGCAGGATGCGCGACCATTCCGAATGGCCCGAGTGTGGCGGTGATGCCTGCGCCGGGCAAGCCATTCGAGCTGTTCGTTGCCGAGGAACGGGAGTGCAGGCAATTTGCGCAACAGTCCATCGGCATGTCGCCCAATCAGGCTGCAATTGACAGCGCAGTGAAAAGTGCTGCGGTCGGCACCGCCATAGGAGCGGCTGCCGGTGCGCTTGCAGGGGGGCACGAAGGCGCCGGGTCGGGTGCCGCCTTCGGGATGCTGACTGGTGCGGCAATCGGCTCGAATCAGGCGCGATACAGTGGACATGAGGCGCAGCGCCGCTACGATATAGCGTATGAGCAATGCATGTATGCCAAGGGGAACCAGCTTCCCCGTGCGTCTCTGTACCAGCCCCGGGTAATTTACTCGCAACCGCCGGCGCCGCCCACCTCACCCTATTATAATCCACCCCCTCCGCCTTCCTTGCCTTCAGGGCAGTAATCAACAGCGCGATGCGCGCATTGCTGGATACCTTGAATCTGTCATAGATGAGAGTAGGCTGACGAAGGTCAGGCTGATGATACTTTTGAGGGAGAAGGTAGCGTCTCTTTAAAGTGAATTGCTTCAGAGGGGATCAATCGTCTGGGTTGATAGCGGAAAAAAGTGCAGTAGTTGTGTCCGACTTGAGGTGCACAACTTCCCCTTGATTCGCCTTTTTCCATCAGACAAGACAGGAATCCAATATTTGATTTGATGTCAAGAGGGAAGGGCAATGAAGGGAATCCTGAAAATCGCTTTCAAACTGCTTGTGAATGACAAGGGAAAGTTCGCTGCTTTGCTTGTCGGGATTACCTTTGCCGTCTTTTTGATGACCATGATGACATCCATGTTTGCCGGAATTCTGGCAAGATCATCCTCCACCATCAGCAACATAGGCGCAAAAATGTGGGTAATGGATCCGGCGGTGAATAACGCCCTCAGCAGCATTCCGATGCCGGATTACGTGCAGGACGCTGTCAGAAGCATAAACGGCGTCAAATACGCGGTACCCCTTTATTCAGGCTCGGCGCTGGTGAAACTTAAAAGTGGCACCTATCAAGCCGTGACGGTAATTGGGCTGGATGATTCCACTCTATTTGGCAGGCCCCAACTCATCGCAGGGAAAATCGAGGATATCTATGCGGAAAACGGCTTTATCGTCGTGCAGGATGCCGAATTCAAAAAACTCGAAAATCCGAAAATCGGCACCGAATTTGAAATCAATGATAATCGCGGGGTCGTCGTCGGTTTGGCAAAAGTCACCTCTTCCGGCCTGTTCGGGATTCCCACACTGTACACGACCTACAACAGGGCAATTACCTACATCCCGTCAACCCGATTCACGACCTCCTATATCCTGGTTGAACCGAAAAGCAGCAGTGACATTCCTTTCATCAAGCAGGAGGTGCAGAAATTGGGTTATCAAGCACTCACCGATGATGAATTCGTTCAGAAGATTTCGGATTTCTATAAATATCAGACCGGCATGGGCATCAATGTCCTGATCATGACCCTCATCAGCTTTATTGTCGGATTATCCATATCCGGACAGACCTTTTATACCTTCATACTCGAAAATCTCGAGAAATTCGGGGCACTGAAAGCGATCGGCGCAAAAGGGAGCGAACTTGTATCCATGATACTGTTTCAGGCAACGATTACCGCGTTTATCGGCTATGGCCTCGGGGTTGGCCTGGCTGCGGCAATCATAATGGCCGCAAGACTCAGGTTGCCGGATTATGCAGCGCAGATAGCCTATGCGAATCTTGGAATTGCTTTCGTCATGGTGCTCATCATAGCGGGAATTTCAAGCTATGTCGGCATCAGGAAAGTGGTCAAGATAGAACCGTTCGACATCTTCAGGAGCTGACGTGGCGAATCTGGCAGTCAGGGCAAGCAGCCTCGCCAAGTGGTTTGGCGAGGGGGACGCAAAAACCATGGCGGTGAGGGACGTGAGTTTTGATGCTTTTTTAGGGGAAATGCTTTACATCGTCGGCCCCTCCGGAAGCGGCAAGACAACGTTGCTCAGCATGATTTCCGGAATTCTCAGGCCTAACTCGGGAACCGTAACGGTTGAGGAAAAGGATATCTGGAACCTGACCAATGATGAAATCGCCGAATTCAGGTTGAACAAGATTGGCTTCGTATTTCAGGACTACCACCTCTTTCCCCGTCTGACCACGGTGGAAAATGTGGCGATCCCGCTGATTTTGAAGAAGGTCGATTGGGATGAGGCCCTGAATATCGCCATGCAAAATCTGGAGATTGTCGGACTCAAAGACAGAGCAGAACTGCCGCCGGTCAAATTGAGCGGCGGCGAACAACAGCGAGTCGCGATTGCAAGGGCAATCTCCAGTCGCCCGGATCTTCTGATATTTGATGAGCCGACGGCATCTCTGGACGGAGATACGGGTAGAAAAATCGTGGCGTTTGTAAAGGAAAATATTCTGAATGAAAAGCGATGCATCATCATTGTCACGCATGACGCCAGAATATATGAGTATGCGGATCGGATATTGAAAATGGAAGATGGCAGGATAACCGGAGTTGAAAAGGGGGAATTCAATGAGAAATAAGCTGCTATTTGCGCTTGCAATCATAGGAATTCTGGCCGGGTTCGTTAGCGCCTATATATTCAGTATCAAACAAAAGCCGCTGCCCCCGGCTTTCAAGCCGGCCTCGAATCCGTATGAAAAGGGAATCTACGCCAACGGAATCATCGAGAGCTACCAGACGAGCGGCGAAAATATCAACATTTATCCTGAAGTTCCAGGGACTGTCACCCGGATCCTCGTTGCGGAAGGGCAACATGTGAAAGCCGGGATACCGCTGCTTATGCTGGACGATTCCGTGCAACGTGCGACCGCCGAGCAACAGAAAGCCCAGGCTGAATCTGCCAGGGAACAGATCGGCCTCGCCAAGGCAAACCTGAAAAGTTTGCAGGATACGCTGGACAAGCAGAAAAAATCCTATGATCTGGACCCAAAATCTGTGAGCAAGGATGTTCTGGATACCGCACAAAATGCCGTTGAAGTAGCGAAAGCGAATGTGGATGTCGCCCAGAAACAGTATGAGGCAGCTTTGAAGGCTTATCAGGCCTCAAACGTGCTGCTGTCAAAGTATCTGATCAAGGCTCCGTCCGACGGCGCGGCGCTGTCGATCAATACGGCTGTCGGCAGCTATATCTCTTCCCTGGGTTCTTATGACAGCTATACCGGGGAGGCCCTCCCGCCCATAGTGATGGGGAACTTGCAAAACTACATCGGCGTCAGGTGTTATATAGACGAAATACTCATTTCCAGGCTTCCGCAGCCTGCGAAAATGCGGGCGAGAATGTTTATCAGGGGTACAAATATCACTATTCCACTCGAATATGTCAGGGCGCAGCCTTATGTTTCGCCGAAAATCGAATTGTCGAATCAAAGAACCGAAAGGGTGGACGTGCGGGTTTTGCCGGTCATTTTCAGATTCGTGCAGCCAAAGGATATTTCGCTTTACCCGGGTCAACTGGTGGATGTTTACATCGGGGATGAATAGATGGTTCAGAATGAAAGCATCGTGAGCCTTCGCCTGCGGCCAGGAAAGTGCAATGGCACAAGCGCGTGGATCCTGTGCGTGATTTCGCTGCTGCTGTTTTCCGGTTGTACTGCAGGACCGGATTTTGTTCGCCCGGCGGCACCGTCAATCGATCATTACAATCACGGGCAGGATCCTGCAGAAACTGTTCCGGTAGACGGTCAAACGCAGCGATTCAAGGAGGGCATCGGACCGGTTGCCAACTGGTGGAACTTGTTCAATTCAAAACAGCTCGATGCTGTTGTTGCAGAAGGACTCGCCAACAACCCCGGTTTGGAGGCAGCCCAGGCGAGCCTGCGTCAAAGCAACGATAACCTGCAGGCAGGTTACGGGATTTTCTACCCGCAGATCAATGCCGGTTTAGGTGCCTCAAGACAAAGAAATTCCCCGGCAAGCATCGGCAGCTCCGCTCCCAGCAGCGTTTTCAATCTGCTCACACTTTCAGCATCCGTCAGTTACTCGCTCGATATATTTGGCGGGGAACGGCGCACCGTCGAGAATCTCCAGTCCCAGGTTGATCTGCAACGCTCCACGGTTTTGGGTGCCTACCTTGCTTTGTCGGGGAACATCGTCAATACCGCCATTGCGATGGCCGCCTATCAGGACGAAATAAAATACACCGAAGAGTTGATTGCGTTGCAGAAGGAACAGATCGCCATAACCGAGAAGCAGGTTCAAGCCGGTACGGTGTCCTATGAGACTGTGCTCAACCTGCGCAGTCAGCTGGCTTCCCTCGAAGCCACTCTGCCGCCGCTGCGGCAAAGGCTCAGTCAGTCAGAGCACCTGCTCGCCACTCTGGCAGGCCATGCTCCGGCAGAGTGGACGCCTGCGCAAGTTTCATTTTCAGAGTTGTTCCTGCCCGGTGAACTGCCGCTGTCGCTGCCCTCGGAATTGGTACGCCAGCGCCCGGACATTCTTGCCGCCGAGGCGCAACTGCATGGCGCAAGCGCGAACATAGGGGTTGCCTCAGCGGCACTGTTCCCGAATTTTACCTTGAATGGATCCTTTGGACAGAACGCCACATCAATGAGCGGGCTTTTCGGCAGCAATGCCAGTTTCTGGAGTTTGGGGGCAGATGTTGCCGCACCCCTGTTTAATGGCGGCACCCTGTCTGCCAAGAAACAGGCAGCGATTGACGCATATAAGCAAAGTCTGGCCCTCTATCGACAGACCGTACTTGGGGCTTTTGCCCAAGTGGCAGATACCGTGAGGGCCTTGGAGCATGATGCGGAAAGCATGCAGGCCGCATCCCAATCCGTGTCAGCGTCAGAAGAATCATTGCATCTCACCCAGGTAAACTATCAGGCGGGATTGATCAACTATCTGCAGGAGATTACGGCAGACATCCAGTATCACCAAGCCAGGCTCGGTTATCTGCAGGCCCAGGCCCAGCGCCTGCAGGATACTACCGCCCTTTTTGTCGCACTGGGCGGGGGGTGGAAGGCGGATGATGTTTTAAGTGTTGGCACGCATTGAAAATTGATAATCTGTGCGTGTGACAAGTTTGCCGGTGAATAGCGGGGGCTGTTCGCATTAACGGAATCACTTCAGCAAATAGTTAAGATTGAGCGGGGAAGCCGCACTTTGTTATACTGCCTGTCCGGAATCTAATGTCAACGCCGGGAGCGGTGGAGGATGAAGAACTTGGAACAGGTGCGCTTCAACATGTTGGAACAACAAATCCGGCCTTGGGATGTGCTGGATTTGCACGTGCTGGATCTGTTGAAAAAAGTCAAGCGTGAACAGTTTGTGCCGCCAGCCATGCGCGAGATGGCATTTGTGGATATGGAAATTCCGCTGGGGCATGGCGCTTTCATGTGGCAGCCCAAAATGGAAGCCCGCGTTTTGCAGGCGCTGCAAGTCAATCGCCGGGATGCCGTGCTGGAAGTCGGCACTGGCAGCGGCTACCTTGCTGCCTTGCTGGCACACCTTGCGGAGCAGGTGACCAGCGTCGAAATCTTGCCCGAACTGCTCGCATTCGCGGAAAAGAACCTCGCTGTTCACCATATGGAAAACGTCAAGCTGGAACTGGGCGATGCAGCGCGCGGCTGGGCAGGTGCCTATGATGTGATCGTGCTGACCGGTTCCGTGCCGATATTGCCTGAAGTCTTCCAGAACAGCCTGAATCTGGGGGGCCGCATGTTCGCCATTGTCGGCGATGCGCCGGTGATGCAGGCGCGGCTGATCAGCCGGAATCAGTCGGGAAGGTTCGAGAGCGTCACGTTGTTCGAAACCTGCGTCAACCCTTTGCAAAATGCCTTGCAGCCGGAACGTTTCATTTTTTAGTGCGGCATCCCACTTTCTGTGGTTGAAGGTTAAACTTGAAATTATTTGTTCTGGCGTTTAGTATTAGCAATTGCTAATATATTTCGGCAAATAAAATGAAAATCATCAAGCCTATCCTGTTTGCCCTGGCGACAAGTGTTGCGTTTCCGGCGGGTGCGGTGGATTTGCTTGGAATCTACCATACGGCGCAATCGCAGGATGCGGTGATTGCGGCGGCGGCGGCCACGCTGAAAGCGGATCAGGAAAAATTGCCACAGGGCCGTTCCCTGCTGCTGCCCAACGTGAGCCTGAATGCTAATTCGTCCTATAACCATCTGTCCGTCGGCTACGGCGCCGGACTGCTGCCAATTCCTTCCGGTTCATACAACTATAACAGCCATGGCTATGGCGTGAACCTGGTGCAGCCGTTATATCGCCAGCAGAACTGGGTGGCATACACCGAAGCGGAATTGCAGGTGGCGCAAGCCGAGGTCCGGTTCCGGGTTGCACAACAGGACCTGATCCTGCGCGTTGCGCAAGCTTACTTTGATGTGCTGATGGCGCAGGACAGCGTGGAACTTTCCGGGGCGCAAAAGTCCGCCATTACCGAACAACTGGGGCAGGCCAAGCGCAATTTCGAGGTGGGCACGGCCACCATCACCGATACCTATGAGGCGCAGGCGAGATACGACCTGACCAACTCCGACGAAATCGCGGCACGGAGCAATCTGGAAATCAAGAAACGCACATTGCAGCAGCTCATCAATGCAGTGCCGGATGAATTGCAAAACCTGGGCGAGGAATTCAAACTCGATCCGTTGCAGCCGCCCGACG
The DNA here is from genome assembly GCA_049582805.1 of Gallionellaceae bacterium. Classification (GTDB taxonomy): domain Bacteria; phylum Pseudomonadota; class Gammaproteobacteria; order Burkholderiales; family Gallionellaceae; genus CAVXFS01. The sequence goes on along the minus strand of JBAUUR010000018.1, from coordinate 12,847 downwards.
CGGAAAAATGGGTTGAGGCTGCGCAACAGAACAGCCTGCAGCTGGCCGAAGCGCAACTCGGCGCCCAACTGGCGGAAAAGGAAGTCACGCGCAACAAGGGCGGTTATTATCCGACAGTTGACCTGGTCGCCAACTATTCCAGGAGTGCGCAAAGTGGAAGCAACTTTGGCGTGGGCATCGATATGCTGACTTCTGCCATCGGTGTGCAGATGAATCTTCCGCTGTATCAGGGCGGCGCCATCGATTCCAAATTGCGCGAAGCGGTAGCCAACCGGGACCGCGCCAAGGAAGAGCTGGAAAATGCGCGCCGCAGCGCAGCCCTGCAGACGCGCCAGGCCTACCTCGGCGTGGTTGACGGCATGGCGCAGGTGCAGGCGCTGCAACAGGCGCTGAAGTCCAGCGAGAGCCTGCTGGATGCGAGCAAGCTGGGGCAGGAAGTCGGCGTGCGCACCAACCTCGATGTGCTGAATGCACAGCAGCAGTTGTATGCGACCCGCCGCGACCTGTATCAGTCCGAATACAACTACCTGCTCAGCCAGCTGCGCCTGATGGCTGCCGTCGGAACCCTGAGCGAAGAGGATTTGGCCAAGGTCAATCAGACCCTGCATTGATGCTTGATGGGTAATACCATCTTTACGGCCGAGTGATTTTTGCATAATTGCGCGGGTATGGTTGCTTGGTTTCAGGTTCACGTAATTCGATGCAATCGATGATGTAGGGTGCGCTTGCGCACCATTCTCAAATGTTCTAAGGATTCTGGTGCGCAAGCGCACCCTACGTGGTTGTCGGAAAACCTGATGGCGGAGTGCGTGCATCGGTGCAGCAGCTACTGCTGCATTAGGGTCGAGCGGCACCTACGGCTTTTCCCGGATTGATCAGTTTTTCTATCTGAAGCAATGCCTGTTCCGTTGCGCCGCGATGCCCGGCCACGAAGCGTAATCCGGCATCGCCCATCCTGGCCATCCGCTCCGGATCGGCCAGCAATTCCCGCAGCATAACGGCAAGTTCGCGCGCGTCCTGCACGCGTATTGCCGCACCGCTGTCCTGCGCCAATCTGCTGACCTGTGCGAAGTTATAGGTGTGCGGGCCGATCAGCACCGGCTTGCCGACGGCGCAAGCCTCGATCAGATTCTGCCCGCCGAACGGCAGCAGGCTGCCGCCGACAAAAGCGAGATCGCAGGCGGCATAATAGGCAAACATCTCGCCCATGCTGTCGCCCAGAATCACCCGGGTATCCGCCGCCACAGCCTGCATCTCGCTCCGGCGCCGGAAGCGGATGCCGCGCCGGGCCAGCAATGCCGCGATTTCATCGAAGCGCTGCGGGTGGCGCGGCACGATCACCAGCAACAATTGCGGGACGTCGAGCCGGGCCAACTCGTCCAGCAGCAGCGCTTCTTCGCCAGCACGCGTGCTGGCGGCAAGAAACACCTTCCTGTCCACGCCGAACTGCCTGCGCAATTCGGCGCCCAGTTGCAGCATGTTCGTCGGCGGCTGGATATCGAATTTCAGGTTGCCCATGACCGGCACGTCTCCGGCGCCCAGGGACTTCAGCCGCGCGGCATCGTCTTCGCCTTGCGCCGCGACTGCGCTTAATTCAGCGAGGGCGCTGGCGGCAAGCCGGGGAAAGCGCGCATAGCGCGCGCAGGATTTTTCCGACAGGCGCGCATTCAAAAGCAGCAGCGGAATCTGCCCGCCATGGCAGGCGTGGATCAGGTTGGGCCAGATTTCGGTTTCCAGCAGGATGCCGACGCGCGGACGGAAATGATGCAGGAAGTTGCGCACCGCAAATGGATAGTCATAAGGCAGATAGACACGCAGCACGGCATCGCCGAACAACTGTTCACTGGTTGCGCGGCCGGTCGGCGTGGCGTGGGTGAGCAGCAATTGGTGATCCGGGTAAGTCTCGCGCAAACGCTGCACCAGGCTGGCTGCCGCGCGCGTCTCCCCGACCGATACGGTGTGCAGCCAGATCACCGGCTTGCCGCTGTGTATGGAATAGCAACCGAAGCGTTCGGGTAGATGGCGCAGGTATTCGGGTTGCCTGCGCGCGCGCCACAGCAGGTGAAACAACGCGTAAGGCAGCAGCAGCCACAGACCCACGCTATAAAGAAATCTGGGGTTAAGCATGGCGGGTCGCTTGTTCCAGCGCTGCCCAAACGGCGGCGACCGGTGGCGGTGAGTTTTTTCCGCCGAGGTTGATTGCGCGATCGCTGGCATACAGCCCGGTCAGGCCGGGATCGGTGGCGGTGTAAATGCCCACGGTGGGAATGCCCAATGCCGCGGCCAGATGGCTCAATCCGGTATCCACGCCGACTGCGGCGCGGGCATTGCCCAGCATGACCGCAGCCTCCTGCAGATTGATGCGCGGCGCCAGCACCGCGCCGGGAATCGCCGCACATAATCGTGCGCCGCGCGAGCGTTCCTGATCATTGCCCCAGGGCAGGACGGCGCGCAGGCCAGTGCCGGCAAGATGCATCCCCAATTCCATCCAGTTGGACTCGTCCCATAACTTGTCGTCGCGGCTGGTGGCATGCAGCAGCACAACATAAGGTTCGCCTGGCAGCCAGGGCAACACCAGGTCGGGTGCGCGTATGCCATAGTCCGGCGCACCCTGCGGCTCATAACCGAGCGCCAGTCCGGCCAGTCGGCGATTGCGTTCCACCGCATGCAGTTTTTTTTCGACGCAATAGGTCCGTGCGTAGAACAGGCTGGCCAGCGGTTCACGCGCACTGTTCCAGTCAAAGCCGTGACTGGTTGCGTGGCTGCAGCGGCTGAGCAGCGCGCTTTTCAGCAGTCCCTGGGTGTCCAGCGCAAGGTCGTGGGGATGCTCACCCAGACTGCGACAAGCGTCCCTTATCTCCGCGCGCGAACGCCACCATGTCTTGCGCCAGCGCCGCAGGGCGACAGGAAAAATCTGGCTGACCTTGGGATGCAATGATGGCAGCAGGGAAAGATTTTCTTCCACCACCCAATCGATACGAACCTCCGCGACATGGTGGCAAATATCGGTCGCGACCGGCAGATTGTGCAACACATCGCCCATCGACGAAGTCTTGATCAGGAGGATTTTGAGCATGGTTCAGTCAGCGTTTTCCCAAACTGCATCCGAAACTTCACCCTTGCGTTTAACCGAAATAATTCATTGGCCGCAACATTCCCTCCCCCTTGCAGGGGTTAGGGAGGGGATAGAAACTTCAATTTGCCGCTGTTCTACCCCCATCCTAACCTTCCCACTTGCAGGGGGAGGGATGGCTTCGGTTCTCAAGAACAATCCGGAATGAAAGCTTTTGTTATGCCGGGCAACAATAATTTCTCAGGTCGCGGGGCCTGCATTATAATTCGCCACCGCCTCATATGTGGGTTGTCTTGAACGTTCTGACGGTCTGTAAAGAGCAACGCTAAAATTTAGCGATACTATCCCCCCTCCCCCTTGCACCCGCAGGGGGCAGGCCGTGGTTGTAAAGCCGCTGAAGCGGCAACAACCACGCACCAAGGGGAGGGTTAGGGAGGGGGTAGAGACTTGGCATTGCCACTGTCCTACCCCCATCCCAGCCTTTCCCCTTAAAGGGGGAAGGAGCGAAAACCAGCCGCCTTGGGCGGCTCACGGGTTTATCGGCCCCTTTGAGGGGCTCACCCAATAAGCCCCCGGCTTTGCCGGTGGTAACTTACCAACAGGAATCACATGATTCTAGTGACAGGCGGCGCCGGCTTTATCGGCGCAAATTTTATTCTGGACTGGCTGGCTCAAACCGGCGAACCGGTCATCACGCTGGACAAGCTGACCTACGCCGGCAATCCGGAGAATCTGGCCGCGCTGCACGGCGATGCACGACACATTTTCGTGCAGGGAGACATCGGCGATGTCGCGCTGGTCGGCGAATTGCTCGCCAAACACCGGCCGCGTGCGATCATCAATTTTGCTGCGGAAAGCCACGTCGACCGCTCGATCCACGGCCCGGATGATTTCATCCAGACCAATATCGTATGCAGCTACCGGCTGCTGGAATCGGTGCGGGCTCATTGGCAGGGACTGCCCGAAGCGGAGCGTCAGGACTTCCGCTTCCTGCATGTTTCCACCGACGAGGTTTACGGTTCGCTCGATGCCGATGCCCCGGCATTTTCCGAAGTTCATGCCTATCAGCCCAACAGCCCCTATTCCGCATCCAAGGCGGCTTCCGACCATCTGGTGCGTGCCTGGCATCACACCTATGGCTTGCCGGTGCTGACCACCAACTGCTCCAACAATTACGGGCCCTACCAGTTTCCCGAGAAGCTGATCCCGCTGATGATCCACCATGCCGTCAATGGCAAACCATTGCCCGTGTACGGCGACGGCAAGAATGTGCGCGACTGGCTTTATGTCAGCGACCACTGCTCAGCCATCCGGCGCGTCCTCGCCGCGGGGCGCATCGGCGAGACCTATAACGTGGGCGGCTGGAACGAAAAGACCAATCTAGAAGTGGTGCACACCCTGTGCGCAATACTGGACGAGGAAGCGCCGAGAAACGATGGACGTTCCTGCCGCGAGCAGATCACCTACGTCAAGGACCGGCCGGGGCATGATCGCCGCTACGCCATCGATGCGCGCAAGATCGAGCGCGAACTGGGGTGGAAGCCTGTGGAAACTTTCGAGACCGGCATCCGCAAGACCGTGCGCTGGTATCTGGAACACAAGGACTGGGTCGAGCGCATCACCAGCGGCGCCTATCGTGACTGGATGAAACAGCAATATGGCGATTGATATCCTGCTGCTCGGCAAGGACGGGCAGGTCGGATGGGAGCTGCAACGCTCGCTGGCGCCGCTCGGACGGGTGATCGCCCCCGGTCTTGCGCAGTGCGACCTGGCGGACGCGGAGCAGTTGCGCAGCACGGTGCGCGCGGCCAGGCCCGCGCTCATCGTCAATGCGGCCGCCTACACTGCGGTGGACAAGGCGGAGGGCGACCAGAATCTTGCGCGCGCGGTGAACGGGCTCGCGCCCGGCATCCTGGCCGAAGAAGCAAAAAAGCTGGGCGCATGGCTGGTGCATTATTCCACCGATTACGTGTTTGACGGAACCAAGCCTGAGCCCTATACGGAACTGGATCTGCCGGCGCCGTTGAGTGTTTACGGTTCGACCAAACTGGAAGGCGAGCAGGCGATCCGGCAATCCGGTTGCCTGCATTTGATCCTGCGCACCAGCTGGGTGTTTGCCGCGCGCGGCGGAAATTTTGCCAAAACCATCCTGCGCCTGGCGCGGGAGCGCGACTCCCTGAAGATTGTCAACGATCAATTCGGCGCGCCGACATCGGCAGAACTGCTGGCCGATATCACGGCGCTGTGCGTGCATGATGTGATGAAATCCGGAGGCGCGGCGCGGCAGGGGCTTTATCACGTTGCTGCGGCAGGCCGGACGAGTTGGCACGGTTACGCCCGGTTCGTGCTGGAACAGGCGGCGCAGCTTGGATGCGAACTGAAGTGCGCACCGGACAATATCGAGCCCATCCCGACGGAAGCCTATCCGCTTCCGGCGCGGCGGCCTGCCAATTCCATGCTCGATACGGCAAAATTAAAAAGGGAATTCGGCCTTAATATTCCCGACTGGACATACCATGCCGAACGGATGTTGACTGAATTGCTCACCAAGGAGAATGCATGAAACAGAGGAAAGGCATCATCCTCGCCGGGGGCTCCGGCAGCCGGCTGTTCCCCGCCACCCTGGCGGTGTCCAAGCAACTGCTGCCGGTATATGACAAGCCGATGATCTACTATCCTCTGTCGACCTTGATGCTGGGCGGCATCCGCGACATCCTGATCATTTCCACGCCGCAGGACACGCCGCGTTTCGAGCAGTTGCTCGGCGATGGCGCTGCCTGGGGGTTGTCCCTTTCCTACGCCGTGCAGCCATCGCCGGACGGACTGGCGCAGGCATTCATCATCGGCGAAGCGTTCCTGGCGGGCGGCCCGTCGGCGCTGGTGCTGGGCGACAACATCTTCCATGGCCACGACTTCGCCACGATCCTGCAACGTGCGAACGCCCGCACGGCAGGCGCCACCGTATTCGCCTATCCGGTGCACGATCCGGAACGTTATGGCGTGGTCGAGTTCGACGCCGGCGGACGGGCGCTGAGCCTCGAAGAAAAACCCAAGGCGCCCAAATCGCGTTATGCGGTAACCGGGCTTTATTTCTACGACCCGCAGGTGGTTGAGATCGCCAGGAATCTGCGCCCGTCGCCGCGCGGCGAACTGGAGATTACCGATGTCAACCGCCACTATCTCGAACAATCCCAACTGGAAGTCGAAGTGATGGGCCGGGGCTATGCCTGGCTGGATACCGGCACCCATGAATCGCTGCTGGATGCGGCGCAGTTCATCCAGACCATCGAGCATCGGCAGGGTCTCAAGATCGCCGCGCCGGAAGAGATCGCCTGGCGGCAGAACTGGATCAGCGATGCCGAATTGGAGCAGCAGGCGAACATGCTGGCAAAGAACAGTTATGGGCAATACCTGCTGGGGTTGCTGAAAGAAAAGGTGTATGGATGAAAGTAACGCCGACCGCCATTCCCGACATCCTGCTGATCGAGCCGGAAGTGTTCGGTGACGCGCGCGGATTTTTTTATGAGAGTTACAACGCGCGCAAATTCAGGGAACTCAGCGGACTCGAACCGAGCTTTGTGCAGGACAACCATTCGCGTTCGCAAAAGAACGTACTGCGCGGCCTGCACTACCAGATCCGCCAGCCGCAGGGCAAGCTGGTGCGCGTGTGCGCCGGAGAAGTGTTCGACGTGGCGGTCGACTTGCGCAAACATTCGCCCACCCTGGGCAAATGGGTCGGCATGCACCTCAGCGCCGAGAACAAGCGCATGCTGTGGATACCGGAGGGATTCGCCCACGGCTTCGTGGTGCTTTCCGTCAGTGCCGAATTCCTGTACAAGACCACCGACTACTGGGCGCCGCAGTTTGAGCGCAGCATCATCTGGAACGATCCCGATCTGGCGATAGACTGGCATCTCGGCGGAGCGACGCCCAGCCTTTCCGGCAAGGACCAGGCCGCCAAGGCATTCAGGGACGCGGAATTGTTTGAATGAGTTTGTTCCGGCAGGAACTGGAATTACGCTCCGTTCGGCCTGAGCCTGTCGAAGGCGATGAGGCCATTCATGTTTCGACAGGCTCCACACGAACGGCGTATGTTTGACACGTGCAGGATCAATAATTAAATTGGCTATTCCCTATAATCATCCGGGGCAAGGAGCAAATCAATGAGCGACGTTGTCTGGCATCATCATCTGGTGAATAAATCCGACCGGGCGCGGATGAATGGCCAAAGGCCCTTTGTCATCTGGTTTACCGGGCTTAGCGGATCGGGCAAATCGACTCTGGCCGGCGCGCTCGAAAACATCCTGTTTGAGCAAGGCTACCGCTGCTACTTGCTGGATGGCGACAATGTCCGGCACGGGTTAAGCAGCAATCTGGGGTTCAGCGATGCGGACCGCGTGGAAAATATCCGCCGCATCGGGGAGGTTGCCAAGCTCATGCTGGATGCGGGGCTGATCGTGATGACCGCATTCATTTCGCCGTTCCGCTCGGACCGCGATATGGTGCGCGCCATGCTGGAACCGGGTGAATTCATCGAACTCTATCTTGACGTCCCTCTCGAAGTCTGCGAACAACGCGACCCCAAAGGGATGTACAAGAAAGCCCGCGCCGGCGATATCAAATTCTTTACCGGCATCAGTTCACCCTATGAGCCACCGCTGAAACCGGACATTACCATCGACTCATCCCGATATACGGTGGAAGAAGAGGCGGGACGGGTGATCGAATATCTGGCCGGACAAGGCTATATCAAATCATTTGGGCATAAGCCCGCATGACTGTCATGGCAGGCAAGGAAGAATAATGCGCACTGTTGGCCACCGCAAAGAGCACCCGATCACTTTCTCGGCTTCCGCTACATTGTTGGTCGAAGGTGCGCGTTTCAACGACGAATTACACCATCTGCCCACCGGCAATACGACATTCATTCCAAAAGGTGTCTTCTGGTTCAACAGCCATGAAGATGCCAATCGCTTCCAGCAGGATTGCCTGATTCAAGGTATGGCGCGAATAGCGCTGGATCGCGCGTAATGGAAGAGTACAGCAGACCGGCCACACTTGAAGACCTCAAGACACTTGTTCGCTCATTGAACAGTCAGGGTGCCGACTACCTTCTGATTGGCGGCTATGCTTTGTTTGCCCATGGATACCACAGGGCCACTATCGACATCGACCTGTTGGTCCCCGCTAATAAGAGGGCTGGGGAGCGGGTTAAAGAAGCGCTAATGGCGTTGCCCGACCAAGCGGCCAAAGACATTAATCCCGACTGGTTCGAGGAAGGCGAGAACATCCGTGTGGCGGACGCCTTCGTAGTGGATATCATGCTTAATGCCTGCGGCGAGACTTATGAGACCTTGAAGCAATATGCCGAGACGATTGATCTTGACGGCATCCCGGTCCACACAGTCAATCTGGAAGGGCTATTAGTCACCAAGCAGACGACGCGAGACAAGGATGTATCGGACCGCGTCATTTTGGAGAGGGCTCTAAAAGCAATTAGGGACCGCTCCAGGTAATCTGGCCTTGGGTTCGGTAATTCCCTTTGACTTCTTGAACTACCCTGCAGCCCTCCCGCGATTTGTATCCCCATACGGCACTGTTGCTGACGCAAGCAATTCCCCTCTTGACCTTCCCCGATAATGGTGTTCAAATGCTGAACGCGTTCAATCAATGAACGCGTTCAGCATTTGAACATGTTAAGCGACGAATACCGATACAAGATACTCAAGCTGCTGGAAACCAATCCGGAGATCAGCCAGCGCAAATTGGCCGGGGAGCTGGGCATCAGCCTCGGCCGGGTGAACTTTTGCATTCAGGCACTGATGGAAAAGGGCCTGATCAAAGCCAAAAATTTCCGCAACAGCAAGAACAAGACCGGCTATGTCTATTTCCTGACCCCGCGGGGCATAGAGGAAAAGGTCAAGGTCACCGCCTTCTTCCTCAAGCGCAAGGTGGCGGAATACGAAGCGCTGGAAAAGGAAATCGAGCAGTTGCGGCATGAAGTCAAAAAAGGCGACCGATTGGAGCGTGGATGAAGATGGCCACCGTGTTCGGAAAACTTGAAAACAGGGAACACTGGTATGCGGTTTACTGCAAACCGCGCCAGGAACTGATCGCCCGGGAGAACCTGGAGCGCCAGGGATTCCACCCGTATCTGCCGCGCATCCAGGTCAGGCGCCACCGCCGCGGAAAGTGGGCCGACGCCATCGAAGTGCTTTTCCCCCGTTATATTTTCATTCGCGTCGATCCGGACAGGACCAGCATCGCGCCCGTGCGCTCGACGCGCGGCGTGGTCGGGCTGGTGAATTTTGGCGGGCAGCCCGCCGTCGTGGCGGACCAGGTAATGGAAATGTTGTTGCGCCACGAAGATGCCGAATCCGGCCTGCATCGGGACAACCGCCCCCCGTTTTGCGCAGGCGAAAAAGTCAGGCTGGTCGAAGGACCGCTTGCCGGTTTGGAAGGCGTCTTCTCGCAGGAAGACGGCGCGCAGCGCGTAATGGTATTGCTGGAACTGCTGGGCAAGACCAACAGGGTGGCGGTAAACCGCGACTGGATAGTGAAGGCGGCATAGGCGTTCTGTCGAATGTAGGGTGCGCTTGCGCACCAAGCAAACGACCTTTCCTAGGCACTGGTGCGCAAGCGCACCCTGCGGAATTGGCAAGGCTGGTCCTTCGAAAAGGCTCTGGTCATGCCTAGCTGGCACAGCCGAGTGAAGTCTTCAACCCGTTCGCCCTGAGCGTAGCGCAGCGGAGTCGAAGGGAAGAAGCTAATGCTTCGACTTCGCTGGCTATGCCAGCTACGCTCAGCACGAACGGTCGTATAAAGGCGAACAGAAGTTCAAGGCGAATGGAGTTGAAAACTCCACAATAGTATGCGAGACACAACCGTGTCATGCAGGGCGGTAGCGTGCTTGAACGAGATGTGATGTCCGGTAACAGGCAAAAATTGATGGCCGTTAAAGTTTCGCGGAATGGGTTTTTGCAGTTTTGCGGTCGAAAAGTTCGGCCACAAAATTTGCAAAGACTCTCTCGAAACCACATCATCAGCCAGCAGCAGGGGTTTATGCCATGCTGTGCAACAGGCGCAAATGTTGGCAGTTGTGAATGGTGGCACATATTACGTCGTCGATTGATGCTATTACGCTTGTTTCCCCGGTTAAGCCATTAGCCATTCCGCTTGGTTATAAAATGACGACAACCAAGTGACTGGTTAGCCTGGCGGGTGAGGCTCACTACGAGAATTTCACACTAATGAAGAAGGGGTATTGCTATGAGAACGACGCTTGCACTTGATGACACTCTGGTAGCCAAAGCGCAAGCTTTTACAGGGCTGACAGAAAAATCAGCACTGGTTAGAGAGGCGCTGAAAGCATTGATAGAGCGCGAAAGTGCGCATCGGCTTGCGCTGCTGGGTGGCAGCGAACCTGCGCTTGAGTCTGTACCAAGACGTCAATCGCGTCGAAAGTGATTTTAGTCGATACATCGGTGTGGATAGATCTGGTGATAGTACCTTGGAGAACCTGCTAAACGCCGGTCAAGTGCTTCTACACCCTTTTGTTATTGGCGAACTTGCCTTGGGTAGCATGCGACAACGCAGAGCTAAGGGGCTGCGCGCTTTTGCGCAGTCCCCCTTGCTCGCAGGGGTTAGGCGGAGATTTCAAGGTATTCAACGATGCTTGCTGGTTGCGGGATGGGCAACCCATCTTCAATAAGTCCCTCGATGTGAAATTCGATTGCCTCACGAATTTCACGCTCGGTTTCTTCGACGGAGAAACCGGTAGCGACGCATCCAGGCAAGTCTGGAACGTAGGCTGAATAATTGTTTTCTGTTTTTTCGACAACGATTGCGTAACGCATATGTTAGTCCTTTAGTTGTGCCTGTTTAAGTATGCTATTCAACGTGCCGGGCGCTAAATCATCGCTTGTTTTTCCGGGCACTGTGACGCGACCACTCTTGACGGGATGCTTGAATTGCCGATGGCTACCTCGCGTTGCAGCGAGATGCCAGCCATCCACCTTTAGCATAGTCAAGATTTCATTAACTTTCATGCGCCAAGAATAGCAGATTGCTATGGTACTGCAAAAAACGCCTAACCCGACATTATCCTGGACGCATTAAACAACATGCCGCGTGCAGGGGTCGTCAAAGACGAAGAAGTACTAGCATTCATCGACCGAAGCAAACTATACGGGTTGGGTGTTGGCTATATTGATGTACATCTGCTGAGTAGGCTTTAAACATTCTCCGCGCAAAAAAATCCTGAACATGAATCCAAATCAACCGGTCCTCACGATAGAAGCCGGCCGCACGGAGCGGCACTACTGGCGCGACCTGTGGCGTTACCGCGAGCTGTTTTTCTTTCTGGCCTGGCGCGATATTCTTGTGCGCTACAAGCAAACCGCCATTGGCATCGTGTGGGCACTGGGCCGCCCATTGATCACCATGCTGGTATTCACGCTGGTGTTCAGCAAGCTGGCAAAGCTGCCTTCCGAAGGCGTGCCCTATCCGATACTGGTTTTTGCAGCGCTGTTGCCGTGGCAATTTTTCTCCAATGCCTTCAGCGGCGCCGGCGAAAGCCTGGTCGGCAATGCCGGGATGATTTCGAAAGTGTACTTCCCGCGCCTGGTTATTCCCACCAGCGCGGTGATCGTCAGCTTTGTGGATTTTCTTATTTCGGGAGTCATCCTGGTGGGGTTGATGATCTGGTACGGATTTGCGCCAAGCCTGCGCATATTTACGCTGCCCATATTTATTTTTGTGGCCTTTGCCGCCGCCATGGGCGCGGGGTTGTGGATCGCGGCGCTCAACGTCAAATACCGCGATTTCCGCATCATCGTTCCATTCGTGGTGCAGTTCGGATTGTATATTTCCCCGGTCGGCTTCAGCAGCGCCATCGTGCCCGAGAAATGGCGCCTGCTCTTTTCCCTGAATCCGATGGTGGGCGTGATCGATGGTTTTCGCTGGGCAATTCTGGGCGGCAATACTCAACTATATTGGCCCGGATTTTTGCTTTCGCTTTTCCTGGTTCTGCTGATACTGGTCACGGGAATAGTTTATTTCCGCAAAACGGAAAAAACCTTTGCGGACGTAATTTGATGTCATCAGTCATCTCCGTCGAGAATCTTTCCAGGAAATACATCATCGGCCACCAGCGGCAGGAACGCTACACAGCCCTGCACGACGTGCTGGCGAATAGTGTCAACAGGTATCGTATTGCAGCGGTCATTCATCACGACAAGCAACGGATGTATATTCGTCAAGTAATGACTCATGCAGAGTATGACCGTAACGATTGGAAAAAAATGAATACTGTAATTGACTACCAGAGACTGCTTCCTGCTTGGCAAGCGCTCCAATCAGTAGCGCCTATCGCACACATTGAGTCTGAAGCCGGCTACGAGCAAGCGACAGTTTTGCTGCACAGCCTTCTTGATATTGTCCGCGACGATGCGAAGCACCCGTTTTATTCACTTGTCGCTGTCGTCGGTGATCTGATTGAGGCTTACGAGATTGACCACGAACCCTTAGTTAATTCGGTTAGGTAAACTCCCGGCTATGCCGGGGACTGTACGCCCGTGAGGGCGTGCCATTTGCAGGGTGCAAGTCCCTGTTGGAGTTGGCCACAGCTCCATAGCTGAAGGTAACTACGTCGTCGTGAGACGGGGTGGGGAGTAACCGGAAGCGAACTGTCGGTCCGTAGGATAACGAACCTGTTTCGGCGGCGTATGGCGGCGAGCCTGCAATCTCGTGGCGAAGCCTGGAATCAACGCAGCA
>JBAUUR010000017.1:0-3610 GCA_049582805.1 Gallionellaceae bacterium | reverse complement strand
TATATGTGACACTGCATGTCAAGAATAATACGTGTGTATATTTATGAAATCGCCTACTAAGTGGAACAACTGAACCCAGAAGTGAATGACTCCTTTCGGGAAAGTCGAAGGGCAGCAAAGGGTCGGTTAGAGTCAGTCGAGCCTGCCAATTTCCAACGAATTGAACGGCAGTTATATCGTGCGAAGCGGTCGCTCAAATGCTCCACCTTGTAGGTCGGCAGTGTGTCGGTTGCTGCTTGTGGCGAAGGTCAGGTTCCGGGCGACCTGAATAATTAACCCGGTTGGAATCCGCGAAGGTCAGCTATATGGCTGTTAATATCGAGAGGCGAAGGGCAGGAACGTGCCATTGGACTAAACCGCTTCGCGGTATGGGCGCTCCGATCCTGCGTCTGAGGTTGGTTTTACGCATGTAAGTGTTTGACATCGAAGTTCTATTGCTTAAGTTGGGAAGTGAGGCAATCCGCCTCTTTTCTCAACAGGAGCAAATCATGAACTCTGTGACTGAAGTTATCTCCCCACTGCGCCAACGCATGATCGACGACATGCGGATGCGTAAACTTTCTCCCAAGACCCAGAGCGGTTATATCCGCGCAGTAAAGCAGTTTGCCATTTTTCTTGGGCGCTCGCCCGATACCGCCACCGTCGAAGATTTGAGGCGCTATCAGTTGCATATGGTCGATCACGGCGTGTCCTCAATCACCCTCAATGCGACGATCACCGGGCTGACATTCTTTTTTGGAACCACGCTTGATCGTGCCGATCTGGTCTCCAAGATGCAGCTAGTCCATGTTCCGCACAAGATTCCGGTGGTGTTGAGTCCAGAGGAGGTGGCACGACTGATTGCTGCTGCCGGTAATCTTAAACACCGGACAGCACTCTCGGTCGCTTATGGTACTGGCTTGCGCGCCAGTGAGGTGGTGGCACTGAAGGTCAGTGACATCGATAGTGGGCGTATGGTGCTGCGCGTCGACCAGGGCAAAGGCCATAAGGATCGCTACGCGATGCTTTCACCCGTGTTGCTCGATTGTCTGCGCAACTGGTGGCGGATCGCCAGGGTCGAGCGTAAGGTGCTCAACGGCGGATGGCTGTTTCCTGGGCTCGATCCAATTGATCCGCTCAGCACCCGTCAACTTAACCGCGCCATCCATATGGCCGCAGATGCCGCACAGATTGACAAGCGAGTTTCGCTGCACACGCTGCGCCACAGCTTTGCGACGCACTTGCTTGAGCGCAAGGTAGATATTCGCGTGATCCAGGTTCTGCTCGGGCATAAGAAGTTGGAGACCACTGCGCTGTATGCCCAGGTGGCCACCGAAGTGTTGCGCGAGGTGGTCAGCCCGCTGGATATTCTGCCGCCGGTATAGACCGCTTCGTCGTTCACGATCATGGTGCGTCCCGCACTGGAGGTCGCGGACATCTTCCGCGCCCACGGTCAGGCGTGGCGGCAAGCTCAGCAATCCCACTTGAGTCTGGGTCAGCTCAAAGTCATGTCGGCCATCGAGCAGTGCCGCAGCGCGGCGCTGGGAGGACATGTGCTGCATTGCCCAGCCTGTGCACATGACCAGATCGCCTACAACTCCTGCCGCAACCGGCATTGCCCCAAGTGTCAGGCGAGTGCCGCCAAGCGGTGGCTCGAAGCCCGTCAGACCGAGCTGCTGCCGGTGGATTATTACCATGTGGTGTTCACCTTGCCCGAGCCGATCAGCGCCATCGCCTACACCAACAAGGCAGTGATCTATCGTCTGCTGTTTGAAGTCGCCGCCGAAACGCTGCGCACCATCGCCGCCGACCCCAAGCATCTGGGCGCGCGCATCGGCGCGACGCTGGTGCTGCACACCTGGGGGTCGGCGCTGACGCATCATCCGCATGTGCATGGCATTGTTCCCGGCGGCGGACTGTCCTTCAACGGCGAGCGCTGGATCGCCTGTCGGCCAGGTTTCTTTCTCTCCGTGCGCGTGCTGTCGCGGTTGTTCAGGCGGCGCTTTCTGGAAGAACTGGAGCAGGCGCATCGCATCGGCCAGTTACAGTTCTTCGGCGAGTATGCGCAGCTTGTTGATGCTGCCGCCTTCACCGAGTGGCTCGCGCCGCTACGGAAGTGCGAATGGGTGGTGTATGCCAAACGCCCGTTCGCGGGACCGGCGGCAGTGCTGGCCTATCTGTCGCGCTACACCCATCGAGTGGCGATTTCCAACTCACGCCTCGTCGCACTGGACGAGCGCGGTGTGACGTTCAAGTGGAAAGATTATCGCGCCAAGGGTGCAACACGCTACAAGACCATGACGCTCGGCACGGACGAGTTCATGCGGCGCTTTCTGTTGCATGTGCTGCCGGGCGGATTTCACCGCATCCGTCACTACGGGTTGATCGCCAATGCCGGACGCAGTGATAACCTGGCGAAGGTGCGTGAGTTACTGCATGTTGTACCAGTGACACTCAAGGAAGAAGAGGTGCCGGCTGAGCCTGTTCAGCCGACCTTTGTCTGTCCGGATTGTGGTGCTGCGATGGTCGTTATTGAAACCCTGGCACGCGAATATCGAATCCGCGCACCACCGCAGCTTCGAGGTGTGCCATGAACCTAGATACTACGCGATACAGAAACCAACATCGGTCAGAGCCGGTACGGGAATCTGTTTTCCCGTAGCGCAAAATCGATGATTGTTTCGCTATATTTCAATGGGGCATCATGGTTGTCTGTTTCGATTCAGGACATCTGAGCCATGACGGCATCGAGCAAGTCGGCTTGATCATCATCTCAAACGGCAGAATTAACATTCAAATCCCCATAGACCGCAGTCTATTCTGACAGGCAGCGGCAACATCACGCGGTTTCGTCCCTTGAGGCTTGTCCGACGCCTGCCCGGCAAGTGTTGCGGTATCCTGTCGGCCTGCGGCTGAGGGCAGGCATCCGACAAACCTTAACAATTCCAGACCCTCAAGAATCTTTTCCGAGCAGCCAGTCGTGAACCAGATTGTCGAGATACGCTACTCACTGCGGTGCTCCAGCACCATGCGGACTGCGCGTTCTCTTACTTCAGGGGAAAATTTATTTGATTTGTTCATAGCTCCATCTTCTCAGATATTGGAGCCTCCTCAAAACCCGGGGCGATTCATTAATGATTGTTTGGATTAATAGTAGTTGTGACAATGCCTGATGAATTCTGCTATCTAATTGAGAATGTTTGATGGTAATCGTAATTCTTGAATATGCTCTGTGCGAGGTAATGATTTGGACCCATTGGTCTGTGACATTTATGTAACTTAACCCGCGTATAATACAGATCCCGCTTTGAATCGCTGAAAATCGCTGTAACAATGACCAAACGTCAATCAAGTTCTCGCAAGTCTGGAGAACTGCATCTATATGCAAGCTTGCTGCACGAAGTCGAGGAATTGTGCAGTGAACTGAAGGAGTTCGAGAAATCGTCTGCGGCAACGCTGCAACACGTAAATCCAATCCATCAGACTAGCGCTATCAATCTGGTTCATTACCTTGGCCTGAGGCGACGGGATATGCGGCCACTACAGGAAAGACTGGCAGCAGTTGGTCTTTCATCGTTAGGTCGCATGGAGTCGCACGTCTTTACCCAGCTTAATGCCATCATTGATCTCT
>JBAUUR010000016.1:0-24838 GCA_049582805.1 Gallionellaceae bacterium | reverse complement strand
ATGCAGAGAAACGAGTGAATTTCCGTGGTCACTTTACCCCTCCCGGTGATCTGAAAATCGACTGTAGGGCTTTCTGAGAGGTGAAAAATTTTCCACATTTGCAAACATCGAGAATTTCAACAAACTGCTAAACGGCTTTTGCAGAAACCGAATCACTTTATGTGTCTCCTTCCACGCGAAGGGTTGACTAAAACATACACCATTTCTTAAAAAAGACGCCCTCTGCTGCACAACCGCGTGAATGAGAGCGGATGACAGGCTTGATCGTTCCCGGCTAGTGACGTGCTTCGTTGCCGGGCAACACGATGGCTTCGACGAATAGCATCTCCGCATCGATCGGGTCG
This sequence comes from Gallionellaceae bacterium, assembly GCA_049582805.1. GTDB lineage: Bacteria > Pseudomonadota > Gammaproteobacteria > Burkholderiales > Gallionellaceae > CAVXFS01. Next base: position 24,494 of record JBAUUR010000016.1, on the reverse strand, counting down.
AACTCATAGCGCTGGTTGCAGAATTCGCAATGGATTTCGATGCTGCCGCGTTCCGCCAGGATGCTGTCTATCTCTGCGCGTCCCAGCATCTTCAGCATCGATGCCACGCTCTCGCGCGAACAGCTGCAATGGAATGACACCGGCTGTGCGTCCAGCAGGCGCAGGTCTTCTTCGTGGAATAGGCGATGGATCACCTCCTGCGCGGGTAGCTCGAGCAATTCGTTGTGTTGCAAGGTATCGGCCAACTGCGTCGCACGCGGCCAGGCATCTGCATCGAATTCCTGCTGTGCCCGAGGTTGCTGTTGCTCCGGCAGTTTCTGCAACAACATCCCGGCTGCGCACTTGCCATTAGAAGCGAGCCACAGGCGCGTTTCCAGCTGCTCGGAACGGAGCATGTAGTTCTGTATAATTTCGGCGACGCTGTTACCTTCGAGTGCGACGACGCCCTGATAGCTCTGCTTGCCGTCCCTGGGGTCAAGCGTGATGACACAGCGGCCCTCACCAACCAGTTCTGCCAGGCCGCCTTGCCCCAATTCGCCTGACCACTTGGCCGTGGCGCGCAACTGCAACTCGCCGGTGCATTCCACTACCACCAGCTTGAGCGTCCCCCTGCCCTGTATCTGCAACACCAGCGAACCTTGCAGCTTGAGCGTAGCGGCAAGCAGCACCGCTGCGGCAACAAGTTCTCCCAGCAGATCGCGCAATACCGGCGGATAATCATGCCGATCCAGAATGGCCTGCCAGGCCTCGTCCAGATGCACCAGTTCACCACGGATCGGTGCGTGTTCGAACAGGAAACGTTGTAAAGTATCGGGAATGATTTTCATGGCGCGCAAGGCTTGGTTGAGAATGCTCTGGTTTATGCTGTCTGCGTCACACTGGCAAAGGAGGAAAAATAATCCGGGAAGGTCTTTGCCACGCAGTCGGGATTGTTGATGCGCACGCCTGTCCCGCCGAACGCGGCCAGCGAAAAACACATCGCCATGCGGTGATCTTCATAGGTATCGATGCCGGAGCTTGCAGCTTGTAGCTTGTAGCCAGTAGCTGGGGGGGTGACGCGAATATAGTCGGCACCCTCTTCCACCGCGGCACCCAGCTTGCGCAGTTCGGTCGCCATCGCTGCAATGCGGTCTGTTTCCTTGACGCGCCAGCTGGCGATATTGCGCAGCGTCGTCGTACCATCGGCGAATAGCGCCGCCACGGCCAGCGTCATCGCCGCATCGGGGATAGGGTTGCAATCGAGATCGATCGCCTTTAACTTGCCGCTCTCTGGCGCACTCGCCTTTATCCAGTTGTCGCCCATCTCGATGCGCGCGCCCATCTGTTGCAAGGCTTGGGCAAAGCGTACATCGCCCTGCACGCTGTCGCGGCCCACACCTTCCACACGCACCGGTCCGCCGCCGATGGCGCCTGCCGCAAGAAAATACGAAGCCGATGAGGCATCGCCCTCCACGTAAACCGTGCCGGGGCTTAGGTAACGCAATCCACCGAACACCACGAAGCGCTGCCAGCCCTGGCGTTCCACGCGCACACCGAAGCGCGCCATCATTGCCAGCGTAATCTCGATATACGGTTTGGAAATCAGCTCGCCCACCACCTCGACGCTCACCGTGCGCCCCAGCAACGGCAGCGCCATCAGCAAGCCGGTCAGGAACTGGCTGGATACATTACCGCGCACCTGCACCCTGTCGCCCGCCAACGTGGCGGGAACAACTTGCAACGGTGGAAAACCTTCATTGCCCAGGTAACGGATGTCCGCACCCAGCTGGCGCAACGCATCAACCAGGTCGCCGATGGGTCGCTCGTGCATGCGCGCCACGCCGGACAATTCATAAGTTCCGCCGGCCAGGGCCAGCGCCGCCGTCAATGGGCGGAACGCCGTCCCGGCATTGCCGAGATAAAGCCTGGCATCCTTGACCGGAAAATTTCCGCTGCAACCGGTCACGCGATAGGCGTTATCGCCCAGCGATTCGACCTTGACGCCCAAGGTACGCAAGGCATCCAGCATGCGCTCGGTATCGTCGGAGTGGAGCAGGTCACGCACATCGGTCTTGCCTGCGGACAGCGCGGCCAGCAGCAGCACACGATTCGAAATGCTCTTCGAACCGGGCAGGCGCACCGTGCCATGCGCCGACTTCAAGGGAGGAAGGTCAAGGAATTCGTGTTCGGACATGCTGCGGGCAGGGCAATTTATTGTTGTTTCCAGTTGCCGCGCAACTGGCTGGAGCGGCGGAATATCTCCTCCAGCCTGCTGGCATCACGGTCATCCAACGCCTGATACAGGACATACAGCTCGTCCGCATACAACTTCAACTCACGCAACAAGGCATCGCGGTTGGCCATGCAGATGTCGCGCCACATCTCGGGAGAACTCGCGGCAATGCGGGTGAAGTCGCGGAAACCGCTGGCAGCGAAGGACAGCAGCAACTCGTGGTTATCGCGTTGCGCCAGGTCATGCACCAGCGCGAATGAGAGCAGATGCGGCAAGTGGCTCACAGCGGCAAATACTTCGTCGTGCTGCTGCGGCGTCAGTTCGCTCACCACTGCGCCACACGCTTCCCATGCGGCACGCACCCGCGCCACCGCGTGGGCCGAATTCTCCGGCAAAGGCGTGAGCACCACTTTCTTGCCCTGGTATAGATCTTCCAGCGCCGCGGCGGGGCCGCTCTGCTCGGCACCGGCAACAGGATGGGCAGGAACGAACTGCGCCAATTTAGTCCCCAGATGAGCACGCGCATAGCCGACCACGTCGCTCTTGGTGCTGCCGGCGTCAGTGACCAGCGTGTGTGCGCCCAGATGGGGCGCAATGCGCGCAAAAAGGTGTTCCATCTGTGCCACGGGTGTGGCGAGCAGCACCAGACTGGCATCCCCTATTTCACTTGCCACATCGTGGCCGATGCGGTCGAGGATACCGAATTGTTTGGCCTGTTCAAGCGTGACGGCACTGCGTCCGAAACCCACCACCTCGCCGACTGCATTCGCCTTGCGCAAAGCCAGAGCGAACGAGCCACCGATCAGGCCGGCGCCGAAAATGACGATTTTTTTGAATTGTAGTTCGGACATAAGCAGTCCCTCGTTGTCTTCTACTCCCACCCTGGCCCCCTGGTGGGTGGTTGTTGCCGCTTCAGCGGATGTACAACCACGGCCTGCCTCCTGCAAGGGGGAGAATCAAACTCTTCCCCTTGCAGGAGGAAGGGTTGGGATGGCGCTAGAAATCACATATATTCCCCGAATCATTTTTACAGGTGCCCTTTACAGCGTCCGCCCGATTGCCGCGGCGATCGCGCCCAGCGTGCCCATCAGGTTGTTCAGTTCCTGCGGCGTCAGCGCCTGGTCGGCGTCGCACCAGGCTTCGCACGGATTCGGATGCATCTCGACCAGCAGGCCATCCGCGCCTGCGGCAATCGCGGCTTGCGACAGAGCAGGCACCATCCATGCCTTGCCGCCCGCGTGCGAAGGATCGACGATTACCGGAAGATGAGTCTCCTTCTTGAGCACCGGAATCGCGGTGACGTCCAGCACGTTGCGATAGTAGGTCTCGAAAGTGCGGATGCCGCGCTCGCAAAAAATGATATTGTGGTTGCCGCCTGCCGCGATGTATTCCGCCGCCATCAGCCATTCGCTGATAGTCGCCGACATGCCGCGTTTGAGGATGACCGGCTTGTTGATGCGCCCGACTTCCTTCAGCAGATCGAAATTCTGCATATTGCGCGTGCCGATCTGGATCACGTCGACGTCATGTTCCAGGAAAACATCGAGCTGGCGCGCATCCATCAGCTCGGTGACGATAGGCAGTTTGTATTTGCCCGCCGCCTTGCGGAAGATTTCCAGCCCTTCCGCGCCCTTGCCCTGGAAGGTGTAGGGACTGGTGCGCGGTTTGAACGCGCCGCCGCGCATCAGGCGGCAACCCGCTTCATGCACGAATTTCGCCGACAGGTCCATCTGCTCCTGGGTCTCGACCGAACAGGGACCGGCGATGATCTGGATCTGATTGCCACCCAGCGGGATGCCGCCGATGTCCACCACGGTGTTCTGCTTGTGCGACTCGCGCGACACGATCTTGTATTGCTTGGCGATATGCATCGCCGATTCCACGCCCGGCAACGGCGTGAACATCTCGGGGTATAGGCTGCGCTCATCGCCAATTGCACCGATCACGGTTCGTTCGATGCCGCGAGAAATGTTTGCCTGCAAACCCGCTGCTTCCAGTTTCTTTACCACTGCGCCGACTTCGGCGTCGGTCACATCCTTGCCCATCACTATGATCATTTTGCTTCCTCAATCGTCTGCTGCAATGCAGCCAAGAATTTTTCGTTTTCTCTTTCCGTGCCGATGCTCACGCGCAGGTATTCGGCCATGTCGTAGTTCGCCACCGGACGCACGATCACGCCCAGCTCCAGCAGGCGCCGGTATATCTTCCGACCATCGCCGATCCTGAAACTGACAAAGTTACCGCAGGACGGAATATATTCCAGTCGCAATTTGCTCAATCCATCAGTGATCTGCGCCATGCCGCGCCGGTTCAGCTCATAGGTGCGCCGCACGAAATCTTCGTCCCGCAACGCCGCCACGGCGGCGGCCTGCGCCACGCTGTTGACGTTGAACGGCTGGCGCACGCGGTTCATCATGTCGGCCACCTGCGCATGGGCAAAGGCATAGCCGACGCGCAACCCGGCCAGCCCATAGGCCTTGGAGAAGGTGCGCGAGATGATCAGGTTGGGAAACTCCCGCAGCCAGCTCACGCTGTCGTAACGATGTTGTTCCGGCAGGTATTCGTTGTAGGCCTCGTCCAGCACCACCAGAATATGCGCTGGCAACGCGTGCAGGAATTTAAGCAGCGCATCAGCGGGCAAGAACGTGCCGGTCGGATTGTTCGGGTTGGCAATGAACACCAGCTTGGCCTGCCGTTCCACGGCGGCCTTCAGCATCGCGTTCAGGTCGTGGCCGTAATCGATCGCAGGCACGCTGATGCCGGTCGCCCCCACCGCCTGCGTCGCCAGCGGATACACCGCAAAGGCGTGGTCGGAATACACCGCCTTGTCGCCCACGGTAAGGAAAGCGCGCGCGGCCAGTTCCAGCATGTCGTTGGAACCATTACCGAGCACGATGCGCTCATGCCCGACGCTGTAGCGCCTGGACAATGCGTCCTTCAACTCGAAGCCATTGCCGTCCGGATACAGGGCGATGGTCTTGATCGCATTCTGCATGGCGGCCACGGCCAGCGGGCTGCAGCCGAGCGGGTTTTCATTGGAAGCCAACTTGACGATGCCCGATATGCCCAGCTCGCGTTCCAGCTCGGCGATCGGCTTGCCGGGCTGGTACGGTGCGATGGCGCGGATATAGGGTGGTGCTAAATCGCAGTAATTCATTTCAAACCTTGATCAATACTCCTTCCCCCTTGCAGAGGGGGAGAGCGAAGCGAGGGGGCAACTGGGATGGGGGTAGAAACTTAAAGCATATTTTCGCATTGCTTCTACCCCCACCCTGACCCTCCCCCTGGAGCGTGGTTGTTGCCGCTTCAGCGGCTTTACAACCACGGCCTGCCCTCAACGGGTGCAAGGGGGAGGGAATTAGTTATGTAGCAACAGGATACGAACCCAGCACCTTCACGAATGCAGCGACCCGTTTCAGTTCGGCCAATGCGGCGGCCACTTTCCCGTCCTGCTGATGGCCTTCGATGTCGACGAAGAACACGTATTCCCACAGGCCGGAGCGCGCCGGGCGCGATTCCAGCTTGGTCATCGAGACGCCATACTTCGCCAGCGGCACCAGCAGGTCATGCACCGCGCCGGGACGATTGGCGGCGGACATCACCAGCGAGGTCTTGTCACTGGCCGATGGCGCCACCTCCTGATTGCCAATCACCAGGAAGCGCGTGGTGTTGCGCGGATCGTCCTCGATATTCTCGGCCAGCACAGGCACGCCGAAACGTTCCGCCGCCTGCCTGCCGGCGATTGCGGCGCTGTGCTGCCGTTCCGCCGCCGCCAATGCCGCCGCTTCGGCGTTGCTTGCCACAGCCAGCCGTTCGGCGTGCGGCAAATTCGCGTTCAGCCAGTTCTGGCATTGACCCAGCGATTGCGGGTGCGAATACACACGCTTGATGCCGAACAAGTCGGCATGTTGCGACAGCAGGCACTGGTGTATCGGCAGCATTACCTCGCCGCAAACCTTGAGCGGGCTTTGCAGCAGCAGATCCAGCGTGCGGCCTATCGTGCCTTCGGTGGAATTTTCCACCGGCACCACGCCATAGTTCGAATCGCCGCTTTCCACTTCGCGGAACACTTCATCTATGGATGCGCAAGGCACAGTCCGGCTGGCCGTGCCGAAACGCTTGGTTGCCGCCGCTTCACTAAATGTGCCCGCCGGGCCGAGATATGCCACGGAAATCGGCGCTTCCAGCGCACGGCAGTGCGACATGATTTCAGTGAACAGCTGAGTGACGCTGTTATTGGTCAACGGTCCGGCATTCTCGTCGGCCATGCGTCGCAGCACCTGCGCTTCGCGTTCGGGGCGCAGCACGGTTTCCTCACCCTTCAGGTGGCCGATTTGCCGCGCCAGCACGGCGCGCCGATTCAGCAGCTTGAGCAGGTCGTCGTCTATGCGGTCGATCTGTTCGCGATACTGTTTCAGCTCGTCGCTCATGGTTCAAGCTTCCAGCGGCAGATCGCGCACCATCAATACGCCGGGAATGGCAGAGATCTGCGCAAGCAATTCGGGCGGCAATGCGCTGTCGGTATCGACCAGCGTATAAGCTACCTCGCCGCGCGACTTGTTCATCATGTTGTGGATGTTGATGCCCGCCCCTGCCAGTGTGCTGGATATCTGACCCAGCATGTTCGGCACGTTGGCATTGGCGATCCCCAGGCGGAAGACAGACTCGCGCGGCATGCTGACATCGGGAAAATTCACCGTGTTGACCACGTTGCCGTGCTCCAGGTAATCGCGCACCTGATCCGCCACCATCACCGCGCAGTTGTCTTCAGCTTCCTGCGTGGAAGCGCCCAGATGCGGCAATGCGATCACGCCGGGATTGTTCTGCATCTTGTTGGTGGGGAAATCGCACACGTAGCAGCGCACCTGCTTGTTCGCCAGCCCGGCCAGTACTGCATCTTCATCAACGATGGCGTCACGCGAGAAATTCAGCAGCACACTGCCCTGTTTCATCGCATGGACACGCTTTTCGTTAATCAGCTTGCGCGTGGCGTCCAGCAGCGGCACATGCAGGCTGACGAAATCGCTGTGCTTGAGCAGGTCTTCCACGCTGTTCGCCTTCTTCACTTGCGAAGGCAGGCTCCATGCCGCATCCACCGTGATCTCCGGATCGAAGCCGATCACATTCATGCCGAGGCCGATGGCAGCATCCGCCACCAGGCGGCCTATCGCGCCAAGTCCGATGATGCCCAGCGTGCGTCCGCGCAACTCGGTGCCCGCGTAATGCTTCTTGCCTTCCTCGACCAGCTTGTGCAGCGTGGCGTCATCTCCGCTCAAGCCGGCGGTGAATTGCAGCGCGGGGACGATGTTGCGCGAGGCCAGCAGCATGCCGGTGATGACCAGTTCCTTCACTGCATTGGCATTCGCGCCCGGCGCATTGAACACCGGCACGCCGCGCGCGCTCATTTTCTTCACCGGCACGTTGTTGGTGCCGGCGCCGGCCCGCGCAATCGCTTTCACGCTCGCGGGGATATCCATCTCCAGCATGTTCTGCGAACGCACCAGGATCGCATCGGGATTACTGATGTCCGTGCCGGTGACATAGCGCTCAGCCGGAAAGCGCTGCAGGCCGATCGGGGCGATCTTGTTCAAGGTCAGTATTTGAAAAGTCTTAGCCATGCTGTTTAGCGAACTCGTTCATGAAATTGACCAAAGCCTGTACCCCTGCCAGCGGCATCGCGTTGTAGATCGAGGCGCGCATGCCGCCGACCGAGCGGTGCCCCTTGAGCTGCAACAGCCCGCGCGCGTCGGCCTGCTTGAGGAAGTCGCCGTCGAGGCTGCTGTCCTTGAGGGTGAACGGCACATTCATGCGCGAGCGGTCGGAACGGGCTGTCGGGCAGTGGTAGAAACCGTTGCTGCCGTCTATTGTGTCGTACAGCAGCCTGGCCTTGGCAAGGTTGACCTGCTCCATCGCCGCGATGCCGCCGTTTTTTTTCAGCCACTGGAATACCAGACCAGCAATATAGATGCCGAAGGTGGGCGGTGTGTTGTACATGGAGTCATTGTCGGCGTGGGTCTTGTAATCCAGCATGGTGGGCGTGCCCGGCAGCACATCGCCGATAAGGTCGTCGCGCACGATGACGATGGTGAGCCCCGCCGGGCCAATGTTCTTCTGCGCACCGGCATAGATCAGGCCGAACTTTGAGACATCAACCGGGCGGGACAGGATGGTGGAGGACATATCCGCGACCAGCGGCACCGCGCCGGTATCCGGCACCCAGCTGAACTCCACGCCGCCTATGGTTTCGTTCGGCGTGTAGTGCAGGTAAGCGGCCTCGGGATCGCGCTGCCAGGTATTGAACGCCGGAATGTAGGAGAAATTCTTGTCGGCGCCGGTTGCCACCACGTTCACCGCGCCGAATTTCTTGGCTTCGCTGATGGCCTTCTTCGACCACTCTCCGGTGTTGAGGTAATCCGCCGATTTCCTGCCGCGCAGCAGATTCATCGGAACCATGGCGAATTGCTGGCTGGCGCCGCCTTGCACGAACAACACTTTGTAGTTGGCAGGAATCGCGAGCAACTCACGCAGATCGGCCTCGGCCTGCGCCTGGATGCCCATGTATTCCTTGCCACGATGCGACATTTCCATCACCGACATGCCGCTGCCATGCCAATCCGGCAATTCAGCCTGCGCTTGCAGCAACACCTCTTTCGGCAACACTGCCGGTCCCGCGCTGAAATTGTATATCATCATAATTACTCCCGTTGTCATGAAATAATGTAACAGGCAATACGTGAAGGGATAGGGATGTTACGCGCTTCTCGCCAGCGCTTTGACCCTTTCCCCCTTGCCCGCTCTATTCTTCTTCCGGCTCGGCAATCCTGCTCAGCCCGGCCAGCTTCTCGCCCTTCTCCACATTCATCAGCGTGACGCCCTGCGTGGTACGGCCCATTTCGCGGATTTCCTTGACACGGGTGCGGATCAGCACGCCGCTGGTGCCGATCAGCATGATCTCATCTTCGACATTCACCAGCGTCGCGGCGACCACCTTGCCATTGCGCGCGGAGGTCTTGATCGCGATCATGCCCTGTGTACCGCGGCCGTGGCGGGTGTATTCGACTATCGGGCTGCGTTTGCCATAACCGTTCTCGGTAGCGGTCAACACGCTTTGCTGCTCGTTCTCGGCCACCAGCAACGAGATCACCTGCTGCTTGGCGGCCAGCTTCATGCCGCGCACGCCGCGCGACGCGCGTCCGGTGGGGCGCACATCGTTCTCATCGAAGCGCACTGCCTTGCCGCCGTTCGAGAACAGCATCACGTCGTGCTTGCCGTCGGTGAGCGCAACCCCGATCAAATGGTCGTCTTCGTCCAGATTGATCGCAATGATGCCGCGCTTCATCGGCCGCGAGAAATCGTTCAGCGACGTCTTCTTCACCGTGCCTTTGGCGGTGGCGAAGAACACATATTTGTCCTCGACGAACTCGCTCACCGGCAGCACCGCGTTGATTTTTTCGCCCTCTTCCAGCGGCAACAGATTCACGATGGGCTTGCCGCGCGAAATGCGGCTGCCTTGCGGCACTTCATACACCTTGAGCCAGTACACGCGGCCGCGATTGGAGAAGCACAGGATGTAATTGTGCGTGTTGGCGATGAACAGGTTGTCGATGAAATCGTCTTCCTTGGTCGCCGTAGCCTGCTTGCCGCGTCCGCCGCGCTTCTGCGCGCGGTATTCGTCCAGCTTCTGCGCCTTCATGTAGCCGCCGTGCGACAGCGTGACCACCACGTCTTCCGGCGCGATCAGGTCTTCCATGCTCATGTCTTGCGTGTGGGTGATGATCTCGCTGCGGCGCTTGTCGCCGTACTGCGCCTTGATCGCGGCCAGTTCATCGCCGATGATCCTGGTCACGCGCGCAGGTTTGGCCAGGATGTCGAGCAGGTCGGCGATCTTGTCCATCACCTCGCGGTATTCGCCGACGATCTTGTCCTGTTCCAGCCCGGTCAGGCGCTGCAGGCGCAGTTCCAGAATGGCCTGTGCCTGGGCATCGGACAGTTTGTAGCCGCGCTGCTTGCCCGCGCCCACCAGGCCGAACTCCGGCAGCAGGTTTTCCGGACGCGAGGCGTCGCTCACCCGACTCAGCATGTCTTCCACCAGAGAGGAACGCCAAGAACGCGCCATCAATTCGCGCTTGGCATCGGCCGGGGTGGCCGCCGCCTTGATCAGCGCAATGATCTCGTCCACGTTGGAAAGGGCAACTGCCAGGCCTTCCAGGATATGGCCGCGGTCGCGTGCCTTGCGCAGCTCGAACACGGTGCGGCGCGTCACCACTTCGCGGCGGTGGCGCAGGAAGGCGTCGAGGAATTGCTTCAGGTTGAGCAGCTTGGGCTGGCCGTCGAGCAAGGCCACCATGTTCATGCCGAAGCTGTCCTGCATCGGGGTTTCTTTGAACAGCTTGTTGAGGATCACGTCGGCATTCTCGCCGCGTTTCAGCTCGATCACCGCACGCATGCCGGATTTGTCCGATTCGTCGCGGATTTCCGAGATACCCTCCAGACGCTTTTCGCGCACCATCTCGCCGATCCTCATCAGCAGGTTGGCCTTGTTCACCTGATAGGGCAATTCATCAATGATGATGGCCTGGCGCTCACCCTTGCCGATGTCCTCGAAATGGGTGCGTGCACGCATCACCACCCGGCCGCGCCCGGTGCGGTAGCCTTCCTTGATGCCCGCCATGCCATAGATGAAACCAGCGGTCGGAAAATCCGGCGCGGGGATGATCTCGATCAACTGCTCGATGTCCAGCTCGGGGTCTTTCAGCAGCGCCAGGCAGGCATCCACCACCTCGCTCATGTTGTGCGGCGGAATGTTGGTCGCCATGCCCACTGCGATGCCGGAAGAGCCGTTTACCAGCAGGTTGGGGAAACGCGCAGGGAACACCAGCGGCTCGTGCTCGGAACCATCGTAGTTCGGGCCAAAGTTCACCGTCTCCTTGTCCAGGTCGGCCAGCAACTCGTGGGCGATCTTCGCCATGCGGATTTCGGTGTAACGCATCGCCGCCGCGTTGTCGCCATCCACCGAACCGAAGTTGCCCTGGCCGTCTATCAGCGGATAGCGCAGGCTGAAATCCTGCGCCATGCGCACGATGGTATCGTATACCGCTGTATCGCCGTGTGGATGGTATTTACCGATCACGTCGCCGACGATGCGCGCCGATTTCTTGTACGGCCTGTTCCAATCGTTGGACAACTCATGCATGGCGAATAGCACACGGCGATGAACCGGCTTCAGTCCGTCGCGCACATCGGGCAGCGCGCGACCGACGATCACGCTCATTGCATAGTCAAGATACGACTTGCGCATCTCCTCTTCAAGGCTGACCGGCAGGGTTTCTTTTGCGAATTGTTCCATTATGGCAACGCCTTAATTTTTTGCATATAAAGACCAAATATTTTAACACGCCAGGCTATCCAGCGCCAAAACAAAATACCTCCGGAAATACCGCTCTACGCTCATCGCCCAACCTCTTCACGGATAAACGGCATGCGCATTTTATCCCCACCCGACCAAGCGACTTGACTGCATTCCTGCACAAAATATGATGTCACGGTCACAAGTTCTGAAAATGGCAAACCTATTGAAAGATGGGGGCGCAAAGTTACCGGTCTATGGAATCCAGCCCGATTCTATGGCAAAGGGAATGCCAGGTAAGCCATGAATGCCCTTTGCATGGTTTTATTTCCATGCTCCAGTGTCGCAAGTTAACTTTGCCGCTTTTCTTGATTGATCGTCCGGAGGAAACATGCTTGCTCAAGCCAAAACCAGCGAAATAGCGATATTGGTCATCGTTTCACTGATGAGTTTCGTGGCAAACCTGCCCAATCACCTGCTTGGTCCATGGATAGACAAGCGACTGCTGTTGATAGCGCTGTCCACATCCGTGCTGATCGCCATGTTAAGGCATCTGCGGGCGCTGCTGTCCATGTCCATCGCGATCCTGGCCATCGGCGCAAACTTGCCGGAATCGCTTGCGGCCAGTCTCGGAATCAGCCCTGTAGTGATGATGGTCTCACTGGCGTTAGTTGTCGTTCTCACTCTGCTCAACAAGGCGTTCAAATTACTGCCGTCCGGGGTCGCCGATGGTCAGAGCAGCACCAGCAACCAGCAACCACTGGATATCAAGCTTGACACGAGAGAGACGCGGCTGGCCGTGCTGATGGCAATAAGCAAAGGCGATTGCTTCATACTGAATCGTCTGCTGGATATGAATGTGGAAATCAACTTTTCCCTGGACGGCCTGGTGCCGATTCTGATCGCTGCTGAAAAAGGCTATGCCGACATCACGCGGGCACTGTTACAACATGGAGTGGATTCCCGGGTGCGCAACAAGGAAGGCAAGACCCCGTTTGAAGTCGCACTGGAAAGGAAAGATTTCAGCACCGCCGAGGTACTGTATAACGCGACCAGAACGGACCTCTCGAAGTCTGAGCGGCTGGCTTTCGTAGACCATTTTTTCGCCCGGCAAAAGAATCCTGAGGGACCGGTGACTACTTAGGCCGAAGCCGAGATATGCAAAATCAGGGTAACTGCAGCACGTAAACAAGCGGGGCGAAATTCAGCCGCTGGTTCCTGTAGCCCCGCCAGTTTCACAAAGTGTCATGCCACGCCCTGGATCAGTTGCTCCAGGCGCATTCTCCCCTGCGGAGTAGCCATCACCATCAGCACGTCCCCTTCATGTGCTGTGCGTTGCGGAGTTGGGTTGAAAACCCATTTCTGATGCTGCTGAATCGCCAGCATCACGTAGTCACCCGAGGAGAAATTCAGACTGGCAAGAGGCTTTCCGGAAAAACCGGATGGCACGATGATTTCCTCCAGCCTCAGGTTATCATCCGACTTCATCATCTCGTCAAGGAAAGTCACAACATGCGGACGCACCATCGCGGATACGATGCGTAATCCGCCGGTAAAATCGGGCGACACGATTTCATCCGCGCCGGCGCGCCGGGTCTTTCCCACATTCTTCATATCATGACAACGCGCTACCACCCGTGATTCAGGATTCAGCTGCTTGGCGCTCAGGCTGATCACCAGGTTCTGGCTATCATCCGAGACGACGGCGAACACTCCGCGCGCATGCTTGACCCCCGCAGCCAGCAAAATGTCATTATCGGTTGCGTCCCCATGCAGATACAGTTGATCCGGGTGTTTGGACAGGTAGTTTTCGATATTCTGCCAATCCTGCTCGACAATCACGCAATGCCGGCCGGTCATGGACAACTCGTGCGCGACGTTGCTGCCCACGCGCCCAATGCCGCACACAATGAAATGATCCTGCATTTTTTCGATTTTTTTCTGCATTTTCTTTCTCCGCCACGCGAGATTGAGATTGCTCTCCAGCATGAATGCCGTCACTGTGGAAAGCACATAACCCATCACGCCAATGCCGGTGATGCCGATGAACACGGTAAACAATCTGCCATATTCATAACCGGTGACATCCACCACCTCGGAATAGCCGATGGTAGCGACGGTGATGAACGTCATGTAGAAACAGTCCAGCCAGGAATAACGGTAATCGCCCAAAATCCGGTAGCCGATGGTGCCCGTCAGCATGACCAATACCAGCGCAAGCAATGCAAATAACAGATTCCTGGTGATTCTCGATTCTGCCAGTTGCACACGGCTGGCATTATCAGCCATAACTATTCATCTTCATATTGTGCCCCGTCCGGAAACAGCACGTCCGTGAAACCGAAGTTTCTAAGGTCGCGTATGCGCATGGGATACAGTATGCCGTCCAGATGGTCGCACTCATGCTGCACCACGCGCGCATGAAAACCGTTCACCGTGCGGTCTATCAGCGCGCCATATTCATCAAACCCCTGATATCGGATGGTCTTGAACCTGGGCACCAGACCGCGCATACCCGGAACACTTAAGCAGCCTTCCCAGTCTTCCTCCATATCGTTCCCCAATGGGGTGATCACAGGATTGACCAACACCGTTTCCGGCACGACTTCGGCGTCAGGGTATCGAGGATTTTGTTTGACGCCAAATATCACCACGCGCAGGTTCTCGCCTATTTGCGGCGCAGCCAATCCGGCACCATCCAATGCCTGCATGGTATCGCGCATATCGGCAAGCAAGGCATGCAATTCCTGTTTATCCAAACTGCGTATCTCTTCCGTGCGGCGCAACAGACGCACATCGCCCATTTTCAACACTTCTCTTTTCACTCTATACCTCTAAAGTCAGGAATTCATCCACATGCCGCGCGTGAGGAAACCTGCACGGCATCGCATTCGTGTGGCGAAGATTCATGGGCATGGCAGTTAAATGAACTGGTGTAACAGGCGATCCATGCAAAGAAGCTGCACAAACCGAATCTCCAGCTATTCGCCATCGCATTCCACCAGGCACTCAAGCATGCTCCGCACTCTCACCATGGCAGATTGCGCAACGGTGCTGATTCCTTCCAGCCGTATGCCATCAACACTGTCACCCCGTCCTGCCGCATGATTCACCACCACCGCGATGGCCGCATAACTCAAACCGAGTTCCTTGGCCAAGGCGGCCTCGGGCATTCCGGTCATGCCCACCATGTCCGCGCCATCCCGCTCCATGCGATTGATCTCCGCCGCCGTATCCAGCCGCGGCCCTTGCGTGGCGGCATATACACCGGCGTCGAGGCATATTTCCCCAGCCCGGCGCGCGGCATCGATAATCTGCCCGCGCAACTTCTGGTCATAAGGATGGGTAAAATCGATATGCGTCACCGGACGGTCGCGCCCATCAAAATAGGTAAATGCACGGCCGTAGGTGTAATCGATGATCTGATCCGGCGCCACTATCGTTCCGGGCACCAAGTCTGCGCGGATGCCGCCCACGGATGCAACCGATATCACACGATCCACGCCCTGTTCCTGCAATGCCCACAGGTTGGCGCGGTAATTCACCTCATGCGGCGGAATGGTATGGCCATAGCCATGGCGAGCAAGGAATACCACCTCCTGTTGTTTGATCGTGCCAAAGGTCAGCGCACCCGACGGTTCCCCGTAGGGCGTACGCATCACCTGCCGGTGAGTGATTTCCAGATTGGCCAGTTGTGTCAGCCCCGTTCCACCAATAATTCCCCACATAAAATTATCCCCGTTACAGCGGCTGATCTGACATCCCAACAGCATCAGCAACCAAAGCCTACTACTTGAATCACCCGCCAATGCGGCCAAACGTTACTCCTTTGCCGCATAGATCGCGGGCAAATTGCGCCATGCCCCATGCATATCCATGCCGAAACCAAATACAAAACGATCGGGTAATTCCAGGCCGACAAAATCAGCACGCGACGCCTTGGGTTTGGCAATGCGCTTATCAGCAAAGACTGCGCTATAGAAGCCGGACGCTCCCAGTTCCAGCACACGCTGCCTGATCGCGGCCAGGGTCTCGCCTTCATCCAGTATGTCATCCACCACCAGCACGACACGGTCAGCCACATTCTCGCGCGGCGAAACCTTCCATTGCAATTTTCCGCCCTGTTGCCCGGTACCATAGCGCGATACATGAACGTAATCGAAATCAAGCGGAAAATCCAGCAATGGCAACAATTGTCCGGTGAATACCACGGCGCCGCCCATCACCGACAGCACCAGCGGATGCCTGTCGCCCAGCCGCTCATTGATTTCCGCCGCAACGCGCTCAACCGCCGATTGTACTTCCGCGGCAGAAACGATCATTTCCGCCTGCTGCAATATATCCCGGGCCTGCTGCTGGGACAGCATCACCGGACCGATGCAAGATATGCGGCGAACTCATCCCGCAAATCTTCACGCTTCAGGCCAAACGCCACCTGCGCCTGCAGGTAGCCCAGCCTGGAACCGCAATCGTAGCGCGTCCCGCTGAAGCGGTAGGCGAGCATTTTTTCCTCCTGCATCAATGCGGCTATGCCATCGGTCAATTGAATTTCGCCGCCCGCGCCGGACTGTACTTTTTCCAGGTGATGAAAAATGCGCGGCGTAAGAATATAGCGTCCCACCACAGCAAGCGTTGTTGGCGCGTCCTCCGGCTTGGGTTTTTCCACGATGCCATTAACCTGCTCGAGATTGTTTGCCAGCGGAACGCTGCTAACGATTCCGTATTGGCGCGTCTGCTCGCGCGGCACATTCTGCACGCCCAGAATCGAACACTGATGCTGCTGAAACACCTCCACCATTTGCCTCACGACTGGCGGTTCGCCGTCGATCAAGTCGTCGGCCAGAATCACCGCGAACGGCTCATTCTGCACCACCGGTCTGGCGCACAGCACCGCGTGCCCCAAGCCCAGCGGCTCGACCTGGCGGATATAGATGCAGTTGATGTGGGAGGGCGTCACTTCGCGCACCAGGCGCAGCAACTCTTTCTTGCCGCGCATCGCCAGCTCGGCCTCCAGCTCGTATGCCTTGTCGAAATGATCCTCGATCGCGCGCTTATTGCGTCCGGTGATGAACACCATATCGGTGATACCCGCCGCCACCGCCTCTTCCACCGCATACTGGATCAGCGGCTTGTCCACGATCGGCATCATCTCTTTCGGGCTGACTTTGGTGGCCGGCAAAAAGCGGCTGCCCATGCCGGCAACCGGAAACACTGCTTTGGTGATTTTTTTCATCTCGTTTTGTTCTCTCCGAACTGTCGTATGGGTTAAGCGCAGCGATGCCCATCACAATTGTCATTCACCGCAACTGCTGGGTTTCGGTTCGCTAAACCAAGGCTTCTACTGCACTTTGGACAAGAGCCTTGAAGTCAGTTTCGCTAATAATCCTCATTGGGTAACCTTCTGCAACCAGCAACTCAGCCTTCCTGTGTTTGGTGCTTTTTTCATGCCCCGCAAGTTTTGAGATGTCTTGGTCGCCAACAACAAGAATAGTTGTATTCTTGGTCACGCCATGAGCAACTTGACACCCCACACTAGCCGCCAAGTCTGCCGCTTCATTTCGAGGTAATTCAAGTGCTCCAGTAAATACGATAATCTCACCAAACAGGTCACCCTCTGGATTTCCGTCGCGATGGATTGCCGCTCCATGCGAGGATCGCTGTGGATCAATTGGTTGATTGACACGATATATCCATGCTTCCAAATCTAACTTGGATTTCTGTATTGCAGCGAGCAATACATGACCGGCAGCTTTTGCATCCTCCAATGCGTCATGATGCCTAAATTCGTAACCAATCTTGCTACATACATTCTTGAGGCCATAACCTTGCCAAGCCAAGTCTTTCCATGTTCGGCGCACCACTCTGGCAGAGTCTAACCATGTGGTTGAAATTGGACTAAGATTATATTTTGTAAACGCACGTGCAAGAGCAATTCGATCAAAGTGAGTGTGACAAACACTAATGCCATTTCCCAAGTACCCTCTTAAGGTTCCTGCTATATCTGGCAATTTAGGCTGGCCTTTCACCATTCTTGGTTCTATGCCATGAATGGAAATATTCACCTCATCAAAATAATCCTCTGGATCAATAAGCGTTGACCACTCACTGATAAGATTTCCATCAGCAAATTCTGCAATACCAATCTGGCAAATCGAACCCATATCTGGATTTGCGGTTTCAATATCAATTGCAACAAAGCGCATAACTGATCACCGCTTCCCGTTTATGGCTCCAAAAGCCTAGTCGCATCATTGGTGAATACAGTAGTCATACTTGTCACCGAACAGGTTAATGTTGGTTCGTATTCAGTATCAATATTTAGATCATTGCCACGCAAACCCTGCCACATAGCCAAGTAACAGAAGGAACCATACTTGTGTTTCATTTTTACAGCTTTATTGAACCCACCTTTCCACGGCAAAATCATGAGCTGCCCATTACGTGCTTGTTGTGCAAGTGTTGAATGTTCCAAACTCTTCGCGCGACCACGTTCCCAACAGGCTATTAACCCTCGGTCAGCGCTTTCCCATCTCTCATCCCAAGTTGGATTTGGACGAATTGGTTCGGAAATCAAGCGATGAACTTTCATGATGTAAGTCTTATAAAATTTCAATGATTCCGGCAGAGTGCGCAAGCAGTTTCATGTTTGCCCGCTACACAAGTGATTTTTCCAATAATTGCAATAACCCTTGTTCATCTATGACCAGCACCCCTAATTCATGCGCCTTGTCCAGCTTGCTGCCCGCCTCCGCCCCCGCCACCACATAATCGGTTTTTTTCGACACGCTGCCGGCCACTTTTGCCCCCAAGGCTTCGAGGTTGGCCTTGGCCTCCTCGCGGCTCATGGATGGAAGTGTACCAGTCAACACGAAAGTTTTGCCGTTCAACGGCAATTCTCCGGTGGCCTCGCCCTCATGTTCCATCCACTGCACACCCGCCGAGCGCAACTGTTTTATCACATCCACGTTATGTTTTTCATTGAAGAAAGCCACGATGCTTTGCGCCACGATCGGCCCCACGTCCGGCACTAGTTGCAATCGTTCCTCATCCGCCGCCATAAAGTTATCTAATGTGCCAAAGTGACGCGCCAAGTCCTTCGCCGTCGCCTCGCCCACATTGCGGATGCCCAACGCGTAGATGAATCGAGCCAGCGTAGTCTGCTTGCTGTTCTTTATTGCTTCAAGCAGATTGTTTGCGGACTTTTCCCGCATGCCTTCTAGATTGGCGAGCACGTTCATACCAAGCCGATAAATGTCGGCTGGCGTGTCCACGGTGCCGCTATCCACCAGTTGCTCCACCAGCTTGTCGCCTAGCTCTTCGATATTCATGGCGCGGCGGCTGGCGAAATGCAGCAAAGACTGCTTGCGCTGAGCCGGACAGAACAAACCGCCGGTGCAGCGCCAGTCCGCCTCGCCTTCCTCGCGCACGATGGCGCTGCCGCACACCGGGCATTTGCCGTGCAACAGTTTGAACAGATCGAACGGTTTGCCCGCATGGGCCGGGCGCAGGTCGAGCACCACCCCTACCACTTCCGGTATCACATCGCCGGCACGGCGCACGATCACCGTATCGCCGACGCGTACATCCTTGCGCCGCGTGTCGTCCTCGTTGTGCAGCGTAGCGTTGCTAACCGTGGTGCCGCCGACAAATACCGGTTCCAGCTTGGCCACCGGCGTCAGCTTGCCGGTGCGACCGACCTGGATGTCGATGTCGTGCACCACGGTCATCTGCTCTTCCGCCGGAAACTTGTGCGCCACCGCCCAGCGCGGTTCACGCGTCACAAAACCAAGTTGCGCCTGCAAGGCGAGGCTGTTGACCTTGTACACCACCCCATCGATGTCAAACGGCAGGCTGTCGCGCTTGGCCGCGATGCGTCGGTGGAATTCCACCAGCCCTTGCGCGCCCTGCACCACTGCACGTTCCTCGCACACTGGCACGCTCATCGCTGCCAATGCATCCAGCAAGGCACTATGCGTCGCCGGCTTGTCCCAGCCATCCACTTTGCCCACACCATAGGCGAAGAACGACAGCGGACGTTTTGCAGCCAGCGCCGGGTCGAGCTGGCGTATGCTGCCCGCAGCGCCGTTGCGCGGATTGACCAGGGTGGGCAGGCCCTGCGCGCGCTGCCTTTCGTTGTAGCGCTCGAAATCCTTGCGGCTCATGTAAATCTCGCCGCGCACTTCCAGCACAGGCGCATCGCAGCCCCTAAGCCGCAGCGGAATCTGGTGGATGGTGCGGATATTCTGCGTCACGACTTCGCCAATCTCTCCGTCTCCGCGCGTGGAAGCCTGCACCAGCACGCCACTCTCATAGCGCAGATTGATCGCCAGGCCGTCGAATTTCAGTTCACAGGCATACTCGACAACGACATCGGGTTCGCCCAGTTCGCGCCGGATCCGAGCATCAAAAGAGATTGCGCCATCGTCGCTGATGTCAGTCTCGGTGCGGATGGACAGCATGGGCTCGGCATGAGCCACCTGCGGAAAGGTATCCAAAGGTTTGCCGCCAACACGTTGAGTGGGTGAATCGTGAAGGCGGCGCAATTCCGGGTACTGCTCTTCCAGTGCTTGCAGTTCACGAAACAGCTTGTCATATTCCGCATCGGGAATCAGAGGGGAATCCAGCACGTAATACTGATAATCGTGTTTGGCGATCTCATGGCGCAACCGGGCTGCACGGTTGCTGGCTACCGTTATATCCACCATCAGGAAAACAGCCTGCGCGCCTGCGCGCTGCCCGGCACAATCTCGCCGGCCAGCATACGCTTTTCAATGCCGCTGACGTGTTCACGAATTTTCGCGATGCCCGGTTCACCCAAAGCGACATGGTGGTCATCCATCACGGCGGCGCGCAGATCCATCGCGATCTTCCGTGCCAGCACGGCCATCTCGTCAAAGCGTTGTGCGGGATGCTCAGCGCGCGGCACATCCAGCAGCAGGGTCAAGCCGTTGATATGCATCTTGTCCAGGGTATGGGATTGAAGCGGGGAGCCATCAAAATGGCTAAGGCTGAATACGCTTCCCCCTTGCGCATCCTGCAAGTGAAACGAACCATCCGGCTGCAGGCTCATGTCATACCGCTCTGCCACCTGCGCAACCTCGCTGCCGCCAAACAGTCGGTCTCCACCCGGCAGAATATTGAGCCCTATCATCTGGTCGACTTCGGCGCAGAAGCTGTCCAATTGCATGGCGCGCGCAACGGTTGCCGTGACATTCGGCAGTTCTGCGTCAACCTCCAGCTTCACGGCAATATCGCTGACCATATCCCGAAAGTCGCTCAGGCGCACCTCGCTGACCGGACCGGCCCGATCAGCCAACTGCAACGCCACCCTGAACGCGGAATAAGCCGCATGGCTCTCCGGAGTGACTTTCTCCCATGTGCCGCTGATCGAATGCAGTCCACAAACGTTCACATTCTTTCCGAAATCGAATCGCCGCTGCCACAACGGCACCAAAGCACCGACCTCCGCCGGAGCACGCAATTTTAACTCGGCGACATAATCGACCGTTTCGTCCAGCAGCTCGCACACCTCATCTGGTTCGGTTGCAAAAGTTGGCGTGCTCGAGGAGGGCGGTTTGGTAAAGTCAAGCTGATTCGTATCATCTTCGCTTTCCGGAATCGTCACTTCCGGCAACCCGGTGCCGGATTCCGCCGAAGAACTGTACAACGCATCCCTGCGCTCCGGATTGAATGCCGCGCCAAATCTGCGCCGGTGCCGCCGCTGCTGCCACCAGCCATAGCCATACATCACCAGCACCACCAGAACGCCAATGGCCAGCAGGCTGAATTGCAATTCACTCATTGTCATGCACCCGGAAAATCAACGTTGCGAATTATCTCAAGCACTCAGCCAAATGGCAAAAGCCAGAAAAGTCAGCCTATGTTAGCGGCAGCTCACCGGTTTCCGCCCCGATGGAGGCGACGTCATGTATTGCCTTCACGAATTCATGCTGTTCATGCAATTGCACCAGCGTATGAGGATGCGGATGGCCGCGCATCTGCGCCAGACGCGCTCGGCTGGTTGCCGACATTTCCCAATGCAAACCGGCCAGCAGTTCGTCCGCCAGGTCGGGCCGGTTGCACACCAGCACCATATCGCAACCGGCATTCAGCGCCGCCTCCGCGCGTTGCACGATTCCACCCGCAACGCTCGCGCCTTCCATGCTGAGATCATCGCTGAAAATACAACCCTCGAAACCCAACTCGCCGCGCAAAATCCTTTTCAGCCAGACCTCGGAAAATCCCGCCGGATATTTGTCCACCTTCGGGTAGATCACGTGCGCGGGCATCACTGCAGTCAGGCCGTAATTCACCATGCGGCGGAACGGGATCAGGTCGCAAAACTCAATGTCGGTATAGCTGCGCTCATCCACCGGGATTTCCTGATGCGAATCGGCGCGCACAAAGCCATGGCCGGGGAAATGCTTGCCCACAGTGTGCATGCCGCCCTGCCTCAATCCCTGCAGCAAGCCGTGCGCCAGTTCGGTAATGGCCTCGGGATCGGAATGGAAGGCGCGATCCCCGATCACCGAACTCGAACCATAGTCCACGTCGAGCACCGGAGTAAAACTGAAATCCACGCCGCAGGCGCGCAATTCGGCGGCCAGCACATAGCCGGCCTGCTGCGCCAGATGCCGGGCGCGCCTGGGATGCTGGTCCCAAATTTTCCCCAGCTCGCGCATCGCCGGAATGTGCGTGAAGCCCTCACGGAAACGCTGCACCCGTCCTCCTTCATGATCCACCGCAATCAGCAACGGCGGGCTGCGCAGCGCGTGGATGGCGGCGGTCAGCTCGGTCAACTGGCGTGGTGATTCAAAATTGCGCGTAAACAAAATCACCCCGCCCGCCAACGGATGGAGCAAGCGCGCCTCATCCCCAGGTGTCAGGGCAGTCCCGGCGACATCCAGCATGACCGGGCCGATACCCATCAGTGACCTCCCTCAAGAACAGCAAACGCCACCGCCATCTCGCGCTCATCGCTGATGCTCAGGTGATGTCGCGTCACCCCCAGCCGCACCACATAGTTCATCAGCACATCGTCAAGCGCAAATAACGGCTTGCCCATATCATCATGCGCTACAGTGATGCGTTGAAGCGTAACGCCGGCGCGCAACCCTGTGCCCAGCGCCTTGGCGAACGCCTCCTTGGCGGCAAAATGCTTCATCAAATAGCGTGCGGGATCAGCGCTTGTACCATATTCTGCCATCTCTGCGGCACTCAATAACCGTAGCGCGAATCGTTCGCCGTATTTCTCGTTCAACTCGCGGATGCGATGATAGGAAACGATGTCGGTGCCGATGCCGAAAATCATGAAATCCCCCTACCCCCTTTTGCCCAGGTTTACCCAGGGAACAATCGGGGTGGCAGTCAAACAAAGCCGCGCAAAAAGGAGAGTATTCCCCCTTTGCAAAAGGGAATAGGGGGATTTAACGCCAAGCAACATCATCGCAACATTCCCCGTTCGCTAATACAAAGCTCAATTGGTACCTTGACCTGTCAGCACCGCCTTCATCTTCCTGACAGCCTGCTCCAACCCGACGAACAAAGCCTCGGCGACGATCGCGTGGCCGATGTTGAGTTCAGCGATGTGCGGAATGGCGACGACAGGCCGCACATTATGATAATTGAGGCCATGCCCGGCGTTTACCTGCAAGCCGAGTCCGTGTCCATGCTCCACTGCTTGTTGGATGCGTGCCAGTTCACGCTGCAGTCCCGGCACGCTGTCGGCGTCGGCATACTTGCCGGTGTGAATCTCCACCACCGGCGCACCCAGCTTTTTCGCCGCATCCAGTTGCCTCTCCTCCGCATCGATGAACAATGAGACGCGGATGCCCGCGTCAAGGCAGCGTTCGGTGGCGCGCTTCACCGCATCGTAATGCCGCACCACGTCCAGCCCTCCCTCGGTGGTCAGTTCCTCGCGCCGTTCCGGCACCAGGCAGATTTCGTGCGGCTTGATGCGCAGCGCGATGGCGATCATCTCGTCGGTGACCGCGCTTTCCAGGTTCATGCGCGTCTGCAACATGCCGCGCAGGGTTTCCACGTCCGCATCCTGGATGTGGCGGCGGTCTTCGCGCAGATGCAGCGTGATCGCGTCCGCCCCCGCTTCCTCGCAGATCAGCGCGGCGCGAACCACATTGGGATAGCGCGCACCGCGCGCCTGGCGCAGGGTGGCGATATGATCTATGTTGAGTCCGAGTTTAATCATTTCCGAATCCAAGCCTGTTCAAACAAGGGCGCACCGTAACAGAGGACTGCCAAGGATGCAACGCCATGCCGATACGCCATATCGATCCGGCAGGCTGGGCACTTCCTTGCCGCCAGCAGCTTGGCTCCCCGCACCTCAGCCAGAAGTTTGCCTTGTTACCAATCGGCATCACCCTGCCTTTCAATGTATTGCTGCCAGAGCCGTTTAAAAGCATGTGATGCACAGAATGATAATGACAACCGCCCGCGCCCGGATTGTGCGGCAATGGCACCGCTATCGCCATGGAGAACCTGATCGACGATGCCCCCAGCGAAAATGCATTGGGCCTGCTGATGTGGCTCAATACGCTCATCGAGTTTGGCGATGCCTTCGGCCATACCGGTGCAGATTTCCGCGAATGGTGCGGCGAAGCGGGGTTCAGGCGCTTCGAATTCATCAGTCTGGCCGGCCCGACGAGCGCAGCCATTGCCTGCACGTAACCATTTCACGCCGATGGCAAGGAGAAAACAAGGCTGAACCCAAAATTTATGGCAGGCAACCCAATCAGGTTGAATGGCGACTGATATATAATTCAGCACTTATTATGAATACCACCCAGATTAATGTTGACCCGGCTGAACTGGAAAAATTCAGCCAGCTTGCCCACCGCTGGTGGGACCCCAACAGCGAATTCAAACCGCTGCATGACATCAATCCCTTGCGCCTTGATTACATCAATCGCATCACACCGT
>JBAUUR010000015.1:0-25311 GCA_049582805.1 Gallionellaceae bacterium | reverse complement strand
GGATACCATCCTCGCCAAAGGCAAACTCAAGTCGGAGTACAAATCCTTGCGCACCGTCAGTGGCATCGGCGAAGTGCTGGCGCTGACCATCGCATTGGAAACCGGAGAACTCACACGCTTTGCCGAGCCGGGTAACTTTGCATCCTACGCACGCACGGTGAACAGCCGGCGCGAATCGAACGGCAAAAAGAAAGGCGAAGGCAACACCAAATGCGGCAACAAATTTCTGGCGTGGGCTTTTGTGGAAGCCGCGCACTTCGCGGTGCGCTACGATCCGGTCATCGCCCGCTTCTACCAAAAGAAATGCGCAAAAAGCTTGTCTGTAGTGGCAATCAAGGCGGTGGCGCACAAGCTGGCGCGCGCCTGCTACCACGTGATGAAGAAAGGCGAGGCGTTTGATGTGAAGCGCGCTTTCGGTTGACGATCAATGGGGCGGTGAGGCAGTGCCGCCACGGGGTTGGCACAACCATAAGACCTGATTGCACGCCGCCACCGCCCCGCCCGAGCAAGGCAACACAGCGTCCGCATCGCGAGCCACCCGGGGTTGGATCGCAAAGCGAAGCCAAAGATCTGTGCGATCGCAATGCGGTCGTGTGAATTGGACGCGATGGGGAACAGAGGGTTTTCTGGGGCGGCGAATGCCGCCAGGGGCAGGCACAGAATATCGCGCATGCCTTGATCCTGATGGGTGACTGGTGCGCTGTGTCGCAGCCAGATTTCGAGAACCAAGTACGCCAGTGATTGCGGGCTGGGGATTGCAGCAAAAGAAAAGGCGGGGGCGGCCGCAGAAATTTACTCGCCCCTATTGACAGGGGGGCTAATGGGTGGCCCCGCGCTTATGGCCCCGCGCTTAGGCTCATCGTTGTTTGCTTCTCCCGCGAATTCATATCGGATTATGCTGCCGGAACTATAAAGAACAGGGCATCAGAAGAAAAACGCGTTGTACGGGAGATTAAGAGGCGCTTAATAGAATTCAATCCCGACCACGAATCTCTGCGTAGCGCAACGCCACCTCGCGAATTATGGACGTTTTAGCCCGCGTAGGGCGCAATAACCAACGGGCATTGCGCCGCATGTTATGCACCGGTGCAATGCGCTTCGCTCATTGCACCCTACATGAATTCATTGTGAACCGCCGCTTTCCCCTGTGCGCCGCCTCGATCAGCCGGCCGCGAGCGGAGATTTAGGCGAGCACTGTTCGAGCTCCGCAGTGGGGCACGTTTTGTGTGCCCCGCCAGGGCGAGTTGCGCAGCCCCGCTTGCGGGCGGCTGATCGAGGGAACCCCGCAGGGGCGGCAAACCGGGGTCGCCTTCTTTTTGGTTACTTTTTCTTGGCGAAGCAAGAAAAAGTGACTAGCCGCCGGTCTACCACCGGCGAAGTTGTTTTGGATTTAATAATTGGTGGGCAAATTTGCCCGCCCTACACATGAGAAATTCCATTGAGTGATTCTTCCCAACAAACAAAAATGGTTGAAGTCGCCGCCGCCGTACTGGAAAAACCGGATGGCTCCTTCCTGCTGGCCCAGCGCCCAGCCGACAAGATCTGGGCCGGTTATTGGGAATTCCCCGGCGGCAAGGTCGAACCCGGCGAGACGCCTTACCATGCGCTGGTGCGCGAGCTGCGCGAGGAGTTGGGCATCACCGTTGAAACTGCTTACCCGTGGGTGACCCGCGTGTTCGCCTATCCGCATGCGACGGTGCGGCTGAATTTTTTTCGGGTTACCGCGTGGAGTGGCGAGTTGCATCCACATGAGGGGCAGGAGTTTGCTTGGCAGCAGCCCCAGCCCATGAACCCGGTGCCAAAGGGCGTATTGCCATACGCCCCTACGATCCATGCATCCGTAGGGGCGTATGGCAATACGCCCAATCATCATATTTCGGTATCGCCTTTGTTGCCCGCCAATGCGCCGATCCTGCGTGCGCTGTCCCTGCCGCCGCTGTATGCGATCAGCAATGTGGCCGAGCTGGGTGAGCAGGAATTCATGCTGCGGCTGGAAGCCGCGTTGCATAAGGGTGTGCGGCTGGTGCAGTTGCGCGAGAAACATCTTGCGCGCACGGCGCTGCGCGAGTTGGGCTTGCGCGTAGCGGCATTGGCGCATGCGCACGGCGCGCGGGTGCTACTCAGCGGCGACGCGGTGCTGGCGCAGGAGATCGGCGCGGACGGAGTGCAGTTGACCGCGACGCAGGTGGCAAATTTTCGTGAACGTCCTGCCGTGGAGTGGTGCGCGGCTTCTTGCCACAATACCGCTGAGCTGCGCCGCGCGGAAGAACTGGGTTGCGACTTTGCGTTATTGAGTCCGGTTCTGCCGACAAAAACGCATCCGGGTGCGCCGCATCTCGGGTGGGAAAATTTCGCGGCTATCGCATCGGGTGCGTCCATCCCGGTCTATGCGCTGGGCGGGCTGCGGCTGGAGGATATGGGAACGGCATGGCGGCATGGCGCGCACGGTGTGGCGCTATTGCGTCAGGCCTGGCCGGGGGGATCACCGGACTGATCCGGCTGCTGTTCGTTATCGGCGATGCGGTAGCCTTCGTTGGCCCACTGTCCGAGGTCGATCAGTTTGCAGCGCTCGCTGCAGAACGGGCGATAGCGGTTCTCGCTGCTCCACACGACTTCCTTGCCGCAATGCGGGCAGGTCACTACGGGTTGCTTTGCCACGGTCAAAGAGAGCAGAAAGTGAGATCGAATGCCACATCCTGCTCATACAGGGCGCTCTTGGCGGCGTAGTTGGAAGCGACGAAGCGGATGTTGAGCACGTATTTGTTGGCGCTGACTTCCGGAATGCACGGCAGGGAACTGTCCAGGGTGATGCGCAGCATCTGCGCCACGCGCCCGCCCTGCATCTGCTGGAAGTTGCCCTGGTGCGCGATGAAGCGGTGCACCTTGCCGCTCTCGCGCATCAGCTTGAGGATGATGCCCAGCGCATCCGAGATGGGCAGCATCGGTGCCAGCCACGCCTTGATATAGTTACGGCGGAATACGGCATCCTGATTCAACCAGTAATGATAGGACGGCAAATCGAATTCGCAGGTTCCACCGGGGATGCTTGCGCGCTGCTTGATGCCCATCAACCACTCGTTTTCGCGCAGGTGCTGGCCGATTTTTCCGCTCATGCCAAACAGGATGCTGCTGACGTTTTCTATTTCGCCGAGTATTGCATCCAGCGCCTTCTCCGAAATTACCGGGTTGTTGCGCAGGATTGAAAGATTGCGTTTCTGGCGTTCCAGTTCCTGCAACAGGTCGGACTTCAAGTCAGCACGGCTGGCGACCTCGAGGATTTCAAACAGCGCACCCAGCGCGGCCTGATGATCATTTGCGTTCGATTTCTCGGCGAAGTAAAGCGTTCTGGCATAGATGTCCTCCAGGCGTAACAATGTCCGCATACGCTCATTAAGGGGAAAGTCGTAGTTAATCACGTTGCCAAAATTGAATTCAAATTGCCGTCTGTATCGGCCAATACTATGGCGAACAGCCGCTTATCGTCAATCGCTTCCTGCAGAAATGTCCAGATATTTCCGGTGTAACCTGCTCACTTGCAGCCGCAGGCTGTCCATATCCGAATCGTTGCGGATGATGTCATCAGCCAGTTTCAATCGCTCCGCGCGTGCAATCTGCCCTGCCATGATGGCGCGCACTTCCTGCTCGATCATTCCGCTGCGCCGCATGGTGCGCGCCAATTGGGTCTCTTCATCGCAATCAACCGCCACGACGCGGTCCACCAGATCGCGGTAGTTATTTGCCTCGAACAACAAAGGGATGATCAGCAGCATATAGGGTGAGCTTGCGGAACTCGCCCGAACCTGTTCCAGCAACTTCCCGCGTATCATCGGATGCAGGACCGCTTCCAGATGTTTTCTGGCAGTTGGGTCGGAAAACACCAGGCGGCGCATTCTGGAGCGATCCAGCGCTCCATTGTCTTCAATATATTCATCGCCAAACTCCGCCCGGATCGCCGCGATGGCCTCGCCGCCGGCACGGGTAAGCTGGTGTGAGATATCATCGCTGTCCACAACTGTAACGCCGCATTCCTTGAACAGGATGGCAACCGTGCTTTTGCCGCTGCCGATACCGCCGGTAAGGCCCACCAGGTAACTCATTGGGCCACCATTTGCAGATAGTTCTGGGTCAACGCATGGCCCCAGAACAAGGCTATCAAGCCCCCGCCAGCAAGATAAGGGCCGAAGGGAATGGGGATGTTGCGGCCATGACGCGCCGCAACGATCAACACGATGCCTACCACCGCGCCCACCAGTGAAGAAAGCAGGATGACCAGCGGCAGCATTTGCCAGCCCAGCCACGCGCCGATCGCGGCCAGCAATTTAAAATCTCCGTAGCCCATGCCTTCCTTGCCGGTGGCAAATTTGAACAGCCAGTAAACGCCCCACAAGACAAGGTATCCGGCAACTGCGCCGATGACCGTGTCATGCAAACTGGCGAACAGGCCGGACAGGTTGAACAGCAGCCCCAGCCATAACAATGGCAGCGTGATCATGTCCGGCAGCAACTGGGTATCGAAGTCAATGAAGGTCAGCGCAATGAGCGCCCAGACAAACAGCAATGCAGCGAATGCCGCCGGGCCGAAGCCGAAATGCCATGCGGCATAAGCGCCAAGCAGTCCGCTGATCGCTTCCACTGTCGGGTAACGCAAGGAGATGCGCGCGCCGCATTCCTTGCATTTGCCGCGCAGCAGCAGGTAGCTGATGACCGGGATGTTTTCCCATGCGCTGATGTTATGTCCGCAGTGCGGACAGGCGGAACGCGGCACGACCAGGTTATAGCGCGGCAAGTCTTCCGGCTGCTTGCCGCTGAGCTCGGCGCATTGGGCTTGCCACTCTCGGTCCAGCATTTTTGGAATGCGGTGTATCACCACATTCAGGAAACTGCCGACCAACAGGCCAACCAGGCCGCACAACACAATAAAAAAAAGCGGCGAGGTTTGCAGCAACTGGCAAAATGGACTCACGGAACCTGTCCGGAAACAATCACGGCCGCGACAGACATGGCTGGTTGTACGAAGAAATGGCTATCCAACTACGGATCCCATCTTGAAGATCGGCAGGTACATTGCGATCACCATGCCGCCGATCAATACACCCAGCACTACCATGATCATGGGCTCCATCAGGCTGGACAACGCTTCCACGGCATCATCGACCTCGCCCTCGAAGAAATCAGCCACCTTGCTCAGCATGTTGTCCAGCGAACCTGACTCCTCGCCGATTGAGACCATTTGTACCACCATCGAGGGGAACACGCCGGTGTTCTGCATGGATACCGTCAGCGAGCCGCCCTGGCTTATTTCCCGCTGGATCTGTTTTGTTGCGTCAGAGTAAACGATGTTGCCGGCGGCGCCAGCCACGGAATCGAGCGCCTCCACCAGCGGCACGCCGGCAGCAAACATGGTGGACAAGGTACGCGACCAGCGCGCGATGGTGGCTTTGCGGATCAGTTCACCAAATACCGGGATTCTCAGCACCAGCCTGTCTATCACTTGCTGCATTTTCTTGTTTCGTTTCCAGAAATAAAAGAACGCGTAGATCCCGCCGCCTATGCCGCCGAAAATCAACCACCAATACGCGACGAAGTAATCCGAAATCGACATCAGGAACAGCGTGGGCCCCGGCAAATCGGCACCGAAGCTGGAAAAGAGGGACTTGAAAGCGGGAATCACAAAGACCATGATTACCGCTGTAATGATGAATGCGACGGCGATAACCGACGTCGGATAAAACAGCGCACCCTTGATTTTGCTCTTGATGGCAAGAATCTTTTCCTTGTAGGTTGCCAGCCGGTCAAGAACCCCGTCCAGAATCCCGGCGGCCTCACCCGCACCGATCAGGTTGCAATACAACTCATCGAAATAAAGGGGGAACTTGCGGAATGATTGTTCCAGGCTGCTTCCGGTCTCCACATCCAGCTTGATGTCGTTCAGCAGCCGGGAAACCGAAGGATTGCTATGCCCCTTGCTCACGATATCGAATGACAGCAGCAGCGGCACGCCGGACTTGAGCATGGTGGCAAGCTGGCGGGTAAACAGCGTGATATCCTTGTCCTTAATCTTCTTGCCGCTGCCGCTGCGTTTCTTGACCTTGGTGACATTGATGCCCTGGCGGCGCAGATGCGCGGAAACACTGGCTTCTCCGGCAGCGCGCATTTCGCCCTTGATGATCTTGCCTGACTTGTCCTTGCCCTCCCAGAGATATAGGGCTTCTTTCACATGCTGAACTTTTTTTTCCACTGCCATGGTGTTCCCTTATCGAAAATCAGCGCCATCATGCCGAGCTTTGCCGGCGATGTAAAGCGGCCATGAGCCGACCAACCGCTCTTTCGGCCATCGTCGGAAAGGCGTCAGGCAGTTGCCTTCTGCACGGCCGGAAAAATCTTCACCACCTTCACCACCCTGTCCTGCGTCTGGATGATTTCAATCGGATGTCCTGCGATTTTCAGGCTGGTGCCCGCTTCCGGTATATCTTCCAGATGCTCCAGGATCAGGCCGTTCACGGTCTTTGCCCCGTTCAGCGGGAAATGCATGCCCAGCTTGCGGTTCAGGTCGCGTAGCGGGGTGCTGCCCTCGACCAGCATGCTGCCATCTTCCTGGAGCTGGAAACTGCCCGCTTGTGTCGGTGATTGGGTGGTGAAGTCACCGACTATCTCCTCCAGAATATTTTCCAGTGTCACCAGTCCCAGCAATTCGCCGTATTCATCCACCACCAGCCCGAGCCGGATATGCTGCTCCTGGAAATGCTGCAACTGCGACAGCAACGCCGTATCGGACGGGATGAAATAAGGCTCATGCAACTGTGCACGCAATTCGTCACGGCTGAAGGTGTCGCCATGCAACAAGGCCAGTGCGCGCCGCACATGCAGTATGCCCACTATGTTATCCAGCGCCCCTTCATACACCGGCAGCAGCGTATGGTGGCAGGTCGCCAATTGCTCCCGCAACAACCCGGTATCCGCATCCAGGTCCAGCGCCTCGATCTGGTTGCGCGGCACCATCACGTCATCCACCGCGGTACGCCCGATGTCCACCAGATTAAGCAGCATTTTCTGGTGCCTGCGCGGCAGGAAATTTTCCGCATCCAGCACCAGCATGCGCAATTCCTCCATGCTCAACTTGTGCTTGCTCTGGTCGGTCTGCACCCTGATCCGGAACAAACGAAGTATCCAGTGAACAATCGCCGTGGCGACCGATACCACGGGATGGAATATCTTGATAAAAAACGCCAGGCCGTAACTCGAGAACAGCGCCACCCGCTCCGGATGGCTGGATGCAATGATCTTCGGCATGATCTCGCTGATCACCAGGATCAGGAACGTCACCCCCAGCGTCCCGGCCAGCACCCACCATTTATTTTCGCCGAACAAGCGCAGGATGATGATCTGGGTAACGGCCGCTGCGGCCACGTTGAGCAAGGTGTTGCCGAACAGGATGGAACCCAGCAGCTTGTCCGTATGCGCCAGCAACTTGGCGGTAAGCCTAGCGCTCCTGTTGCCCTTGCGCACCAGATAGCTTAACCGGTGCCGGTTCAGCGCCATCATGCTGGTTTCGGCCGATGAAAAAAATCCCGAAAAAATCAAAATAACGACCAGGCCAAGCAACAGCGTATCCAGCGATAAATCGTCCAAGGCAAAACCTTAACTAATGCGACTCGCCAAGTATCTGTGAGGCAGGTGGAGGTGTCAACTTCATGGCACCTCTAAAAATCTACATTTCATCCCAACTGCTGCGTTGCGAAAAAAATTTCTTGCTTACATATCACACATATGCGGCGCGGCGAAATTTTTTTCGCGCCTTGCATTTGGGCGAACTCTGAATTTTTAGAAGTGCCCTTCGCCCATCCGCTCGGATACCGGGTAAATTCCACCTTCCCTCATATCTCGTGCCTGCACTTTTCCGGGCGTGACGTTATTGCACCAATTCACGCCAGGAGAAACGGTTCACCCCGCCTTTTAGTGGCGGAGCCGGCGGTGGCACAGTCGTATGACAGGACGCGTCCGTGGTGCAGAGGATGTTGAGCCCCTGGACTCCGGTAGGAGTCTGCACAAAGACAAAATTCATCCCCGCCACCATGGCATTTTCACTATCCTTCTCTCCGACTTCATTATTGATCGCCGTGGACGGCGCCGCACCGGAGGTAAAATCGAAATAGTACAGGAAGGCATAACCGCCCGCATCACAGGCATTGCCGCTCGGAACGTTGGTTGCCACGGTCAGCATGCCCAGATTCAGTTGCACATCGATATTGACCCGTTCCCCCGGAGAGGTGTTGGACGGATCCAGATCCACAAACCACCCGTCCTTGGTCGACCAATCCACCGGATTATTCGTTGCGGTGCGCACCTCCACCCCGTTCGTTCCGGTGGTGTCGGTCAGCACCTGCTGCACCAGAATACCCGGCGTCCTGACCAGTCCCAGGCTGGTAGTCCCCAGATTGTCCTCGATCGCGTACACCGACTGCAGACTGGTATCCGTCAAATCCGTCAACCCAAGATACTCTCCCGTTCCAAATTCAACCACATTGTAATTCGTTCCGGCATAGGTGACCGTCGTCAGCTCGGGCTTGGTGGTTATCGGCTGGTTCCCGGCGCCATTGGTCTGCCCCACCTGTGCCAGCATAAAAGCCGTTCCGGCAGTCGAAACCGGGGGTGCGGGCGGAGTACCGCTGTCCAGGGTAATGCGCCACAGCTCTCCCAACAGGTCGCCGCCATAGAAACGCTCCGCCGTCTTATCGGTACTGACATTTATCCAGGCATTGATTTTCGACAGGCCGCTGGGCGAACTGGTGCTGCCAACACCCGTTCCGATTTTCTCCAGCAACTGGCCCGTATAGGCGTTGAGCACAAAAACAAAGCCCTGGCCGCTGCCGGGAGAAACGTTGTTGTAGCCGGAAGCCACCGCCACCACCCAGGTCCCATCCTTGCGTTTGGCTATGACCGGATTGCCAAAGGTATAGCCCAGATCACTGTCATTTGCGGAGGTAAAATTCCACAAGGCCTTGGGGTTCGCCGGATCGGTGATGTCCAGCGCATAGTAGCCGCGCCCGCCGGCATTCAAGCCGCCCACCAATATGGTTTTCCACGTGGTGCCAGAACAGTCGGAAGAAGGAGCACTCGGGCAAACATCCCCGGCAACCGGCGAACCGTCAACATAGTAATGGTGATTCGCGGAATAGGTGTCATCCGCCAGGTGGTACATATTGCTCAACACCATCGCTGGAATATAAGCCCAGGTTTCCTGCCCGGAATTGGCATCGAAGGCATGCAGCATGCCATCGTTGGCCCCCACATAGACCTCGGCGGTTCGACCGGATTGTGCGCTCTGAAAGTCGGAGTAACCGGCATCCACATAGTTGTACGGCGGCGCTTTCACATACTGCGGCTGTGAATCCACCATGTCACCCAATATGTGCTCACGGCTCCGGTATAAAGTCCCGGCATACTGCGACTGTCCGCGCAGGTAATTCACCAGATTCTGCCCGGAAGCTGCGGCCTGATCGGAAGCGCTCAGCGTCGGGCACTGTGACAACAGGTCAGTCGGCGAGCAAATATTATTGAAATAGGCCTGCTCACTGCTGTTCAGGCTGGCCCACTGGAACGGGATTAAATTGTTGGAACCGGAGGTGTCAAATGTGTAGATAGTGCGCGTATCGCTGCTGGCCGATGCTCTTGTATCCAGCAACGCCTGGGCAGACCAAAGCGGAGCGGAAATATTTCCTGTGCTCGTATCTATGGTCTTCGCTTCCAGGTCGCCATCCCAGAATACCGTGCGGAACTGGGCAATGAACAGGAAATTGTCCCCTGAAACCGGCTCCAGGCTGCTGGTGGCGGCGGCAGAAGAAGAACCCGCGCGGGCTGTCACTCCGGCCAATGCATTGCTGAGTCCGCTTACCAGCGAAGCAGCGCTCTTCGCACTATAGTACACGCCCCGTCCGTCCACGGCCGCATGCCACAGGTCGTCAATGCGGGTCGCATCCTGGGCCGGCAACGGGTTGGGCCAATCCAATGTGCCATTGACAATCGCGGTGTAATCCGCCGATCCGTTGGAAAGGTAAGCGGGCGAATATTCGAGCGTTCCGTCCGCCCCCAGTCCCAGCGTAAACGTGGTCATATGCTGCTGCGCGTTGATATCCGGAGCTGTTCCGGGGACATCGTTCTGGCACACGTCTATTCCCAGCGCGCCGGTGCAGTTGCCCAGGGCCGGCGTGCGCAAGTCGGTTTTCCAGTAGTACTCGGCAACATCCGCCAATGTGTTGGCGGTTCCGCCGGTTATTGTCGGCGCGCTGCAAGTCGTCGTCGTCCAGTTATTGGCTGCACTGGGCGCTGTCGCCATACAGGAACCGGTGGTGGTCGGGCCGGTGGTGACGGTGGTGCAGGTCGTGCTCGTGTAATTGTTCCCGGCGCCTGGGGCAACGGCGGTGCAGGACGCCACCGGCGTTGGCGGCATGACGATAGTCGTGTTGCAGGCGATGGTGGTCCAGCCATTGCCGCTGTTGGCGGTCTGCGGCGTACAGGATGCCACCGGCAGCCAACCGGAATCGGTGGTCTGGCAGGTCACGGTCTGGCCGCCGGACGAGCTGGCCGTGCAGGAACTCACCCCGACCCAGCCGGTATCGGTGGTCTGGCATTTTGTCGCTGTTCCGACCGTGTAGGGTGATGCTCCAGACTGCGCCATCGCCGTGCAGGAACTGGCATTCGTCCATGCGCCCCATCCGGTATATTGGCATTGCGTCGTGTTGCCGCTGCCATCAGGTACCGTCGAGGCCGTGCAGGAAGCGGCATTGGCAAAGGGCGAGGTCACCACGGTATTGCAATTCCGGTACACGGTCGCGTTCGAGTAGTTGCCCGCGACATAAGCGGGAGCGGAACAGGACGGCGTGGCCTGCGCGGTCGTCCACACATACTGGCATTGGGTCGTGTTGCCGCTGGAGTCTGGCGTAGTCGTGGCCGTGCAGGAGGAAGCGTTCGCGTATGGCGCGGTCACCACGGTCTGGCATTGGGTTGCCGTAGCTATCGTATAGGGATTAGTCGTGTCCTGGGCCTGGGCTGTGCATGAACCGGTGCCGAACCAGCTGCCCCAGGGTGAATACTGGCATTGGGTGGTTTGACCACTTGAGTTTGGCGTCGAACTCGCCGTGCAGGAAACGGCATTGGCAAAGGGAACCGTTACCACGGTCGAGCATTGCGTTGCCGTAGCTACCGAATAGGGATTAGACGTGTCCTGGGCCACGTTGCTGCAGGAACTTACAGCGATGGCGGCGGACCATGGAGTGTACTGGCACTGCGTCGTGTTGCCACTGGAATTCGGCGTGGTCGTTGCCGTGCAAGAGCTGGCGTTCGCAAACGGCGAGGTGACCACGGTCTGGCAATTCCTTGCCGTGCCGACCGTGTAGTTCGGCCCGGCGGATTGCGCCGCCGTCGTACAGGAACTGGTGCCGGTCCAACCACCAAACGCTGTGTACTGGCACTGCGTCGTGTTGCCGCTGGAATTCGGCGTGGTCGTCGCCGTGCACGAGCTTGCGTTCGCATAAGGCGAGGTGACCACGGTCTGGCAATTCCTTGCCGTGCCGACCGTATAGCTCGGCCCGGCGGATTGCGCCGCCGTCGTACAGGAACTGGCGCCGGTCCAACCGCCAAACGCTGTGTACTGGCACTGCGTTGTGTTGCCGCTGGAATTCGGCGTGGTCGTCGCCGTGCACGAGCTGGCGTTCGCATAAGGCGAAGTGACCACGGTCTGACATTGCGTTGCCGTGCCCACCGAATAGTTCGGCCCGGCCGATTGCGCTAATGCCGAGCAGGAAATGGCGCCGGCCCAGCCCGACCAAAGGGTGTACTGGCACTGGGTCGTGTTGCCATTGACGTCAGGGAGGGTCGTCGCCGCGCAGGAGATTGCATTTGCGTAGGGCACGGTCACCACGGTATTGCATTGCTTCGCCGTGCCGACCGTGTAGCTCGGGCCGGCAGATTGCGCCAAAGCCGTGCAGGTACTGACACCGCTCGGCGCAGACCACGCCGTGTACTGGCACTGGGTCGTGTTGCCGCTGGAATTCGGCGTGGTCGTCGCCGTGCACGAGCTGGCGTTGGCGAAGGGCGAAGTGATCACCGTCTGGCAATTCGTTGCGGTGCCGACCGTGTAGCTCGGCCCGCTGGATTGCGCCGCCGCCGTGCAGGAACTGACCCCGGCCCAGCCCGACCACGCGGTGTACTGGCACTGCGTCGTGTTGCCGCTGGAATTCGGCGTGGTCGTTGCCGTGCACGAACTGGCGTTCGCAAACAGCGAAGTGACCACGGTCTGGCAATTCCTTGCCGTGCCGACCGTGTAGCTCGGCCCACTGGATTGCGCCGCCGCCGTGCAGGAACTGACACCGGCCCAGCCCGACCAGGCCGTGTACTGGCACTGCGTCGTGTTGCCGCTCGAATTCGGCGTGGTCGTTGCCGTGCAGGAAGAAGCATTGGCGTAGGGCACGGTCACCACGGTCTGGCAATTCCTTGCCGTGCCGACCGTGTAGCTCGGCCCGCTGGATTGCGCCGCCGCCGTGCAGGAACTGACCCCGGCCCAGCCCGACCAGGCCGTGTACTGGCACTGCGTCGTGTTGCCGCTGGAATTCGGCGTGGTCGTCGCCGTGCAGGAAGACGCGTTGGCGTAGGGGACGGTTATCACGGTATTGCATTGCGTTGCCGTGCCGACCGTATAGCTGGTCGGTCCGGCCGATCGCGCCACCGCCGTGCAGGAAGCTACGCCGACCCCGGCGCTCCATGTTGTATAGCTGCAATTGGTAGCGGTAGGCACCGTGTAGGGCGAAGTGGTGTCCTGCGCGACGGCCGTGCAGGAACTGACGTTGGACGGCGCGCTGTAGGCGGTATATTGGCAGCTGGTGCCGTTGCCGCTCCAGGTGCCGGAAGTGCCGGTGCCGAAGCTGGTGGTGCAACTGGAAACATTGGTCCAGGTGGCAACCCCCGCAGCCCAGACGGTTGACCCGCCAGAAGCCGTGACGTAGCGGCAGTTAGTTTGGTTCCTGCCGCTGGTGGCCCATGAGCATGAGGATGTGCTTGACCACGAGGACCAGGAACTCCCGAAGTTGCTTGAAGTACTTTGTTCCAGATACATCGTTGAACTCTGCAAGCTGCTGGTGCTCGCTTGCAAATAGCTGGTGGACTGCTGCAGCTGCGAAGTCTGCGACTGCAGCGTGCTGGTCTGCGTCTGCAACTGCGAAGTCTGTGATTGCAGCGAGCTGGTCTGCGTCTGCAGTTGTGAAGTCTGCGACTGCAACGAACTGGTCTGCGCTTGTAACTGCGAGGTCTGGCTTTGCAGGCTGCTGGTCAGCATCTGCAATTGCGAGGTCTGACTTTGCAGCGTGCTGGTTCGCCCCTGCAATTGCGAGGTCTGCGTTTGCAGCGTGCTGGTCTGTGTCTGCAACTGCGAGGTCTGCGTTTGCAGCGTGCTGGTCTGCGTCTGCAATTGCGAGGTCTGGCTTTGCAGCGAGCTGGTCTGTTTCTCCAATTGCGAGGTCTGGCTTTGCAGCGTGCTGGTCTGCTTCTGCAATTGCGAGGTCTGGCTTTGCAGCCTGCCAATATCCTGCTGCAACTGGGATGTCTGTTTTTGCAGGGTGCTGGTGCTGCTCTGTATTTGTGTCGTGCGCTTCTGGATCGCGGTGGTGTCTTTCGTTTTCTGGGTCTGACTTTCCTGGATCTGGCTGGTGCTCATCCCGTAGGAAATCCCCGCACCGTCGTACATCGGGCGCACTTCGAGGGCATCCTGCTCGCCGATCGCGGTCGTTCCATTTATCTGGGTCGGGTTGGTCGAGTCATTCCAGTAGCCGTCGGTGGAAAGGATGGCGAAGTTCTGCTGGCAGGAATATTGCACCGGATCATTGGCGCCGGTGAGCAACTGCCCGGCATACATCCGCCCTGCCTTGGCCAGGGCGACACGCAAGGGGGTCGCGCCAGTAGGTGCGATTGCGTAAAACTTGGAATACCAGGTGGTTTTCTGCGGGCTATCGAAGTCCGCGATCTGCAGGAAGCCGGGGTTGGTCGAGTCCACCCCGGTGTAGCTGATGGTGGTAAAGCCGACGCGGTAGCCGTTGTCAATATTCTTGAATACCAGCCCTGCGGCGGACTTCATCATCAGGATGCGGGTGCGATAATAGCTGTACCAATTCGCGAAATTCTGCAGATGGGCGGCATTGGTATCCGGAAACACGTCGGTGGTCAGCGTCATGCTGCCGCTTTGGGTGATGAGGGGAATGTAATTGGCGGCCGAAGTCGGGCCGGTAATCGTGACGGTGCTGCCTGATGCAGTGGCGCTGAAGCCTCCCAATGAGATTTTTGCCGCGATGTTGGTGGCCAGGGTGGAAGAACTGGTGCTGGCGGCAGCCGAGCCGGACATGATTTGCACACCGTGCACAGTAATGCCACTTACCGAGGTGGACGACGTACCGGATATAGTGATGGTGGTGGTTTCTGTGGTCGACAGCCGGACTTTCGTGAACACTGCATTGCCGGGGGAGGAACCGATGCTGCTGTTGCATTCCTTGAAAAAAGTGCTGGACGAAACAAGGATGGTCTTTTGCGCCTGGGTGGTCTGGGTGCCGGTGTAATTGTAATAATATGCCATGCCGGGAGTTGTTGGGCTTGCAAAAGAACCATCGATATTGTTCGTGTCTAGATAAAAATTATTATTCAAGTTCATCGTGGACGTCGTCGTGGTGCCAAAGCCGTCTATCGGGGCCGCGGTAAAGGACGATGCGGGATAGGCCAGCCCGCTGGCATATACCGGCAATGCATAGGTTTGAGTGGGATCGTAATAGACGCCGTTGCACTGGGAACTGGCAAATCCATATTTACTCGTGGAGAAATAGGGGGGATCACCATTGTCCGGCATGTAATCCCAGGCCATGCTGCCCGAATTGTCCAGCACGTACATCAGATTGGGTTTGACCGAGCTACCGCTGGACGTGGCCAGCGGCGCGTTGGATATATCCGTCAGCGCGGCATGAACATTCAGGCTGATCAGGGCTGCAGCGAATAACAGCCACCGGGTTGTGAACCTGGAAAAAGTTTTCATTTTGCCCTCCTGCTAGTAATGGACAATCGATTCAAGATAACTGACGGTGTTGCGCTGGCCCTTGACGCGTGAAGTGATGCGATAGAATTCCACATAGTCTCCCGTCGGAGGCGGGGGATTGTATTTTTGGTCTCCCTGGCTCAAGCCCTGAATGTTGCTGTAGATGGTCGCGCAGTTGCCTTGCACCGTGGGAGCCTGGCCTGCGTTGAGGCACAGGCGGTCGATGATGTACTGAATCGTGTCGCCCGTAGCCGCATCCACGGTTGCGGCCGGCGCCGGACTCAGGCAGTTGCTGGCAGCCACGCCAGCCCCGCTGCAGCCGTTGCCATCCCAATCCACCGCATAGCGGTTCGGGTCGGTGCTGGTGCCGGTCACGTCCAGATTATGGCCGGTCGCGTAGTATCCGTTGGCCGGAGCGTCATTCCAGGAAGTCGGCGTTCCGGCTACATTATTCAGCCAGGTTATCGCCGCTTCGGTTCCGAGATCCCCAACCTGGGTCGCCCCTTGCTTGAAAGCCAGATTGCCGACGATCACGTTGCTGGTGTCCACGGAGCGCACCAGTGCGATGGTGGCCAGCGTCATGGCGATCAGAACGATGAGCGTGATGATCAGCACGACACCTTGCTGGCGCATTGACGTGGCCGTTCTCAATGAGGACATATGCTTGAAAGTGGAAGCGCGCATGTGATCACCAGATGAGGTTGCGTAGCGGGATAACCGTCTCGAAGGTCTTATAGCGGTAGCATTGCCAGTCCGGGTTGGCGCTCCCGTCCGGGTTTATGGTGATGTCCAGCGTCCCGCCCGCCCATGCCATCGTGCCGACGGTGGTGGTGTTGCAGGTGCCATCTGACTGCGGCTTTTCCTTCAAGCCGCTGCGCGCAACGATGGCAAGACGCACGGCATAGATGCGCCGGATGTCGCCTATGTCGCCTGCCGTGCCGCTGCCGTCCGCGTCGATCATGGCACTGCTCCAGTTATTCACATTGACCGTGGTGCGCGGATCGGGATTCGTG
Organism: Gallionellaceae bacterium; assembly: GCA_049582805.1. Taxonomy (GTDB): domain Bacteria; phylum Pseudomonadota; class Gammaproteobacteria; order Burkholderiales; family Gallionellaceae; genus CAVXFS01. Next base: position 9,234 of record JBAUUR010000015.1, on the reverse strand, counting down.
TCGAACCCGTATTGCGCCTTCATGTTGACGATGTCGGACGCCAGGATTTGGCTGCTCGCGCTGTTGACTGTCGCCGGGCAAGCGCTATAGCTGTTGGCGTTTGTCGCACAATAACCGGTTGCGACCAGGTTGCCCGTGACATCCAGCGCATAACTGTGTCCAACGAAATTGCCGAGGTCCATCAGTTGCGCCTGGCTGGTATAGGTGGGCGCCCCGGCAATCGCCCCGTTCCAACTGCCGGCGCTATGATTCAGAAACGGATTCAGCGGATCGGTCGTATCCACGCTATCCACCTGAAACAAGGTGCAGGTGGACCCCTGATACGCGATCATCATGTCGCCTGCCGCAACTCCTGCCGGGGAAACCAGGCCGAGACTGACACCGGGGGCAAATATCGGCGGCGCGGCAGGAGGAATCGGCAGATAACCTATCGGCACGCTCCAGCTCGACTTGTCGCTGGTAAAAAGGGTGAGGGTATCCGGCAAACTGCCGACTCCGGCGTCTATCCTTACTGCCTTGAGCAGGGCATCGCTGAACGGAGCAGGCATGGCCTGGGCGGTTTGCAGGGTACAGCCCACGGAGGCGCTGAAGCCGTATCCCGCCATGCGGATATCGCGCTCCATGGTGTAGAGGCCGAGCCCGCCACTGGTTTGCGCATTGGCGCCGCTGGTCGTGGTGCGTTTCTGTCCCTCAAAGGTGGCAAATACCTGCATGACAATAAGCATGCTGATCAGGCCGATGGCAAGGCCGACCATGATTTCGATTATGCTGAAACCTTGATTGACCAGTCTGTTGGGTAGGGTTGGCCGCATGATGGGTCTACTGGTTTATCACGGCGGTAGCGACATACTGGTGCGCGGTCGCTTCGCTCGCCTCACGCCATTGCAAAGTGATGGTGGCGGTGGTGCCGGCGAAGCTTATTTGCGGCAGATATGCCGGGGTGGCGGCAACTCCGGGCAGGGTCTGTGCAACAGAATTGGCCCAGGTCAGGTAATTGGCGCCGTTCGGGCTGGAGAAGTTCGTGGCCAGGTTGGTCTTGTCGCTCACCCACATCTGCCCGATGACCTGATTGGCCAGCAAGCTGGCATCGATGCGGTATTTGGCGGCGGTGGTATTGCTGATCGAAGCTGCCTGCAATCCGATGATGGCCAGGATGCCGATGGAAAAAATCAGGATGGCCATCAGCGCCTCCAGAATTGCCGAACCCTTTTGCTCTTTCAAGATAGCCTCCTTCATCATCCTAAAAACCTCAGTTGTGTCCCCCTGAAACCCTTCGACTCCGCGCTACGCGCTACGCTCAGCACGAACGGATTGCTTACCAATGGGTGACATTCCCCAAACCGTTCGTGCTGAGCGTAGCTGGCGCAGCCAGCGAAGTCGAAGCATCCAAACTGCAGGATTTAGGTTCATGGCTTTTATGAGCATCCCTGCGGATTGGCCGCCAGCGAAAGCGCCGGATCGCACATGCGGGCTTCTCCGCCCGTGTTCAGCATGACGACCATGCGCCGCGCATTTGCATTGTTCACATTGGTGACATCAACCCAGGTAATGTCCGTGCCGATATTGGCGGCGGGCACGCGGCCCAGTCCGTCAAACGTGACGCCCGCGGGCAACCCGCTGCCTGCGCCAAGCGGGGTGCTGAACTGGCTGGAAAGGAGCGGGGATGGCAGCGCGGCTATGCTCACCCCGATGCGGGCAGCGCCCCCCGCTTCGCTGGCGCTGCGGCTCTGAATGGTGGCCGGGCAGGCGGCGGTGACATTCACGCACCCCACGTTCCATGCCACGTTGCCGGACGCATCGGTCAGTGAAAAACGAATGTAGGCATTGCGGCTGACCGACTCGGAACGGGCAATCTGCATTCCGTTCAGCACCGACTCCGCAGCCGTGCGGATTTGCGTATTCTGTATCCAGTCGCTGAAAGCGGGCATGCCCAGCATGAGCAAAATGCCGACCAGAACCATGCCGACGACCAGCTCGATCAGGCTGAAGCCGCGCTGAATGTGCAGACCGGTCAGCATCCGCCCCCCTGCTTGATGATCCAGCATGAAGAATTGCTGCCTATCCAGCCGGACGGGGCCGGAGAGACGATGGACGAGGTCTTGTTATTGTTCTGGTCAATCGTGTATTTGAACCCGGCCATGGAACCCTTGCCGGCAGCATGGATGGTGTAGGTTAGCGCGTCAGGCGCCACCGGGCAGGAGAAGGTAAAATACTGGCTGCTTGATGTGTCGGTATTGCAAGCCGGCGCGCCGACATAAGTCCGGTTGTCCTGGTACCACTGCTCCATCTGCACGCGCTTGGCGGCAAGATTGGAGGCCGCATCGGGCACCTTCCCCCGGTATACGTAGCTCTGGTAGGACGGCACCACAATGACTGTCAGAATGCCGATAATGGCCAGCACAGTCAGCAACTCGATCAAGGTAAAGCCTTTTGGCAGTCGCATTTCTTCCACTCCCGTTTTCGTGTGGCGCACACGTTAAAACATAATTTGGCAAGAAGGTTAGTACAAGCCGACAAATGGCCGGAATACCGGAATCGGCGGCCTGATGTCCCTGATTTATCAGTTATTGCGTGGTTTTTTTCGATGCGCCCACACCATCAGCGCAATGCCGGCCAGCACCATCGGCAGGCTCAGCCACTGGCCCATGCTGACCCCGAAAGTCATCAGGCCGAAGATGCCGTTGTCCGGATTGCGCGTGAACTCCCCGAGGAAGCGGAAACTGCCGTAGCCGATCAGGAACAGTCCCGACACTGCGCCGACGGGTTTGGGTTTTTTCGAGTACATCCAGAGAATGACAAACAACGCCACGCCTTCCAATGCAAACTCGTAAAGCTGGGAGGGATGGCGCGGAACATTGTCCACTTGCGGGAACACCATGCCCCAGGGCACGTCGGTCGGTCGGCCCCACAATTCGCCGTTGATGAAATTGCCGATGCGCCCCACGCCGAGGCCCAGCGGCACCAGCGGCGCAATGAAGTCCATCAGTTGCAGCCAGTGAAATTGCCGCTTGCGCGCGAACAGCGCCATCGCCAGCATCACGCCGATGAAACCGCCGTGGAACGACATGCCGCCTTCCCACACCGCGAAGATTTTCAACGGGTGACTGAAATAATAACCGGGATTGTAGAACAGCACCTCGCCCAGGCGCCCGCCCAGCACCACGCCGAGCACCCCGTAGAACAGCAGGTCATCGAGCATCCTGTCATCCCAGCCGGGACGGTTCAGCACGCGCAGGCGTTTCTTGCCCAGCCACAGGAACAGCATGAAGCCGAGCAGGTACATCAGGCCGTACCAATGCACGGCAAGCGGGCCGAGGTGGATGGCGACGGGATCGAATTGCGGATGGACTAGCATGCGTACAAACCTAATCGGTGTAAAATTGGCGCTGAATTATACGTCGGCGCGATGCGCGCCATTCCTGATTATTCCTTATCCGAGGTCGCACCATGCCCGCTTACCGTTCCCGCACTTCCACCCATGGCCGCAACATGGCCGGCGCGCGCGCGCTCTGGCGTGCCACCGGCATGAAAGACGGCGACTTCGGCAAGCCGATCATTGCCATCGCCAACTCGTTCACCCAGTTCGTGCCCGGCCATGTCCATCTGAAGGACATGGGGCAACTGGTGGCGCGCGAAATCGAAAAGGCCGGCGGCATCGCCAAGGAGTTCAACACCATCGCGGTGGACGACGGCATCGCCATGGGGCATGGCGGGATGCTGTATTCGCTGCCCTCGCGCGACCTGATCGCCGATTCGGTGGAGTACATGGTCAACGCGCATTGCGCCGATGCGCTGGTGTGCATCTCCAACTGCGACAAGATCACGCCGGGCATGCTGATGGCGGCGATGCGCCTGAACATCCCGGCGGTGTTCGTTTCCGGCGGGCCGATGGAAGCGGGCAAGGTCAACTGGCAGGGCAAGACCAAGGGGCTGGACCTGGTGGACGCAATGGTCGCCGCCGCCGACAGCCATTTCAGCGACGAGGAAGTGGAAGCCATCGAGCGTTCCGCCTGCCCGACTTGCGGTTCCTGTTCCGGCATGTTCACCGCCAATTCGATGAACTGTCTTACAGAGGCTTTAGGCTTGAGTTTGCCGGGCAACGGCTCGCTGGTGGCGACGCATGCCGAGCGCAAGCAACTGTTTCTGCGTGCCGGGCGCACGGTCGTCGAGTTGTGCAGGCGCTATTACGAACAGGACGATGCGTCGGTGCTGCCGCGCAGCATTGCCACCTTCGCTGCCTTCGAGAACGCGATGACGCTGGACATCGCGATGGGCGGCTCGACCAATACGGTGTTGCATCTGCTGGCCATCGCGCATGAAGCCGGCGTGGACTTCACCATGCGCGACATGGACCGGCTTTCGCGCCAGGTGCCGACTTTGTGCAAGGTCGCACCGTCGTCCGAATATCATCTCGAAGACGTGCACCGTGCGGGCGGCATCGCGGCGATCCTGGGCGAACTGGATCGTGCGGGATTGCTGCACGGTGAGGCTGGCACAGTGCACAGCAAGACCATGCGCGACGGGCTCAGACAGTGGGACATTGTGCAGACCGACGATGAATCCGTGCTGGATTTTTTCCGCGCGGCGCCCGGCGGCATCGTCACCACCATTGCCTTTTCGCAATCGATGCGCTATCCCGCGCTGGACAGCGACCGCGCTGCCGGTTGCGTGCGCGACAAGACGCATGCCTATTCACAGGACGGCGGGCTGGCGGTGTTGTACGGCAACATCGCGCTGGATGGCTGCATCGTGAAAACGGCGGGCGTGGATCAGAGCATCCTCAAGTTCGGCGGACGCGCGCGCATCTTCGAAAGCCAGGACGCCGCAGTCGAAGGCATTCTCGCCGGGCGTGTCGTGGCAGGCGACGTGGTCGTGATCCGTTATGAAGGACCGAAGGGTGGGCCGGGCATGCAGGAGATGCTGTATCCGACCAGCTACCTGAAATCGAAGGGGCTGGGCAAGGTGTGTGCGCTGCTTACCGACGGGCGCTTCTCCGGCGGCACTTCCGGTCTCTCCATCGGCCATGTTTCGCCGGAAGCCGCGGAAGGCGGCGCAATCGCTCTGGTGCAGGAAGGGGACACGATCGAGATAGACATTCCCGCACGCCACATCCATCTTGCCATCGCGCCGGAAGAACTGGAGCGTCGCCGCGCTGCGATGGAAGCGCGAGGCGTGCAGGCATGGAAGCCGTTGAACCGCGTGCGCCCTGTTTCCACCGCACTCAGGGCCTATGCTGTTTTGACGACCAGTGCCGCGAAGGGTGCGGTGCGCGACGTTGCGCAGGTGGAAAAATAACCCGGCTTGATCGCCGCAGGGAGGGATGCCATGAAAGCCATTCTGGTCGCCAATCCGAAAGGAGGGAGCGGCAAGACCACACTGTCGACCAACATCGCGGGCTATCTGGCCGCGCGCGGCCAGCAGGTGGCGATGCTGGATCTCGACCGCCAGAAATCCGCCACGCTGTGGCTGGCGCAGCGCAGCAGCGAACTGCCGGTGATCCGCCCGCTGCAGGACGGGGACAGCAAGCATTCCGGGACGCTCGACTGGCTGGTTATCGACTCTCCCGCCGCGCTGCATGGCAAGAACCTGGAACATGCGGTTAAGCTGGTGCATCGCGTGGTGGTGCCGATCGCGCCTTCCTTGTATGACATCCAGGCCAGCTACGATTTTCTGCAGGCTCTGAGTGACATGAAGGCGGCGCGCAAGGGCCGTGTGCAGGTTGGCGTGGTCGGCATGCGCATGGCGCCGCGCACCCGCGCGGCGGTGACTTTGGAGCAATTCCTGGCGCAGATTGACACACCGGTGCTGGCCTATTTGCGCGAGACGCAGGTATATGTGAACGCCGCATTTGAAGGCAAGAGCATTTTCGACCTGCCGCCCTATCTGGCCGAACACGATGTGGCGCAGTGGGCGACGCTGCTGGGCTGGCTGGAAGCAGGAAGCGATTGATTGCGATGGCTTACAATCATCTGATTCATGAAACCTCACCCTATCTGCTGCAACATGCCGGGAATCCCGTGGACTGGCACCCGTGGGGCGAGCAGGCGCTGCGGCTGTCGCGCGAACTGAACAAGCCCATTCTGCTGTCCATCGGCTATTCGGCCTGCCACTGGTGCCATGTGATGGCGCATGAATCGTTCGAAAATGCCGAAGTGGCGGCATTGATGAACGAGCATTTCATCAACATCAAGGTGGATCGCGAAGAGCGCCCCGACCTTGACCACATCTATCAGGCTGCACACTCGATGCTGACCGGGCGTCACGGCGGCTGGCCGCTGACCATGTTCCTCACCCCGCAGCAGCAACCGTTTTTCGGCGGCACCTATTTCCCCAGACAGCCGCGTTACAACCTGCCGGGATTTGCCGATCTGCTGCCGCGCGTGGCGGCTTTCTATCGCGAACACGCTGACGAGATCGAACGTCAGGGCGCAGAGTTAACCAGGGCATTTACCCGCAATCAGCCGACTGCGACGGAAAGCGAGATAGACCCGCTGCCGCTGGCCGCCGCGATGCGCGGTCTGGAAGCAAGTTTCGATGCGCAGTATGGCGGATTTGGCGGCGCGCCCAAATTCCCGCACCCGGCCGATCTGGAATTGTGCCTGCGCGAAGCCGCGCGCAGCGGTGACGCCAGCCTGGCGCAGATGGCACTGACCACGCTGGAATGCATGGCGCGTGGCGGAATCTTTGACCAGCTTGGCGGCGGGTTCTTTCGCTACAGCACGGATGAACGCTGGGAGATTCCGCATTTCGAAAAGATGCTCTACGACAACGCGCAACTGCTGCCGCTCTACGCCGATGCCTGGCAGCTCACGCGCAGCCCGTTGTTCAAGCGCGCGGCGGAAGAAACTGCGGGCTGGCTGATGCGTGAGATGCAATCGCCGGAGGGGGGTTATTACGCGACGCTGGATGCGGACTCCGAGCACGAGGAAGGGAAGTTCTACGTATGGACGCGCGAGGAAGTCCGCGCGGCGCTGGCTCCGCCGGAATATGCGGTATGCGAGTCGCTTTACGGACTCGACGGCCCGCCCAATTTCGAGGGACGCTGGCATCTGCGCGAAGCGCTGTCGCTGGGCGAGGTGGCGCGCCACTTGGGCCATACGCTGGAAGAGTGTGAAAAATTGCTGGCGGGTGTCCGCACCAAACTGTTCGCATTGCGCGAGCGGCGTGTACGGCCGGGGCGGGATGACAAGATACTTACCTCGTGGAATGGGCTGATGATCAGGGGCATGACGCATGCCGCGCGCGTGTTCGACCGGCCAGACTGGTTGCGCTCGGCGCGTGATGCAGCGAATTTCGTCCGCGCCAACCTGTGGCGCGATGGGCGCTTGCTGGCTGTGTACAAGGATGGACAGGCGCGTTTCAATGCCTATCTGGATGATTATGCTTTCCTGCTGGATGCGTTGCTGGAGTTGCTGCAGGCAGGGTTTTTTTCTTCCGATCTGGAGTGGGCGCGCAATCTGGCAGAGGTGATATTGACGCAATTCCGGGACAGGGAACTCGGCGATTTCTTTTTCACCGCGCTTGATCATGAAACATTGATCCACCGTCCCAAACCATTGCACGACAACGCCACACCCAACGGCAATGCTGTTGCAGTCCGGGCGCTGCAAAGGCTGGGCTGCCTGGCAGGCGATCCGCGCTACCTGGATGCCGCACACCAGGTGTTGAAACTATATTACCCGGCGATGGGCGGCTATCCCGGCGGTTTCGCCACGCTGCTCACTGCCTTGCAGGAATATGTCACGCCATTGCGCTTGCTGGTATTGCGTGGCGGCAAGGATAATTTGCCGCCATGGCTTGCCGTTCTGCGCGAGTCCGGCCATTATGGATTGATTTCCATAATACTGTCGGAAGATCAACCCGATCTGCCGGCAACACTGGATAAACCCTGCACACTAGAAGTGTCGGCCTGGCTGTGCCAGGGCTCGCATTGCCTGCCCGCCCTGCATAATCCCGATGAGCTGCGAATTTTATTGAGTAATTGTGTCAACGTTCGGCAAAGCGCATGCGTTACAGAGTAGCTGCCGGGGCGAATCTTTTCATTGGGCAATTTGAATTATTCGTGTAAAGGTGAGGCCAGCAGTCACTTTGCCATATCCACAATCTAAAAGTTGGTGGGGTTTGAGCTAAGCGCGGCAAAATAGTATCATTGTGCAGATCGGACGTAATCGCCGCGAGTCGGCTCCGGTTTGTTCGATTCAGGGAGTAGGAAAAGGGGCTGCCTTGTTCGCCAAGGTGCATGTGCAATTGCAATGTCCCGAATTTGTTGCTTTGTTGTCATAACTTTAATCTATGGAGAATCAGAAAAATGAAATCTTTCATCATTAGCATGGCCGCGGCAGCGGGGTTGATGGTAGCAGGTAGTGTTCTGGCTGTTGATATGCCGGAAGCGGCAAAGAAGAATGGCTGCACCGCCTGCCACGCCATTGACAAAAAAGTAGTCGGTCCGGCCTGGATGGACGTATCCAAAAAATATAAGGATGCCACGACCTATAAGTATTCGCCTAACGGCTCGGCTGCGGCTGATGCCAAGGAATATCCTCTGGAAGAAGGGCTGGTCATGAAGGTCTCCAAGGGCGGCAAGGGCAATTGGACGGCCGTGACCGGCGGCGTTCCGATGATCGCCAATGATCCGACCGGCGCCAAGAAAGCGCAGATCGAGGAGCTGGTTAAATTCATTCTGGGCCTGGCCAAGTAAGCAGCAAAGCCTTCTGAACAGGGCTGGCTTTTGCCAGCCCTGTTTTATTTGGTAAACCCCGTATGCATATAGGGGAAAGTCGGCTAGAATGGCGCGCGCTGTAATGTGCCCAAATGGTTTTTAATGAAAAATGGAGAGTTTAGTTAATTATGAAATCTATTATTGTTAGCATGCTGGCTGCGGCTGGACTGATGGTTGCAGGTAGCGCGATGGCGACTGATATGCCTGATCTGGCAAAGAAGAATGGCTGCACCGCCTGCCACGCCATTGACAAAAAAGTAGTTGGTCCGGCATGGATGGACGTGTCCAAGAAGTACAAGGACGCAAAGACTTATTCTTTTGGCGGCAAGGATTATCCTCTGGAAGAAGGCCTGATGATGAAGGTTTCCAAGGGTGGTTCCGGCAACTGGGGTTCCGTACCGATGATTGCCAACGACCCGAATGGAACCAAACAAGCTGACATCAAGCAGTTGGTTGAATTCGTACTGGGCTTGGCGAAGTAATCAAGTTGTGTGTGGTTCAGAACGGGGCCGACT
>JBAUUR010000014.1:0-18455 GCA_049582805.1 Gallionellaceae bacterium | reverse complement strand
CGGACATTGCTATGGCGACAGGCATTTCGCTAGCTAAAGTCCACCTGCACCTGTCAGAGCTTACTGCCAAGGGAGAAATAATGTCGTGCCATTCAATCCGTTTCGAGAAGGGCAAGAAGATTGAGGGCATAAGATGCCGGTTAGAGCTGGATATATTCCGCCAGCAGCACCGGGCAGGAAATCGAAGGTTCAGTTGAGGTTGTCGTAGCTCCGCTTCCGGGTGTTGTTTTCGGTGGCTGCAGGGGCGGGAGTGTGCCATTTGCGGATGGTCACGTATTTTCCTTATGGCGGACGACAATGAACCTAAACTACATCGATAAGTAATTGGAATTCAACGTGGCAAAGAAAGTGAAACGTAAAATCCCCTAATCCGGCATCCCGTCTGCGCGTGGTTTGACAAGGATGGGAGCATACACTTGGAATAGCAATGCAAAGCCGATCAACCATGCCACCTGTGCGATGCCCAGCCACAACAGGTAATGAGCCGGAGCGATCATCGGCAATAGCACCCTGGCAACGTAGGCAGCGATCAACAACATGAATGCAGGCGCAAGCAACCGCGAGTGTTGCTGGATATTGCGGCCGGTATGTCCGAGCGAGATGCGCGCCATCATGCCCGCCGTGATGATGCCGATGCCGCCAACTGCGAATGCATGCAACGCTAGAGAAGGCGACAAGGATATAAACGGTGCAAGCGCCTTGAGCAAAAATCCGAATGTGGCAGCACCATAGCCGACGTATAACACCCACAGCAGCGGCTTGTTCCAGATACCTTTGGTGTGCCACCCCGCCATTCGCATGACGTGAGTCCCGAACAGCAACCCGGCCAGTGCTGCGGTGACCGGGACATTCCGCCAGAACACATCGGCTACCAGGAACAGCACGAACACGTAGATGCCGGATCGATCTATCCACACCCAATTCCTTAATTTCACGGAATAGCCGACACCGCGTTCGATGAACATCGGCAACACGCGTCGCGCCATGCTGTAGATCAGCGCAAGCAGAACATACAATCCGGAATACAAGCCCCAGTCAATGCCTTGTTGCAGCGCGCCCGACACTCCGAGATAAAAGCACAGGTTAGCAAGCATCAACAGGATAATTTTGGACGCGATGCCGATATTCTGATGCTGCTTTGCGCGCAGGATCGGGCCGAAGATCGCAACTATGAGCCAGATGTCGAACGCCAGATCAAGCACCGCCATCGGCAGCACCTGCCCGGGACTTAGCCACCCAGCAACACGTGCCGCCAGCCAGAACGCGGCCAGACCAGCCAGCGGGACACCCTGAGGTGTGGGGATCTTGGTCCAGTTTCGTACTGCAGTTAACAAAAACCCGGCGGCAACGGCCATGCCATATCCGAAGATCATTTCATGCGCATGCCAATGCATGGGCGAGAACGGCAAGCGCGGCACCCGCCAGCTATAGACATAAATGCCACCCCAGATGAATATCGAGACCAGCGAGAACACGCCCGCCAGCAGGAAGAACGGACGAAAGCCGAGATTAAACAGGGCGAATGCAGGAACGGGGCGGTCTGGATATTTGATGGGCAAAATAAAACTTTGTATAAATCCACAGACAAATAGAAAAAGATGGAGAGTTAGTCTTGAATATTCGCCATCATCCTGTGCTCCATGCTCTTGGGCGCTTCATGCCGGCAATCTTGCAAGCCTGCTTCACGTAGCCATATGGAAACAGCTCGAAAATCTTATTGCGCAATTCAGGTCCACAATGTTCAGCAAGATGTTTCATCACGTGACGTACATCCGGTGCTACTTGATGATCCAAGTAATATTGGCGCATGAAATAAATCGCATCCCAATGATCTTTAGTAAGCTGGATATTTTCCTGAAGGGCGAATTCCTTGGCAATCTCCTCATCCCAACTGCTTGGGTCAATTAAATATCCCTCATCATCTATGTCGGGTACCTGCATATCCTCTCCTGTTTATTGATGGCCGGTAACTGATCCTAATCGATCTTGGTCACCTGCCATAACAACTTCATTTTCTGGAAAATCAGATATCAAATTTAAGTAGTGTGATGCCATTGCAAATTAAACATGTAGGAGTAATATATCTTAGCAAGTAATGATCGGAAATGACAGACCAGTTTGCAAAAAGCAATTTAAATAATGTTCATTCATTGCATCTGGGGGATCGTGTAATCGTAGTTGATAGTGGCTCTAAATTTGGGGATTAGCGATGGCTGAAATCAAAGTGTGGGACGTGGAAGATCAGAAATTTTGGGAATCCACCGGCAAGAAAATTGCATACCGTAACTTGTGGATATCGGTGCCCAGCCTGCTATGCGGCTTCGCGGTTTGGATGATGTGGGGCATCATCGCAGTGCAGATGCTCAATCTGGGGTTCCCCTTCAGCAAGGAACAATTGTTCACTCTGACGGCGATTTCCGGACTGGCTGGCGCAACCATGCGCATCCCTTCCTCATTTTTCATTCGCCTGGCTGGAGGTCGAAACACCATCTTCCTTACCACCGCGATGCTGCTGAGTCCTGCCATCGGTACCGGCATCGTGTTGCAACATCCGGAGTGGCCGTTGTGGTCGTTCCAGTTGATGGCGCTGTGGTCGGGGGTGGGTGGCGGCAATTTCGCCAGTTCCATGAGTAACATCACCACATTTTTCCCCAAGCGTTTGCAAGGAACGGCTCTCGGCATCAACGCCGGGCTGGGTAATTTCGGCGTGACCACGATGCAAATCATCATCCCACTGGTGATGACGGTCGGCATCTTCGGCGCGTTGGGCGGCGAACCGATGACGCTGGTGAAAGACAGCGGCTGGATCTTCGGCAAGATCATCGCAGGCACGCCCACTTACATTCAGAATGCCGGATTCGCCTGGGTATTGTCGCTGGTTCCGCTGGCCGTCGTCTGCTGGTTTGGCATGGACAATCTGCTGCCGATCTCGCCCAACATCGGGGGCACGCTGATGGCTTTCCTCAAGGTCACCTGGCTGTACACGCTGGCCTTTATTCCCGCAGGTGTCGGCCTGTATTTCTACCTGCCCGCACCCACCGGAATGGGGATATTGAACATGTGGCTGGCGATGCCGCTGATCATCGCCGGTACGCTGGGCGTGATGAAGCTGGCCGCATTCGGCGCGATGAAGGAAAATATTCAGAAGCAATTCGCTATTTTCAAAAACAAACACACTTGGGCTATGACCGTGCTGTATTTGCTTACCTTCGGTTCTTTCATCGGTTTCTCGATGGCATTGCCGCTTGCCATCACGGTGATCTTCGGTTTTCAGCATGTGCCCGATGCCACCGGTATGATGACGCATACGCTAAAGAATCCGAATGCGCCTTCCGCGTTGACTTACGCATGGATAGGGCCGTTCATCGGTGCGTTGATACGCCCGGTGGGCGGCTGGATTGCCGACAGGGTTGGCGGCTCCATCGTGACCCAAGTCATCTCAGCGGTGATGGTGGTTGCCTCTGCCTACGCCGGTTACATCATGATGCAGGCGTATCGATCCGCCACGCCGGAGACTTACTTCACCGCGTTCCTGATCACCTTCGTGGTCCTGTTTGCGGCTTCCGGCATAGGCAACGGTTCGACCTTCCGCACCGTGGGCGTGATCTTCGATCGTGTTCAGGCCGGGCCGGTACTGGGTTGGACGTCAGCGGTGGCAGCGTACGGCTCTTTCGTCGCCCCGGTGGTGATCGGTGAACAGATCAAGGCTGGTACGCCGCAAATGGCCATGTATGGATTTGCGGTATTCTATGCGCTGTGTCTGATCCTGAACTGGTGGTTTTACTTGCGCGGGGGTTCTGAAGTTAAAAACCCCTAAGCCGCGACAATCGTGCACAGCGATGGATGAAACAATTCAACAGGAGTTAAAGAATCATGAGCCACTTTCTTGATCGACTGACTTACTTCTCGCAAACCAAGGAATCCTTTTCTGAGGGGCACGGCGTGACGACCGGTGAAGACCGCACCTGGGAAGACGCCTACCGCAATCGCTGGGCGCATGACAAGATCGTGCGTTCCACTCACGGCGTGAATTGCACCGGCTCGTGCTCGTGGAAGATTTACGTCAAGGGCGGCATCGTCACCTGGGAGACCCAGCAAACCGACTATCCGCGTACCCGTTGGGATATGCCCAATCACGAACCGCGAGGCTGCGCACGCGGTGCCAGTTATAGCTGGTATCTATACAGCGCCAACCGTCTGAAATATCCGCTGGTGCGCGGCCGATTGCTCAAGAGCTGGCGCGAGGCCAGACGTACGCGTGATCCTGTGAGCGCTTGGGCATCCATCGTCGAATCCGATGTTAAGCGCCGCGACTACCAGAGCGTGCGCGGCCTCGGCGGTTTTGTGCGCGCAAGCTGGGACGAGGCCAATGAGATCGTCGCGGCATCCAACGTCTTCACGATCAAGCAACACGGCCCGGATCGCATCGTCGGCTTCTCGCCGATACCTGCCATGTCCATGATCAGCTATGCGTCGGGCAGCCGCTACCTGAGCCTGCTCGGCGGCGTCAATCTTAGTTTTTACGACTGGTACTGCGATCTGCCTCCGAGCAGCCCGCAGGTATGGGGCGAGCAGACCGACGTGCCGGAATCGGCCGACTGGTATAACTCCAGTTTTATCATCGCGTGGGGTTCCAACGTGCCGCAGACGCGCACGCCCGATGCGCACTTCTTCACCGAGGTGCGCTACAAAGGCACCAAGACCGTGGCGGTCACTCCCGACTATTCAGAAGTCGCCAAGCTGTCCGACATCTGGATGCATCCCAAGCAGGGTACAGATGCGGCAGTGGCGATGGCGATGGGCCATGTGATCATGAAGGAGTTCTATCTCGACAAACGCAGCGCGTATTTTGACGACTATGCACGCCGCTATACCGACCTGCCCATGCTGGTGATGCTCAAGGAACACACCACGGCATCGGGCGAGAAGATCATGGTGCCGGATCGCTATGTGCGAGCCTCCGATTTTGCCGACAGATTCGGCCAGGACAACAACCCGGAATGGAAGACCGTCGCGACGGATACCAGCGGCAAGGTCGTGTTGCCCAACGGTGCGATCGGCTTCCGCTGGGGCCCGGATGGCCGCGCCGATCAGGGCCAGTGGAACCTGGAGGCCAAGGAAGCGCAGGGTCGTTCCGAGGTGAAGCTCAGGCTGTCGATGCTGGAAGGTGACACCAAAAATCCCGACACCGCGAAGGTCGGTTTTCCCTATTTCGGCGGTATCGTCAGCGAACATTTTCCAAACAATGTTCATGGTGCGGCTGGCAGCGACGTGCTGGTGCGTACAGTGCCGGTGCAACGCCTACAGGGCAAGGATGGCGAGTTGCTGGTGGCGACGGTGTTCGATCTGCAGGCGGCCAATTACGGTATCGCTCGCGGACTGCCCGGAGAGCTGGCAGCCGGCAGTTACGACGACGATACGCCTTACACGCCCGCATGGCAGGAGCGCATCACCGGCACACCGCGCGCCCAGGTCATCGCGGTCGCGCGCCAGTTCGCCGACAACGCCGACAAGACGCAGGGCCGGTCCATGGTGATCATTGGGGCGGCGATGAACCACTGGTATCACAGCGACATGAATTACCGCGGCATCATCAACATGCTGATGATGTGCGGCTGCATAGGCAAGAGCGGCGGCGGCTGGGCGCATTACGTGGGGCAGGAAAAGCTGCGCCCGCAGACCGGCTGGACGGCTCTGGCCTTCGCGCTGGACTGGGTGCGCCCGCCGCGCCAGATGAATTCCACCAGTTTTTTCTACACGCATACCGACCAGTGGCGTTACGAAAAAATCGGCGTGCAGGAAGTGCTGTCACCGCTGGCCGACAAGAAACAGTTCGGCGGCAGCATGATCGACTACAACGTGCGCGCCGAGCGCATGGGCTGGCTGCCTTCCGCGCCGCAGCTGAAGACCAACCCGCTGCAGGTGGTGCGCGACGCGCAGGCTGCCAACATGGATGCCAGGGATTATGCGGTGAAGTCGCTGAAGGACGGATCGTTGCAGATGAGTTGTACCGACCCGGACGCGCCGGAAAACTGGCCGCGCATGATGTTCGTGTGGCGCTCCAATATTCTCGGTTCGTCGGGGAAGGGCCATGAGTATTTCCTGAAACATCTGCTGGGCACCAGGCACGGCGTGCAGGGCAAGGACCTGGGCAGCGATGATGCCAAGCCGGAAGAAGTGGTATGGCATGACCGTGCGCCGGAAGGGAAACTCGACCTGCTGGTCACGTTGGATTTCCGCATGAGCACCACCTGTCTGTATTCCGACATCGTGCTGCCCACCGCCACCTGGTACGAGAAGAATGATCTCAATACCAGCGACATGCACCCGTTCATCCATCCGCTGTCCACTGCGGTCGATCCTGCATGGCAATCGAAGAGCGACTGGGAGATCTACAAGGGCTTCGCGAAAAAATTCAGCGAGGTGTGCGTCGGCCATCTCGGTGTAGAGAAGGAACTGGTGCTGACACCGCTGATGCACGACTCACCCGCCGAACTCGCGCAGGCCCTGGACGTGAAAGACTGGAAGCGCGGCGAGTGCGAGCTGATACCCGGCAAGACTGCGCCGCAAATGGCGGTGATCGAGCGCGACTATCCCAACGTGTACAAACGTTTCATCGCACTGGGCCCGCTGATGAACAAGATGGGCAACGGCGGCAAGGGCATTGCTTGGAACACGCAAACCGAAGTGACGCAACTCGGCCAGCTGAGTGGCAACACCCTCGCGGATGGCGTAACCATGGGTATGCCGAAGATCGAGACCGACATCGACGCGGCTGAAGTGGTGCTGATGCTGGCGCCGGAAACCAACGGCCACGTCGCAGTGAAGGCCTGGCAGGCACTGGGCAAACAGACCGGGCGCGACCACACGCACCTGGCATTGCACCGTGAAGACGAGAAGATCCGTTTCCGCGACATCCAGGCACAGCCGCGCAAGATCATCAGTTCACCGACCTGGAGCGGCATCGAGTCCGAGACCGTTTCGTACAATGCCGGTTACACCAATGTGCACGAGATGATTCCGTGGCGCACGCTCACCGGGCGGCAGCAGTTCTACCTGGATCATCCGTGGATGCGCGCCTTCGGTGAAGGGTTGTCCAACTACAGGCCGCCGGTGAACCTGAAAGCCACGGCCGGGATACACGGCCTGCGCTCCAACGGCAATCCGGAGATATTGCTGAACTTCATCACGCCGCACCAGAAGTGGGGCATCCATTCCACCTACACCGACAACCTGATCATGCTCACGCTGAGCCGCGGCGGGCCTATCGTCTGGCTCAGCGAGGATGATGCCAAGCGTGCCGGCATCGTCGACAACGACTGGGTGGATGTATTCAACATCAACGGCGCGATCGCGGCGCGCGCGGTGGTCAGCCAGCGCGTCAATCCCGGCATGTTGTTGATGTACCACGCGCAGGAAAAAATCGTCAACACACCGGGATCGGTGATCACCGGCGCGCGCGGAGGCATCCATAACTCGGTTACGCGAACGGTGCTCAAGCCCACGCACATGATAGGCGGCTATGCGCAGCTGAGTTATGGCTTCAACTATTACGGGACGATAGGCACCAATCGCGACGAGTTCGTGGTGGTGCGCAAGATGGACAAGGTGGACTGGATGGATGAAACCGCCGCGTCGGAGCAGAATAAGCGGGCGATGCCTGCAGAAGGAGTGCTGCCATGAAAATACGCGCGCAAATCGGCATGGTGCTGAACCTCGACAAATGCATCGGTTGCCATACCTGTTCTGTCACCTGCAAGAACGTATGGACTTCGCGGAAGGGCATGGAATACGCATGGTTCAACAACGTCGAGACCAAGCCCGGCATCGGTTATCCCAAGGAATGGGAGAATCAGGACAAGTGGAACGGCGGCTGGATGCGCAAGTCCAATGGCAAGATCGAGCCGCGCCAGGGTGCGAAATGGAAACTGCTGATGCGCATCTTCGCGAACCCCAATCTGCCCGAGATCGACGACTACTACGAGCCGTTCACTTTCGATTACGCCCACCTGCAATCCGCACCGGAAATGAAGACCGCGCCCACCGCGCGCCCGCGCAGCCTGATCACCGGCAAGCGCATGGAGAAGATCGAGTGGGGCCCGAACTGGGAAGAGATACTCGGCGGCGAATTCAGCAAGCGCTCGAAGGACCAGAACTTCAACGACATCCAGAAGGATATCTACGGCCAGTTCGAAAACACCTTCATGATGTATCTGCCCAGGTTGTGCGAACACTGCCTGAACCCGGCATGCGTGGCGAGTTGCCCGTCCGGCTCGATCTACAAGCGCGAGGAAGACGGCATCGTGCTGGTCGACCAGGACAAGTGCCGCGGCTGGCGCATGTGCATCTCCGGTTGCCCGTACAAGAAGATCTATTACAACTGGCAGTCCGGCAAGGCGGAGAAGTGCATCTTCTGTTACCCGCGCATCGAAGCCAGCCAGCCTACCGTGTGCTCGGAAACCTGTGTCGGGCGTATCCGTTACCTGGGCGTGCTGCTGTATGACGCCGACCGCATCGAAGCGGCGGCGAGCGTCGAGCATGATCGCGACCTGTATCCGGCGCAGCTCGATGTGTTCCTCGACCCGAATGATCCCGAGGTGATCGCACAGGCACGCGCGGACGGCATTCCCGAAGCGTGGCTGGAAGGCGCGCGCAACAGTCCGGTGTACAAGATGGCGATGGAATGGAAAGTGGCGCTGCCGCTGCATCCCGAATATCGCACGCTGCCGATGGTCTGGTATGTGCCGCCGCTGTCGCCGATCACCGCTGCCGCGAATGCAGGTCAGGTAGGTATCAATGGCGAGATTCCCGACGTGACTCAATTGCGTATCCCAGTCAAATATCTGGCCAACCTGCTGACGGCGGGGGACACCGCGCCGGTGGTGCGTGCGCTGGAGCGCATGCTTGCGATGCGCGCCTACCAGCGCGACAAACATGTGGAGAATCGCGTCAACCTCAAGGTACTCGAACAAGTCGGCTTGACTCAGGCCATGGTGGAAGAGATGTACCAAGTGATGGCGATCGCCAACTATGAAGACCGCTTCGTGATCCCGTCCACCCACCGCGAGTACGCCGAAAACACTTTCGACGTGCGCGGCGGTTGCGGCTTCTCGTTCGGCAATGGTTGCTCGGATGGTGCGGGCGAGGCGAGCCTGTTCGGCGGCACCAAGAAGCGCACCATCCCCATCAAACTGGAGGTGTAGTCATGGTCATTTTCAAATCCATGCCGGAAGCATCCCTGACCCTGCGCGTGTTTGCGCACCTGCTGTCCTATCCCACTGCGACATTGCGCGTGCACTTGCCCGAAATGCGCGACGTATTGTACAGCGAAGCGGCACTCACCGCGACGCGCCTGGCCGAGCTCGATGCGCTGATGCATGCCCTGCTGCAAGGCGACGAAATCGCCATCGAGGAAAACTATGTGGACTTGTTCGACCGTGGCCGCGCCACCTCGCTGCATCTGTTCGAGCATGTGCATGGCGATTCGCGCGATCGCGGACCGGCGATGATAGACCTGGCGCAAACCTACGAGAGGGCCGGGCTGTATCTCGCACCCAACGAGCTGCCCGATTATCTGCCTGCAGTACTGGAGTTCGTCTCCACCCTGTCGCCCGCCGAGGCGCGGGCGTTTTTGGGCGAGATGGCGCACATTTTCAACGTGATCTTCGCTGCATTGCAACAACGTCAGAGCGGCTACGCCAGCATCCTGGCCTCGCTGCTGGAGCTTGCCGGAGAAACGGTGCAGCTAGTGAACCCGGTTGAAGAACAAGCGCTGGATGCGAGCTGGGAAGAGCCGCATGTATTTGACGGCTGCAACGCGCAGGGCCAAGCGAAACCAAACCAACCGCAACCCATAAACATCGTCCGCAAGGGCGCTTCCATACAGGAGGAATCAACATGAACACCCTGGATTATTTCCTGTTCGGCATCTACCCATACATCTGCCTGAGCGTGTTTTTACTGGGCAGCCTTATCCGCTTCGATCGCGACCAATACACCTGGAAGAGCGACTCATCGGAGTTGCTCAAAGCCGGGCAATTGCGGCTGGGCAGCAACCTGTTCCACATCGGCGTGCTGTTCCTGTTCTTCGGCCACTTCGCCGGCATGCTGACGCCGCATTTCATCTACGAGCACTTCATCAGTTCCGGCGACAAACAGCTGATGGCCATGGTGACGGGAGGCACCGCAGGTTTGCTGGGTATCGTCGGGCTGAGCGTCCTGATACACCGCCGCCTGAGCGAGCCGCGTATCTATGCCACGTCACGCACCAGCGACATCGTGATCCTGCTGCTGCTGTGGCTGCAACTGGCATTGGGGTTGGTGACTATTCCGTTGTCGGCACAGCATCTGGACGGCAGCATGATGATGCGTCTGGCCGAGTGGGCGCAACGCATCGTGACCTTCCGCAGCGGGGGCGTGGAGTTGCTGGCCGAAGCAGGCTGGGTGTTCAAGACCCATATGCTGCTCGGCATGACCATCTTCCTGGTGTTCCCGTTCACCCGTCTGGTGCATGTGTGGAGCGGTTTTGCCTCGCTCGGCTATCTCATGCGCCCTTACCAGATTGTGCGCAGCCGCCGGCTTAATTTGCCTGTCGGACACAACCAGCCGGGCAAATTGTAATCATGAGTCATCTTGCGGCAGGCATCCAGTCAGTGGCACGCATCAACGGCGTGCCGCTCAACTCACCCGGCGAATCGCTCAGTGATGATGAACTGCGCCAGCGCGCCTGCACCGAGCTGTTGCGCCAGGCGGCGCAACACAACGGTTTGCTTGCAGGCGACGATGCATATGCGACTGACGGCGTAATCAGCGAGGCCGCGGCCACAGCCATCGAAACGTTGCTGGATAATATACTGGAAGTGCCCGAGCCTTCCGAGGAAGCCTGCCAGCGTCATTATGCGGCGAACCAGAGCAGCTTTAGCGCCGGTGAAAAAATCCATGCGCGCCACATTCTGTTTGCCGTGACACATGGTGTGGATGTGGTGGCGTTGCGCAAGCGCGCGGAAGCAGCTTTGCTGGATGTGCGTTGCTATGACGACAACAACACCGAAGCCTTTGCAAAAGTCGCACGCGAACTGTCCAACTGCCCGAGCGGCATGCAGGGCGGCGATCTGGGCTGGCTCACCAGCAACGATTGCGCGCCGGAATTCGCCAGGGAATTGTTCGGCCATGCCGAGGTGGGTGTGCTGCCGCGTCTCGTGCATAGTCGTTTCGGTTTACACGTGGTTGAGGTGCTGCAGCGCGAGCAGGGTGTCGTGCAGCCCTTCGAATTGGTACGCGGAGCCGTGGCCATGTCAGCGTGCCAGCAAGCCTATGTGACCGCGCTACGCCAGTATCTGCGATTGTTGGCTGGGCAGGCCAGAGTGGAAGGTGTGGAGTTGGATACAGCCGATACAACGTTTCTGCAATAAAGATGCGGAGCTATCGGGCGTAGCTAAGCGCTCAATCCGTTATCGAGCGAGTAGCCTACGTCCAGCCATGCCCTGCTTAGTTCAAGCATCGACCGACAACCGAGCGACTATAGTGGGTCGGGGGCTGCCCGTCGTGACCGTCCGCAATCGGGCGGACTGAATAAATTACCTGAACGAAAAGTTCGGATGACCGTTTCCGAGAAGGCAAACATAAAAATCGATATGCCGCTGCGTGCCAATTGGAGACATTCGCCCCTGTCTCTACTATTATGCATATGCTGACAAGCAAACTTGAATAGTGGCCTGTTTAGTATTCGAGGTGGCCTGATAATTAGGGAGGTGCTCCATGACGAAAGAAAACAAACCAATTGATGTGGAGTTCATTGCGTGCGAGGTATGCCTGAAGGAAGTGCCTAAATCCGAAGCGACAGTGCCAGAAGCGACGGACTATGTCGTGCACTTTTGTGGCCTGGAGTGCTATGAGAAGTGGAAGAATCTGAGCGGAAAGCCCGACGATCCAGTCGAAAAGTCTGCCTCATGAGTTCTTTCTCAAAGGGCTGCTTTGTGGCGGTGAGTATCGAGGGGTGAACAGCAGGTCAGTGCCACACTGGTCAGTCGTAAATCAGACAATACAAAGGTATTGGCCCTTCTTGTTTGCTCATTCTTTGCTTAGCTTGTGGCAGCAATCTTCGCGTCCTGCCTGTAATGGCGGGCAAGGTACACTGCCATAAGAACAGAACACGCAGCAGTCCCCAGGTTTGGGTTTGAGTAAGGCGTTGCAGTTTGGACATTGGTAGAACCATTGGCAGGCATCGGTGGGCATGGTTAATATTTCCGCATGGCCACATTCCGGACAGGTCAGGAGAGATTCAAGTTGTGGTGTCATATTTTGTCTTTCAAATTGCGCTGCAACACCCTGCTTAGTTGTGGATGCAAAAATCGTCCCGTGGCTGTCATTCAAGCTGACCGAATTCGCGGATGAGTTTCCTCACCGAACAACCAGAGTATGCCGCCGGACAGTAGCATCGATATTGCTACGAACCAGAATGCCGCTTCCACCGAGCCGCTGAAGTGTGCGGCGATGCCCAATTCGAGCGCGCCGATGCCATAGCCCAGATCGCGCCAGAAGCGGTAGATGCCGATGGCCGAGCCGCGCCAGTTCGGGTGGGAAATGTCGGCCACGGCAGCAGAGAGATTCGGATACAGCAACGCCATGCCGAAGCCGGACACGGCAGCGGACAGCGACCACCACGCCATGCCTTGCTGTAGCGTCATCATCGCCACGCCCGCCCCGCAAATCCACATGCCGAGCACATTGGGTTTATGGCGGCCGATATGGTCGGAGAGTTTGCCGGTGAAGAATTGCGAACCGCCCCAGACGAAGCCATAGACGCCGACGACCCAGCCGATGTCAGGTAGGCTTAAGCCGCGCTGGTAAAGGAATACCGGATAGAAAACCCAGACCAGCGCGTCAACGAATTTTTCCACCAGACCGGCCTGGCAGATGGCGGCCATGCGGCGGTCGCGCCACGACATCAGCGTGAACACTTCCCAAGTATTGGGATGCGCGGTAATGTTGGTTGGGTAGCGTGGCTTTGCAGTAGTAACGAGTCCCGCCTTGTGTTTCGCCGCCTCAGCTTTGGCCCAGGGTAGCGTATCCCTGACCCACAACAGGGTGAGCAAAATAGCCAGCAGCACTGTGGTCATGCCGAAGATCAGCAGGCCGAGACGCGCGCCCAGCGCCGCCGCCAAGTAGGCGGTGATGATGCCCGCCAGCGCCAGTCCGACATAGCCGGAAAACTCATTCAAGCCTATGGCCAGGCCGCGCTGGTCAGAACGGGTGATGTCGAGCTTGGCGGTTTGCGTCATGGACCAGGTCAGCCCCTGATTGATGCCGAGCAGAACCGTGGCGGCCACGATCCAGTTCCATGAAGGCGCGAAATAAACCAGCAGCGGGATGGGCAATGCCGCGATCCAGCCCAGCAGCAGCACCTTCTTGCGACCGATGCGTTCGGACAGTCGCCCGGCGACGAAATTGAGCGTGCCCTTGACGAAGCCGAACGCCACCACGAAGGCGGTAAGCAGCATGAAGGAATTTTTCGGGACGGAGAATTCCGATTCGGCCAGCGCCGGCACTACGGTGCGCATCATACCGATGGTGAAACCCACCAACAGCACTTGCAGCAATTGATGCAGGAATTGATCGAGGTTAGCCTGAATGCCGTGCTGCAAATCCATCGTTCAGGCTGCAATGTTCGCGGCGACCATCTTGTCCATTTCGGCGGGGCGCGGCGGAATATCCTTGAGCAGGTTTTCGATGAAAGCCTCTTTACTCATGGATAAGCCCGGATTCCAGCGTTTCTCGAAGCCGATGGTCGAGGACGGCTTGCCCGACAAGCCCGCGCCGCACACACTTCCCGCCTGATGGCCGGGGAAAATTTCAACTTCGTTGGACAGTGGCAGCAGCTTGGCGTGGAGGCTGTCGTAGAGTACGGCAGCCATCTCGCGCTCGCGTCCAAGCAGATCAGGACGCCCGGCCGCACCAACAAACAGCGTGTCACCGGTGATCACGAACCAAGGTAATTCCCCGCGACGCATGTCGGTCACCAGCAGGCAGATACTGTCCAGCGTATGGCCCGGGGTGTGCAGTACGGTGATTTCGACGTTGCCGATATAAAGAGATTGACCATCGCGTAATGGCTCGAACTCGAACTTGACGAGACCCTTGTCCGACTCGTGCAGACAGTATGGCGCGCCAACCATCTGGGCTAGTTTGCGCCCACCCGAGTAGTGATCAGCATGAACATGCGTGTCGATAACATGGTTGATGGGAACGCCAGCTTTTTTGGCTTCCTCGATGAACCATGCCTCGTCACCCGCGACCACATCCACCGCCACGCCCTTGCCCTTGCCGCCGCAACCAAAAAAATAGGACAGAGTGGATTCCTTTGTTGCCAGTTGCTTGAAAAACATCGTGTCCTCCTTAAAACACCAGAACCTTGTCCGCCCATGCGGTCCACTCGGCCAGCTCCGCAAGAGTACTGCGGTGCGTTCCCTCAGCCATATCGCTATCGCCCAGGCCGCGAGCATCCATGCAGGTGCCACAGATGCCAACATTGCCCCCATGGCGGATCACGCTACCGAGCATTACTTCAATGCTGTAAAAGCCTTGGGGAACTTTCTGGTTGCGATGGGCGGATGAGGCAGCATCCCCGATCAAAAACACCTTCACCACATTGCCTTCCTGCTTAGAAAGATGTCCCGCTACGCGCAGGGCGTTGTAGGTACGTTCGCTGCCGTAGGGGGCATCGTTCAGGATGAATAAGGCTTTCATGGCAACTTCCTTGGCTGGTTAATTACTCTAATAATAGTTAGAATGATTAGAGCACTAGTTGTTAGTTGCTGTCAATATAGGTTAGAGTTAGCGTATATATTCTATTTATTAATGGATTGAATACATGAAAGACGCACGCAAGATCAAAGACCTGCTCTACGAACAGGTGGCTCGAATCGGCAAGGCATTCTCCAGTCCGAAACGACTAGAGCTCATTGAGCTGCTTTGTCAGGGAGAAAAAACAGTTGAGACTTTGGCGCGCGAAACTTCCATCAGCGTAAAACTGGTCAGCGCGCACTTGCGCGAGTTGCGCGCTGCACACTTCGTTGAAACCAAGCGGCAGGGCAAGAATATCTACTACCGACTAGCTAACAAGGCGGTGGCTGATCTGTGGGTACAGGTTCACACCCTGGCGGAAGAGCGCCTGATCGAGTTGCAATTAGCATTGCAGAAGATCGTCACTCAACCTGATGACTTGGTCGCCAGCGACCGCGAAAGCCTAATGAAGGCTGCCCGTAAGGGTGAAGTGGTGGTGCTCGACGTAAGGCCCACAGAGGAGTATTTGACCGCGCATCTTCCCTTCGCGAGGTCGATTCCGGTGCAAGAACTGCGAGAACGATTAGCTGAGTTGCCCAAGGACCGCTCGATTGTTGCGTACTGTCGTGGCCCGTATTGCCTGATGGCAAAGGATGCGGTTGACCTTTTGAAACAGGAAGGGTATGCAGCCATTCATCTACGCGACGGGGTCGCCGAGTGGGGACTACTGGAGGTTTAAATCATGTGTGGATACATGAACGTATAGCCACTTGCGGTGACATTTATACCTTGGCTCTATAAGCGATGATATGCCATTACCAGTCAGTCATTCCTCCATCGCACGATCCCGCCATTGCTTTAAACACCAATGAAGGGAAACTGCCATGACACCTGCCATTGATCCGGTTTGCGGCATGAAGGTTGCCGACGACAAGCCGTATGACATGGAGCATGCAGGCCACCACTATCGCTTTTGCTCGTGCCACTGCATGGAAAAATTTCAGGCGAATCCTGCCGCATACATCAAAACAGATGTGACTACCCCCGCCGTTACGAAAGCCCCGGTCACTGGGAATTACACCTGTCCCATGCACCCGGAAATACACCAGCCTGGGCCGGGAAATTGCCCGAAGTGTGGCATGGCCTTGGAGCCGGAATCCCCTGCTGTTGCGGGTGCGGTCGAATACACCTGTCCGATGCATCCCGAAGTGGTGCGCAGCGAACCGGGTAGTTGCCCGATATGTGGCATGGCGCTGGAACCACGCAATGCTCCGACAGAAGACAATACCGAACTACACGACATGACGCGGCGTTTCTGGGTCAGCACGGCGCTGGCCTTGCCGGTGTTCGTGATGGCGATGGGTGCCGACTTATTGCCCCAAGCTATGCCGGAATCCATATCGATGCTCACGCTGCAATGGCTGGAATTTGCGTTGGCCACTCCGGTGGTGCTGTGGGCCGGGTGGCCGATCTTTCAGCGCGGATGGGCATCCATAGTCAACCGCAGTCTCAACATGTTTACCCTGATCTCGCTCGGCGTCGGCGTGGCCTGGAGCTACAGCGTAGTGGCGATGCTGCTGCCGGGAATATTTCCGCCCACGATGCACAGCATGCGGGGGCTGGTGCCGGTCCATTTCGAGGCTTCGGCAATGATCATGGCACTGGTGCTGCTTGGGCAGGTGATGGAACTGCGCGCGCGCAGCCAGACCAATGCGGCAATCAAATTGCTGCTCGGACTCGCGCCCAAGACCGCACGCATCGTGCGCGCTGATGGGAACGAGGAAGACATTCCGCTTGAACAAGTGTTGCCGGGTGACATGCTGCGCGTACGTCCGGGCGAAAAGGTGCCGGTGGACGGTGTGGTGCTGGAAGGCGCCAGCGCGCTGGACGAATCCATGGTCACCGGCGAATCCATTCCGGTGGAAAAAACCACAGGTGCGCGACTGATCGGCGCAACGGTGAATGGCACCGGCAGCCTGTTGATGCGCGCCGACCGTGTCGGTTCCGATACGCTGCTGGCTCAGATAGTGCACATGGTGAGCGAGGCGCAGCGTTCGCGCGCGCCGATCCAGAGACTGGCCGATGTGACTGCCGGATATTTCGTCCCGGCAGTGGTGCTTACCGCACTCGCCACGCTGGCAATCTGGGGCATCTGGGGGCCGGAACCGCGACTTGCCCATGCCATTGTCAATGCGGTAGCGGTACTGATCATTGCTTGCCCATGCGCGCTGGGTCTGGCCACGCCGATGTCCATCATGGTCGGAACCGGGCGGGGTGCTGCGGCCGGCGTGCTGATAAAGAATGCCGAGGCGCTGGAAACCATGGAGAAGGTGAACACGCTGGTGGTGGACAAGACCGGAACGCTGACCGATGGCAAGCCGAAACTGACATCGGTCATTTCACGCGCTGGATTCGACGAAAACGAAGTACTGCGATTGGGCGCCAGCCTGGAACGCGCCAGCGAACATCCACTGGCCGCAGCAATTGTGAATGGCGCACAGGAACAATCGCTGTCGCTCGCGGCAGTCACTGATTTCAGTTCATACACAGGCAAGGGAGTAGCGGGAACTGTGGATGGGCATGCTGTCATATTGGGCAATCTCAAATTATTTGAAGAACTCGAAATTGACGCAGGTGATTTGCCTGCACGCGCCGACGCACTGCGCGAAGACGGTCAGACGGTGATGTTGCTGGCGATTGACGGCAAGGCGGCGGGATTGGTTGGCGTGGCCGACCCGGTCAAGGCTTCTACCCTGGATGCTATCCGCGCCCTGCATGAGGAGAACATACAGGTCATCATGCTCACCGGCGACAACCGCACCACGGCGGAAGCGGTGGCGCGCAAACTGGGCATAGATCGGGTCGAGGCGGAAGTTCTGCCTGAACAGAAGGCTGCCGTCGTCAAACAACTGCAAGCGCAGGGATTCATCGTGGCGATGGCGGGCGACGGCATCAACGATGCACCGGCGTTGGCCCAGGCACAGGTGGGCATCGCCATGGGGACTGGCACCGACGTGGCAATGGAAAGCGCGGGTGTCACCCTAGTCAAGGGCGATTTGAACGGCATTTTGCGCGCCGTACGCCTCTCGCGTGCGACCATGAAAAATATCCGCCAGAATTTATTCTTTGCCTTCATCTACAACGTGATCGGCATCCCCATCGCAGCGGGTGTGCTGTATCCGTTCTTCGGCCTGCTGCTCTCGCCCATCATCGCGGCGGCGGCGATGAGTTTCAGTTCGGTATCGGTGATTACCAACGCGCTGCGGCTGCGCCACGTGAAGCTGTAGGCCATTGCATGGCCATGAGAGGAGTGAAAAATGTGGGGACATATGGGTGATTATGGGTGGGTATGGGGCTTGGCATGGGGTTGGGCGTGCTGCTTTTCTGGGCGCTGCTGATTGTCGGCATCGTGATGCTAGTGAAATGCTTATGGGGTTCCGGCTCTTGCGGGAAGCGAGAACTGGGGAAAACCGCGCTCGACCTTCTCAAGGAGCGTTATGCGCGCGGCGAGATCGAGAAAGAAGAGTTCGAGCAAAAGAAACGCGACCTAACAGTTTGTTGAAATTATCATACATGCAGAGAAAAGAGTGAA
The DNA here is from genome assembly GCA_049582805.1 of Gallionellaceae bacterium. GTDB lineage: Bacteria > Pseudomonadota > Gammaproteobacteria > Burkholderiales > Gallionellaceae > CAVXFS01. The sequence continues at coordinate 82 of JBAUUR010000014.1, read as the reverse complement.
TTTCCGTGGTCACTTTACCCCTCCCGGTGATCTGAAAATCGACTGTAGGGCTTTCTGAGAGGTCAAAAATTTTCCACATTTG
>JBAUUR010000013.1:0-30447 GCA_049582805.1 Gallionellaceae bacterium | reverse complement strand
CAGTTTGTTGAAATTCTCGATGTTTGCAAATGTAGAAAAGTTTTGACCTCTCAGAAAGCTCTACAATCGATTTTCAGATCACCGGGAGGGGTAACATGACCCCAGAAATACACTTTTTTCCCAGCATGGATGAGAATTTCAACAAACTGCTAGCCGCGAAATTTTATCCGATACCGGGAAGCCGACTCAGGATGGATGCCCGTCATCCTTGATCCTGAGCAGTCGGGTACATGGCTGTCGCCACAAGAACATCAAGCTGACAAGTTGCTCCCGCGGCTCCGTCTCGATGATTCCTGTTCGATGCAGGCATGGCCTGTCACCCGTGAATTGAACGGGGTGGGGTTGCGGGATGACTCGGGGCTTTAGAGTCCATAAGATCGTTTGTATCATAAAACAGGGGGTATGGAACGCCTGCAAGGTACCATGAATAGCCCTTTGCCTTGCCGATCAACTGCCGTCATTTGCGCTGCGATATGCTATCACTCTAACCAGTTCACACGGGAGCACCTGATGCAAATCAATCCATCCCTTAACTCAAAAGCGGATAACTACAAGCTACTGACTAATTTGGTGGTTCCGCGGCCGATCGCATGGGTCACCAGCCAGAGTCAAAGCGGCGTTATCAATCTCGCCCCTTTCAGCTTCTTCAACGCGGTAGGTTCCCACCCGCTGTATGTAATCGTCAGCATTGGCCTCAATGACGCCGGCGAACCCAAGGACACCGCAAAAAATATTCGGGCCAGCGGCGAGTTTGTAGTGAATCTGGTTACCGAGGACTTGTTCGATGCCATGAATATTTCGGCGGCGGACTTTCCGAGCGAGCAGAGCGAACTGGCAGCGGCACATTTGCACGCCGCGCCCTCCGTTCGCATCAAAGTGCCTCGGGTGGCGGAGGCGCAGGCCAGTCTCGAGTGCAAACTGTTCAGCGCACAATCGCTTGGGGCTAATACGCTGTTTATCGGCGAAGTGGTGATGTTTTATGTCGCCGATCATTTGATTGGGCCGCATTTGCACATAAACAATTTTGCACCAATCGGGCGACTCGGTTCGCCTTCGCTTTACTGTCGCACTACCGATCGATTTGACGTTGCGCGCGTCACGTACGCACAATGGCTCATGGACAACAATTGAACGGGCACCTACTCGTAAGGATTTCGGTCCCCCGCATGGCCGTCGTATGGCAACCGGACTATGTGGCGCATTCATATGTGCGGCCTGCTAAGCGGAAATGCGTGGGAAGCGTAATGGAAGCGCATTTGGTTGATCCGCGTAAGACTGGAGCCAGCGAAATCCGTGGGATAGAAAGCACGGGAGCAAAGGTTCGTGGACGGTTTATGGATTGATGTTTGTGCATATTGCGGCAGGTTTTTTTGCCCCCTGTGTCGGGATATCTGCCGCCTGGTGAAGTGCTGGCTGCCCTTATGTGTGCTGCCGAATGGTGGAGTGCAATTTGAGATTTGTGAATGGCAGGTCTGTGGCGATGAATGTTTATGGGGCACCGTGTGGCTAGTGAGCAGCTGGTTTCCTGTCTGTGCGTTACCCGCAACCGGGTACGCATGTTGCGCCGTGCGATATCGTGTTTTCTCAACCAAACCTATAAAACTCGCGAATTGGTAGTTGTCTATGAGGCAGACGATCCGGCTACTCACGACTGCCTTGTTGCGTTGGATGAGCCCTCCATTCGTCCGTTTAAAGTGGCAGCCTCGCCCAAGCTTTCCCTCGGGGCATTGCGTAATTTATCCCTTCAATTCAGCAGAGGTCATTATGTTGCGCAATGGGACGATGACGATTGGCATGGGCCAACCCGTTTGGCCGAACAAATTGAAGCCATCCGCCAGAGTGGCAAACAGGGTTGCGTATTGTTACGCTGGGTAATGTATGACACAGTCACAAAGACGGCATGCCTATCTGCCAGGGGTGCGTGGGAGGGAAGCATTGTGGCCGAGAGCAGCGCAATGCCGCGCTACCCTGATTTGCGCAAGGGGGAGGATACCGTTGTTATCCATCAAATGATCTCAGAGGCCAAGCTCGTTGGTATAGACAGGCCTCAACTCTATATCTATACATACCACGGTGCCAATACCTGGGAACGATCACACTGGGAAAAAAATTTGCTGCCATTTTCCCGGATTCTAACGCAGCAAGATCAAGAGCGAGTTAGATCTCTACTGCTCGAATAGTCAATTGGCCGCCGAACTACTGGTACAACAACGCAACGTCAGTACAATATTGCCCAAATGCAAGCGTCGACAATTTCCTGTTATCCGCACATCCTGAATATTGAGCCTCCAACCTGACGCCGCAGGCAATGCTGATCCATGACGTGTCACCGTGCGTGCAGCACCCCCGATAAAACATGAAAACGCCACTCGATACCATCCTCGATTACCACCAGCGCACTAAACACCATTTTGAACACTATGCAGCGGGGCCGGATGGATTGGACTGGGAAAACCAGCCCGACCCCTTCCGTACCTTTACGGGCAGCGCGAAGCTGGAACTACCCTTGCTGGGCGCAGGAACGCAACCTTTCTATGCAGAGCTATATCATCCAGGTGCGATCGCAGCACAGGCATTAACCTTGCCCAACATAGCAGCCCTGCTTGAACTTTCTTTCGGCCTTTCCGCATGGAAGCAATACGGCAGCACCCGCTGGGCGCTGCGCTGCAATCCGTCCAGCGGCAATCTGCACCCCACTGAGGCTTATCTGGTGGTGCAGGGTTGCGGCGGCATTCACGATGGCGTACATCATTACGTGAGCCGCGACCACGTTCTGGAGCAGCGCTGTGGCTTCGCGCTTGCTCCGAACGCGAACGCTCGCGTTCTGCCGCCCGATTCCTTTTTGATGGGGTTATCTTCCATCCATTGGCGCGAAGCTTGGAAATATGGAGAGCGTGCTTTTCGCTATTGCCAGCATGACGTGGGCCATGCCATTGCCGCGCTGCGCTATGCAGCCGCCATGCTGGGCTGGCATGTATATTTGCTCAACGAATGGGGAGATGCGGATATTGCCGCGATTCTGGGCCTGAGTCGGGAAGCGGATTTCAGCGCGGCGGAACGGGAAAACCCTGACCTCATGCTGCAAGTAACGACAACTCGCTCAGGTGTTGGCACAGCCGGATTTGATGCATCTGCGCTGGTAGCCGCGATACAGGACGGCCACTGGCAAGGCCAGGCCAATGTGCTGTCCCCCCACGCACCACATTCATGGCCGGTGATAGACGAAGTTGCTCAGGCCTGCCACAAGCCGCACACCCGCCAAACAAACTGGCCGGCACCTGACATTTCCTCACCACTCAGCAGTGCATGCAAACTCAGCGCAGTCGAAATCATCAAACAGCGCCGCAGTGCCCAACAATTCGACGGTAGCACATCGATTTCGGCCAGGGCGTTCTATCGCATGCTGGACATGACCTTGCCCCGCGCCAACGTGGCGCCATGGGACGCAATAGCGTGGGAACCCCGGGTTCATCTGGTGTTGTTCGTCCATCGCGTGGAGGGGCTCGCGCCCGGTCTCTACCTTTTCCTGCGCAACGAACATGTCGAAGCAAAACTGCGCACGGAATTGTCCGCCGAATTCGAGTGGTTGCCAGTATCAGGCTGCCCAGAGCATTTCTCGATGTTCCGGCTGCTTAGCGCCGATGCGCGAAACGCGGCACGCACTCTGTCCTGCCACCAGGATATCGCCGCAGACGGCGCATTCAGCCTTGGCATGCTGGCTGAATATCAAAACAACCTGACTGTAAGTCCCTGGGTTTACCGCCAACTGTTTTGGGAAGCCGGCATGCTGGGGCAAGTGCTCTATCTTGAAGCTGAGGCGGGGGGTGTGCGCGGCACCGGAATCGGCTGTTATTTTGATGACGGAGTGCATGATTTACTCGGCATCAAAAGCCAAGCGCTGCAAAGCATGTATCACTTCACCGTCGGCGGGGCGATTACTGATACTCGCTTGCAGACGCTGGCAGCTTATGGACATCTGCTGCGCTCCTGATGGCGTTCAGGATATGTGCCGATGCTGCAGAGATTACAATTGATTATTGGAACATATAGAGGCCCTGAATATGAAACTTCTGCGCTACGGCCCTCCAGGCCAAGAAAAACCAGGTATGCTCGACGATGACGGCAGGATACGTGACCTTTCGGGTTTACTAGATGACATTAGCGGGAAGATATTATCAGCCGATGCACTTTCAGTGTTGCGCGCTATCGATCCCCAGCGCCTGCCCACGGTTGGAGGTGCGCCTCGGCTAGGTGTGCCGTGGAATGGGATGTCCAAATTCGTTGCGATTGGGCTGAACTACCACGACCATGCGAGGGAAGCCGGGATGCAGGTTCCTGTAGAGCCCACCCTGTTTCCCAAGTGGCTCAGTTGTCTATGTGGCCCCAATGACGACACCGTGCAGCCTCCTGAGTCAACCAAACTCGACTGGGAAGTGGAGTTGGGTATCGTCATCGGCCGTCAGGCACGCAATGTCAGTGAGGCAGACGCCCTGCAATTCATAGCAGGTTACTGCGTAGCCAACGACGTATCGGAACGCGCCTTTCAGCTTGATCGCAGCGGCGGACAATGGGGAAAGGGCAAAGGATTCGATACCTTTGGCCCGGTTGGCCCCTACATGGTGACAGCGGACGAAGTGGACGACCCGCAAAACCTCGACCTGTGGTTGGACGTGAACGGCGAACGGAAGCAAACCGGCAACACATCCAATATGGTCTTTTCCTGCGCATATCTTGTGAGCTATTGCAGCCGCATGATGACACTGGAGCCAGGTGACCTTATCATCACGGGAACACCTCCTGGCGTCGGTATGGGATTCAAGCCGCCACAATATCTTAAGCCTGGCGACGTGGTCGAATTGGGAATCTCCAGGCTGGGACAACAACGGCATCTTGTTGTTCGGCCCCTGTAAGGACTCAGCTGGCTTGCTGAGCTGCCGCTTTCAGGCCGTCAAAATGGCAACATCGTGTTCAGCTTTGTGCCAACTGGCCATTCGAACCAGCCATTCGAGAATGTTCCAGATATAAAAAATGCCATTATGAGATCGGGATTCCCTTTTGCATTGATCCAGATTTCTTCAGCAATGTCAGTTGAGGCACGCCCAAATTCAAGGCGCGGAAAACGAAGTTTCAGTGAACGCTAATGTTCAGGTTGGCCGGAACTAAAACGTAAGTTTCAGTGAAGGGTAACCTTCAGGTTGGCCGCAACTAAAAAATTTGCGAGCATCCGCTACGTGGCTTGCCTGCTTACCCCGCTCACAAACGCAGCAGTTGGGATGAAATCTGGATGTTTAGACATGCCTTGTCAATTAGCCGGCTTCTGGATCTTGGCTTCCACCACGACGCGGCGATTGGGTTGCAGGCATTCAACCAGTTTCCGGTTTTTTCTGTTGACCCTGCCTTTCACGTTATTGCAGGAAACAATCGGATCGGCTTTACCCTTGGCAACGGTTTCAATATGCTGGTCTTCAATGCCCTGTTCCACCATGTATGCTTTCACGGCATCAGCACGACGCTTGGATAGCTTTAGATTGTAAGCATCGGTGCCGATGCGGTCGGTGTAGCCGGTCACCAATATTGTTCCCATATGCGCATAATCCTTCACCTTGGCGACGATTTGATCGTCCAGTTTTTTCTTGCCGTTAGCGCGCAGGACGGACTTGTCAAAGTCAAACAGCGTTTCGGTTTGCAGGGTGATGGGGATAAATGCAGGTGGTTGCGCGGGGACCACAACTGGCGCAGGTGCAGGTGCAGCAGGTGCAGGTGCAGGTGCAGGTGCAGGTGCAGGTGCAGCAGGTGCGACAACGGGTTCCTTGGCTTCTACCGTTTTGGGCTCCTCTTTCTTGACCAGATCAGGGTCGCATTCGGCTATTGCCAGGGCTGGAGTCCAGTAGCCGGTTCTCCAGCATCCGTTGTTGCCGTTCTTGACCAAATGGCCGCGAGTGTCGATCAAATAGCCTGTCATGTTGAGTTCATCTGCAGAAACAATGCCACCCAGGATCAAAGAAGCCATGGCAAACGCATTAAGAATGATTCGTGATTTTTTCATGATATTTTCCAATAATTGTTCAGCATTTCCCTCACCCGATAGGCAGGAGTTTCTGGTTTAGATCAACGTCGTAGTTGGGTAAAGCACCAGCATAATTCAGATATTATCAATGGCCTGTTTTACGTCATCGTCATCTTAAATACTTGCGCAACGTGTTTCTGTACGGTGCCGCACATAGGCGCATTTATTTTTCCAATGAATATTTGCGTACCAAGATTGCTGAAGGGCACACGGTCAGCAACTTCGCCGACGCAGCCTAAGAAGTGATATTGAAGAAGTAACCGGGCATAATCAGAAGGAGCAGGCCAACTACGATTGCAGAGTAAGCCGCTTGATGGCAAACAGGTCGAACCGGCGCTAGAAGAATCCGCGAGTGGCCGAGGGGTTAGTGTGTGTCCGATTTTGGCAATATGGCGGCCGCGAGCTTGGGATCGGATTTCAGTAGACCGACTTCATCGCTGAGTATATGCACTGCTTCGTTAAGCAATATATCCTTGGCATTTTCCTCCGCTTTTTCGATTGCCAGGTCGGCATTTTGATTACGTTCGTTGGACTGCAGTCCATCGTCTTGGAATTCAAAACTCTTGGCTGCAACAGATACTTTCTCCGTTGCATTGGCTCCTTTACCAGCTCTTTTGTCATTTTCACGTAATTTTATCCGGGTTTCTTGCGCTTCGCGCTCTTTGCGGCGGTCAGCCTCATTGAGCGAGATCAGGTTTTTCTTTCGTTGAGTGTTGAACTCGGCAATATCTTCCCGTAAATACTGGAAGTCCTTGTCCTTGTTTACGCGCGCATCGTGATCCGCTATCAGTATTGGCACCACACCTGTCAAATCGCCCGATGGCGCATAGTCAGCTGCCTTTATCTGCGTCCAGGGCAATGCATTGTCAAAGCTTGACTCACCAAAATTCCCCGCATCGTCCATCGATGGCAGGCTGATATCCGGCGTCACTCCGCGCAATTGTGTTGTGCTGCCATTTATGCGGAAAAACTGGGCAACAGTCACCTTGAGTTCGCCGAATTGTGGCTTGTCGCTTTTCACGAGTTGATCGAGGTCTATCACGGACTGGACAGTGCCTTTGCCAAAGCTTGGCTCTCCGATAATAACTCCACGGCCATAATCCTGTATCGCGGCTGCAAAAATCTCGGAGGCGGATGCCGAGGCATGATTAATGAGGACTCCTAGTGGCCCATCCCATGCAAGGTCGATGTCGGAGTCATCTTCTACCGTAACCTTACCTTTAGAGTCACGTTGTTGCACTATGGGGCCTTTGCCTGTAAATAGGCCTGCCAGCTCAATGGCTTCATTTAATGAACCGCCGCCATTGTTACGTAGATCCATAAGCACGCCATCCACTTTGTCTTTTTTCAGTTCTTTCAGCAGGCGCGATACATCGCGGGTCGCACTTTTGAAATTCTTGTCGCCATTGTGGCGGGCAGTAAAATCCTGATAAAAGCCAGGTAAGGAGATCACGCCGATGTGACGCGTTGCATTCCCGTCTTTCACTTCGATAATTGATTTTTTAGCGGCCTGCTTATCCAGGCTGATCTTTTTTCGAACAAGTGAAATGAGCTTATGTTTGCCATCAGGGTCACCTTCCGCTGGTAACACGTCAAGACGCACCACAGAATCCTCTGTACCACGTATCAAGGCCACGATGTCGTCAATGCGCCAGCCTATCACTTCCGTAATGGGACCATTTTCACCTTGCCCGACACCCACAATACGATCTCCGACTTTCAACTTGCCTGATAGGGCAGCGGGGCCGCCAGCCACCAGTTCTCTGATTGTGGTGTATTCATCCTTTTCCTGAAGTACAGCACCAATGCCAATAAGGGATAACCTCATCGAAATGTCAAATTCATCTGAAGCACGTATCCCAAAATAATTGGTATGCGGGTCAATAGCCGTCGCATAGGCGTCCATAAAATACTGAAAGACATCGTCGCTATTGATCCTGGATATGCTTTTCACAGAATTGTCGTAGCGTTTGCCCAGAATATTGACAATACTTTTATCATCATTGCCAGCCAGTTTGAGTCGTAGCCAGTCGTTTTTAACACGTTTGCGCCATAAGTCATTCATCTCGTCATTAGATTTTGCCCATGGCGCATTCTTCCGCTCGTATTGATAGCTTTCCTTAATCTTGAAATCAAAGCCATTTTTTAGCAAAGAATGGGCATAGTTAAAACGTTCAGTAACTCGCTGCTGATAAGCATTGAAAATGGCAAAGGGAATGTTCAAGTCTTTTTTTAGTATGGCATCATCAAGGCTGGTTCGCGCATTCGCGAATTGATCAATGTCAGACTGTAAGAAAAATACCTTTTCGCGATCCAACGCCTTCAGATAGTTGTCAAATATTTTCGAAGACAATGCATCGTCAAGCGATATGTGTTTGTAATTATATCGGCTCAGCACTTCAGCAGATAAATACGCTGCTTGAGACTGTTTCTGCAGCGGCATAAGCTGCGGTGCAGCCTGAGTTATATTAAGTGCAGCTGAAGAAAATGCCAGGAATATCCACAGTAATTTGTTTTTCATTTGCATTCCTCGAAATCGTCAATGATTATATCCTGGCCGCTTCCGGAATGCTGAATGATTGCAACGGATCGAGGGCTGCCTGTGATGTGCGTTGCCTTTCGGGATGCGAAATTACAAGGTAACCAGGCTGCTTGAGGGGAAATGGGGGGCGTAGCCAAAATTATCCACGCCGGACTACCCCAGACCTGCCACGCGCCTGCGCTGAGTTTCGGGCTACGTCCCCATTTGAAGCTGCCGCTCGCCTGGATTGATACGCCTGCTGTCAGTAACTTCCTGAAAAATGGATTGCAGAATGCGGACGTGATTACCAGGGGATCACCTGGCCGTCATAACCAAAGAATTTCCCGGAGTCAGCTATGGTGAGGCTGCTGATCACTTGGCGTATGCCAGTTACGCTTTGTTCTGCGGAGATCAATGCGTTCGGCCCGCCCATGTCAGTCTTGACCCAACCCGGATGGAATACTACCGCGGTGATTCCGGCCGGCTTCAGGTCCACTGCAAGACTCTTCACGACCATATTCACCGCCACCTTGCTGGAGCGATAAAGGTAATTGCCGCCTCCGCTATTGTCCGCAATGCTGCCCATTTTACTGGTGATAGTCACGATGGCTTTTTGCTTGCTTCGAGTGATTTGTGTGGCGAATGTCTCGGCCATCTTGAGTGGCGCCATGGTATTGACGCGGAATGCCCGCGTCCATTCCGTATAATCGGTATGGCCAAAACCTCTTTTATCGGAATCAGGATAGATGCCGGCGTTGTTGATGAGCAGGTCTATGGATTCATCGGCCAGCACCTGCGCCAGGCGCTCGATCTGCGCATGATCGGCGACATCGAGCGCATGAATTTTTATCAACTCGGGATATTGAGCCGCCAGTTTGCTGAGTGCAGCCGATGTTTCTGGATGGCGGCTGCAAGCCAAGACACGCCAGCCATCCGCGGCAAATTGCCTGCAAAACTCCAGTCCGATACCACGGTTTGCACCCGTAATCAAAGTGGTTTTCATTGTTATCCTCCATTGGGCAGCTATGAATTGTTGCTTCGGCCATGACGCATTACGGCTTGACGAAGCGCAGTGCGAATTTGTCTGTCTGGATCTTCATATCGAAGAAAGCCTGGTCGCGGGGATCGTCCGGGTTCTTCAAAAAATCGCCTTCTTGTTCCAACTGAAACCCGGCTTGCCGAAACTCGTTCATCACGACCGCTTCGTCAATACGATGAAGTGACTTTGCCACTGAAATACCCGTACCCGTCTTGGCCGAGTGATCCAGCACAACGAGATGTCCGCCCGGTTTCAGCGCGTTGAACAGCCGCTGGTCCATTCTTGCGCGGTCAACGGGCATATAGGCGATGTCGTGGTAATTCATGATGATGGTGATCAGATCAAGCTTGGGCATACCGTTGGGTATTGGGTCTTCGAAAGACCGAATAAGCGGAACGATATTTGATTGCGGGTGACTGGCCAATCGCTTCTCAAGAGCTGTCCCCGATTTGGTTCTTTGCGCCCACACAGTCCCGTTGCTGCCAACGACCAGCGCAAGCAATTGCGTGGTATACCCGCCGCCCGCTGCAATATCCAGCACCAGCATACCGGGCCGCACATTAGTGAACTGCAGGAACTCAAGCGGCTTGCGCCTGGCATCCGCATTCCTATCTTCATCGGTTCGTACCGGACTGGCAACCGCCTGCTTAAAAAGTTCGGAAACAGCTTGCACACTATCCGATTGAGGTGATGCATACCCGTCCACTCCCAATGCCAATCCCAAAATGACGAGTAGTGCCGGCAACCATCTTTCCCCTGATCTGTATTGTGGTATCAACATGAATCGCTCCCTTGAATAAAATCGTCATGGCGCGCCGCCGCGGCTCACTTACATTCGTGGAGCCGCCTTCCAATGAGAAAAAAGTATACTCCGGGAAATCTGCCAACTATCAAAAATAAACTGAGAGCCGCAAATTGCTGTTTTGGGTCGCGTGCTGCGAGTCACAAGTGTCCGCTTCCAGGTGAGCTGAATGAATTGGCGCGGAAGAAAGAATCAGCGACAGCTCGCAGGAAGGAAATCAGCATGAGGGTGGGCAAGGTTGTGACAATATACCTGCCGCTGGCGACGGCATCTACGATCTAACTTGATAGAATCACCCATTAGCTCACCACCAATCGAGATAAAAGATGCTGGCGCAAGACAAGTTCAAAACCATCCTTTCGTTAATCATACTTGCATCGGCCGTATGGTTGATACACGGATTTATTCCGGCACTGCTATGGGCTGTTGTCATCGCCATTGCGACATGGCCATTGCGGGTAAAGGTTGCACAAAAAACCGGGCTTAACGACATAGGGGTTGCGGCCATCATGACTGCCTCCGTTGCCGTCCTGTTGTTTCTTCCAATTGCCTATGCGCTGATTCTTGCTGCGTCGGACTTAGGAGCATTGACCAGTTGGATCATGGATACGCAGAAATCAGGGATAGCTGTCCCGGAGTGGGTGCACTTGATTCCAAAAGTTGGCGACCAGGCCGTTAAATGGTGGTCAGCGAACTTGACCGATTCTGCCGGCCTCTCCATATTTCTAGGGAACGCCGACAATTCGTGGATAAAGAAGCTTGCGCAAAACCTGGGCACGCAGGCTGCACACCGCTTGGCAACACTGGTTTTTACCATCGTCACGCTCTTTTTCCTGTACAGACATGGGGATGATTTATCCAGAAAGACACTTGCTCTGCTCGAGAAACTGACCGGCGAAATGGGCAAGCGTTATGGGTTGCAGGCAGCTACCGCGATCAGGGCTACGGTAAACGGGGTTGTGCTGGTCGGCCTTGCGGAAGGATTGGTTATCGGCGTGTCCTACAGGGTCGCAGATGCTCCTCATGCTGCAATTCTGGGTTTGTCGACAGGCGCGCTGGCGATGATCCCTTTTGCTGCGCCCTTGATCTTTACTGGCGTGTCCGTCGTCCTGATGGCTCAAGGCGATATGGTTGCAGGTGTCTGCGTGTTTATATTCAGCATGCTGGTACTAACAATAGGCGATCACGTGGTGCGGCCTAAAATAATCGGCAGCTCGGTCGAACTGCCTTTTCTATGGGTCCTTTTCGGTATTCTTGGTGGCGTGGAGGTGTTCGGGCTGATTGGATTGTTTATCGGACCGGCGCTGATGGCGCTGGTGATGATGATGTGGAGCGATATGACGGAAGCTGAAAGCTGATATAGCAAAAATAAATTCCAGAATGTAAAACTTCGCTGACTGGCACTGACCTGCTATTCACCCCTCGATACTCACCGCCAGAAAACTGCTGTTCATATACGCCGATATTCGCACGACGCACCACGGATCAGACCGGCCTAGTGCCGGGTTTTTTGTGGCTGCTAATTGTACCATCGTCCAATTCCAGACCAAGGGCAAATAGTGTTAGCCTTTTTTCAACACAACCACACGGGACTTCACCATAGACACACCTTTCTTCACCGGCGAAATTGAAGAAAGGAGAAACACGATTCCTGCACTGGTTTTGTTGCCGGCCGTCGCGGTGCTGATTAGTGGATGGTCAGTTGAGAAACGAAACGCCACAGATGACAAAGCAACGCCGTCTGTTCAAGCAATTCGAAGATTGTTCCGGTTATTTGGATGCTAAACCGAATACATATATTTTAAATAACCCATTTTTTCACCGTTATTCCAAGCTTGCGTTGCCATAAACACTGATATCTTTTGGAGTATCGATAGCCATCTGAAAGGGAATGGTAATGAATATCTCAGTTGAACTAACTAATGAGGAAGCCAAAGCGTTAGCACAGTACATCAAGCGTCTTGAACATGATGATTATCAAGACAAAGCGGTTTACTATGACGAAAGTATTCCAATGCTGCTTGCATTGTCCTCGGTTGCCTACTCTCTCAAAGAAGCTGGATTCGACGCTTCCAAATAACAGCAACGGCGACGGCCAGAGCTGGGGCAGCAATTGAAGGGAGGGAAAATAGCCATAACGCATGCACGCACTTTTAGCCGTAATCAGCAATTCACCGTACGCCCTGGCGACACTTGTGGATATCCCGGCAGCCTTCAGGATTTCCGCCTTGGACTTCGTCCCATTGGCAGGCAGAATTATCTCTGCGTTCACCTTGTGCTATCTCCAATTCTCCCATGGTCTCGCCGCTCCGGACGGTGACCATGTCCCGGTTTTTTCGCCTTCTACTGGTACCTTTGTCCAATTCCAGGCAGTGGCAAAGAGTGTTAGCCTTTGTCAAATATAATCACATGGGAGTACACCATGGATATTACCTCTGGACAACATGAAGATCAGGTAAAGCAGACATACACGATCCCGGAATTTATTTTTTTTCTGATTATTGCGGCGATGATGGGGTGGATGGTAATCGCGGAGTGGGTAGTTTGGCTGGCTAAGTAAGAATATGGAATCATTTGATAGGCGCATGGCGCTTGATGTAATCGAGGATGCACTCACTGAGGTTGATACCGAGCGTGGCCGTGGCCTCGCAACGGGGCTTTGTGGCGCATTCTATATGTGCGGCCTAATAAGCGAAGAAGAATGGCAAGCGTTATTAGAGCGGATTCCTTTGGAATCCAATTGCATCAATATAGGCGAAGCGCACAAAGCAACAACAGTACATTAGGATTGCCCTTTCAATCGGAGGCGCACCGTATGACCCGCGCAACCTTTGGCCAGAACCAAGAATCAGCGAGTGGAATGCAGATAAAAAGGACCGGATGGAATTTGTTCTGTACCGTATGGTTTGCGCTGAGGAGATACCACTGGAAGAAGCATAGCATGCGATGGCATCAAACTGGATAGAGGCATGGAAGCGCTACGTACCAAGTCACCAGAAATATCGGTTTAGGAGGCGGGTGGATTGACCGGTGGATTATTCTTCATACCAAGCATTCACGGACATATGATGCAGAAATTTTTTTAAGTGTAGTACTAAATTGGCAGCAGTTCACTTAACCCCTGTTATAAATTAGTTTTGATAATAAAAAGGAGAGCTGATTTCAGCCCTCCTTTCTCTTAAATGACGTAAAACTGAATCACTGCGTTATGCGTTCCACTGAATTGATTTCTACACGGCGGTTTTGTGCACGTCCTGCTGCAGTCTGGTTATCGCCAACCGGATTAGCAGAGCCTTTCCCAGTGGTAGTAATGCGATTTGCATCAACACCCTTTTTAACCAGATATGCCTTTACTGATTCAGCACGTTTAGCAGAAAGAATTTGATTTACCTTTTCATTCCCGCGGCTGTCGGTATAACCTACAACTGTCAAATTGGCATCTTTGTATTTAGCTGCAAATTCCACAACTGCATCTAATTGCTTGTATGCAGTCGGCTCCAACTTGGCGGAACTTCTTGCAAAGTTCGCGCCTTCGATGGTGATAGGCCTGTCTGTAAAGATTGTCTTTGGCGCAGGAGCCGGGACTCGTGCACTTGGCGGAACACTCTGTGAAACATCGGGGGGAGTAGCCGGCACGGCCTGCCATCCACCTTGGCACGAAGTCACATATGGGTAATATCCTTTGGAGCCTGCACAGAAATACCAATATTGGTGTGCCGCTTGTGGGGCAGGGGGTGGCGCATAGGATGGAGCCGGAGGTGCATAGACTGGTTGCGGTTGGGCATAAACCGGCGGTGCGTAGTATGGGTAAGGTGCGTAGTAAGGTGAATCGTAGTACGGATATGCCAGGTCATAAGCGATAGCGGCACCTAGTAGCGCACCGCCCCATCCCCAACCATATCCCCAGCCACCATATCCCCAGCCACCGTATCCACCACGGTATCCATATCCACCACGGTATCCATATCCACCGCCATGACCCGCGCCACCGCTATGACCAGCAACGCCCGCAGCGTAAGCCGGAGTGATTGATAAAATCGCAAGAATTGGAATAAGTAGTAATTTTTTCATGATAGGACTCCCACTTAAATTTGCTTTTCAAGGATGTTTAGGGATAAAGCCTCGTCCCCACCTTTGCCAAACACAATACGCGCTGCAATTGGCATTCAATCCACACCAAGGTTAGGCCACGTCAGTAAAGGAGCGTTCCCACCAAGGTCATAATTTTGATGACTAGCCGCGAATTATGCCAAGGGAAAGGCAATGGATAGCCCCGGCCAATTTTCATTCGATGGGCTTGGCGAGTGGTGCCGTATTGAGCAAATGCGGTTACATAATGGTTACATTTTAACAAGCCGGCAAGCCGGCAAGACGTAAAAAAACCTGCATCGATACAAGCCGCATTATTATTGGTGCCCCGAACACGAATCGAACGTGTGGCCTACCCCTTAGGAGGGGGTCGCTCTATCCACTGAGCTACCGGGGCGAGGCGCGCATTTTAACGTAAATCGCCGCTGATATTCCAAAGTTGCCGGATGCTTATCTTAAAGAGAGTCATGCTTGAGGCGGGAAGGCGATCTTGACATCAAGTCCGCCCAAGGCAGCGTGACTGGCAATCATGACTGCAATATCTATATAAGCGAAGAGATAAAAATGGTTATCATGGTTCGTGCAAGGTAAATCGAAAAAATTTCCCAAATGGATTATGGACAACGCAAAAAATATTCAGGTTCTTTTCGTCTGCATGGGCAACATATGCCGATCTCCCACGGCAGAATCGGTGTTTCGCGCCCTGGTTGAAAAGGCCGGCATGGAGCAGCGCATCCTGATAGATTCGGCAGGCACGCATGACTATCACGTCGGCGATCCGCCGGATGCGCGCGCGCAACGCGCGGCAATGCAGCGCGGCTATGACATGAGCGAGTTGCGTGGGCGCCACGTACAGCGTGAGGATTTCGTCCGTTTCCACTATGTGCTGGCAATGGACAATGCCAACCTTGCCATATTGCGCAGACTGCGTCCGCGTGATGCGACAGGCCACTTGGGTTTGCTTCTCGAATTCTCCAAACACTGTGGCGAACGCGAAGTACCTGATCCTTATTACGGAGGCGCGTCCGGGTTTGAGCATGTTCTGGATCTGGTGGAAGATGCTGCGGGAGAGTTGCTGACGCATATCAGGCGCGAGCATTTTTCCTAAAAAGTCATCTGGCCAATCGTTTGATGGGTGTGGGGTCTGCAGCGACGGACAGCCCGATCATGAATAGGCTGGAAACTTTTATGGTCTAAAAAACCGCATGATTTTCGCCATGCGGTTTTTTTGTCAAAGTACTGCTAGCTGGAAGAACGATGCGTTTCAATCTGCACCAGAGGTTCGCTATTTCCGACGCTGTACACTTCACGCGGATGGGAACGACGGCGTGGCGCTGGCGGAGCGGCTTCTTCAGGCACCAATTCTTTTAAAGCGTGCTTGTTCGGATCGGTTTCGATTTGTTCCAGCATGCTGTGGATGATGGGCTCATCGGTCGGGGCAGGTGAAGCTTCAATCTTTGCAGACTGCGGCGTCAGCACGGGCTGCACTTCTGCGTATTGCTGTTCGACCATCTGCGAGAGGGATGCTGGTCTCTCGGTGACGGCCGGCGTCTCTTCAATGAAGCCCTGTGCCGCGACAGATGAAATCCGCGCAGCGATTTCCGTCACGGCTTGCTGTCGTTCCGGAATCTGTTCCACAATTTGATGGCTGGTTACAGCGCTTTCAAACAGAGGTGCAATTTGCCCTGTGTTTGTTGCACTATCGGTAGAACCGGACTCGGCAGTCTCCGCAACGGTCTGTGCCCCTGCGCCTTGAGGTTGCTGTTGCTCGCGGCGCTCACGTTCACGGCGTCCGCCGCGGCGGCCGCGTTTGCGGCCTTCCCGATTATCATTCTCCACCGGTTGCTCCGGAGTTGCTTCTGCAATGACCGCTGATTCCTCGGTATGGACAGGCATGGCCTCGCTGCGCGATGGACGGGGAGGGCGCTCCGCCTGTGGCGGACGCTCCGCACGCTTTCCCTGGGGTTTGCCTGAGGCATCGCTGCGCGGCTTCTCGATTTTTTCCGGACGATCACCGCGTGCAGCTTCATCACGCTCGCGGCGTGGCTTGTTACCGCCTTCCGGCCGTTCGCGGCGGCGGCTCGTGTCGCGTTCACGGGGCGTGTCACTGCGTGGTCTTGCGATGGCGGGTTTTTCGACAGGCTCTTTTTCATCGGGTGATTTGAACCAGCCGAACAAACGACTGAAGAAGGAAGGCTGCCTGGTAATAACGGGAGCCTCAGCGCGGTTAGGGGCAGGCTGGGCGGGAATGATGCCTTGAACCGCAGCTTGCGGGCGTTGCGCCTTCACTTCTTGCAGGGAGGGAGGGATAACCATATTTTCATCGGGTTTTTCCACCAATTTGTAACTTACCTGCAGGTTATCGCCAGTCAGTTCATCCTGTCGCAGGCGGGCCACGCTGTAATGGGGCGTTTCCAGGTGGGGGTTGGGAATCAGCGTAATATTCACCTTCAGGCGTGATTCGATGCGATGGATGTCAGAACGCTTTTCGTTAAGCAGGAAAGTGGCGACATCTACCGGAACCTGAACGTGGATTGCTGCGCTGTGCTCCTTCATGGCCTCTTCCTGGATGATGCGCAGGATGTGCAGCGCGGAGGACTCGGTGCCGCGAATGTGCCCAATGCCATTGCAGCGCGGACAAGGGGTGAAGCTTCCTTCCTCCAGACTCGGGGCCAGGCGCTGGCGTGACAATTCCAGCAGGCCAAATCGGGATATTTTGGAAGTTTGAACCCGTGCGCGGTCATAACGCAAGGCTTCGCGCAGGCGATTTTCCACTTCACGCTGGTTGCGGCTGTTCTCCATGTCGATGAAGTCGATCACGATCAAACCGCCCAGGTCGCGCAAGCGCATTTGCCGCGCGATTTCCTCGGCTGCTTCCAGGTTGGTATTGAGCGCGGTGGTTTCGATATCTCCGCCACGCGTGGAACGCGCCGAGTTGATGTCTATCGCAGTGAGCGCTTCGGTGTGGTCGATAACGATGGCGCCGCCGGATGGCAGGTGAACTGCGCGGGCATGGGCGGACTCGATCTGGTGCTCGATCTGGAATCGCGAAAATAGCGGTACGTCGTCGTGGTAGCGCTTGATGCGGTTCACATTGGCAGGCATCACCGTGCCCATAAAGGCCTGCGCCTGCTGGTAGATGTCATCGGTGTCCACCAGTATCTCGCCGATCTCGGGATGGAAGTAATCGCGGATGGCGCGTACCACCAGGCTGCTTTCCAGGTAGATCAGCGATGGCGCCTTTTCCGTCTTGGCCGCACCCTCGATGGCATCCCACAATTGCTTGAGGTAGTTGAGGTCCCACTGCAGTTCTTCCAGAGAGCGGCCGATACCTGCTGTGCGGGCAATGATGCTCATGCCCGGCGGCACTTCCAGTTGTGCCAGCACATCGCGCAGTTCGTTGCGGTCTTCCCCCTCGATGCGGCGCGACACGCCGCCACCGCTTGGATTGTTCGGCATCAACACGATATAACGGCCAGCCAGGCTGATGTAGGTGGTCAGTGCCGCACCCTTGTTGCCGCGTTCATCCTTTTCCACCTGCACCAGCAGTTCCTGGCCTTCCTTCAGCGCTTCCTTGATGGACGGTCGTTGACCACTGCCCGGCTGGTAGAATTGCGGGGCGACTTCCTTGAACGGCAGAAAACCGTGCCTGCTGCCGCCGTATTCAACGAAAGCGGCCTCAAGGCTGGGCTCGATGCGGGTGATGGAGGCTTTGTAGATGTTGCTCTTGCGCTGCTCTTTACCGGCGGATTCAATGTCGAGGTCGATGAGCTTTTGACCGTCGACAATGGCGACCCGGAGTTCTTCCGGTTGGGTCGCATTGAATAGCATGCGTTTCATTTATGTTGTCTCCCGCGCTCCGGCACGGGCGGACAAAGCTACGCGCAATAAGCTGCGCGCGAGAATCAGGGCCTGTAAACAGTGATCAGGTTATAAAGCCGACATCCGTCCAATTGTTGTTCTCGTTGTTAGTTTGTCTAGTATCCACGTGCCGCCAAACAGACATGATGGGGCAGCACGAAAAAATTCCACAGTGTATGGAGCGCGCAAATCAATTACTATCACTGCTCGATTCCGGTGAGTGACTTAACCGGGCGGACGCTGCTTCGAAGGCGGCTTGATTGCCTGCCCCGGTCTGACGGGAAACGGATTTCCCGTTGCAACGAAGGCGATCACGCGAGTATGAAGTATATTCAAAATGAAAGATTTAAGCAAAGAATCTGTAACGATTGTTGAAATCGGCGACGAGGGCGGCGGCCAGCGCATAGACAACTTTCTTTCGCGGCATCTCAAGGGGGTGCCCAAGAGCCATATCTACCGTATCCTGCGCAGCGGGGAAGTGCGGGTAAACAAGAGGCGCGTCGATCAGACCTGCCGCCTGCAGCCGGGCGACCTGGTGCGCATTCCGCCGGTGCGGGTGGCCGAGCGGGATATGGCGACCCAGTACATACCGGCGGCGGAATTTCCGATTCTGTTCGAGGACGATGCGCTGCTGGCGATAGACAAGCCAGCCGGCGTGGCGGTGCATGGCGGCAGCGGCGTCAGCTTCGGCGTCATCGAGCAACTGCGCCGGGCGCGCCCGCAGGCAAAATTCCTGGAACTGGTGCACCGCCTCGACCGCGAGACCTCCGGCATCCTGCTGCTGGCGAAAAAGCGTTCCGCGCTGGTTGCGCTGCACGAGCAGATGCGCGAAGGTCAAACCGACAAGCGCTATTTGACCCTGGTACTCGGACAGTGGCAGAACGCCAAACAGCACGTCAAGCTGCCGCTGCACAAATTTACCACGGCGGGAGGTGAACGACGCGTGATGGTGCGCGAGGACGGGCAGCCATCCCACACAGTGTTCGCCCTGCAACGCGCCTGGGCGGACTATTCATTGCTGGAGGCGCAACTCAAAACCGGCCGCACCCACCAGATCCGCGTGCATCTTGCCACTCTCGGTTTCCCTGTCGCGGGCGATGATAAATACGGCGACTTTGCGCGCAACAGGGAATTGATGAAGCGGGGATTGAAGCGCATGTTTTTGCACGCCCATGCAATGGGCTTCAACCATCCGTTGAGCGGTGAGCCGCTGCTTATCCTGGCACCACTGCCGAAGGAATTGCAGGGTTTCCTGCAGAAACTGGATGAAGCTGCCTTGAAACAGACGGGTCGGGTGGGGTGATTGCGCATGGAAGAATTTAGGCTAGAATTCACCGATCTGCATGGATCAGGCATGATTGATACCAAGAAACAATCTCAGATGAGGATCAGATGAAGCCATATTGGATTTTGTTTTTCGCGTTGATGACTGGCGGCACCGCATCCGCGCGTGAATATACCGTGCTGGATGGAGATATGGTAATTGCCAAGGAGCCATTGACCGATCCCTTGCCGGATGGCGATCCGGTCGCATACATAACCCTGCGCGGAAAAAACGCAGAGCAGATTTATCAGCAACTGGACAGCAAGATGGAGCAGAAGAATGTCTGCAATACCGAGGGCATGTCCGCACGCCTGGCGGGCAACCTGATCTGCTTCAGGAACAAGGAGAACCAGTATTCCTGCAGCTTCGGCGCGCGTCTGACAGATGGCTGGCTGGTGCTTGGCAATCCGTGCTAAATAAAGTCTGGTCCGATCACGTTGATTGTTAACAGGAAGTGGGGTAAGCGGATTAACAATGTGTTAATGCAAGACCTGGCCCCAAGGTTCTGATGCTGAAAAGTCTTCTGTACCTAATAAAAGCGAAACACTCCAAAAAAATAAAAGTGTACCGTGCAGCGCGGTAGGCTGGGGTGAGCTTGTGAACCCCAGCATTCGAGATTTCGTGTTGCCGGGGTTCGTCCCTCACCCCAGCCTACGTTCTGACTCGGGGACTTTGCTATTTTGGATGAGTCATTTCTGTTGGCCGCACCCAGGCGTCGAATTCCTTCTCCGTAACATAGCCCAGCTCCAGCGCCGCCTGCTTCAGCGTGCCGCCATTGTGATGCGCGTGTTTGGCGATCTCGGCGGCGCGGTCGTAGCCGATATGCGGCGTCAAAGCAGTCACCAGCATCAACGAACGTTCCATCAGTTCCGCAATACGTTCCCGGTTAGCCTCGATGCCATGCACGCAATGTTCGTCGAAACTGCGCATGCCATCGGCGAGCAGGCGCACGCTCTGCAGGAAGTTGTGGGCGATAAGCGGTTTATACACGTTCAGCTCGAAGTTGCCGGAAGCCCCGCCGATGTTGATCGCCACATCGTTGCCGAACACCTGGCAGCAAAGCATGGCCAGGGCCTCGCACTGCGTCGGGTTCACCTTGCCAGGCATGATGGAACTGCCTGGCTCGTTCTCGGGGATGTTGATCTCGCCCAGTCCGGAGCGCGGGCCGGATGCCAGCCAGCGGATGTCGTTGGCGATTTTCATCAGGGCGGCGGCCAGCGTCTTCAGCGCGCCATGCGCGGCGACCAGCGCATCATGCGCCGCCAGTGCAGCAAATTTGTTGGACGCGCTTCTGAATGGCGCGCCCAGGCTGATTTCCAACTCAATGGCGACGCGTTTCCCGAATTCGGCATGCGTGTTCAGTCCGGTGCCTACGGCGGTGCCGCCGACGGCGAGTTCATACAGCGGCGTGAGCGATGAAATTATGCAGGATTCCGCCAGGTCCAGTTGTGCCACATAGGCCGAGAATTCCTGGCCCAGCGTCAGCGGCGTCGCGTCCTGCAAATGCGTGCGACCGATCTTGACGATGTAAGCGAAGGCTCCGGATTTCATCGCCAGCGTGGCGCGCAACAGGCTCAATGCCGGCAGCAGCCGCTGCGATACGGCCGAGACGGCGGCCACATGCATCGCGGTGGGGAAGATGTCATTGGAAGACTGGCCGAGATTGACTTCATCGTTGGCATGCACCAGCCGGCCTTCGCCACGCCTGCCGCCCAGCAGCTCGGAGGCGCGGTTTGCCAGCACCTCATTCATGTTCATGTTGCTTTGCGTGCCCGAACCGGTTTGCCAGACTGACAGCGGAAATTCCTGCGCATGTTTTCCTGCCAGCACTTCATCTGCGGCATGCACTATGGCCTGTGCCTTTGCCTCTTGCAGCAACCCAAGATCGCGGTTGACCAGCGCGCAAGCACGCTTGACCAGAGCCAGCGCCATCACGATTTCGTCCGGCATGCGTTCATTCGAGATATCGAAGAATGCCAGCGAGCGTTGCGTCTGCGCACCCCATAGCCGGTCGGCAGGTACATCTATCGCGCCAAATGTGTCGCGTTCTTTTCTGGTGGTCATGGCGTATTCCTGGAAATCACTCTCCCGCTGTCAGCCCGGGGTGGAGTAGCGAAGTTTACAGGGAATGGTTGATACAGGTGAATAGGGTAAAATCAGGCTTTGATTCGTCAGCGTAATAGCATAATGTCCATACAGTGGTTTCCCGGCCATATGGCCTCGGCGCGCAAGAAGGTGATCGAGACCATGGGGCGCATCGATGTTGTCGTTGAGGTGCTGGATGCGCGCCTGCCCGAGGCCAGTTGCAATCCGATGATCCGTGAACTGCGCCTGCAGCGCCAGCGCCCCTGTCTCAAGGTTCTGAACAAGGCGGATATCGCCGATCCTGCAGCCACCAGGACCTGGCTGGATTATTTCAACGCACAGAAGGATGTCAGGGCCGTTGCCATATCGTGCAAAAAGCCGGGTGATGCGACCAAGGTGCCAGAGTTGTGCCTGACGCTTGCGCCACACCGGGGAACCCGCCTGAAACCCTTGCGCATGATGATCATGGGCATTCCGAATGTGGGCAAATCCACGCTGATCAACGCGCTATTGAAACGGCGCATGGCGAAGGTCGGCGACGAACCGGCCATCACCAAAAGCCAGCAGGATTTCGAGTTGAACGAGTGCATGACGCTGATCGACACGCCAGGATTGATGTGGCCCAAAATTGAGCAGGAAAGCGATGGCTACATGCTGGCCGCCAGCCACGCGGTAGGCCGCAACGCCGTGCCGGAAGAGGAGGTCGCCATTTTTCTTGCCGATGTCTTGCTGGCAAGATATCCATCGCTGCTGTCCGTGCGTTACGGATTTGACGTGACCAGGATGGATGGAACTGCCTTGCTTGCGGCTATCGCCCGGCGCCGCGGATACCGTCGCAAGGGTGGCAGTGACGACGTGGAGAAGGCGGCGCTCGTGTTACTGCAGGATTATCGCAGTGGAGTATTGGGGCGCGTCAGTCTTGAGACGCCCGACAGCCGTCAGACCATGCTTGCCGGAAAACATGACGCGCCTGTTTTGTAGGAATTGGAACCGGTCTGGACAAGTACTTTTGCTTGCCGGTGCGTCGGCCAGTCCGGAATACCCATTGGTATGGACGCAGCCGCTAAAAGTCAATAAATTGGCAATTACCGAAAAGTAAAATCCGGGCAAACCATGTCAAAGCAAATGCAACAACCGGTCGTTGTAAATGGAAGCGCCAGTACCAGTGCCGCTTCCATCAAACAATTGTTTATTGACAGGCTGACCTATACGGTAGGGAAGGATTTCATTACTGCCACAGATCGCGACTGGCTTTTTACTGCCGCCTATGTGGCGCGCGATCTGCTCACGGACCGCTGGATGGAGACGATGCGCACCTATTACATCGAGGACGCCAAGCGGGTTTACTATTTTTCGATGGAATTCCTGATGGGCCGCTCTTTGATGAACAGCCTGCTCAATCTGGGTGTCGATCAGCAATATCGCAAGGAGCTCGCTGAACTGGGGGTGGACCTGGATCAGATCCGTGAACAGGAGCAGGACGCGGCGCTGGGAAACGGCGGCCTAGGCAGGCTGGCGGCCTGCTTCCTGGATTCCATGGCGACGCTCAATCTGCCCGGTTATGGCTATGGCATTCGCTATGAATATGGCATGTTTTTGCAGGGTATAGAAAATGGCAGGCAGGTGGAGCATCCGGACAACTGGCTGCGTTACGGGAATCCGTGGGAATTTTCCCGCCCCGAAGTGCTGTACCAGGTCAAGTTTCACGGCCACGTGGTGCAGTATGCCGACGAGCAGGGCGTGGCGCGCTATCACTGGGTGGATACCGATGAAGTGATGGCCATGGCTTACGACACCCCGATTCCCGGTTACGATACCGCTACTGTCAACAACATGCGGCTGTGGGCGGCCAAGGCGACGCGCGATATCGACTTGAGCTATTTCAACGAGGGCAATTACATCAAGGCGGTGGAAGACAAGAACGAGTCCGAGACCCTGTCGAAAGTGCTGTATCCCAACGATACGACAACGATGGGGCGGGAACTGCGCCTCAAGCAGCAATTCTTTTTTGTATGCGCCTCCTTGCAGGATGTCCTGTATCGCTACAGCAAATACCACGACAATTTCGACGCCTTGCCGGACAAGGTTGCCATCCAGTTGAACGATACCCATCCCTCGATCGCCATTGCGGAATTGATGCGGATGCTGGTGGACCTGCATCAACTGGAGTGGGACAAGGCGTGGGACATCACGACCCGCACCTTTGCCTACACCAACCACACGCTGATGCCGGAGGCGCTGGAAACCTGGCCGGTCGCCATGTTCGAGAATATTCTGCCGCGCCACCTGCAGATCATTCTCGAGATCAATAAACGCTTTCTCAAAGACGTCATGCACCGCTATCCCGGCGATACCGAGATTGTGCGCAGCATGTCGCTGATCGACGAAACCGGCAACCGGCGCATCCGCATGGCGCACCTGGCCATCGTCGGCAGCCACAAGGTGAACGGTGTGTCGCGGATCCATACCGAGCTGATGAAACAGACCATTTTCGCCGACTTCGACCGTTTCTACCCAGGCAAGATCGTCAACATGACCAACGGCATCACGCCTCGCCGCTGGTTGCACCAGGCCAATCCGCGTTTGTCCGGACTCATCACTTCGCGCATCGGGAGCGGGTGGCTCAAGGATTTGAGCCAGTTGAAGCAACTGATAGCGCTGGCTGACGATGCGGCGTTCCGCGCGCAATTCACCGCGGTGAAGCGGGCCAACAAGGAGCGGCTTGCCTTGTTGATAAAGGAAAGGCTGAAAATTGAGGTAAGCGCGGACACCCTGTTTGATGTGCAGATCAAGCGCATCCACGAATACAAACGCCAGATGCTCAATTTGTTGCATATAGTGACGCTGTATAACCGCATTCGACAGAATCCAGCCATCGAGCATATTCCGCGCACCGTGATTTTCGGCGGCAAGGCTGCACCTGGATATTCCCAGGCCAAGCTGATCATCAAGCTGATCAACGACGTTGCCGATGTTGTAAACAACGATCCGCAAGTGACGGGTCGCCTGAAAGTGGTGTTTGTGCCGAATTACGATGTCACGACGGCAGAGGACATTGTTCCCGCCGCGGATCTCTCCGAGCAGATTTCGCTTGCGGGCACCGAGGCTTCCGGCACGGGCAACATGAAATTGGCCCTTAATGGCGCACTGACCATCGGAACTCTGGACGGCGCCAACATCGAGATTGGCGATGAAGTTGGAGAAGACAACATCTTCTTTTTTGGCCTTAAGGCGGCTGAGGTCGCCAGGCTGAAGACGGACGGTTACGATCCAATGGAATATTACCGAGCCAATGGAGAGCTGCGGGAGGCGCTCGACATGATCGGTTGCGGATTTTTCTCCCCGGATGAGATGGATCGCTTCGCGCCGCTTGTCGATTCGTTATTGCAGGGCGACCGGTACCTGGTGCTGGCGGATTACGCCGCCTATGTCGCACGCCAAAAGGCTGTTGAAAATGCTTACCGGGATCAGGAACTGTGGGCGAAGAAGGCCATCCTGAATGTGGCCAACATGGGAAAATTTTCCAGTGACTATGCCGTTGCGCAGTACGCCGAGCAGATCTGGTCAGCGCAGCCGGTACATCAGTCGGATAACCAGGCCCCCTGGTTGGCTGGAAACCTGAGCTGAACAAATCATTCGCTGACGCAGTTGCGCCCGGCGTCACGCGCGCGCTGCACTGCATTGGCGGCTTGTTCGAGAACCTGATCCAGAGAACTTTTTTCACTGGCTTCGACCACTCCTATGGAGACCGTAACCCTGGGAAGCGCGTCCCCATTGGGCGTGACGATATGCGCTTCGTTTATCTGCAGCAGCAATCTTTCTCCTGCCTTGCGGCCTTCATTCAGCGAAGTGTTCGGCAGAAATATGACGAAGTTTTTTCCGTGAAAGCGTGCTGCCTGGTCGTTGGGTCGGAGACAGTTCAGTATGGTATGGGCGACGGTGCGCAAGGCCTGGTCTCCGCCCAGGCACCCATGTGCTTCATTGTACGGCTTGAAATTGTCGATACTCAGCAGTAACAGCACGGCAAGTGAGTGGTCTACCGAACAACGGTGGAGTTGGCGACTGAAAATTTGATACATCCACTTGCCGTTATAGAGACCAGTCAGCTCGTCCACATAGTTGAGGCCAACATAGCCCAAATGCTTTTCAATTTCGTCAAAATTCTCTTCGTTGAGCGGATTGCGCAAGGCCAGGATGTTAAGCAGGTTAACCGCTGCCTGATGCGAATCATTGACCAGCGCCCAGATCGCTGAGCGATCAATGCAAAGCAACCTGCTTTCGGTATCGGCAACCAGAAATCTAAATGACTTGTCGTCCAGCAAGGACATTTCGCCCACCGATTCACCGGCCCCGAATATTGCGATGGGTTCCTTGTTCAATGAACCCAAATAAGCCCGCAAGCGACCGGAAAGAATGACAAAAACCTTTTCATTGTTTTCTCCCGGAGACATCAACACCTGGCCTGCGGCAAGAGATAATTGGCTGGAATTGCCCAGCTGACGGGTCAGATGTTCGTAGGCGACGCCGGCAAATAACGGCACATTCTTTAGTAAACTAATTACTTCTTCAAAATTCACAATAAGTCCCGCGCTAGTTTCGAGTAATGGGGGCATCCAGCTTAGGTAAATTCAAGCTGGTGCATTTACGCATGAATCGCACGCAAATTATAGCCTGATAGATCATCTTCGCTCCATGAATTTTGCCGGGCGCAGGAATGCCCTTACAATGCGTGGCTGTAATCCCTGTGATTGCCGGACCAGTTTGAATATTTGTTTATGACTCGAACCAAAATTTGTGGCGTAACACGCGAGGAAGATGTCATGGCCGCAGCAGAAAGCGGAGCAGATGCGCTCGGCATGGTGCTTTACGGAAAAAGTCCGCGATACGTAACCATGCAACAGGCATCGAGGCTGATGCATTCAGTGCCGCCATTTGTAACGGTGGTGGGGCTGTTCGTCAATCCTTCCGAAGAAGAAGTGCGCAATGTGTTGAGTCAGGTGCCGCTGGATGTGCTGCAGTTTCATGGCGAGGAAACCCCGGAATTTTGCGCCAGATTCAAACGACCTTACCTCAAGGCGGTACGGGTCAGGGCTGAAGTGGATTTGATACAATGCGCGGTCCGTTATGCCGGGGCGCAGGGATTGCTGCTCGATGCCTGCATCGAAGGCACGCACGGCGGCACGGGGGAATCGTTCGATTGGGCGCTGATCCCGCACGACCTGCCGCTGCCGGTGATATTGTCCGGCGGATTGCATGCAGGCAATGTGGGGGCAGCAATCCGGCAGGTGCGACCTTACGCGGTCGATGTATCGAGCGGTGTTGAGGCGGCCAAGGGAATCAAGGATGCGGCGAAGATCGCTGCATTCATCAATGAGGTCAAACGAACAGATGTACAACTATCCCGATAACACCGGCCACTTCGGCCCCTACGGTGGCATCTACGTCGCCGAGACGCTGATGGGTGCGCTGGAGGAGCTGCGCGCAGCGTATGAGAAGTATCGCGACGATCCCGAATTCATTGCGGAAATGCAGTATGACCTGAAGCACTACGTTGGCCGTCCCAGCCCGATTTACCACGCCAAACGCTGGTCGGAGCACCTCGGCGGCGCGCAGATGTTTTTGAAGCGCGAAGACCTGAATCACACCGGCGCGCACAAGGTGAACAACACCATCGGCCAGGCGTTATTGGCGCGCCGCATGGGCAAGAAGCGCGTGATTGCCGAGACCGGCGCCGGGCAGCACGGCGTGGCGACGGCGACGGTGGCCGCGCGCTACGGCATGGAATGCGTGGTCTACATGGGCGCGGAAGACGTGCAGCGCCAGTCGCCCAATGTGTTCCGCATGAAGCTGCTGGGCGCGACCGTGGTGCCGGTGGTAAGCGGCTCGAAGACGCTGAAGGACGCGATGAACGAGGCGATGCGCGACTGGGTAACCAACGTCGAGAGCACCTTCTACATCATCGGCACGGTGGCGGGGCCGCACCCGTATCCGATGCTGGTGCGCGATTTCAATTCGGTGGTGGGCAAGGAAGCCGTGGTGCAGATGCCGGAAGTGGCGGGGCGCCAGCCGGACGCGGTGATCGCCTGCGTCGGCGGCGGCTCGAACGCGATGGGCGTGTTCTATTCCTATATCGACATGCCGGGCGTGCAGTTGATCGGCGTGGAAGCGGGCGGGCACGGTATTGCCAGCGGCTCGCATGCCGCGCCGCTGACCGCCAACAGCAAGGTCGGCGTGCTGCACGGCAACAAGACCTATCTGATGCAGGACGAGAACGGCCAGATCATCGAGACGCACTCGATCTCCGCCGGCCTCGATTATCCCGGTGTCGGCCCCGAGCATTGCTGGCTCAAGGACAGCGGCCGCGCGCAATATGTGGCAATCAATGACGATGAAGCGTTGGCGGCATTCAACAATCTGTGCCGTTTCGAAGGCATCATCCCCGCGCTGGAATCCAGCCACGCACTGGCGCACGCCGCGAAGCTCGCGCCGACGATGGCGAAGGACAAAGTGCTGCTGGTCAATCTCTCGGGCCGTGGCGACAAGGATATCAACACCGTGGCGCGTTTGCAGGGGATCACGTTGTGAGCCGCATCCAGACGGCATTCGAGAAACTCAAGCTGCATGGGCGCCGCGCGCTGATCCCGTTCATCACCGCGGGCGATCCCAATCCGCAACTCACCGTGCCGCTGCTGCACGCGCTGGTGGAGGCGGGCGCGGACGTGATCGAGCTCGGTGTGCCGTTCTCCGATCCGATGGCGGACGGGCCGACCATACAGCGTGCTTCGGAACGCGCGCTGAAACATCATGTCGGTCTGCGCGATGTGCTCGGTATGGTGGCCGAATTCCGCAAAAAGGACAGCGCCACGCCGCTGGTGCTGATGGGCTATGGCAACCCGATCGAAGCGATGGGCTGGGAAGCCTTCGCCACGCGCTGCGCCGAGGTCGGCGTGGACGGCGTGCTGACCGTGGATTTCCCGCCGGAGGAAAGCCATGAAGCGTTTGGCCATCTGCAGCGCCACGGCATCGATCCGATCTTTCTGCTGGCGCCGACTACCAGCGACGCGCGCATCGCCAAGGTGGCGAAGCAGGCGCGCGGCTATGTGTATTACGTCTCGCTCAAGGGCGTCACCGGCGCCGGGCATCTGGATCTGGGCGAGATCGAGCGCAGGATCCCGCAGCTCCGCAAGCACATCACGCTGCCGATTGGCGTGGGTTTCGGCATCCGCGACGCGGCCACGGCACACGCAGTGTCGCGCCTGTGCGACGGCGTGGTGGTGGGCAGCCGCATCGTGCAAGAGATCGAGGATTCACCAGAACCGGACGTAGTTGCCAACGTGAGCAAGCTGGTAAATGAGTTGCGCGTGGCGATAGACCAGGCATAACCCCCTTTGCTAAAGGGGAAAGAGAATGACGCGCCGAGGCGATGAATTTTCCCCACCAGAATGATTGAAGGAGAGATTACATGAGCTGGTTCCAGAAACTGTTACCCCCCAAGATCAAGCGCCGCGAGAACATTGACGAAAAGAAGAACGTGCCGGAAGGCTTGTGGCAGAAATGCCCGTCCTGCCAGGCGGTGCTGTACCACTCCGACCTGGAAAAGAATTTCAATGTTTGTCCCAAGTGCAACCATCATCACCGCATCACCGCGCGCACCCGGCTCGACTGGCTGCTGGATGGCGAAGGCCGTTTCGAGATCGGAGCGGAAGTCCTGCCGGTGGATACGCTCAAATTCAAGGACAGCCGCAAATACAGTGAACGCCTGACCGCGGGCAAACGCGATACCGGCGAAGACGATGCGCTGGTGGTGATGCAGGGCAGCGTGCATGCTTTGCCGCTGGTGACGGCGGTGTTCGAGTTCAGCTTCATGGGCGGCTCCATGGGCTCGGTGGTGGGCGAGCGCTTCGTGCGCGGCGTGCAACTCGCCACCGAACAGAAGATGCCGTTCGTGTGCTTCGCCGCCAGCGGCGGCGCGCGCATGCAGGAAGGCCTGCTGTCGCTGATGCAGATGGCGAAGACCTGCGCCGCATTGACCCAGTTAAGCCAGGAGCGGCTGCCGTTCATCTCCGTGCTGACCGACCCCACGATGGGCGGCGTCTCCGCCAGCTTCGCCTTCATGGGCGACGTGGTGATCGCCGAACCGGGTGCCTTGATCGGTTTCGCCGGCGCGCGCGTGATCCAGCAGACGGTGCGCGAGACCCTGCCGGAAGGCTTCCAGCGCGCGGAGTTTTTGCTGGAGCACGGCGCGATAGACATGATCGTGGACCGGCGTGAGATGCGCAATCAACTCGCGACGCTGATCACGCTGCTGACCAAGCAGTCGGCGGTCGCGGAGATCGAGGCGGCTTAAGTTATGCTAACTGTCTCTGACATATGCGATTCGAACTAGAGCCACATCATAGAGACGTACCGAACGAAGAACTTATAAATGAGTTGCGGCGTGTCGCTAGCTTGTTGAAACGGAACTCCGTAACGAGTGAACAATTCAACGAACACGCCAAGTACCATAGCACAACACTTTCAAGACGTTTCGGATCATGGTTTAAAGCCCTCGAGTCTGCGGGGCTAGCAGTTTGTTGAAATTATCATACATGCAGAGAAAAGAGTGAGTTTCCGTGGTCACTTTACCCCTCCCGGTGATCTGAAAATCGACTGTAGGGCT
>JBAUUR010000012.1:0-75057 GCA_049582805.1 Gallionellaceae bacterium | reverse complement strand
ACTCCGAAGCGGACTACGTGGACAGGGTGGCAGCACTGGCAAAGGATGTGGAACTGCGCAAGGCGCTGCGCTCGACCCAGCGCGAGCGCATGGCGGGCAGTCCCTTGTGCGACGCCAAGGATTTGGCCCTGAAGCTGGAGGATGCCTACTTCGAAATGTTTGAGCGATGGTCACAAAAGCCAAATGAGCGGCCCTTCCCTGCGTAGAATATTAATGTGCCGACGCAATCGAGTTCGCATTCCGACATGATTCTGGACGGAGGCGTTCACCTTGCGTTATCCGGTCAATTCCAATATGCCCACTCTGTCACCCAGTGCAGCACTGGCTGAAAACCGACCATCAGTTGAGACTTCTTTCCAGCATTCCCTCATGTCGGGTGAGAAATTGATATCATCAAGAATGATGATTGCGTTGTTGTTGCTCTTGGACACAACAAGTTCCAACTGGGGAATAACAAATTCCCTTGTGTGAATGGCATCAATGAATGCCATGTCTATGGGTTGATGCTGTGGCAGCGAATCCTCTATATTTTCTTCAAACGTTCCGACTATCAGGTCAAATCGATCACTTATTTGCAATAAGTTGTTCTTTGCCAGCCTTGCCCAGACATCATTTGGCTCAAACGTCAGCAATTTTCCTTTGCCATTAGACTCTATTCCTGCGAGGAAATACATGCCCGAAACGCCGAACGCAGTGCCAAACTTAACCACAACATCTGGCTTTCGTTCTCGTACCAGGAATGTATACAAATCTCCAGCAGCATTCGCTGTTCTTACATCGTCAGGCAAACGGGTCGGCCCACCGATATTGTTGCCCGCATATCCTTCCCAGAGCGGTTGGGCGCCCAGCTGATTGGTTTGTTGTGCAAGGCGCTCTATTTTTGCGCTGTAGGGAGTTATCTCTGGCTTTATAAATGGATTCTTGAACAGTTGCGACAGCCACGAATATTGGTCTCTTTTAATCCATTGTATCGGTATTCCCCGACTTTCATCTTTCCTGAGAAAGCTCTTCATGGGTTGTTTGATGGTCGTGGGCACCATTACTTCTCCTTTATTCTTATCTGTTGGCAGATGACGTGGCTATGCTTTCGAGGTGGCGCTGAACTTCCAGTTTCTTGTTTTCAAGCTGTTCCAGAACACGGTTCAGCGTTTCAGCTTTCGACAGGATTGGCGCTTCAGTCCGATAGAGTTCTTCCGGGTCATCGAAATTGAATAGACGAATGTTTAATGGCAGCTCCATCGAGGATGCCCAGTCCAGCCATTTAAATGCATGGAAGGCTGGAGTTGTCGAGAATATGATGAATGGCTTGCGCAGGATATCTGCTGCAATCGCGCCATGCAGACACTCGGTCAGTATGACCTCGCACGCATTTACTCGCTGGATGAAAGTCTTCCAGTCGAGACGTGGGTCGATTATGAAGGCTCGTTGCGACACTTGCTGCCACCGAGGCAATTCGGTCTCAACCGACCAATGATGTGGAATGATGCCATACCGATGAGACGATAGAGGATTGATACGCGCTGCCGCATGAAATTGGTCGGCGAGGAGGTAGGCTGCATCGGCGATGGCAAGGTGCGGGGGAAGATCAAGATACTGGCAAGTCAACGGACCCCGGACAAAAAAGATGATGTTGTTTGAAGGCAGCTTTGGCTTGTGGGGCGCATATCCCGCACCGCTTCCAATTACCCATAGAATGGCCGGGTCAGACACCCTGAGATAAGAACTGAAGGTCGTTCCGATTCCGAGAAGATTGACGCCATCCGTCACCGGTTCGGCGTTGCCGACGGATTGCTCGACTCCAAAAACATCCCGGAAAAGTACATCGTTGATATTGTCACCAAAATTGTTACCCTTCCAGCGGATGTAACGGACAATTGTTTTCGAGCTAATAGATTGGTTCAGCATCTCACCGGTTATTATAAAATGTATATATTGGGTATCGCGAATTATCTGAAACGGAATATCTTTACTGCTGCAGCCAACCTTACGGTCAACTTATGCAGTTACCTGTTCACCCAAGATGGTTGTCACAATTTGCTTCATGTCTTACTGGATAAATGTAATTATGGTTTATCTATACTGATTTTAGAGATCATGCAAAAAATCCATCATCAGAAACGACCATTGAAGGACTGTCCGGGCCTTTCCGTTGTTTACAAGGGCTATCATGAACGCCATGGGATGCGATCATGCGGGGCATTCTAACAACCAAACGTATCATTGGTCTTGCAATGATCAAGAATGAAGCTGATGTCATAGAATCATTTGCAAGACACAACCTTGAATACGTGGATGAACTTCACATCATTCTGCAGCAATCTGTCGACGGAACCAGGGAAATAATTGAGGAAATGATATGCGAGGGGCTGGATATAAAATTACATGACGATAACAGCCCGCATTTCAATCAAGGTGAGAAGTTCAGTGAATACGGCAAGGCGCTTCTTTCAAATCCTGGCTGCCAGACTGTAGTACTGCTTGATGCCGACGAATTTATTAAAGCGCCAACTCCGGAACAGTTTACCGCTTCATTGCTGTCAATTCCATCAGATACGCTTGGTTATCTGCTTTGGGAATCATACGTTCCCACATCTCAATTGACTGATTCAACCTTACCCGTTACAAAAATAATAACGAGCCGGCTGGTTTCAGAACATAGCCCGGTATGCAAGGTTCTGCTTACAAAAAGGTTCCTCGATGCAAACCTCCTGGTGCCAATGGGTTCGCACATTGTATACACTCAGGACAATTCACGTCTGGCAGTGAAAGCTGCTCACATAAAGAGCGCTGCTTTGGCACACTTTCCGGTGAGATCAGAAAAGCAAATAGTTGCAAAAATAAAAAATGGAGTCGCAGCGCTGGATTCCAAGTACCCGGGTAACAACAGAGTCGGGCATCACTGGCGCAAGATAAACTCAATCATCAAAGACGATCACATTGATTTCCACGTACTTCAATTGATTGCGGCTGACTATCAGTTCAAGACCGATATAATTGATAGCGGAGTCTTGCCTGAACTTATATTTGATCCGCTACCGTGCGCATTCCAATTAAAGTATTTTTCTCATCAAAATCCTCATCAGGAAGTTTGATTGGAAGTCCGCATATTGAGTGTCTGGCAATTTGGTTGCAATGGTCGGAGGTAAGGTTGCGCATGGCCGCACATTTGGATTGGTGGGAAATTGGATAATGAATACGCCGAACCGCAATGATCCCTGCCCCTGCGGCAGCGGAAAGAAATTCAAGAAGTGCTGCTATGGCAAGGCGGTGGCAACGCCCTATCCGCTCGTTCAAGGGACAGAGCCTGATAACCAGGTATTGAACGTTCCGCAGGATTCCCGGTTTCTTCAAAACGCGAAACCCAGAGTGGCCAGTTTGGCTTCCGATGCAACCACTGCGGTCTCGCCAGCCGCGCTTCTGAAGCAGGCAGTTGCGCTGCATCAGGCGAACAGACTGGAAGAGGCGATCACCGTTTACCGCCGGACGCTCCTGCTCAAGCCGGACTATGCCGATGCGCACAACAACCTCGGGCTTGCGCTGCAGGATCATGGCGATCTGGACGCGGCGATCGAATGCTACCGCAAGGCGCTTGCGCTCAACCCGGATCATGGTCAGGCGCACAGCAACCTGCTTCTGCTGATGAGCTTTCATACCGGATGCACACCTGGCGACTATCTAGCGGAGGCCAAACGCTACGGCGAAAAGGTGCTGGCGCAAGCCAGGCCGTATACCAGATGGCGCATTCCTGTGGCAGGACAGGGCGCGCGCCTGAGGCTGGGACTGGTTTCCGGGGACCTGTGCGCGCATCCGGTCGCATGTTTCCTGGAAAGTTTCCTGATGCACTACGATCCGGCCCGGTTCGAACTGGTGGCCTATTCGACGAGCACGCGCGAGGACCCGGTCACCGCCCGTCTCAAGCCGCATTTTGCTGCCTGGAACGTCATCGCCGGTTTGAGCGATGAAGCCGCAGCGCGCAAGATGCATGGCGATGGCATCCACATTCTGCTCGACCTCGCCGGCCATACCGCGCACAACCGCCTTCCGCTGTTCGCGTGGAAACCGGCGCCGGTGCAGGCAAGCTGGCTGGGTTACTTCGCCTCCACCGGCGTGCCGGGGATGGATTACCTGCTCGCAGACCCGGTATCGATCCCGGCATCCCTGCGCGAATTTTTCACCGAAACGGTTTGGTACCTGCCGGAAACCCGGCTTTGTTTCACGCCTCTCGCGGACGCCGCCAGACTGCCCGTTGCTGCATTGCCGGCGGAGCGCAATGGATATGCCACTTTCGGCAGCTTCCAGCGGCTACCCAAGTTGAATGACGATGTGCTTGCGTTGTGGGGACGGGTCTTCAGGGAAATACCGAACGCCCGCTTGCGGATACAGAACAAGCAGATGAGCTGCGCATCCACGCGGGAACATTTGCTGCAACGTCTGTCCGCTTCCGGGATCGCACCCGAGCGCGTAACGATAATCGGGCTGGCTCCGCGGAACGATAATCGGGCTGGCTCCGCGGGATGTCTATCTGGCCGCGTACGCCGAGGTCGACATCATGCTGGACACTTTCCCGTACACCGGAGGGACAACCACCTGCGAAGCCTTATGGATGGGCGTCCCCACCTTGACCCTGGCCGGCGAGACCTTGCTCGGCCGCCAGGGAGCCAGCATGCTGGGCTGTGCCGGCTTGTCGGATTGGATTGCCGACAGCTACGACGACTATGTGGCACGCGCGCTTCAGCATGCCTCAGACATTCAGGCATTGGCGCAATTGCGCGCCGGGCTGAGGCAGCAGGTATTGGCTTCGCCGCTGTTCGATGCGCCGCGCTTTGCGCGCAACCTGACCGACGCGCTGCAAAAGATATGGGCGCAGAGAATCGTATAATGTGCGCTGCCCGAAATCTCAAGGAGCGAATATGCCCGTCAAATCCAGAATCCGCACCGTCCCGCATTACCCCAAACAGGGCATCATGTTCCGCGACATCACCACGCTGCTCAAGGACCCGGTCGGCCTGCGCGTCACCGTGGACGAACTGGCGCGCCGCTATGGCGAGATGAAGATAGACAAGATCGCCGGCATCGAATCGCGCGGCTTCATTATCGGCGCGCCGCTGGCTTATGCGCTGGGCAAGGGCTTCGTACCGATCCGCAAGAAGGGTAAATTGCCCGCCGCAACCATCGGCCACGACTACGAACTCGAATACGGCACCGACCGCATCGAGATCCACACCGATGCCATCGACAAGGGCGAGAAGGTGCTGCTGGTGGACGACCTGATCGCCACCGGCGGCACGGCGGAAGCGGCCTGCAAGTTGATCGAGAAAATGGGTGGCCAGATCGTCGAATGCTGTTTCATCATCGATTTGCCGGACATCGGCGGACGGACAAGGCTGGAGAAGCACGGCCACAAGGTGTTTGCGTTGTGCGAGTTTGAGGGTGACTAACGGAAAAATGTAGGGTGCAATAAGCGGAGCGCATTGCACCATTAAGCATATGAACATCCGGTGCAATGCCCGTTGGTTATTGCACCCTACGCAAGTCTTATTTCTAGGAATCCGTGCATGAAAATCGAAACCCTGCGCTGGGCTGACAACAAGCTGGAGATGATAGACCAGCGCATCCTGCCCGCTGCGTTTGAATACATTGCCTGCGACTCTGCCGCTTCGGTGGCGGAAGGCATCCGCAGCATGGTGGTGCGCGGCGCGCCGGCCATCGGCGTGGCGGCGGCTTATGGCGTGGCGCTGGAGGCGCTGCGTTTGCAGAATGCTTCGACCGTTGAATTCCACAGCGGCATGGAAGCCGGGTTCGCCATGCTGGAACGCAGCCGCCCGACGGCGGTGAATCTGGCCTGGGCGTTGCAGCGGATGCGCATTATCTGGATGGTCGTGAGGGCACAGAAGAACGCCGCCGTTGCGCAACGGCTGCTGGATGAGGCGCATGAGATGCGTGCCGAGGACATCCGCATCAACCGCGCGATGGGCGCGTTCGGCGCGGAATTGCTGGCGGACGGCGCACGCGTGTTGACGCATTGCAACGCCGGTGCGCTGGCGACCGCCGGCTGGGGCACGGCGCTCGGCGTGATCCGCTCGGCGGTGGAGGCGGGCAAGCAGATTTTTGTGATCGCCGACGAGACGCGTCCCTTCCTGCAAGGCGCGCGGCTGACCGCGTGGGAGATGGTGCAGGAGAACATCCCGGTGACGCTGATCACCGACAACATGGCGGGCTTCATGATGGCGCAAGGTGAGGTCGATGCGGTGCTGGTAGGCGCCGATCGCGTGGCTGCCAACGGCGACGTGGCCAACAAGATCGGCACCTACATGGTGGCGGTGCTGGCGCGGCGCCACAACATCCCGTTGTATGTCGCCTGTCCGCTGTCCACGATAGACATGAGCATTGCCAGCGGCGGCGAGATTCCGATCGAGGAACGCTCTGCAGACGAAGTAAAAGGTTTCCGCGATTTTCACTGGGCAGCGGAGGGCGTTGCGATCCGCAATCCCGCATTCGACGTGACGCCCACCGAACTGGTGACCGCACTGATCACCGAGAAGGGCGTGGTGCATCAACCTGATGTAAACAAGTTGCGCGCGCTGTTTGAATGACAGCGATGCCCCCTGCAAGATGGGAGGGACATCGGGCTGTAAAGTGCGTTTACGCACCACGTGGCAAGAATGGATTATTCCGGATGAAAACTCTGACCAGCATCATTCTTCTTTTGTTCAGCATGAACGCTGTTGCTGTCAAGAATGACGACCAAACGACAAACCCAATCAAACTCGAACAAGCAGCGAACCAGGGCGATGCCCAGGCGCAGTTCGATCTTGGCCTGGAATACATGACGGGCAGAGGCGTCGAACGCGACTACAGGGAAGCCGCTTTCTGGTTCGGCAAGGCCGCAAAGCAGGGCTACGCAAAGGCACAATTCCATCTCGCCATGATGTATGCCGCCGGGCAGGGGGTGAGCCAGGACGTAAGCGCAGCAATGAAGTGGTATCGCAAGGCGGCAGAGCAGGGGTACGCATCCGCGCAATTATTGCTTGGACAGATGTATGAGAACGGGCAGAACGTCATGCGTGATGGCGCTCAGGCCATGGACTGGTTCCGCAAGGCGGCGGAGGCGGGAAATGCCGTCGCGCAGAACCTGATCGGGACGCGCTACCGGTTGGGACAGAGCGTGCCGCAAGACTACAGGCAGGCCGTTTCCTGGTTCCGCAGGGCGGCAACGCTGGGCTATGCCGAGGCCCAATACAACCTCGGCCTGATGTATGCGCAGGGTCTCGGCGTGCGGCAGGATTACCGCGAGGCGGCGGATTGGTACCGCAAGGCCGCAGCGCAGGGGAACACGGACGCGCAATTCGCCCTGGGCGTGATGTACCAGAGTGGCTTGGGTGTGCACAAGGATCCCCGGCAGGCGATGCATTGGTATCGCGAAGCGGCTGAGCAGGGCGATGCGCGCGCGCAGAACAGCATGGGCGAGATGGTCGCCAGCGGCGAGGTCGGCGACCCTGATTTGTTGCGTGCATACGAATGGTTCAGCAAGGCTGCGGCGGCGGGCAATGAAAGCGCGCAAAATAATCAAGCGCAACTTGAAAGCAGGATGAGCGGGAAGCAGCGGAAGTAGGCTGTGGTGAGCCTGCGAACCGCATCAATCGCGACCGATGCGGTTCCTTTGTCACCGCATCCTGCCGACTCGGTCACGCTTTCCCGTTTGGCAATTGCGCCTTTCCTCGTACAATACACAGTTCACCATGACCATCCAGACCTTCCCCAACAGCCCTTACCGCCTGCACCAGCCATTCGAGCCAGCGGGCGACCAGCCAGTTGCCATCGCGCAACTGGTGGAAGGGATCAACGACGGCCTCGCGTACCAGACGTTGCTCGGCGTGACCGGCTCGGGCAAGACTTTCACCATGGCCAACGTCATCGCGCGCACCGGGCGTCCGGCCATCATCATGGCGCCGAACAAGACGCTGGCAGCACAGCTGTATTCCGAGTTGCGCGATTTCTTTCCCGAGAATGCGGTGGAGTATTTCGTTTCCTACTACGACTACTACCAGCCGGAAGCCTATGTGCCGTCGCGCGATGTGTACATCGAGAAGGATTCCAGCATCAACGAGCAGATCGAACAGATGCGCCTGTCCGCCACCAAGGCGCTGCTGGAGCGGCCGGATTCCGTGATCGTGGCGACGGTGTCGGCCATCTACGGCATCGGCGATCCGGTCGATTACCACGGCATGATTCTGCACCTGCGCGAGAACGAGAAGATGCCGCAGCGCGACGTGATCAAGCGTCTCACCGCGATGCAGTACGAGCGCAACGACATCGATTTCACGCGCGGCACGTTCCGCGTACGCGGCGATGTGATCGACATCTTCCCGGCGGAGAACAGCGAGAATGCGTTGCGCCTCTCCCTGTTCGACGACGAGGTGGAAAGCATGTCGTTGTTCGACCCGCTCACCGGCCACATTCTCACCAGCGTGCCGCGCTACACCGTGTATCCATCCAGCCATTACGTCACGCCGCGCGAGACCACTCTGCGCGCCATCGAGACCATCAAGGTGGAGCTGGCCGAACGCATCGAGTTTTTCCAGAGGGAGAACAAGCTGGTCGAAGCGCAACGCATCGAGCAGCGCACACGGCACGATCTGGAGATGCTCAACGAGATCGGCTTCTGCAAGGGCATCGAAAACTATTCGCGCCATTTGTCCGGGCGCAAGCCGGGCCAGGCGCCGCCGACGCTGATGGATTACCTGGCGCCGGATGCACTGATGTTCATCGACGAAAGCCACGTCACCATTCCGCAGATCGGCGGCATGTACAAGGGCGACCGCGCACGCAAGGAGAACCTGGTCAACTACGGCTTTCGCCTGCCGTCCGCGCTGGACAACCGCCCGCTGCGCTTCGACGAATTCGAGAAGGTGATGCGCCAGGCCATTTTCGTTTCCGCCACGCCGTCCGTGTACGAGGCGAATCACGCCGGACAGGTGGTGGAGCAGGTGGTGCGTCCCACCGGTCTGGTCGATCCGATGATCGAAGTGCGTCCCGCCGTGCACCAGGTGGACGACCTGATGTCCGAGGTCAACCTGCGCGCGAAGAAAGGCGAGCGGGTGCTGGTGACGACGCTGACCAAGCGCATGTCGGAAAACCTGACCGATTACTTCAGCGAGCACGGCATCAAGGTGCGCTACCTGCATTCTGACATCGAGACCGTGGAGCGGGTGGAGATCATCCGCGACCTGCGCCTCGGCGTGTTCGATGTGCTGGTCGGCATCAACCTGCTGCGCGAGGGGCTGGACATTCCAGAGGTGTCGCTGGTGGCGATTCTCGATGCTGACAAGGAAGGCTTCCTGCGCTCCGAACGTTCGCTGATCCAGACCATCGGCCGCGCCGCGCGCCACATCAACGGCAGCGCCTTGCTGTATGCGGACCGGATCACCGATTCGATGCGCCGCGCGATCGACGAGACCGAGCGCAGGCGGCACAAGCAGCAGGCATACAACGAGGCGCACGGCATCACGCCGCAGGGTGTGGTCAAGCGCATCAAGGACATCATCGAAGGCGCATACGACATGGATGCCCAGCGCAAGTCACTGAAGGCGGCGCAGATCGAGGCCAAGTATCTGGCGATGAGCGAGAAGGAAGTGTCAAAGGAGATCAGGCGGCTGGAAAAGGAAATGCTGCAAGCCGCGAAGAATCTGGAATTCGAGCGCGCTGCCGAGTTGCGCGATCAATTGAGAAAAATGCGCGAATGCCTGTTCGTTTCACCGTTGTGATGGCGCGTCCCGGCGACGGGTTATCTTTTCAGTCCGGTCCGGTGCAGCAGGGTGGTGGCGATTTCCTCCACCGACATGGCGGTGACATCCATGCAGGGAATGCCGAAGCGGGCCATCAGGCCTTCCGCCTGCCTGATTTCCCGGTGGCAATTTTCCAGCGAAGCATAACGGCTGTCCGGCGCGCGTTCGGCGCGGATCTGGTGCAGGCGTTCGGGGCTGATGGTGAGTCCGAACAGTTTTTCGCGCAACGGCCGGAGCGCGGCGGGCAAAGCATCCGCCTCGAAATCTTCCGGCACCAGCGGATAGTTGGCGGCATGGATGCCGAACTGCAGAGCCAGATACAGCGAGGTCGGCGTCTTGCCGCAACGCGAGACTCCGATCAGGATGATGTCGGCCTGCGGCAGGTCTACCGAGACGCCGCCGTCGTCATGGCGCAGCGCATAGTTCACCGCTTCCATGCGCGCCGCATAGTCCGCGCCCACGCCATGCGAGCGGCCGACCGCATGCGAGGAGGCGATGCCGAGTTCCGCTTCCAGCGGCGCGATGAACATTTCGAACAGGTCGAGGAACAACGCATCGCTCTGCGCGACGATGTCGCGCACTTCCGCCAGGATGAGCGTGCTGAACACCAGCGGGGGCTGGCCGTCGGTGCGGCATGCCGCGTTGATTTTTTCCAGTGCGGCGCGGGCCTTTTCCCCGGTATCCACGAAGGGCAAAGTGACCCGGTTGAACTCCACGCTGTCGAACTGGCTCAACAGGCTGCGCCCGAGGTTTTCCGCCGTGATGCCGGTGCGGTCGGAGATGAAGAATGCGGTTCGTTGCATAAGCCGGATATTGAATGTTTACCCTGTTTTGTTCAATTGCATCCCATGCGTCATTCCCGCTTGCGCGGGCATGACGCAGATAATGGATCTATGGGATCAAGCACACTTCAGCAGAAATCTATCGAGCTGATTCGCGAACGTCTGGCGGTCGCCTTGGCTCAACGCCGGCGGCCCGCCCGTCTCCACGCCGCTGCCGCGCAGGCCATCCATGAAATTGCGCATGGTGAGGCGCTCCCGGATCGTATCCCCGCTGTAAAGTTCCCCGCGCGGATTCAAGGCATGGCCGCCGCGCGCGATCACATCGGCAGCAAGCGGAATATCGGCGGTGATCACCAGATCGCCCGGCTCGACCAGTTGCGCGATCCTGTTATCGGCCACATCGAAACCCGCCGGCACCTGCATCGCCCGGATCACCCGCGAAGGCGGGCAATACAGCAGCTTGTTCGCCACCAGCGTCAGTTGAATCTGCCGCCTTTCCGCTGCGCGGAACAGAATTTCCTTGATCACCTTCGGACACGCATCGGCATCCACCCAAATCTGCATTACGTATCTCCTGATGCGGTGATGGTGGCGATTATCATCGGCGGGGTCGGTTGAAAAATCGCAGGGTGGGCAGCCCCTGCCTGGCATTATCCATCACAAGGTTCAGCATCCGCGTGGGCACGGGTGCCCGCCCTGCCTGGCGGCACACACAATAACGCACAACAAAATCGCGGCGCAAGCTGGTTTGGGATAACATGACGGCCGTAAATTCCCTCAACTCCCGCCGTGTCCATCGAAGTCGAACGTTTTTTTTCCGAACAGAGCCCGCTTGCCGCTGAAGTCGCGTCGTTCCGTCCGCGCGCGCAGCAGCGAGAGATGGCCATGGCGGTGGCGGAAGCGATACGCGACAACGCGATCCTGGTGGCCGAGGCGGGGACGGGAACCGGCAAGACGTTCGCCTATCTGGTGCCTGCGCTGCTGGCGGGCGGCAAGGTGATCATTTCGACCGGCACGAAGAATCTGCAGGACCAGTTGTTCCAGAGGGATTTGCCCACGGTGCGCGACGTGTTGAAGGCGCCGGTCTCGATCGCGCTGCTCAAGGGGCGCGCAAATTATGTGTGCCACTTTCATCTGGAGCGCGCGCAGTCCGAAGGGCGTTTCGTCACGCGCGAGGATGTGCGCCATCTCGGCAAGATCGCCAAGTATGCAAAGGTGACGCAGTCCGGCGACAAGAGCGGCCTGGCCGATGTGCCGGAGAACGCGCCGATCTGGATGCAGGTGACTTCCACGCGCGACAATTGCCTGGGGCAGGAGTGTCCGCAATACAAGGAATGCTTCGTGCTCAAGGCGCGCAAGGAGGCGATGGAGGCCGACATCGTGGTGGTGAATCATCACCTGTTCTTCGCCGACGTGATGCTGCGCGACGAGGGCGTGGCGGAGTTGCTGCCGGCCTGTAACACGGTGATCTTCGACGAGGCGCACCAGTTGCCGGAGACCGCCAGCCTGTTTTTCGGCGACAGCATCTCGACTTCGCAATTGCTCGACCTCGCGCGCGATGCGCGCCTGGAAGCGGCGATCTCGGCCAATGATTTTGCCGCGCTGCCCACCGCCAGCGACGCGCTGGACAAGGCCGCGCGCGACTTGCG
The DNA here is from genome assembly GCA_049582805.1 of Gallionellaceae bacterium. GTDB lineage: Bacteria > Pseudomonadota > Gammaproteobacteria > Burkholderiales > Gallionellaceae > CAVXFS01. The sequence goes on along the minus strand of JBAUUR010000012.1, from coordinate 62,841 downwards.
TCTGGTGTTCAAGCAAGGGGAGGGACGCATGCCCGCGAATGCGACTGAAGATTTATCTGGCTGGAGCGCTGCATTCGCGACTGTCATCGAAAAACTTGCGCAGCTCAACAGCCTGCTGGAAAGCCAGGCGCAGCGCAGTGAAGGACTGGAGAAATGCTGGCAGCGCGGCGTGGAGTTGCTGGAGAAGATCAGGCAGTGGCAGGGCGTTCCCCCACCCCAACCCGCCCCCGGAGGGAGAGGAAGTAATGGTTCCCCTCGCCCGCTTGCGGGTGAGGGACCGGGGGAGAGGGAAGGCTTCGTGCGCTGGCTCGAAGTCTTCCACCATTCCGTGCAGCTCAACACCACGCCGCTGTCGATCGCGGAGATCTTCGCCAAGCAGATCGGCGGCCATCCGCGCGCGTGGATTTTCACTTCCGCGACACTGGCGGTGAAGCAGAATTTTTCGCATTATCAAACCGAGATGGGCTTGCTGCAGGCGCGCACGGCATGCTGGGACAGCCCGTTCAACTATCCGGAGCAGGCGTTGCTGTATGTTCCGCTGCAAATGCCGGAGCCGAACAGTCCCGGCTACACCGAGGCGGTGGTGCAGGCCGCCTTGCCGCTGATCGAGGCCAGCAAGGGACGCGCATTTTTGTTGTTCACCAGTTTGCGCGCCATGCAGCGCGCGCACGAAATCCTCACTGCCGAATTTGACCGCAAGAATCTCGCTTATCCGCTGATGCTGCAAGGCGAAGGCTCGCGCAACGAGCTGCTGAGCCGTTTCCGCGAGCATGGCAATGCGGTGCTGCTGGGCAGCCAATCGTTCTGGGAAGGCGTGGACGTGCGCGGCGAAGCGCTGTCGCTGGTCGTCATCGACAAGCTGCCGTTTTCTCCGCCGGACGACCCGGTGCTGGCGGCGCGCATCGCGCAGCTCAACAGGCAGGGGCGCAACGCGTTCATGGAATACCAGTTGCCGCGCGCGGTGATCAACCTCAAGCAGGGCGCGGGGCGGCTGATCCGCGATGAAACGGATCGCGGCGTGCTGATGATCTGCGACCCGCGCCTGATTTCCAAACACTATGGCAAGCGCATCTGGCAGAGCCTGCCGCCGATGAGGCGCACCCGCGATGAGGCCGAAGCCGTGGAGTTCTTCAAGGCTGCTTGAACTGTCGAATGGCGTGTAAACATGGATACCGCAGTTGGCAGAGAATGTTCTGCGACTTTGACTCAACGGCTATACCTGCCCACCGATCAACTGCGGTTTTCAGGATAGATCGAAATAATCAAAATAATTTAACTTTTCCAGGATGGAATAATAGTATGCTTTTAGCCGTGACTTATGGTCACTTGATCGATAGTCGATATTTTTAACAATTGTGAGGTGAATATCATGAAACTGAAAGGCAGCAAAACCGAGCAACACCTGAAGGACGCCTTTGCCGGCGAATCCATGGCCAACCGCCGCTATCTTTATTTCGCAGGCAAAGCCGACGTCGAAGGCTACAACGATGTATCCGCGCTGTTCCGCTCCACCGCCGAAGGAGAGACAGGTCATGCGCACGGTCATCTGGAATATCTGGAGCAATGCGGTGACCCTGCCACCGGCCTGCCATTCGGCGGCACCGAGGACAATCTGAAAAGTGCAGTGGCGGGCGAAACCCACGAGTACACCGACATGTATCCAGGCATGGCCAAGACTGCGCGGGAGGAAGGCTTCAACGAGGTCGCCGACTGGTTCGAAACCCTGGCCAAAGCGGAGCGTTCCCACGCCAACCGTTATCAGAAAGCGCTCAACGAGTTCAAGGGCTAAGCCCTGATCCGGCCGTGTTACCCGCGGCCGGTTTCCCCCCGATTCAGCAAAATGCACTGGACGATGCCATGGCTGCCCCGACCCGCGAAGGTAATCTTGAAGCCCCTACCCGTCATCCGCTGGACTGGAAGAACCCGGAGTTTTACGACGAGGAATCGTTGTTCAAGGAGATGGAGCGGGTTTTCGATATCTGCCACGGTTGCCGTCGCTGCGTCAGTCTGTGCCAGTCTTTTCCAACGCTATTCGACCTGGTGGAAGCTTCCCCTACTCTGGAGGTCGATGGAATCCCCAAGGCAGATTACGTCAAGGTCGTAGACCACTGTTACCTCTGCGATCTCTGCTACATGACCAAGTGCCCTTATGTGCCGCCGCACGAGTGGAACGTGGATTTTCCCCATCTGATGCTTAGAGCCAAGGCGGTAAAATTCAGAAATGGCGACGTGAAATTGCGCGACCGGATACTGACCAGCACCGACACCGTCGGCAGCCTGGCGGGCATCCCGGTGGTGGCCCAGATCGTGAATGCCGTCAACAATATCGGGGTTGCGCGCAAGGGACTGGAGGCCATCGCGGGGATTCATGCAGATGCCTGGCTGCCGGAATTTTACAGCAACCCGCTGCGCCACCGTCTTTCCGGGCATCGCAGCGCAATCAAGGCCGAACCGGCCGGAAGCACCAGGGGAAGAATCGCCTTGTTCGCCACTTGCTACATGAACCGCAACGAGCCTGGGCCGGGCGAGGACGTCGTCGCGGTGTTCGAGCACAACGGCATCCCCGTCACGCTGGCGCAACAGGAACGCTGCTGCGGCATGGCCAAGCTGGAACTGGGCAATCTGGACGCGGTGGAGAAAGCCAAGGAGTACAACATTCCGGTGCTCGCCAAACTCGTCGATGAAGGCTGGGATCTGACCGCACTGGTTCCATCCTGCGTGCTGATGTTCAAGCAGGAACTGCCGCTGATGTTCCCGGACGATCCCGAAGTGCGCAAGGTGCAGGAAGCTTTTTTCGATCCCTTCGAATATCTGATGCTGCGCCACAGGCAAGGCAAACTCCGATTGGACTTCAAGCAACCATTGGGCAAGGTTGCCTATCATGCCGCCTGCCACCAGCGCGTGCAGAACATCGGCCAGAAAACCCGCGAAGCGTTGTCACTGGTGCCCGACACTACGGTGGAAATCATCGAACGCTGCTCCGGCCACGATGGCACTTATGCCGTGAAAAAGGAGTTCCACGAAACGGCGATGAAGATCGTCATGCCGGTGGTGGAACGGGTAAGGAAAGCGGAGGCACAGCATTACGGCAGCGACTGTGCGATGGCCGGCCACCATATCGAAAACGGCCTCAAGGATGGCCGCGCGCCGGAACACCCGATCACCTTGCTGCGCAAGGCTTACGCTATTTGAATCAAAAAGGAGAAATGAAATGTCACACGAAGGTTACCACGAACCCATTGAACAACTTAGCGCGGAAACCCGCGACATGCACCGGGCCATCATCTCCCTGATGGAGGAATTGGAGGCCGTGGACTGGTACAACCAGCGGGTCGATGCATGCGGCGATTCCGAATTGAAAGCGATTCTCGCCCATAACCGCGACGAGGAAAAGGAACACGCGGCGATGGTGCTGGAGTGGATCAGGCGCCACGATCCGCGCTTTGACAAGCAACTGCGCGACTATCTCTTCACCGACAAAAAAATCGCGCACGGATGAACGGGACAAAATCCATCCCATGAGCAAGCTGACCCGCGACGATCTTTACACTCTGGAGAAATATGCCGCCATCCGGCCCGAGCTCCGCGCCAGGGTCATGGAACACAAAGCGAACCGCAGGCTGGCCATCGGCCCGCATGCCACGCTGTATTTCGAGGACAGCCTCACGATGCAATACCAGGTGCAGGAAATGCTGCGCTTGGAGCGCATCTTCGAGCCGGAAGGCATTCAGCAGGAACTGGACGTCTACAATCCGCTCATCCCAGACGGCAGCAACTGGAAGGCGACTTTCATGCTGGAGTACGAGGATGTGGAACAGCGCCGCGCGGCTCTTGCGCGCCTGATCGGCATCGAGAAGACGGTCTGGATGCAGGCTGAGGGCTATGACAGGGTTTTCGCCATCGCCAACGAGGATCTGGATCGGGAGACCGAAGACAAGACCGCTGCGGTGCACTTCGTGCGCTTCGAACTCACGCCGGAAATGATCGCCGCAATCAAGCGGGGCGCAACCGTGCGGGCAGGCATCGCCCACCCTGATTACCCCGAGGAAGTGGCAATGCCGGACAAGGTTCGCGATTCTTTGGCGGGCGACCTGAGCTGATAGTCCGGACTATTCACTTTGCCAAAGGGAGAGGCGAACATTCAAATCTTCCTCATTTCTCTCTTGGTCATAGGGCAATGAGATCGCTCCGGCCTGTTGTTTGCAATTGTTGTATATCCCCCTTTGTCTGTGCAACGGGGAACCCGCCGGCGTACTCCTTCCGGGTAAAAAGGGCGGCGAGGGGGGTTGCGGTTTTATGATCAATCGCTTGTTTCAACCGTTTCCCCTCTGTGACCTCTGTGTTGTCTGATGCAACTACTAGCCATTCGACTAGGCTGCCAAAAGGCTTTGCATAGCCATCTGACTAAGTTGGCAAACTGCGCCAACCAAGTCATTGGTTAACGCCAGCCAAGTCGATGGTTATGTGGCCAAATGCTTTTTCCGGGATTATGGAAAGCGCAATAGTGATGCCCTCAAACCGTTCGTGCTGAGGGTAGCTGGCATAGCCCGCATCAGGCAACTCCATGCGACTTCGTTCCGTTGACTTCGCTCCGCTACGCTCAGGATGAACGGTGATGAAGGTCTTCAAAATCAGTTCGAGCAGAGGTGGATCGCAAAGCGCCACAAATGTACAAAGCCCATCGGCAGCCTTGCAAAATATTTTATTTCATACATTGTGGACATACAGTTGATACTTGGCTGAATTAGATTGCACATCGTGTACTCCGCAGGATCGCGTATCCGCAAGGGCGGGAGTTAATCCAATGGTTTCAGTTGGCGGCAGATGATTGTTTCAGGTCATCCGCCGTCCGGTATGGGGTTCTTTTTTTCACTCAATTCCTCCAGGAGGAGGATCGGAGGAGTCGCAAATTTCGAGGGCCAGACCTTGAAGACATGAGTTGTAATGGTGCGAGGATTCTGTTGCGGGAAGCCATCATGATGAACCTGATAAGGAATCCTGGAAGGATCATCAATAATGCGTTAACGGGCAACGTATAAGAGAAGTTGGAACGCGATGGACGATAAGCTGAATCCGGAACTTATCAGGCAACTGCTCAATTGCTCGCTTGAGCGAATTGATCAGTCCACGCTTGCCAATCTGCGTTCTGCACGCCTGCGGGCACTGAGCCGCTATGAGGCTTGCAGCGGAACCGTGCCGTTGTTCGCATGGTCTGACCGACATGAAATATGGCATACGTCGGCACATCGGCACAGGGTATACTACTGCATCGGCGCCATCCTGCTTGCAGCCAGTCTCTTTGGCGGAATCGCTTATTGGCAACAGGTGAGGGACGACGCCTCCATTGATGAGGAAATTTCGATCCTGACAGATGATTTGCCGATTCAGTATTTCGTGGACTAGACTAAAATAGCAGCATAAACACGGCCCGGCTGATCTGGCCATTCAGGAAACTGGCTAACCAGCCTCAATTGATCATTAGGAGAACATGATGAAACAGATAATTTCAGGAATAATGGTTGGCGCCTTGCTGGTGACTTCGATTCCTGTACTTGCCGACCCCGACGAAAGATACAGGGAAGGATACAGGGGAGGGCATTGGGAAGGCCATGAAATTCACCGGTTTGCCGAGCGTGACATGAGGATATGGCGAAGAGGCCACTGGATTCATGGTCGCCATGGAGGGCGGCTCGGATGGTGGTGGGTCGCTGCCGGCATATGGTACTTCTATCCCGTTCCGGTTTACCCCTATCCCGATCCTTACACGCCACCCGTTACGGTAATAAACGAGCAGCCTCCCGTGGTGGTAGCGCCACAAGCAAATGTTGCGCCTCCGCCTCCGGTTGCGGCTCAGCCACAGTCTCCGCCGCCTGCCCAGAACTGGTATTACTGTGATTCGGCCAAAGGATATTACCCGTACGTGCCAAGCTGCCCGGAGGCATGGCGGACGGTTCCGGCTCAGCCTTAGATCGCGGCTATAGTATCTATGTCGATCCGGTTTCTTTAATTGCCAAAATGTTAGGAGATGCAGCCATGCGGCGTTCAATTTTTGCAGTAACTTGTATGGGAATACTTGCGGGATGCGCAACGCTTCCCAATGGCCCGAGTGTTGCGGTGATGCCTGCACCGGGCAAGCCATTCGATCTGTTCGCTGCCGAAGAACGGGAATGCAGGCAATTTGCGCAACAGTCAATCGGCATGTCGCCCAATCAGGCCGCAACAGACAGCGCAGTGAAAAGTGCTGCAGTCGGCACGGCAATAGGAGCGGCTGCCGGTGCGCTTGCAGGGGGGCACGAAGGCGCCGGGTCGGGCGCTGCCTTCGGGATGCTGGCTGGTGCGGCAATCGGCTCAAATGAGTCGCAATACAGTGGAAACGAGGCCCAGCGCCGCTATGATATTGCGTATGAGCAATGCATGTATGCCAAGGGCAATCAGCTTCCCCAGGCGTATCCCTATCAGTCCCGGATGATTTATTCCCAGCCGCCAGCCCCATCGGCGCCAGCTTACAATTCGCCTCCACCAACTTACAATTCGCCTCCACCACCCCCGCCGCCACCTATGGGGCAATGATTTCCTCGCTTTGCATTTGGGCGCACTCTGAATTTTAGAGGCGCCCTAATGTTGGGAAAATGCATAAATCCGGTTTTGCGGCGGTTATCCTGCGCTGATTGAACAACAAAAATACTGATTGCATGAAAAAGAAAATCCTCTGGTTCGCCGGATTGTTGCTTATCTGTATCTTAGCCTTTTGGTTTTACCACAAGCCTGCGGATCAGGCCGGCACGCCGGGAGGGAAGCGCGGCGCCGCTGGGGACGGGAAGCCGTTTCCGGTACAGGCAGCCTTGGCAAAGAGCGGCGACATTGATGTGTTCATCGATGGGTTGGGTACCGTTACCGCGTTCAATACGGCAACGGTCAAGGCGCGCGTAGACGGCCTGCTGGTGCGAGTTCCTTTTCGCGAAGGCCAGCTTATCAAACAAGGCGGGCTGCTCGCGGAAATTGATCCGCGTCCCTATCAGGTGCTGCTCGATCAGGCTAAAGGACAGCTGATCCGCGACCAGGCGCTGCTGGATGAGGCCAAGCTTGACCTTGAGCGCTACCAGGGACTGCTGGCGAAGGATTCGATCGCCAAGCAGCAGGTCGATGACCAGGCGTTGCTGGTGCGCCAGGATGAAGGCGTGGTCAAGATGGATCGCGCCCAGGTGGATAGCGCCCAGCTGAACCTCGATTTCACGCACATTACCGCGCCCGTTACAGGAATACCGGGGCTGCGCCAACTTGACGTCGGCAACATGATCCATGCCGCCGACACGACCGGCCTGGTGGTGATTACCCAGACCCGGCCTATCTATGTCATTTTCGCCATTCCGGCGGACAGTATCGGGACGGTGTCTGCGCATTTCCATTCCGGCAAGACGCTGGCCGTCTACGCGCTCGATCGCGACGGCAAGACCAAGCTGGCGAGCGGGAAATTGCTGGTCATGGACAACCAGATCAATGTCAGCACCGGTACGGTCAATCTCAAGGCCGAATTCGCCAACACCGATGACAAGCTGTTTTCCAACCAGTTCGTGAATGCCCGCCTGCGTGTGGAAACCCTGCACAATGCCATCCTGGCTCCGGTCGCGGCGATCCAGCGCGGCACCCAGGGCACGTTCGTCTATGTCATCGGCCAGGACCGGACTGTGGCCATCCGCCCGGTTACGCTCGGGCCGGTTTCCGGTGAAACCGTCGCGATCAACAAAGGGCTCGCGGCTGGCGAGCAGGTGGTGACCGATGGCGCAGACAAGTTGCGCGAACACGCCAAGGTAGAGGTGACAACGCCGGGCGCAGGCAAAGTTCCGGGCGCAGGCAAAATGCCGCGCGCCGCCGCTGGAAGCCCGGGTGGAGCCTCGGCCGAGGAGCGAAAGAAAAAGTGGGCGGAAATCAACGCGCGCATTGACCGCGGCGAATTCGGCGAGGAAATGAAAAAACTTCCCGAGGATGAACGCAAGCAGCGCATGCGCGAAATGCGCCGCCAGCACGAGGGCGGCGCCGACAACCAGAATTCGCAGTGAACCCGTCGCGTCCTTTCATCCTGCGGCCGGTAGCGACTTCGCTGCTGATGGTCGCCATCCTGCTGGCCGGTCTGGTGGGCTATCGCATCCTCCCGATCTCGGCGCTGCCCGAGGTTGATTACCCGACGATCCAGGTCACCACGCTTTACCCCGGGGCCAGCCCCGATGTGATGACCTCATCGGTCACGGCTCCGCTGGAACGCCAATTTGGCCAGATGCCGGGCCTGAACCAGATGTCCTCGGCCAGTTCCGGCGGCGCCTCGGTCATCACGCTGCAATTCAGCCTGACATTGAGCCTCGACGTTGCCGAGCAGGAAGTGCAGGCGGCGATCAACGCATCCGGCTCCTTCCTGCCGACCGACCTGCCGATGCCGCCGATCTACAGCAAGGTCAATCCGGCAGATGCACCCATCATCACGCTGGCGATCACTTCGGCGACGCTGCCGTTGCCCCAGATTGAGGACTTGGTGGATACGCGGCTGGCGCAGAAACTGTCGCAGTTGCCCGGCGTCGGCCTGGTCAGCATTGGCGGCGGCCAGCGGCCCGCCGTGCGTATCCAGGTCAACCCGAAGGCACTCGCTGCCAACGGGTTAAATCTTGATGATGTGCGCACCGCCATCGGCAATGACAATGTCAACATGGCCAAGGGCAGCTTCGACGGCCCAATGCGCGCTTCCACAATAGATGCCAACGACCAGCTCAAATCCGCGGCCGAGTATCTTGATCTGGTCATCGCATGGAAGAACGGCGCGCCGATACGTTTGCGAGACATCGCTGACGTCATCGACGGCGCCGAGAATGTGCGGCTGGCGGCCTGGGCCAACAAGGCGCCAGCCATCATCCTCAATATCCAGCGCCAACCGGGTGCCAATGTCATCGAGACCGTCGACCGCATCAAGCAGGTGCTGCCGCAATTGCAGGCAGCGCTGCCAGGCACGGTGGAGGTCAGGCTGCTGACCGACCGCACCACCACCATCCGCGCTTCGGTGCACGATGTCCAGTTCGAATTGCTGCTGTCGGTGGCGCTGGTGGTGATGGTGATCTTCCTGTTCCTGCGCAATGTGCCGGCGACGCTGATTCCAGCCGTAGCGGTGCCGCTGTCGCTGGTTGGCACGTTTGGTGTCATGTACCTGGCGGATTTCTCGATCAACAACCTGACGCTGATGGCGCTGACCATCGCCACCGGCTTCGTTGTAGACGACGCCATTGTCATGATCGAGAATATCTCGCGCTACGTCGAGGCCGGCGATTCTCCGATGCAGGCGGCACTAAAAGGCGCCGAGCAGATCGGCTTCACCATCATCTCGCTGACTTTTTCGCTGATCGCCGTGCTGATTCCGCTGCTGTTCATGGGCGACGTAGTGGGCCGGCTGTTCCGCGAGTTTGCCGTCACCCTTGCCGTGTCGATCCTGATCTCGGCCGTGGTGTCGCTGACGCTGACGCCGATGATGTGCGCGCGGTTGCTGCACCATACGCCGCCGGAGCAGCAGGGACGCTTCTACCGCGCCAGCGGCGCCTTTATTGACAGGGTGATCGCGCGTTACGGCATCTGGCTCAATTGGGTGCTCGATCGGCAGGGCGCAACCTTGCTGGTCGCCATCGGCACATTGGTGCTGACCGTGCTGCTCTATGTCTTCATTCCCAAGGGCTTCTTTCCGGTGCAGGACACCGGCGTCATCCAGGCCATCACCGAGGCGCCGCAGTCGATTTCGTTTGCCGCAATGGCCGAACGCCAACAGGTCGTGGCCGATACGGTGCTGGCCGATCCGGCGGTGGATAGCCTGTCGTCGTTCATCGGTGTCGACGGCGCCAACGTCACGCTGAATAGCGGCCGCATGCTGATCAACCTGAAACCGAAAGCCGAGCGCGATGCCGATGCCAGCGGTGTCATTCGTCGCCTGCAGACGAAGCTCGACAAGCTGGGCGGCATCACCACCTACATGCAGCCGGTGCAGGACCTGACCATCGAGGATCGCGTCAGCCGCACCCAATACCAGTTCAGTTTGCAGGACGCCGATCCCGACGAACTTGCCCTGTGGGGTCCGAAACTGGTCGCACGCCTGCGCAAGGTTGCGGAATTGAATGACGTTGCCAGCGACACGCAGGATCAAGGCTTGCAGGCCTATGTTGACATTGACCGCGCCAGCGCCGGGCGGCTCGGCATCACCCCGGCTGCAATCGACAATGCGCTCTACAACGCCTTCGGCCAGCGACTGATTTCGACCATCTATACCCAGTCCAATCTCTACCGCGTCGTGCTCGAGGTCAAGCCGGGCTTCAGGCAGGGTCTGGCGGCGCTGGAAAATATTTATGTCGTTTCACCCAGCGGCAACCAGGTTCCGCTTTCATCGATAGCGCACGTGACCGAGAAGACAACGCAGCTTGCCATCAATCATATCGGCCAGTTTCCGGCCTCGACGGTTTCCTTCAACCTTGCGCCCGGCGCATCGCTCGGCCAGGCAGTTTCCGCCATCCGCAATGCGACCAGGGAACTGGGCATGCCGATCAGCGTTGAGACCAGCTTCCAGGGCGCCGCGCTGGCATTCCAGTCCTCGCTCAACAATACGCTGCTGCTGATCCTCGCTGCCGTCGTTACCATGTACATCGTGCTCGGTGTGCTGTACGAGAGCTACATCCATCCGGTGACCATTCTGTCGACACTGCCCTCGGCCGCGGTTGGCGCGCTGCTGGCGTTGCTGGTGTCGGGCAACGATCTTGGCATCATTGCCATTATCGGCATCATCCTGCTGATCGGCATCGTCAAGAAGAATGCGATCATGATGATCGACTTTGCGCTGGATGCCGAGCGCAAGCAAGGCAAGTCTCCGCGCGATGCGATCCATGAGGCATGCCTGCTGCGCTTCCGGCCTATCCTGATGACCACGATGTCGGCTTTGCTGGCCGCGCTGCCGCTGATGCTGGGCACCGGCGTCGGTTCCGAGCTGCGCCATCCGCTCGGCATCACCATGGTCGGCGGCCTGATGGTGAGCCAGGTGCTGACGTTGTTCACCACACCGGTCATCTATCTCGCCTTCGACCGCCTGGCGCAGTGGCGCAAGACATGAACATTCCAGCCATTTTCATCAACCGCCCGGTCGCGACAACTTTGTTGACGCTGGGCGTGGCCCTGGCTGGCGCGGTGTCATTCATGCTGTTGCCGGTGGCGCCGCTGCCGCAGATCGATTTTCCGACCATTTCCGTGCAGGCTTCGCTGCCGGGCGCCAGCCCGGAAACCATGGCTTCCACGGTGGCGACGCCGCTCGAACGTTCGCTCGGTGTGATTGCCGGCGTCACCGAACTCACCTCCAGCAGCTCGCTTGGCAATACGCGCATCACCTTGCAGTTCGAGCTTTCCCGCGACATCGATGGGGCCGCGCGCGACGTGCAGGCTGCCATCAACGCAGCGCGCACCCTGCTGCCGACCGGCCTGCCAAGCAACCCGACCTACCGCAAGGTAAATCCGGCGGATGCACCGATCATGATTCTGTCGCTGACCTCGGCATCGATGTCGCGCGGGCAGATGTACGATGCCGCATCGACCATCCTGGCGCAGAAAATCTCCCAGCTTGACGGCATCGGACAGGTTACGGTCGGCGGATCTTCGCTGCCTGCGGTTCGCGTTGAGCTCAATCCGCCGGCATTGAGCCAGTTGGGAATCAGTCCCGAGACCGTGCGAACAACAATAGTCGCGACGAACGCCAACCGCCCCAAGGGTGCGATCGAGGACGGCAGCCACGATTGGCAGATACTCGCCAACGACCAGGGCAAGACTGCGGCTGACTACATCCCGGTGATCGTCGCGTACAACAACGGCGCGGCCGTGCGCATCGGCGATGTTGCCAGCGTTCTGGATTCGGAACAGGACGTACGCAATGCCGGATTGTTCAACAGCAAGCCCGCGGTCATGCTGATCATCAACCGCCAACCGGGCGCCAACATAATCGACACCGTCGACCGCGTGCGCGCCGTGCTGCCGCAACTGCGCGCCTCCATCCCCGGCGCCATCGACCTCAATGTCGTCATGGATCGCACGCCGACCATCCGCGCATCGCTGCACGAAGTCGAGCGCACGTTGGCGATTTCAGTCGCCCTGGTGGTGATGGTGGTGTTCCTGTTCCTGCGCAACGCCAGGGCGGCGCTGATTCCCAGCGTCGTCGTGCCAGTGTCGCTGATCGGCACCTTCGGCGTGATGTACCTGGCCGGTTTCAGCCTGAACACCTTGTCGCTGATGGCGCTGACCATCGCCACCGGCTTCGTCGTGGACGACGCGGTGGTGGTGCTGGAGAACGTGACGCGCCATATCGAGAACGGCAGCACCCCGCTTGAGGCCGCGTTGAAGGGCGCGCGCGAGGTCAGTTTCACCGTGCTGTCGATGAGCCTGTCGCTGATCGCGGTGTTCATTCCGATCCTGCTGATGGGCGGCATCGTCGGCCGCCTGTTCCGCGAGTTCGCCGTTACCCTCTCCGCCGCTATCCTTGTTTCGCTGGTCATGTCGCTGACGATGACGCCAATGATGTGCGCACGCCTGCTGAAGCCGCTTGGCGAGCAAAAGCACGGGCGCTTTTACCATGCCAGTGAACGGATCTTCGAGGCTACACTGAACCGCTATCGTGTCACCCTCGATTGGGCGCTGGCGCATGGACGCATCATGTTGCTGATACTGGCTGCGACAATAGGCTTCAATATCTATCTTTATATCATCGTGCCGAAAGGGTTCTTTCCGCAACAGGATACGGGGCGCCTGACCGGGAATATCCAGGCGGACCAGAGCATTTCCTTCCAGGCGATGCGCGAAAAGCTGACCAACTATGTGGATATTGTGCATGCCGATCCGGCGGTGGACAATGTCGTCGCCTTTACCGGGGGCGGCCAGCGCAATTCCGCTTTCATGTTCATTTCGCTCAAACCCATCGCCGAGCGGCATTTGTCAGCTGATCAGGTGATCGCGCGCCTGCGTCCGCAACTCGCACGCGAACCCGGCGCCAGCCTGTTCCTGCAACCGCAGCAGGATATCCGCATGGGCGGGCGCGCCAGCAACGCGCAATACCAATACACGCTGCAGGCCGATACCATAGATGAACTGCGCACCTGGGAGCCGCTCGTACGCGAGGCCCTGGGCAAATTGCCGCAGCTTACCGATGTCAATACCGACTCTCAGGACAAGGGTCTGCAAACCAGCCTCGTGATTGACAGAGACGCTGCAGCGCGGCTCGGAGTTACACCTGAACTGATCGATGCCACACTCAATGATCTGTTCGGGCAACGACAGGTGTCGACGATCTACGAACCGCTTAACCAGTATCACGTGGTGATGGAAGCAGCGCCGCAATACTGGCAGAGCCCGGAAACCCTGAAGGATGTGTTTGTCATCGCACCCGGCGGCGTACAGGTGCCGCTGGCCTCGTTTGCCCACTACGAACAGACTTTTACGCCGCTGGCGGTCAATCATCAGGGACAGTTCGTCGCGTCGACAATTTCATTCAACCTGCCGGTCGGCGTTTCGCTTTCCGATGCGACTCAGATCATCGACGATACCATGCTCAGGCTTGGCGTGCCGACCTCGGTGCACGGCAGCTTTCAGGGTACGGCCAAGGCCTTCCAGGATTCCCTCAACAACCAGCCGCTGTTGATCCTGGCCGCGCTGGTCGCGGTCTATCTGGTTCTCGGCATCCTCTACGAAAGCCTGATCCACCCGTTGACGATATTGTCCACGCTGCCTTCGGCCGGCGTCGGCGCGATTCTCGCCTTGATGGCTTTTGGTACCGAGTTTACGATCATTGCCCTGATTGGCGTTATCCTGCTGATCGGCATCGTCAAGAAGAATGCCATCATGATGATCGACTTCGCGCTCTTCTCGGAACGTGAGGAAGGGCTGTCGCCGCGCGATGCGATCCATCGCGCCTGCATGCTGCGTTTCCGCCCGATCATGATGACTACCATGGCCGCGCTGTTCGGTGCGATACCGCTGGCGATCGGTTTCTCTGATGGCGCCGAGTTCCGGCGGCCGCTGGGCATTTCCATCGTCGGCGGGCTGATTCTGAGCCAGCTGCTGACGCTGTACACCACGCCGGTGGTCTATCTTTACCTCGACCGTTTCCGCTTGTGGTGCCTGAAGATTTGGCCGCGGAACCGTTCCGCGTTACCCGCTACGCCATGAGTGAAAGGATACTTGTGATGAAGACCTACGCAATTTCGGCTGCCCTGTTGCTGCTGACCGGCTGCATGGTCGGTCCGGATTACCGCAAGCCCGATGTTTGGACACCCGCAGCCTACAGGGAGGCCGGGAACTGGAAGCCAGCCGAGCCGAAGGACGGGGCCCCGCGCGGGAACTGGTGGGAAATCTATGGTGACGCGGATTTGAATGCGTTGGTGCCGCAGGTCAAGATATCGAACCAGAATGTTCTCGCCGCCGCTGCGTCTTACCGGCAGGCACAGGCACTACTGGACGTGGCGCAGGCAAGCTATTTCCCAACCGTGACTGCAGGCTTAACGGGGACGCGCGCGCGGGGAACTTCTCCAGGCAATGCGACCGTGGTGCAGCATGGCGCCCCGATCAGTAACGTTGTACGCCCTACCTTGAGCGCCAGCTGGGAGCCGGATATATGGGGACTAATCGGACGCAATGTCGAAGCCAGCAAGGCATCGGCCCAGGCCAGCAGCGCCGATCTGGGGAATGCGCTGCTGTCCGCGCAGGCGACGCTGGTGCAGACCTATTTCCAGCTTCGTACCAACGACGTCCAGCAGCGTCTGCTCGAACAGACCACCGCTGCCTACGAGCGCTCACTGCAAATCACGAAGAACCTCAATGAGGCTGGCGTCGAAAGTAGCCTCGACGTGGCAGAGGCCGAAACACAACTGGAGACGACCCGGGCCCAAGCGATCGATCTGCGCGTGCAGCGGGCGCAGTTTGAACACGCCATCGCCATGCTGATCGGCAAGGCGCCGGCGGACTTCCAGATCAAGCCGACGAACGTCCTCCCCTCGCTTCCGCAGGTTCCGTCCGCACTGCCTTCCGCGTTGCTGGAACGGCGACCCGATATTGCTGCAGCCGAGCGGCATATGGCGGAGGCCAATGCCCAGATCGGCGTGGCGCAGGCAGCATTTTTTCCCGCGCTGACCTTGAACGGCACTCGTGGTTACCAAAGTTCCAGCCTTTCGCAACTGCTGACATCGCCTAATAGCTTCTGGTCGATCGGCCCGTCTATTGCGCTGACTCTGTTCGATGCCGGCGCGCGCTCGGCGACGAAGCGGGCCGCAATCGCAGTCTATGACAATAGCGTGGCCAGTTACCGTCAGACCGTACTTGCCGCATTCCAGGAAGTCGAAGACAACCTCGCCGCGCTGCACCATCTTGCAGACGAGGCCTCAGTGCAGCAAGCCGCTGAGAAGTCCGCCTCCCAAGCCTTGGCACTGACGGAAAACCAGTACCAGGCCGGCACCGTCAGCTACCTGAATGTCGTCACGGCGCAGGCGACGGCACTCGCTGCGCAACAAAACAGCCTCAACATCGCCGGACGGAGGCTGCTTGCCAACGCGGTTCTCATCACTGCCCTGGGCGGGGATTGGCAGAAGAGCGGCGAGTCATTTAACGGCAGATGAAGAACTTAAAGTGACATTATAATTTATCTTTTTAAGACATTGAATATGTTGTATATAATGTTTTTACCGGCATGGGAATCAGGACCAACTCGGAAACGAAAGTTGCACGCTACAAAATGAAAAAACTGTTCTAGCCCCGAAAAATCCGTAGGCCGAAATATCCCCTCCCCCTTGCAGGGCAAACGGGTGCGCTTTTATTCCACGGTTGATCTGGTCAATGTTCTGGAGCGGGAGAAGCACGACGGCAAAGCCTGGCGGATTGCGCTATTCAATCGGCGCGAACAGCCCTTATCCTCAAATTCATAAATTGCAACCATAATAGATAGCATAATTAGCGTGTCAAGAGATACCGAATATAGGGGCAAGGTCAACATGATTGAAAGGCGCAAAGTAGATTCTAACAGTAATGACATGTTGGAGATTGAGTTCGTCGCCTCGTTGGGGGTGGAGTTCACTGAGTCGATTGAGTTGGATGAGACTTTGCGCAATACAACCTTGCGGGTGAGGGAGCATTTGCATGCCGAAACTGCCTCGGTATTTCTGCTGAATCCTGAAGGGACGCATCTTATTTGCCGTTTTTGCGCGGGGCCGATGGGTGTCATCGGCTTGGCAGTGCCGTTTGGTAAGGGGGTATTGAGTCGTGCGGTGATGAATAATTCGCTGGAGACGGTGTTCGATGTACAAAACGACAAGGATTTCGATGGAGAGATGGATGAAAAGACAGGTTTTGTGACACGCTCGATCCTGTGCGCGCCTCTGGCGATGAAAGGTAAACCATTCGGCGCAATTGAGGTTTGCAACAAAAACGGTATCAATCCTTTGTTTACGGAGAAAGACGGGCGGTTACTCTCATCGCTGGCAGCTTTGTCGGCTTTTGCCATTCATCATGCGCGCATGGCCGAGGAGCGCGTTGCACAAGAGGCTTTGCGCCAAGAGATTCGTCTTGCCGGTCAGATTCAGCGAAGTTTGTTACCCAATGATCCGGAGCCATGCTTTCCGATTTTCGGTATCAATCTACCCGCGCAGGAAATCTCGGGGGATTTCTATTCGCATTTGATGCTGGCCGATGGACGTATCGCGTTCAGTTTGGGGGACGTATCCGGCAAAGGTATACGCGCTTCGATGCTGATGTCAAAGACCATCAGCTTGTTTCAATGTCTGTGTAAGAGTATGCCGCAGCCCGCCAGATTGTTAGCTACAATCAACGATGAGGTTTACGCTACCAGCTCGCATGGCATGTTTGTTAGCATGGTCTTGGGCATCTACGACCCCGCCACTCAAATTGTACTGTTCGCTAATGCTGGACACCTTCCACCTATACTGCGCAAAACCAGCGGTGAATTTATAAGCTTTGATGCAGATATGCCACCGCTCGGAATTCTGGCCGGCATTGAGTTTCAGGATGAGGCTGTGTATCTGGAGGGAGGCTGCCTGTATTTGTATAGCGATGGGGTAACTGAAGCCGGCGGTGAGCAAGAGCTGGGTGAAGAAGGACTGAAGGGGATGCTGGACGAGTTCGCCAAATATCCACTGGCTCAACGTTTGCGCGCTATCGTCGAACGACTGTCATCCAGCGGCCAACCCTTGCGTGACGACATCACTTTGCTGGCGATCGAACCGGCTGAAAGTAATCTCATCGGGGTACTCAAGTTCCCATCCGACCCGGCCACTTTGAAAGAAATGCGCAGCCAAATTCGTGATATGGTTACGTCCGCTGGTGCCGCTGACGGATTGGCAGATTCGATCGTGGTCGCACTCAATGAAGCTTGCATGAATGTAATCCAACATGGCTATCAGGGCAGTAATCAGGGAGACTACGAGTTACGGGTAGCGCATAACAAAAACAGGAACGCAATAATCTTCAAGTTGCTCGACCATGCACCACCGGTCGACAAGGCGAAGATCATCTCGCGGTCATTGGAAGATGTTCGTCCTGGTGGGTTAGGGGTTCATTTCATCCGGGAATTGATGGATGAGATGGTTTTCTGTTCCCCTCCGGAAGCTTATGGAAATCTGCTCTATATGAGCATTCGTCTGGACAAAAAGAATCCATTGGAATCCACATGAAATACACCATCACGACTCGCGGCAAAATCAAAATTCTCTCTATATCGGAGGAAATTGACATGCACTCTTCGCCCACCGTTCGGGAGGTGATTTTAGACATGGTCAAAGCCAGAGCGCCAATCATCGTTGATCTTTCTGCTGTGAAATACATGGATAGCTCCGGGGTAGCATCCTTGGTGGAAGGGCTGCAAAATGCCAGGAAACTGGGACAGGATTTCGTTCTGGCCGCGCCAACGGGTAGTGTGCTTGGAGTAATTAAACTGGCCAGATTGGATAAAGTGTTCCGCATTGTCGCCAGCGTGGCGGAGTACGAAGATCTTGACGCTTAGCGCACTAAAAATTCCGCTGGTTGCGGTCGAATGGGTGGGCAGAAAGACCGCCAGGATGAGCGACGAAGTCGGCTATGCCAGCGCGCTGCTGTTTGAAAGCCTGTATTGGTTGATACTGGGACACTGGCGCAATCAACCAGTGCGTATCGCCGCCGTGTTCAAGGAGGCCGTCGAAGTCGGTGTTCGTGCCATTCCGATTGTCGCGGTTGCCTGTTTCGCCACCGGCACAATGCTGGCGATGCAGGGCATCCACACACTCAAACAATTTGGCGCCAACTCCCAGGTGGTGATGGGAATCGCTTATTCTGTGAGTCGCGAATTCGCGCCGTTGATCACTGGCATCTTTGTCGCAGGTCGTTCTGGTTCTGCTGTGGCAGCACGTATTGGTACCATGATGGTATCGCAGGAGATCGACGCGCTGCGCGTCATCGGTGTTAATCCAGTGCGGTATCTGGTTGCGCCTTTGTTGATTGCGCTGATGATCACTATGCCATGCCTGACGGTGGTGGCCGATCTGGTCGCGATGCTGGGGGGCGCCTTGTATTGCATGGCGGCACTGGGTATGCCGCTTGAAGTTTTTTTCGACCGCAGTTTTGCGGTGTTGACCCCTGACGACGTCCTGGGCGGTATTTATAAGAGTATTGCCTTCGCCATGCTGATAGCGATCATCGGTGCGGTGAATGGATTTAAAGTCGAGAGTGGTGCGGAAGGAGTGGGCCGCGCGACGACGCGTTCAGTAGTGTTGTGCATTGTCTCTATCATTCTTGCTGATATGTTAATTACCGGATTTCTGAGTCGCTGATATGTCACCTCCCGAGATTGCTGCCATCGAAGTGAATAAGCTGGTCTCGCACTATGGGGATCGGGAGATATTGCACGGTATCGATATGACAGTGACGCAGGGTGAGATCATGGTCATCATGGGTGGAAGTGGTTCCGGCAAGAGCACGCTGCTGCGGCATTTGATTGGATTGAATCAACCTTCGTCAGGGTCAATTAAGTTGCTCGGGCATGACATCACGCGCATGTCAGCGCAAGAAATGTTTGCCTTGCGCAGGCAGATGGGTGTTTCCTTTCAGGGGGGTGCGTTGTTCAACTCAATGAGCGTTGGCGAAAATGTTGCGATGCCGCTGCGCGAACACACTGAACTCGACGACAACACCATTCAGATCATGGCGCGTATGAAGCTTGAAGTGGTGAACCTGAATGGCTTCGAAGATTTAATGCCGAGCGAACTGTCTGGCGGGATGTTGAAGCGTGTCGCGCTGGCGCGTGCCATCGCGCTTGATCCGCGCCTGTTGTTTTTCGATGAGCCTTCGGCGGGGCTTGATCCGGTGGCATCAGTCGAATTGGATGAGCTGATTTTGAATTTGCAGGAAGCGATGGGCATGAGCATCGTGGTGGTGACCCATGAACTCGAAAGTGCGTTTAAGATAGCTGATCGCATCACCGTGCTGGATCAGGGGCATATTTTGATGATTGGTACGGTTGACGAAATACGCGGCTCCGATCATCCGCGCATCGTCAGCTTTCTGAACCGTCAGCCTCGTCGGGAGGAAGTGGATGCGGATGCATATTTGCAACGTCTGACTCGTGAGCTTGTATAGGATGGAACCATGAAGCGCAACAACATCAATTACAGATTGGTCGGCGCATTTGTCCTGATAGCGATGGCCTTGCTGATCTACGCATTAGCGCGTTTGAATGGCCATACTGAAAAACATGATGTGTATTACTCGACCTTTCACAATGTCGCAGGAATCGCCGACGGTTCACCGGTGACTTTCGATGGCTATCAGGTGGGGCATGTACAAAGTATCGAGCCCGTCAGCCGCGATGGCCGCATTTATTATCGTGTGCAACTGCTTTTTAAACATGACTGGAAGGTGCCAGCGGACAGTTTGGCTTCAATCAGTTCGTCCGGTTTGCTGTCCAGCCAGCTGATTGATGTACAACAGGGCAAGAGCCAGGATTTTCTGAAGCCGGGTCAAGATATTCAAGCGCTGGATAATCCACCCTTGATCGCTGCTTTGGGCGGGCTGGTTAGTGATCTGCGCAGCATCACACGGGACGAAGTGCGCCCTGTCTTGCAGAATTTAAATCATCGCGTGGATAGTTTGGGCGGATTGGTTAGCGATCTGCACAGCATCACACGGGACGATGTACGCCCTGTCTTGCAGAATTTAAATCATCGCGTGGATAGTTTGGGCGGTATGCTGGAACAAAAAGGCGGAATGATGCTGGATCAGGCAGATGGCACACTGGCTCGTTTGAATACCGCTGCCGATAATCTGGGACAATTGCTGAATGCTGAAAATCGCCAACACATGAACAGCATCTTGAAAAATGGCGATCAAACCACGGAGCGAGTTAATCAGGCAGTGGACGACTTTAAACAGACGGAGACGGAGATTCGTTATTCCGTGCAGCAGACACAAACCATTTTGTCCAACCTTGAACGAGCCAGCCGCAACTTGAATGAGTTGTCACGGCAGTTACACGAAAATCCATCCTCGATTTTCAGTAGTCCTGCGCCCGCTGATCCTTCGGAAGCGAATAAATGAGCACTTTGATCAGATTCTCGATTTGTATTATGACTTTTGCGTTGGCGGGATGTCAGTCCATGCCGCCAGTTTCACCCGACAAATATTACCGTTTGGAGGCTGCTCCGGGGGGTGCCTCTGCTCGGACGATATTGAACGAGACGCTGTATGTTGCACCATTGCGTGCCGATGGCTCATATGCCGAGCGTGCCATGTTGTATACAACTGTAAAGCAGCCACGCGAGTTACAGCAATACCACTATCAATACTGGATTGAGCCTCCGGCGGTACTGTTGCAAGAGCATATGCGCGCCAGCTTTGAAGCAATGTCTATCGCCCCACATGTGACAGATATCTCAATGGGAAGTGACATCGGCTATTTGTTAAATGCCAAGATATTGCGTCTGGAGAAAATCACCGATGGCGGCAATGCTCGCGCGGTAGTTTCTTTGCATTTTGCGCTGCAAAGAATGAAACCATTTGAAATGATACTGGAGCGTAGTTATAGCGCGGAGGTGGTGGTAAATGACAATACGCAGCATGCGTATGTTCTGGCTTGCGAAGCTGGATTGAAGAAGATATATGCCAACTTTTTCGAAGATCTGATTTCATTGAGATGAACTGATGAGGATCGTTGCCTGGTTCTACCAGATTGGTCTCGCTTGGGGCTGTAGTGAGGGAGTATTTTATCGGCTCAGCCTCACCGTCTGGCCACTCGATCAGCGGCCACTTTTCGGGGCGCATCACGGGCCTGAGCAAAAATATATTACGATATCAGATCGGCGCTCGCTAGCTTGCGCCGCAGCGCCTTGGCGTGCCGGTGCCGGGCCATCAGGCGCGGGTCGGTCACCACCTTGCTGATAGTTTCGCCTACCACCATTACTACTCCGAGAAGCGGCAGTGCCAGCATGAGGCCGGAGACACCTGCCACGGCGCCGCCGACAAAGATCATCAGCACCGCCACGAGCGGGGACATATGCAGGCTCTTACCAATTGTTAGCGGCATGTAGACGAAATCGTCGAGCAGGCGCGCAATGATGAACAGCAAAGCTGCCCAATAGGCCATTGTTGGCGTATCGGGAAAATTCGTCGCGGCGACGAGGATGACCGCGAGACCGCCGAGAATTGTGCCGACATACGGTAACATCGCCAGTACCGCGCAGATGGAGCCCAGCGCCAGCGCGTTGGGGAATCCGACAATCCAGAGCCCCGCCGCGAGCGTCACCGTATCAAGTACGGCGAGTTTCATGAGCCCCGTGAAGTAGGCGTGCAGTGTTTGGTCAACCTCGTGCAACAAGTTGAGCGTTCTCTCAAAAAAAGCATTCGGCACCGCATGGGCAAGGAAGCGCTTGAAGCGCTGGCCATCCTTTAGGAAATAGAAGGCAAGAAAGGGCGTCAGCAGCAACGAGGATGTCCAGGCGGCGATACTCATCACCAACGGCTCAGCATGCTCGACGATACTGTTCTCCCAAGCCTGGAGTTTCAGCGTCACCGTATCAGCCAAGTGCACTTTCGCGAAAGCTGGCCAACTTGCTTCGAGTGCCTGCAATGATCGATTAAGCAACAGCAGGCCGCCATCCAGATAGAACTCGAACGATGCCTGTATATCGACGATATGGATCGTGATCCATGGCACCATGAAGGACAACCCGACCACCAGCCCCATGAGGAAGAGGACAATAGTCCAGACGGCGGCTTCATCGCGCGACATTCCCCGGTTGATGAAGCTTTGCGTGGCCGGATAGAGGATGTAATAAAGGATCAGCGCCAGCAGGAAAGGCACCATCAGCCAAAGCAGTTTCTGAGAGACGAGAAGCAGCAAACAGGTGGTAGCGATAATTGCTGTCCATACGACGGGACCCGATTTGTTGCGCTGGTCCATGTTCACAAGTGCTGGTGGACGCCAGCTTTTAGAGACAGTTCGCGCAAGCGCGCTCCAAGGTGGCGGGCGAATTGCCGCTCTATCTTCGAGCCGATGCGCGAGTGGGTGTCGAGCAAGCTTAAAAAGTCGTCGCGGAAGAACACGATCAGGTCGCAGTTTGTGGCGGCGCGAGCCTGTGCCGAGCGGGGTGAATCGTCAAGCAGGGCGAGTTCGCCGAAAAAGGTACCTGTTCCCAGTTTCACGATGCGCTCGCTTTCCTGCTCACCCTGGCGGCAGATCAGAACTTCGCCGTCGACCACGATGTAAAGAGCTTTGCCGTCCTCGCCCTGGTCGAAGATCACTTCGTCCTTGATGTAGTGGCGCTCGTGCAGCAAGCCATCGACGATGGCAAGCTCCGAAGGAGAAAGACTAACGAAGAGTGACAGCGTATGCAGCTTCTCCAAGTGCGGTGTGCTGTTACTGTGACGGAACGGATTAAATATCAAGCGGATTCCCCCTTGGCTTCCCTGATTGCACCGCGGCAGCAGTGTGTCAAAAAGAACGAAAAATTTCTACTCGACATGACAATAGCTACTATCACTAATCTGTACCTTGAATAAGTAACAACAAAAAGCCAAAGCAATTATACCAATGAGTTAACATGGCCGTGGCTATTGTAGCTTGTCGTTCCAAGTCCGAACCTCATTCAATCTATGACCATGGACTTCCCCCAGACTTTGTAGACGCCTTCTGACCTTCCGCTCAGGAGCAAAGGACTAAACAGCTAGCGCGGTAGGGGGCACTTCCCCCAAAAGTCAAGCATTAGGTAAAAGTGAGGCCGCGCAAGCAGGTACCCACACAGTTTTAGGCATACGCTTGTCAGGTTAGGTCAAGCCGCCTGCAAAACGCCGGAAGAGTTCAAGGCGTGGAGCCAGTACCTTGGGCACGAAAAGGTTATGAAGACCCTTACTAGCTATGGCGAGGTTGCATGTCAGCGTCAGGGTGAAATCATTCGAAACTTGGCTTCACTACAACAGGGTGTGCCGTCTGGGGCTGATGAAATTGCGGAAGTAGTGTTAAAACAATTGCGCGAATCTGGTGTGGGTACCCAGGTTAGATGAAATCAATAGCTTACGCGCGGGCAGTAAGCAGGATGTGTACTATGCGGGGGATGGAATGCATCATAGTGTTAGAATATCGCAGGATTTTTGATGGGCAATATAGGCAGTTTGGTAGGTAGTACAGAAAAGATTATGTGGGTAACTTTGCGGGTAACAAAAAACCTGATGACACTAAAATCAAGTGGTGCTGCGGACCGCATGAGTTCTGATGGTGCCCAGAAGAGGACTCGAACCTCCACAGTGTTGCCACCGCCAGGACCTGAACCTGGTGCGTCTACCAATTCCGCCATCTGGGCTTTGCTTGAGGGCGCGTAATTTAATCGTTAAGGGATTCTGTGTCAATGAAAAACAAGAAAAAAAGCATCCGTGAACTCGATCCGTTCCTGGAACGCGAGCGTGCGCAGTACGAGCATCCTCTGCCCAGCCGCGAATTCATTCTGCAGACCCTGGAAGAGCAGGGCGCGCCGCTTGCTGAAGAAGAATTGTGCGCCTTGCTGCACATCACCCAAGCAGAGGCGGAATTGTTCTCGCGCCGCCTCAGCGCGATGCAGCGCGACGGCCAGGTCATGCGCAACCGCAAGGGCGCCATCTGCGTGGTGGACAAGCTCGACCTGATCAAGGGCAGGGTGCAGGGTCATCCGGATGGTTTCGGTTTCGTGATTCCCGAAGACGGTAGCGGTGACCTGGTGCTTACGGCGAAAGAGATGCACAAGGTGCTGCATGGCGATACCGTGATGGTGCGGGTTTCCGGCGTGGACCGCAAGGGACGGCGCGAGGCGCATATCGTCGAGGTGCTGGAATATGCCAACAAGCGCGTGGTTGGACGCCTGTACGAAGATCACGGCATCCTGTACGTGGTGGCGGAGAACCGCCGCATCAGTCAGGACATCCTGGTTGCGCCCGGCGGTGCGGGCGGAGCGAAGGCAGGGCAGGTGGTGGTGCTGGAGATATTGCAGCAGCCGAGCAAGCATGCCCAGCCGATAGGCCGCGTCGCCGAAGTGCTGGGCAACTATGCGGATCCCGGCATGGAAATCGAAATCGCGCTGCGCAAGCACGACTTGCCCTACGAATTCCCCAAGGATGCCGAACGCCAGGCCAAGAAATTCCTGCCCGAAGTGACGCCGGACGATTATGCCGGACGCGAAGAAGTTTGCCACCTGCCGCTGGTCACCATCGATGGCGAGACCGCGCGCGATTTCGACGATGCGGTGTATTGCGAGCCGCAGGGCAAGGGATTCAGGCTGGTGGTGGCAATCGCCGATGTAAGTTCCTACGTGCAGTCCGGCGATGCACTGGACAAGGAGGCGCTGAACCGCGGTAACTCGGTCTATTTCCCGCGCCGGGTGATTCCGATGCTGCCCGAGGAGCTATCCAACGGCCTGTGCTCGCTCAATCCCAGCGTGGACCGTTTGTGCATGGTATGCGACATGCAGATCAGCGCGAAGGGCGATATCGGCAAATACCGGTTCTATCCCTCGGTGATGTTTTCCCACGCGCGCCTGACCTATACGCAGGTGGCGGCGATGCTGGCCGACCCCAGGGGCAAGGAGGCGAAGCAGTACGCCGCCTTGGTGCCGCACATCCAGAATCTGCACGCGCTGTTCCAGACTTTGCTGCACGCGCGTGAAAAGCGCGGCGCAATCGATTTCGAGACCATCGAGACGCAGATGATGTTCAACGAGAACGGCAAGATCGAACGCATCGTGCCGGTTATTCGCAACGACGCGCACCGCCTGATCGAGGAATGCATGCTGGCCGCCAACGTATGTACCGCCAACTTTCTGCGCGAGCATCAGCATCCGGTGTTGTACCGCGTGCATGAAGGCCCCACGCCGGAAAAGCTGGATGCGGTGCGCGAGTTCTTCAAGGAATTCGGCCTGCAACTGGGCGGTGGCGAGGTGCCGGAAGCAGGCGATTATGCCAGGCTGCTAAAACAGATCAAGGGCCGTCCCGATGCCGCCCTGCTGCAAACCGTGATGCTGCGCTCGCTGCGCCAGGCGCGCTATTGCCCGGACAACGTCGGGCACTTCGGGCTGGGCTACGAGGCTTACACGCATTTCACTTCACCGATCCGCCGCTACCCCGACCTGCTGGTGCACCGCGCCATCAAGGCCGTGCTGAGCGGCAAGCAATACAAGCCAAAAGAAAAGTGGGACGCATTGGGCGTGCATTGTTCGCTGACCGAACGCCGTGCCGACGATGCCACGCGCGATGTGGAAGCCTGGCTCAAGTGCTTCTACATGCGCGACCATCTCGGCAGCGTGTTCGACGGCACCGTGTCCTCGGTCACCGGCTTCGGCCTGTTCGTGGCGCTGGACGATATTTACACCGAAGGACTGGTGCACGTGTCCGAACTCGGCGCGGATTATTTCCACTTCGATGCGGCCAAGCACCAGATGCTGGGTGAGCGCACCGGCAAGCGTTATCGCCTGGGCGACCGCGTGCGGGTGAAGGTGGTGCGCGTGGACATGGAAAGCACCAAGATAGATTTCGTGCTGGAGGAACAGCTAGAGGAAGCGGCAGCAGGAAAAACAGCCCCGAAGAAAAAAACCGTCAAGAAGAGTGCGTGGTGAGCCATGGCTGAAACCAGAATCATTCACGGCTTTCACGCGGTCACCGCGCGCATCCGGCAGCATGCCGACAGCGTGCAGGAATTGTACGTGGATGCCCAGCGCCGCGATCCGCGCGTGCGCGATCTGCTCAAGCTGGCGGAAACCAACGGCGTGCGCATCATCCCGGTGGACGGCAAACGCCTCGACGGCATGGCCGGCAATGCGCGCCATCAGGGCGTGGCGGCGCGCGTCGATGCCGCGCAGCGCGTGCAGCACCTGGATGACGTGCTGGATACGCTGACCGAACCAGCGCTGTTGCTGGTGCTGGACGGGGTGCAGGATCCGCACAATCTCGGCGCCTGCCTGCGCAGCGCCGATGCCTTCGGCGTGCACGCCGTCATCGCGCCGAAGGACCGTGCCGTCGGCCTCAATGCCACGGTGGAAAAGGTCGCCAGCGGCGCGGCGGATACCGTGCCTTACATTACCGTCACCAACCTCGCGCGCACCCTGCGCGAACTGAAGGAGCGCGACATCTGGGTGGTGGGCGCGGACAGCGAGGCGCCAACCGATCTGCACGGCTTCAGGCACAGCGGCGCGCTGGCCTGGGTGCTTGGCGCGGAAGGCGAGGGCCTGCGCCGCCTGACCAAGGAGACCTGCGACCAACTGGTGCGCATCCCGATACTCGGCAGTGTGGAAAGTTTGAACGTGTCGGTCAGCGCCGGAGTGTGTTTGTACGAAGCCAGGAGGCAGCGCCACTGAGCAACATCCTGTCAGCAAAACGGAGGGAACAGCGATGTGGCCTGATCAGAAGTTCATCAGTTAAGCCGACAAGACTTCTTTCGCGCAGCGGATGCCGCTCATCACCGCCCCTTCCAGCGTAGCGGGATAATCGCCCGCCGTGTAATCGCCCGCCAGCAGCAGGTTGGCCAGCGGCGTGGTGTGGGCGGGGCGAACGAGGCCGGGCTCGCAGGAAAAGGTGGCGCGCTTTTCCGCGATGACCTTGCTCCACAGCGGCGGCTCGACCAGGCCAAGCTGCTCATGCAGTTCCTGCGCGACGTTCTGCGCGAGTTGTTCCTGATCCCATTCCTGGTGCAGTCCTTCCGCGCTGATCACGGCGGCGATGAGGCCGTGCTGCCCGGCGATCCGGCCCCGGTCGAACAGCCATTGCGTGATGCAACGGTCGAATCCGAGCATGGGTTGCGGAAGAACCACCTGTTCAGGATATTGCAGGTAGACGGTGAAGATGGGCTGGAAGGGAATGCTTTCGATCAGGTTTGCGACAGACTCGCATTGCGGCACGGCGCGCAACATACGTGCGGTATTGGCGGGGGAGGCGGCGCAGATGACATGGCTGTAACGTCGCGCGCCATTTGCACTGAGCAATTCGATCTCGTCGCCGTGCCGGATGATGGCTTGCACGCCGCATGAGGTGAATACCGCGCCACCGCGCTGCTGCACATATTGCGCCGCGCGCTCCGGGAACAGTGCGGAAAAATCCATGCGTGGCAGCAATAAGTCGCTGTCGCTGCGCACGCTGTTGAGGCTGTCGCGCAGGACGTTGAGCAGCACTTGTGCCGATGCCTTGTGTGCCGGCGTGTTCAGGGCGGCGATGCACATCGGCTGCCACAGCAGGCGCTGCAATTTCTCGTCCTGTGCATAAGCCTGCAACAGTTCGGTGACCGTCATGCCGTTTCCCCGCTCCCCTTCGCCGGAGAGGGAAAAATTCGTCCGGCGCATGGCAAGCATGAAGCGCACGGCATTCATCCTTTGCGCGAACGTCAGTCCATGTGCAGTCAACAATCCAAACAAGAGATGCAGCGGAGCAGGGAGTCTGGCAGCCTTCAGCTCAAAACAGTTGTGCAGCGTGAGTTGCAGCGGCAGACGCAGGAAGTCGCGTTCGATATTGCCGCCGACCAGCTCGATCAATCTCAGGGTTTCATGGTAGCAACCGAGCAGGATATGCTGGCCGTTATCCAGTTGCAAAGACTGGTATGGTATGCCGCGCGCGCGTCCGCCGAGTTGTTTCGCGCTTTCGTATACCGTGACCGTGATACCGCGCTCAGCCAGCGCGACGGCGGCCGCCATGCCCGCGTAGCCGCCGCCAATGACGGCTGGATTCATCGAGTGTTTCTCCCGCATGGGAGAAACAACAATCGTCCCTTCTCCCTGCGGGGGAGGGTTAGGGTGGGGGAAATTACACTAATCAGTTCTGCCACCACGTCTTATAAGCCAGCCACAGCTTGCGCAACGGCGTCAGCGAAATGCGTTCGCGTAATACATGGCAGCCGCTGCGCCCGATTTCATCCAGCGTGGTGCGATAGATCGCCGCCATGATGAGTCCGGTGCGCTGTGCCTTGCGGTCGGCGTCAGGCAGTTGCTCGAATGCCTGCTGGTAGAATCGTTGCGCGCGTTCGATCTGGAACTGCATCAACTTGTAAAAATCTTCGTTTTCGCGCCCATTGAGAATATCGCTGGCGCCGACGCCGAACTGTTGCAGTTCGTCCAGCGGCAGGTAGATGCGCCCGCGCCTTGCATCCTCGCCGACGTCGCGGATGATGTTGGTGAGTTGGAAGGCGATGCCGAGATCGTGCGCGTATTTCAGCGTCCTGCGGTCGGTGTAGCCGAAGATTTCCGCCGCCATCAGGCCGACCACCGATGCGACACGATAGCAATACAGTTGCAGTGACTTGAAGTTTTCATAGCTGTGGCGGTTCAGGTCCATTTCCATGCCGTCTACAATTTCCAGCAGATGTTCCTGCGGCAGGTTGAACTGCTTCACCATTGGAGCGAGCGCCTGGCACACCGGATGCTGCGGCATGCCATGGTAAATTGCGGCGACCTGCCCGCGCCACCATGCGAGCTTGGTGCGCGCCACGTTCTCGTCCGAACATTCGTCGACCACATCGTCCACTTCGCGGCAGAAGGCGTACAGCGCGGTAATCGCGCGGCGCTTGTCCGGCGGCAGGAACATGAAACTGTAGTAGAAGCTGGAGCCGCTGGCGGCGGCTTTTTGCTGGCAATATTGATCTGGGGTCATTTCACTCAGTAAGTTTCCCCCTCTCCCTCGCCCTCTCCCGCATGGGGAGAGGGAACTGACCCCCTTGCCATTGATGGGAGAAGGGTGGGGAGCGGGGACGGTCAAAATGAAAACGGTGCACTGCGCATCAGCATGATAACCCAGTCGTGCATCTGCAACACCGGACGGCGCTCGAACACGTCGAAATTGACCCCGCGCAGCTTGGCGATGATGCGGTTGCCACCCGCGATGATCATGCGCATCTCCAGTCCGGTGCGTCCGGTTAGTATGCTGCCGAGCGGCGCGCCGCGTTTCATCATTTCGCTGGCGCGATCCGTCTGGAAACGCATCAGGTCGCGCCATTCCGCATTCGCCCTGCCTTGCGCGACGTGCTGCTCAGTGACACTGAACTGTGCCATTTCGTCCTGCGGCAGATAGATGCGTCCGATCGCGTAATCCTTCTTCACATCCTGCCAGAAGTTGATGAGTTGCAGCGCGGTGCAGATGTTGTCGGCATAGGCCAGCTTGGTTGGCGTCGCTTCCTGGTACAAGTGCAGCAACAGGCGGCCCACCGGATTGGCAGAGCGGCGGCAGTAGTCGAGCAATTCATCGAAATTCGCATAACGGCTTTTTATCACGTCCTGCGTAAAAGCATCGAGCAGATCGTAAAACAAATGCAGCGGCAGCTGGTGCTCGGCCACGATGTTTGCCACATCGCGGAACAGGGACGTCTGCGGTGCCTCGTTGTTGGTGATGCGGTTCAGTTCGGCGCGAAACCCATTCAGCTGCACCAGACGTTCTTCGTTTGGCATGTTCCCTTCATCGGCGAAGTCATCGGCCTGGCGCGAGAAGCGATAGATGATCTCGACCGGCCGCCGCAGGTATTTTGGCAGCAGGATGGATGCGACTGGAAAGTTCTCGTAATGCTCGACGGGCATCAGCGATCGATCAGGTCTTCACGCCGCAGCAGGAACACGAACTCATCGCCTGCCGCCACCTCCAGCCAGGTGAACGGCAGATCGGGGAAGGCAGCTTCCAGTTCATCGCGGTTGTGCCCAATCTCGACCACCAGCAGGCCTTCGGGGTTGAGGTGGGCGGCGGCGCGTTTGAGGATCTCGCGTGTGGCATCCAGGCCATCGATGCCGCTGCCCAATGCAAGTTTGGGTTCATGCAGGTATTCCAGTGGCAGTTCGGCGACCAATTTGGCGTCCACATAAGGCGGGTTGCTGAAGATGAGGTCATATTTTTTGCCACCGAGATTGGTGAACAGGTCAGACTCGACAAGGTGGACACGTGCCTGCAATCCATAGTCAGCAACGTTGCGTTGAGCGACTTCCAGAGCGCTATGAGAGATGTCCGCCGCATCCACTTCTGCGTCGGGGAAGGCAAGCGCGGCGAGGATGGCGAGACAGCCGCTGCCGGTGCACATGTCGAGCACGCGGCTGACTGCCTGCGCATCCACGATCCATGGAGCAAGTTGTTCACGCAACAGTTCGGCGATGAAGGAGCGCGGTACGATGACGCGTTCATCCACATAGAAGCGGAAATCTCCGAGCCACGCTTCATGCGTGAGGTAGGCGGCGGGGATGCGTTGTTCCACGCGCTTCTCGATCACGTTCAGCACTTCATACAGTTCGACCTGCGTCAGCGTGGCATCGAGGAATGGCTCGAGCGTATCCAGCGGAAGGTGCAGGGTATGCAGGATGAGGTAGGCCGCTTCATCATAGGACGAAGAACTGCCATGGCCGAAGAACAGCTCTCCTTCATTAAAGCGGCTGACGGCGAACCGCAGGCAATCACGCACGGTTTTGAGCGTTTTGCTGGCTTCGGAAAAGTAATTGATGTCCATTATTTGGCCAGCAGCCGCGTGAGCACGCCGCAATAAATTGCCGACAATGTATCCAGATCTGCGACCGCGACGCATTCATTGATCTTGTGGATGGTCGCGTTGAGCGGCCCGAGTTCTATCACTTGCGGGCAGATGTCGGCGATGAAGCGTCCGTCCGAAGTTCCGCCGCTGGTGGAAAGCTCGGTGTTGACGCCGGCAACCTGGTATATGGCTGCGCTCACGACATCCACCAGGTTGCCGCGCGGCGTCAGGTAAGGTTTGCCGGAGTATTCCCATTTCAACTCGTATTCCAGACCATGACGATTCAGGATTTCATGCACCCGCGCCTTCAGTCCATCCACGGTGCTGGCCGTGGAAAAGCGGAAGTTGAACAGGATTTCCACGGCGCCTGGGACCACATTGGTCGCACCGGTGCCACCGTGGATGTTGGAGATCTGCCATGAGGTGGGCGGGAAATATTCGTTGCCCTTGTCCCATATTGTCGCGGCGAGTTCGGCGATGGCCGGCGCGGCGAGATGGATCGGATTCTTCACCAGGTGCGGATAGGCGATGTGGCCTTGCACACCCTTCACTGTCAGCGTCCCGGACAGCGAGCCGCGCCGCCCGTTCTTGATGGTGTCACCGGTCTTGCTGATTGAAGTCGGTTCGCCCACGATGCAGTAATCCAGCGTCTCGCCGCGCGCCTGCAACGCTTCCACCACGCGCGCCGTGCCGTCCACCGCCACACCTTCTTCGTCCGAGGTGAGCAGCAGGGCGATCGAGCCGCGGTGTCCAGGATATTCGCCGACAAATTTTTCGATGGCGGTCACAAAGGCGGCCAGCGAGCCTTTCATGTCGGATGCGCCGCGCCCATACAGCATGCCGTCCCGAATTGTCGGAACGAATGGGTCGCTGCTCCATTGATTCAGCGGCCCGGTCGGCACGACATCGGTATGCCCGGCAAAACAGACTATGGGCGCGGCATGGCCGCGTCGCGCCCAAAGATTATCAACTTGACTGTGGCGTATTTTCTCGAGGTCGAAATCGAGTTTGGCCAAACGCGCGCCGATGATTTCCAGGCAGCCGTCATCCAGCGGGGTCAGGGATTTCCGGGAGATGAGTTGTTGCGCGAGTTCCAGCGTATGGGACATGATGGGTTCAGGAATTGAAAAGTTTTGTGTAAACCGCTTCGTCAAAGCCGGTCGCCAGCACCTTGCCATTCTGTTCCAGAACAGGACGTTTGATGACGTTGGGTTTCTCCAGCATCAGTTTCAACGCGGAGCGATCATCCCTGATCGAGGATTTCACCGCTTCCGGCAATTGTCCCCAGGTCGGCCCGGTTTTCTTCAGCAACTTTTGCCAGCCGACTTGTTTCAGCCAGGCGGAAAGCCTGGCTTCGGTGACCCCCTGTTTCCTGAAGTCGTGGAATTCGTGCGGGACATCATGCGCTTCAAGGAACGCGCGGGCTTTCTTGACCGTACTGCAGTTCGGGATGCCGTATAGCGTCATCTGCGGGAAACTTTCATTAAGACGACCGGGGTCCGTCCAAGTCGAGCGAAATATCTTCAAATTCTGTCACCGGAGGAGGGGGCGTAGCCGGTGCTGCGTCATTCGGATCATAAGTCTTCAATTTCGTGGTTTGCGAGAAATCGATCAGGGATGACAGGTTGCTGGCGGAATCGGCGTTGAGCATCGCTTCCTCACGCGTGATCAAACCACTCTTGAACAACTTGTACAGCGCACGCTCGAAAGTTTGCGAACCGGGAGACACGCTTTTATCGATCGCTTCGTGGATCTTGTCTATCTCGTCGTTCCTGATCAGATCAGAGATCAGTGACGAGTTGAGCAGCACTTCCACTGCCGGCACCAGCTTGCCTTCTTTGCTGCGCAGCAGGCGTTGCGAGATCACCGCGCGCAAAGACATGGACAGGTCGGAAAGCACAGCCTGCCGTGCGTCATAGGGAAAGAAATTGACGATGCGGTTGAGCGCGTGATAACTGTTGTTGGCATGCAGCGTGGACAGGCAAAGGTGGCCAGTCTGGGCAAAAATCAGCGCATGCCTCAATGTGTCGCGGCCGAGAATCTCTCCTATCATCAATACGTTCGGTGCCTCACGCATGGCATTGCCCAGCGCGCTTTCATAAGACAGGGTGTCGCTGCCGACCTCGCGCTGGTTAACGATGGATTTGCCATGTTCGAAGATATATTCGATGGGATCTTCTATGGTCAGGATGTGGCCGCTGTGATTGAGGTTGCGGTGCTGGATCATGGAAGCAAGTGTGGTGGATTTGCCCGACCCGGATGCACCGACCACCAGCACCAGCCCGCGCTTTTGCATGATGAGTTCATTCAGCACCGGTGGCAGGCTCAATTCCTCCACCGTCTGGATATGCCGCCTGACGTAGCGGATGACCAGGGCTATGTCGTTCCGCTGGCGAAAAATGTTGACCCGGAAATTGCCGATGTTCTTTTCCCGGAATGAAAAATTCATTTCCATTTCCTCCTCGAACACGGCGATCTGCTCAGGCTTCATGAGTTCGTAGGCAATGCTCTTGATAACTTCCGAATTCAGAATTTGCGCATTGACCGGCATGGTGACGCCTTCGATCTTGATATTTATCGGCGCGCCTACGGTAAAGAACAGGTCTGAAGCTTGCTTGTCAGCTGCGAGTTTAAGCAGGGGGGTAATGATCATGGTTTCTCCTGGAGCGTAGGGGCGTATTGCCATACGCCCCTACGACTCATATTCCTCTCAACAATTCATTGATCCCGACCTTGGAAAGCGTCTTGGCATCAACCTTTTTCACTATTACCGCACAGTACAGGCTATAGCTGCCGTCCCTGGAAGGCAGATTGCCGCTGACCACCACCGAACCGGCCGGGACGCGGCCATAGTGCGCTTCGCCGGTTTCACGATCATAGATTTTGGTGCTCTGGCCGATGTATACGCCCATCGAGATCACCGAGCCCTCTTCCACGATCACGCCTTCGACGATCTCCGAGCGCGCACCGATGAAGCAATTATCCTCGATGATGGTGGGATTGGCCTGCACCGGTTCCAGCACGCCGCCAATACCGACGCCGCCGGAGAGGTGCACATTCTTGCCGATCTGTGCGCAGGAGCCGACGGTGGCCCAGGTGTCCACCATGGTGCCTTCATCCACATAGCCGCCGATGTTGACGTAGGACGGCATCAGCACCACATTCCTGGC
The DNA here is from genome assembly GCA_049582805.1 of Gallionellaceae bacterium. Classification (GTDB taxonomy): domain Bacteria; phylum Pseudomonadota; class Gammaproteobacteria; order Burkholderiales; family Gallionellaceae; genus CAVXFS01. Next base: position 28,656 of record JBAUUR010000012.1, on the reverse strand, counting down.
AATGAATGAGCCTTTGCGCGCCGCGGCGGGCGGCACCACCCGAAAGCCGCCGTCGCGGAATTCCTTGGAATTGTAATCGGAAAACTTAGATGGCACCTTGTCATAGTAATTGGTGAAGCCGCCCTTGATGAAAAAGTTGTCTTCCATGCGGAACGACAGCAGCACCGCTTTCTTGATCCATTGATGGGTGATCCACTGGCCGACGCTCCGGCGTTCGGCAACGCGCAACTTGCCCTGGTCAAGCTGCTCGATGACGGTGTTCACCGCTTCCTTCAGTTTTGAGTCAACTGTGCGCGGCGTGATTTCAGCACGGCGCTCGAAAGCGGATTCGATGATGGCTTGCAATTCTTGCATGAGGTTTCCTGTTAATTAAAGTTGGTAGACGTAAGATTTTAGACGTAAGACGTAAGTTATAAGTTGGCTTTGTCCGCTACGCGGGTTTTGTTTTAACTTAAGTCTTACGTCTCAAGTCTTACGTCTGAATTTTAAGGCTGAAATCAGCTATGCGGTGCGCGGCTTCCACGGTCTCTTCAGTGCTGGCAACCAGAGCCAGACGCACAAAACCTTCACCGGGGTTCACGCCATTCGCACTGCGTGCAAGGTAGCTGCCTGGCAATACGGCCACATTATAGTCGCGATATAAGCTCTGCGCGAAAGAGCTGTCGGCAATCGGTGTGCGTATCCACAGATAAAAGCCGGCGTCCGGCATCGACACCGGCAGCACCGGCTTGAGTATCCCGGCGACCCGGCCGAATTTCTCCGCATACAGGCGGCGGTTCTCTGCAACGTGCATTTCATCGCTCCATGCGGCGATGCTCGCAGCCTGCACCGCCGGGTTCATGGCGCAGCCATGGTAGGTGCGGTACAGCGCGAATTTCTCCAGTATCCTGGCATCGCCCGCGACGAAGCCGGAGCGCATGCCCGGCACATTGGAACGCTTGGACAGGCTGGAGAATACCACCAGGTTCCTGTAGTCGCCGCGCCCGAGTTGCCGCGCGGCCTGGAGCGCTCCGAGCGGCGGATGCTCGAAATAGATTTCCGAATAACACTCGTCCGCGGCGATGATGAAGCCGTAGCGGTCGGCCATTTCGAACAGGGTTTTCCATTCCGCCAGCGGCATCACATGACCGTTGGGATTGCCCGGTGAACAGACATAGATCAGCTGGGTGCGCTGCCACACTGCTTCCGGCAGTTGCGGGAAATCCAGCGCGTAACCGTTTTCCGGCAGCGTGTTGAGAAAATGCGGCGTGGCGCCGGCCAGCAGTGCCGCACCTTCGTAGATCTGATAGAACGGATTGGGGCAGACTACCACCGGGTTTGGGCGGCTGCGGTCTATCACCGCTTGGGCAAAAGCAAACAGGGCCTCGCGGCTGCCGTTCACCGGCAGGACTTGCGTCCTGGCGTCCGGCGCGGGTATGCCGTAGCGCCGCGCCAGCCAGTTCGCAATGGCGCTGCGCAGCGCGTCGCTGCCGGCGGTTGTGGGATAATTCGCCAGTCCGTTCAGGCCGCCGATCAGCGCGTCCTTGATGAACTGCGAGGTCGCGTGTTTGGGTTCGCCGATGGACAGGCTGATTGGGGACAACGACCCATCCGGTGTCACTTCACGGAACAGCGCGGCAAGTTTCTGGAACGGGTAGGGTTGCAAACGATCTAGGTCTGGGTTCATTCAAAAACCTCTGCGCAACTGCTGCGCTTGGTGATACATCGTCGAAAGACGGCTCAAAATCCTCATGTATAGTCTATATACACTGCGGTTTTTCGCCGCCTTCCTCCTTGTCTTGCCCGTGCTCGTTACGCTGCGCAGAGGCTTTTGGATGGCGGCAAAAAGGGTGCATTATAAAGGGCGAACGAGTGGCCTCAAAACAAAAAGTGGTGGCGGTCGCCTCATTGCTGAATGCGGCGACGGTATGGGGATTGATCTGGTATCCCTACCGTGCACTGGCAGTGCAAGGCGTTTCCGGTGAATTGGCCACTTTCCTGACCTATGCCATCGCTCTGGTTTTCGGATTGCTGGTGTCCGGACCGATATGGCGGGAATTGCGCCTGGCCGGCTGGTGGGGTGTTGCATTGACCCTGTGCGCGGGCTGGACCAATCTCGGCTACGTGCTGGCGATGCTGGGCGGCGAGGTCATGCGCGTGCTGCTGTTGTTCTACCTTGCACCGCTGTGGACGGTACTGCTGTCCAGAATCATGCTTGGCGAACGCTTGAACCGATATGGTTATGCCATCATCGCATCGTCTCTGGGCGGCGCGTTCGTCATGCTGTGGCAACCCGGCAACAGCCCGCCGCTGCCACAAAACCTGGCCGAATGGATCGGGCTGTCGGCGGGACTGTGCTTCGCCGCGACCAACGTCCTGGTGCGCCGTGTGCAGCAACTGAGCATCAACTTCAAATCCGCCACAGTGTGGTTTGGAACATCGCTGCTGACCGCCATTCCCCTGCTGTATGGCGGCAATGTTGAAGCGCAAGTGCAGGCTATCACGCCGGCTGCTTGGTGGCTGATTCTGCTGGTCGCGCTGGTGCTGTGTTGCACCAGTTTCTCGGTGCAATACGGACTGACCCTGTTGCCCGCCAACCGGTCCATCCTGCTGTTCATGTTCGAACTGGTGGTCGCTGCCGTGGCATCGTATTTTCTGGCGGGCGAGGCAATGGGCGCGCGGGAATTTGCCGGGGCGGTGCTGATCGTGACGGCCAGCCTGTTCTCCGGCAAACTGTATAAAGGAACAACTGAAGAAGGAAAACAGGCATCATGAGCAACAACCGCATAATCGGCACGCCGCTGAGTCCCTCCGCCACCAAAGTCATGCTGCTCGGCAGCGGCGAACTGGGCAAGGAAGTCCTCATCGCGCTGCAACGCCTCGGCGTGGAAACCATCGCGGTGGATCGCTACGCCAATGCCCCGGGACATCAGGTTGCGCATCGCGCCCATGTCATCAACATGGCGGATGGTGCGGCATTGCGCGCATTGATCGAGCAGGAACGCCCGCACCTCATCGTGCCGGAGATCGAGGCCATCGCCACCGCCATGTTGGTGGAAATCGAGCAGGAAGGGCTGGCGCGAGTCATCCCCACGGCCCGTGCCGCGCAACTCACGATGAACCGCGAAGGCCTCCGCCGCCTTGCCGCCGAGACGCTGCGGCTGCCAACCTCGCCCTACCAGTTCGCCAGCAGCCTGGAACAACTGCGCGCCTCGATAGATGGAAGCATCGGCTACCCATGCATCGTCAAGCCGGTGATGTCCTCCTCCGGCAAGGGACAGTCCAGGGTGGACAACGCCGGCGAAGTGGAGGCTGCGTGGGATTATGCCGCCAGTGCTTCGCGCGTGAATCAGGGGCGCGTCATCGTCGAGGGCTTGATCAATTTTGACTACGAGATCACGCAGCTTACGGTGCGTGCGGTCGGCGGGAACGGAGAAATCGAAACGCATTTCTGCGAACCCATCGGCCATGTGCAGGTGAGCGGTGATTACGTCGAGAGCTGGCAGCCTCAGGCCATGTCACCTCTGGCCTTGCAACGCGCCCGCGATATCGCCAGACAGATCACTGACGATCTGGGCGGTTTGGGAATCTTTGGTGTCGAGCTGTTCGTCAAGGGCGACCAGGTCTGGTTCAGCGAAGTCAGCCCGCGCCCGCACGACACCGGCATGGTCACCCTGTGCAGCCAGCGGCTCAATGAATTCGAACTGCATGCCCGCGCCATTCTCGGCCTGCCGGTGGATGTATCGTTGCGTGAGCCGGGCGCCTCCGCCGTGATCTATGGCCAACTGGATGAGAAAGGCATCGCCTTCGAAGGTCTGGCAGATGCACTGCTCGTCCCGCAAAGTGATCTGCGCCTGTTCGGCAAGCCGGAGTCCTTCAGGAAGCGCCGCATGGGCGTGGCGTTGGCGAACGGCAAGGATACCGATCAGGCGAGGGAACGGGCCAGCCTGGCAGCGGGGAAAGTGAAGCCGGTTAAATTCTGACGTCATTCCCGCCGTAGTTCGCTGCGCTGGTTTTCGCGGAATGACGGAAACTGAACGTGGTAAGCGCGCCCTGCGTCAGCCGATTCATGGATTGCGTCAGCACAGGCCAATCCCATAGCCGTTCAATCCCTGATCTTGACCGATTGTCCGGAATTTTTTCCATTCATTCCTGAAGTCCGGAAGCGGATGAACTGTCATGGCTTTATTCCCTGAAATTGGGTAAATTGCAAGCGAACTTTACGGCATCACTGGAGTCTGATTGTTGCGGTTCGGTTCAATTGCCGCACCGCAACATGTTTTGTTTCTCCCCCCTAGGTGCAATACCTAGTCTTATCGGGGCAGGCAACTGCCCCGATTTTTTCGTCCTTGATGCAGCGATGGCGCACACTCCGACATGGAATCTCTGGCATGATCTATACATAGCGACAGAAATCGTGGCGAGCGGGTTGGCATTGGGGAAGCCCGGAGCGCAGGCACCGGAGTAAACATGCGAGTATATGAGGATGCCGAGCACCGCGCGACCCCGATGCCAGTTCGCGCAGTAGATTTATGTCGCTGTGTATGAATGTATCAAGGCGCCGGATTCGGATACATCTTATGCACCGACTCGATTTGTTCCAGCACCTCTGCCGATAAAACCACCTCGGCGCTGTCCAGATTTTCCTGCAACTGATCCAGATTCGTTGCGCCGAGAATCACGCTGCAGTTGAACCAACGCGTGCGTGCAAAGGCCAATGCCATCTGTGCGGGGCTCAAGCCGGCTTCCTGTGAGATGCGCACATATTCCTTGCTTGCCGCAGGCACGTTGGGTTTCGCGTAGCGTTGTCCAAAGGCGGAAAAGAGCGTGATGCGTCCCTTTGCGTTTGGGTCGGCGAGGTATTTTCCGCTGAGCCAGCCGAACGCCAGCGGGCTATATGCCAGCAACCCGACATGCAGGTGGCGGCACGCTTCTGCCAGTCCTGTCTCGAAGGTGCGGTTCATCAAGTGATAGGCGTTCTGCACGGTTACGATCTTCGGCAGCCCGAATTTTTCCGCACATCTAACGAATTCGCATACCCCCCACGGCGTCTCATTGCTGAGGCCGATGTGACGCACCTTGCCGGCCTTGACCAGATCCGCCAGCGCTTGCAGTTGTTCGGCGATCGGCGTGCTGTCGTGCTCCTGCGCAACGTCATAGCTGGTTCCGCCGAACATAGGCACATAACGATCCGGCCAATGAATCTGATAGAGGTCCACATAGTCGGTCTGCAACCGTTTCAGGCTGCCGTCTATTGCGGCGGTGATGTGTTTGCGGTTGACGCGCGGGCCGTTGCGTATCCAGGCAAACCCGCGCGATGGCCCGGCAAACTTGGTGGCGACGATCAGTTTGTTGCGCTGCTGGTGTTTCAACCACGAGCCGATATAACTCTCGGTGCGCCCCTGTGTTTCAGCACGCGGAGGAACCGGATACATCTCGGCGGTATCGATGAAATTGACCCCGCGCGATATGGCAAAATCAAGCTGGGCGTGGGCATCTGCCTCGCTGTTCTGTTCGCCGAAGGTCATCGTGCCGAGGCACAATGCTGATACACTCAAATCGCTGTCGCCCAATTGCCGGTAGTCCATCGTTACCCCCGCATTTTTTTAAAAAAACAGATACCCAAAGAGAACACAGAGGGAAAACATCGGCTGTTGCAAATGCAGCCATCTTCCATTTTCGACGGTCGAAATACCTCGAACCTGCGCTGTCTCTGTGTTTTCAGGGAAATCTGGGGCCTGAATTTGCATTTTTTCAGAAATGCCTTGCCCACGCGCTATTTTAATCAAGTTAGTGGAATTGCCTTGCAGATACAGCGCTCTTATAGTGTGCGGATCACTTGAACCACATTGAATAATGAAAATCTCCGCCTTGCTGCATGCTTCGTTCCTGACGGCCGACCTGGGACGTTCGCGTATTTTTTACGAAACGTTGCTGGGTTTTTTGCCCAGTCCGGCGCGCCCCGACCTGGGCTATCCCGGGGTGTGGTATGAGGTCGGCGCGAACCAGCAAATCCACCTGATGCAACTGTCCAACCCGGAAGCAGGATTGCAGCACCCCCAGCACCCGCGGCACGGCGGCCGCGACCGCCATGTGGCGCTGGCGGTCAATGATCTGGAAGAATTGATGCGTCGGCTGGCAGCAGCGGGCGTTGCCTGTACGCTGAACAAATCGGGCCGCCGCGCGCTGTTTTGCCGCGACCCGGATGGCAACGCGCTGGAGTTCATCGAAATCCGCGAGGGTTCCGAATGACCTCCGCATCCCCACAGGAACGCCGGGGTGAGACCAGCAGTAACCTTTTTTTCCGCCGTGCCACAGCGGCGGACGTGGACGCCATCGTCGCGCTGGTCAATTCGGCCTATCGCGGGGAATCAAGCCGCGCCGGGTGGACGACCGAGGCTGATCTATTGGGCGGGCAACGCACCGATGCGGAGGAAATAGCGCGCCTGCTCGGGCTGGCCGGTTCGGTGATCCTGCTGTGCCTGCTTGGCGACGAGATCATCGGTTCGGTGCATCTGGAGCGGGTGGATGCGGCGACCGCTTACCTGGGGATGCTGGTCATCAAGCCTGTAATGCAGGGACGCGGACTGGGCAGCCGCGTCATGGCGACGGCGGAGCATTTCGTCCGGACGGAATGGGGTGCAACACGCATGCAGATGCAAGTGATCACGCTGCGCCATGAATTGATCGCCTATTACCAGCGGCGCGGCTTCCGGCGCACCGGCCAGACCAAGCCGTTCCCTTCCGCTGATCCGAGATTTGGTTTGCCCAAGGTGGAAGGGCTGCGTTTCGAGGTGCTGGAGAAGTCTCTCGCGGCTTCCCCTTGAAATTCGCAATTCTGCCCCAATCTGGCCGATCATCCAGCGTCCATTACCAACGGAGAAAGCAATGACCGAAACCGCTACCAGTACCCGCGAAACCCTGGGCTTCCAGACCGAGGTGAAACAGCTTCTGCAATTGATGATCCACTCGCTGTATTCCAACCGCGAGATTTTCCTGCGTGAATTGATTTCCAATGCCTCCGATGCCTGCGACAAGCTGCGCTTCGAGGCGCTGCACAATGCCTCCCTGTTCGAGAACGATTCCGAGCTGAACATCCGCATCAGCTATGACAAGGATGCGCACACGCTGACCATTGCCGACAACGGCGTCGGCATGAACCGCGACGAAGTGATCGCCAATCTCGGCACCATTGCCAAGTCCGGCACGCGCGAATTCTTTACCCGGTTATCGGGCGACCAACAGAAGGACGCGCATCTGATCGGCCAGTTCGGCGTGGGTTTCTATTCCGCCTTCATCGTGGCCGACAGGGTGACGGTGCTCACGCGCCGCGCTGGCGAGAACGCGGACCAGGGCGTGCGCTGGGAATCCGATGGCGGCGGCGAATTCTCCATCGAGATGACGGACAGGCCAGCGCGCGGCACCGAGATCACCCTGCACCTGCGTGACGGCCAGGACGACCTGCTGGACGGCCATCAGCTGCGCAATATCATCCGCAAGTATTCCAACCACATCGTGCAGCCCATCCTGATGAAGAAGGAAGAGTGGAAGGACGGCAAGAACGAAATACTGGACGAGGACGAGACTGTCAATCAGGCGTCCGCGCTATGGACGCGCAGCAAGAACGAGATCACCGAGGAACAGTACAAGGAATTCTACAAGCACGTCGGCCACGACTATGACGATCCGCTGGCATGGACGCATGCGCGCGTCGAGGGACGGCAGGAATACACGCAACTGCTCTATATCCCGGCGCGCGCGCCGTTCGATATGTGGGACCGCAATGCGCGCCATGGCATCAAGCTCTACGTGCGCCGTGTGTTCATCATGGACGATGCCGAACAATTGATGCCGCTTTACCTGCGCTTCGTGCGCGGCGTGGTGGATTCTTCCGACCTGCCGCTCAACGTGTCACGCGAGATTCTGCAGGAATCGAAGGACATCGAAGCCATCCGCAAGGGATGCACGAGCAAGGTGCTGGGTATGTTGTCCGACCTGGCCGAGAACGACCAGGAGAAATATGCAAAATTCTGGGGCGAATTCGGCAGGGTGCTGAAAGAAGGCATAGGTGAGGATTTCACCAACAAGGACAAGATCGCCGGGCTGCTGCGCTTTGCCTCGACGCAGGCCGACAGCGCAGACGAAACCGTGTCGCTCAAGGACTATATCAACCGCATGAAGGAAGGCCAGGAGAAAATCTACTATGTCACTGCCGAGACCTTCAACGCCGCGAAAAACAGCCCGCACCTGGAAGTGTTCCGCAAGAAGGGCATCGAAGTATTGCTGTTGTCGGATCGCGTGGATGAATGGGTGGTGAGCAACCTTGCCGAGTTCGATGGGAAGCAACTGGTTTCCGTGGCCAAGGGCGGTCTGGATCTGGGCAAGCTGGAAGATGCAACGGAAAAGCAGGAACAGGAAAAGGAAGCGGACGAATTAAGGGATTTGACCGGCAAAATCAAGGACAGCCTCGCAGGCCGCGTGAAGGAAGTGCGCGTCACGCACCGATTGACCGATTCCCCGGCCTGCCTGGTGGCGGATGAGCACGACATTGGCGGCAACCTGGCGCGCTTGTTGAAGTCTGCCGGACAGAAAGCGCCCAACTCGCCGCCGATTCTGGAAATCAATCCCAGGCATCCGGTGGTATTGCGCTTGAAAAACGAGGACCAGCGTTTCGACGACTGGGCGGCAGTGCTGTTCGACCAGGCCTTGCTGGCCGAAGGCGGGCAACTTGACGACCCCGCGGGTTTCGTCAAGCGCGTGAATCAACTGATGCTGGAGATGGGCGGGAGTTAATTAACTAAGGTAAACCCCCGGATATGCGGGACTCCGTTAGGTTTGACCGTTCCAGCGGTCATGAAAGAGCGAAGTAAAAACTAAGCAATATCGTTCGGCCCCCTCGCTTCGCTCTCCCCGTTGCAGGGGGAGGGCTAGGGAGGGGGTAGAAACTTTGCATCTCCACTGTTCTACCCCCATCCCAACCTTCCCCCTGCAAGGGGGAAGGAGCAAAAACCAGCCGCCCTGGGCGGCTCACGGGTTTATCGGCCCCTTTGAGGGGCTCACCCAATAAGCCACCGGCTTTGCCGGTGGTAATTTAACTTCAGGTGCCATGCAAACTGCCGGTCCCTGCGTGGAGCACTGAACATCCGCAATCCACTAAGCGACCCGTCGCGTGTGGAGTGGAGTTGTCATTGGCTGGCGGGAGGAAATCAGGCTGGTCGGTTGCGCATGTGCTCCGCCACCTTGGTTAAGGAAGCGAGCAGTTCGTTGCGCAGTTGGTCATTCTCGACGACTTCCTGCAGGGCCTGTTTCATGCACATCAGCCACTGATCCCGCTCAGCGTCGCCGATGGGGAAAGGCAGGTGGCGCCGCCGCAACATGGCTTCGCCGTGTTCCTGAACATACAACTGCGGGCCTCCCATCCAGCCGGACAGGAACTTGAACAGTTTGTCTTCTGAACTTTTCAGGTCTGCCGGATGGAGTTTGCGTATGCCATGGGATTCGGGAAGCTCGTCCATCATCCGGTAGAAGCGTTGTACCAGCTCGCGCACTTTTTTTTCGCCGCCAATGCGCTCGTAGTGGGATAAAGGCAGCATGGAGCTCACGCAGCTGAATGGCTGCCACTGGAAGAATTCGCTTCGTCCGTATTTTCTGGTTTCTCCAGCTTGCTGCTGCGCTTGAGCATGGCTTGGTATTGCTCCTCATTCAGGGCGGTGATTTTCGACAGGTAAGCGATGTTCTTTTCGATGGATTCCAGATAGTAGTTATTGTCGACTCCCATCGTATCCAGGAAATAGAAAGATAATTTGGTATACAGGCTGTTGTATGTCCCATCCAGTTTTTCAAGAGTGAACTCGTAAAAACTCCTGGTCTTGCACAGCAGGTCATAGGTGCTTTGGTAATCCCCCAAATTTGCTTCCTTGAATTCCAGGTAGAGGTACTGCAATTTTTCCAGATAGGCGCGATCAGCCATTTGACCAACGATGTCGGCAGTCCCGACAATCTGGCCCAGCAAGCGGGAACGCTGATCCGGGAAACCGATATTCTGGAACGGAAAATCCACGTCAGTGCTGCGCATGATGAATTTCAGGGATTCGGCATAGGCGGGCGGGCAATTCAGATTGCCAAGGTAATTCCGCATGAAATCGATGCCGCGTGAAACATGGGATCTGGTGAACTTCGCTCCGGTTCCGCCTTCTTCTCCTTCATGCTGCGCATAGCCGAGGTCATGCATCAGTGTTGCGATAAAAACCAGCGAAATATCCTGGTCATCAAAACGGGTGCCCGAGAGATGCATGCCATGCATCAATCTGATGGCGCACATGAAGACATCCAGCGTATGCCGTTGATCGTGATACGGCGTCTGGATGGCGAAATAACCGGGATACTCACCCCGGAACAGACGCATCACGTCCTTAAACACGGCGCGCGTCAGCGATGAGTCATAATCAGGACTGATGCGCATGACAATACCCATGGCCTTGTGCCATACCACTTCAGGATCGACGTTGCTGAATATTGTGTCGATCTCACCCAGGGTGAAAGGAGGTGGATTTGTGTTCATAAATGCACAATGGTGACCCGGAAGGATTTGTCACTGGGATTGCTGGTCTAGTTCTTTTTTTTGTTCATCCGCCTGTTGCTGTAGCGTGTTGCCGACATTTTTCGCCTTGTCCAGCATGGCGCGCTGATCCTCGAACAACTTTGGCGCATCGTGGTGATCATTCTCTTTCCCGCACGCGGCCAAAATCATGGAAGCCAGCAGGACAGGCATCAGTATGGCGAATTTCATATTTGCCTCCTTCAATGATATACAGTACATCAAATCAGGCAGTTCGAGCTGACTTGCCGGTTCGCACGCGGTCTTGCCAGTTCAGTCCGGGAATAACGCATCCTGTTTCCGAACCATCCGCTTGATCGGTTTGAATCAAGCGCTATCGATTTTTGCTTTGAGCACCAGCACGATGCCCAGCAGGCTTTGTACCACGTAAAGTGCGCTGGCCACATGATGGAAGGTGTCGAAGCGGCCGGCATAAACGCTGTGCATGACGTCTTCGGGAAAGGCCTGGGCCTTCAAGTCTGCCATGATCGGCTGAAGGCCGAATTGCCCGACCAATGTAAGCAGCAGCATAACGCCCGCGACGCGAAAAGCCGTGAGCCGAAGTGCCGCGCTACCGGATGTGGCCAACTGCTGGAGCAGCAGATAACAGGCACTGACCATGCCGACATAGGCGACCAGGGTGAACATCTTGCCGGCCAGCAACCCCGCCAGCATTTTATCCGGCAATGTCCGGAATAACACCGGTACTGCCAGATACCCGATGCCCCACATACCGCCGACCCACGCGGTGATGGCTACCACGGCCAAAATATTGGTGATCTTCTTCATAACAGAATTTGTATTGTACCATTTAGCGCTACTTTACCAGCTTGTGCTTCAATGCGGCATGCCAGAAAAATACGATAGTCCGCTTGTTCCGACCGTTTGGCGGCATATCTACGGCGCAGGCTCATCTGGCCTTGATTCCGCGTCTGCAGTGGGGTTTATTTGCCAGGCTTTTTCCAGCAATATCAGGCCCTCGTTGCGGAGGCGTGCCGAGCTTTGAAATCTTTCACATTATCAGCCCGCGTTGAAGATAGGGTTTCCCGCTGCTATAGTCATCACCATAAATATTCTCCAGCATCAGGATTGAAACGATGCCATGACACAATCCATCAGTCTTTCAAGAGCCGCGCGTCTGGTTGGCGTGACGCGCAATGAACTGCAGAAGAGAATCCGGGATGGCAAACTGCCCTCGTTCGACGGCTTCATCAACCTGGATGACCTGCTTGCCTCGTATCCGAATGCACAACTGGAAGACAACGGGGAATACGCCCGCGTTGTCCACATCAAGGAACGGGCTTTCGGCAAACGCGTATTCGAACGCGCCATGCCGGATGTGGAAGTTCTGGCCGCGCGCGTCACCGAGATGAGCCGGGAACTTTCCGGCGCGCAAACCCGGATCATGCATTTCAATACGCTGCTCGACCGGTTGCAGAACAAGTTGAGCGAGATCGAAGGCAGTTGCCATGTGGAGGACAAAACCATCGTGAACAATTTTAAAACCTGGATGAAGAACGAGATCACCGCTGCCATGCAGCCGGACTACCCCAATCCGCTGGCGGTACGGGACAACGTTCTGCGCGTGATGTCGGCGCATGTGACCTTGCTGCCCAGCGGCCATGATTTCTTCGTTGATGGCAACGACACGCTGCTCGAAGCCGCGCTGCGCGCCGGCATTCCGCTCAACTACGGCTGCAGCGGCGGCAATTGCGGCCTGTGCAAGGCGCGCGTGGTTTCGGGGCAGATCAAGACAGTGCGCCACCATGATTATGTGATTCCGCAGGCGGAGAAGGATCAGGGCCATGCACTGATGTGCTCCTGCACCGCGGTTACTGATGTGGAGATCGAGGCGCCGGTGGCCGGCAGCGTGCAGGACATTCCCTTCCAACAGGTCACGGCCAGTGTCAAATCCATTGGGCTGCTGGCACCGGATATGGCGCTATTGCACTTGCAGACACCGCGCACCCGGCGTCTGCGATTCCTCGCCGGGCAAAGCGTTTCTTTACGCCTGGGACAATCGCTCAGCGCCGAGCTGCCGATTGCCAGTTGCCCGTGCGATGACCGCAACCTGCTGTTCCATGTGCGCCGCATGCCCGGCAACCTGTTTGCCGATTACCTGTTCAACCGCCTCAAGAAAAATGACCTGGTCGAAATCGAAGGGCCGAACGGCGAGTTCATTCTGCAGGAGAAAACGGCGCGCCCGCTTTACTTCATCGCCTTCGACACCGGCTTTGCGCCAATCAAAAGCCTGATTGAACATGCGATGTCGCTGGATACCGCGGAAACGATCAACCTGTGCTGGATAGCCTCAGACGAGGACAGCCTGTACATGCGCAATCTGGGCCGTTCGTGGATGGATGCCCTGGACAACTTTCATTTTTCTTCCATCGTTACCGGTTACGATCTGCGCATGCTTACCGACAAGCGCGCCGAGGCGCTGCGTGGTGCGTTGCATGCGATGGTCGAAAACAATCCGCAGGTGAAGGAGGGCGACGTTTATATTGCCGGGCCGGAAGCCGCGATCGAAGTCGCAGAACAATTCTTCCTTGGGCTCGGCCTGCCGAGGACGCGCGTGTTCAGCAATAGTCTTACGGCAGGCGGTCTTAGCCACAGCTGAAGCGATCCGTCAACCGGAGGATTGGGGCTGGCGCGGGTAGCGCGGCCTGATTGCAATCGAAACAAGAGCCGGTCAGAAGCGGCCGTTTTGATAATCGATCACCGCCTGGCTGATTTCCTGCTGCGTATTCATCACGAACGGGCCATATTGGGCGATCGGTTCATGCAGCGGCAAGCCGGCGATCAGCAGCGCGCGCGCAGGAGCATCGGCGTGCAGGATGACGCCATCCGAACCCGCGTCGTTGGACAGGATGGCCATTTTTCGTTCCGTCAGCGATACCTCCCCGATCTTGATCTTGCCGCGATAAACGTAGACGAAAGCATTGTGTGTATCCGGCAGTGACTGCCTGAACGTTTGATGAGCGCTGAAATGAATGTCCAGATAGAGCGGGATCGTGTCCTGACGCTGCATCGCGCCGACGGTGCCGTGGCTCGTTCCGGCGATGACACGCACCGTTACGCCTCCTGCGGTGGTGAACTCGGGTATCTCGGCACTGGGAATATCGCGGTACCAGGGGGCGCATAGCTTTTCCCGGGCGGGCAGGTTGAGCCATAACTGGAAGCCTTCCATCACGCCGTTCTCCTGCTCCGGCATTTCGGAATGGATGATGCCGCGGCCCGCAGTCATCCATTGCACGCCGCCGTTCTGCAACAATCCTTCATGTCCCCCGTTGTCACGATGGCGCAAGCGGCCGGCTATCATGTAGGTCACGGTCTCGAAGCCGCGATGCGGATGGTCGGGGAAACCGCCGATGTAGTCATCCGGATTGTCGCTGAGAAATGCATCCAGCATCAGAAATGGGTCGAGCCGCCGTTGCAGATCCTGGGTGAGCACACGGGTGAGCTTCACGCCGGCGCCGTCCGAAGTCGCGCGCCCGGTGACCAGACGGTCGACACTGCGTGGCCGGGTGATTGGGGAATCGGTTTGTTGGCTCATGTTGGTTTCCTCGTTTCAAAGGTCAACCGCGTGACGAAGAATACCACGTCACCACTTCAGCAGCAGCCTGCCCAGCCCCAGACCGACCAGACCGCAGGCCAGCATCGGCAGGTAGTGCCACTCGACCACGTGCACGATGGAATCATTGACCTCGTGCAGCCGCAGCCAAAGCGCGCCAACGCTGAACGCGGAAAGCAGGGCAATGGCACCCGCCAGATGGTAATGCGTGCTGGCAAACTTGCGCATGGCGTGGAACGTCCATGCCATCGGCAACAACGAAACCAGAATGATGCTGATCGTGCACTGGAAGCTGTGCTCGGGCAGCGGCGCGGGTGGACTGTCCGCATGCCAGGCGAGCAGCAGCACCAGCAGAAACACCGCGAACATCACAGCCGGCGCAAATGCCAGTGCGCGCTCCTGGTGCAGGTCGGGGAACGCCAATAACGCGGCGCTGAACGACGTCGCGATAAAGATCAGCAGCAGCGCGACGACCTCGGCGATATACCACGGCTGTTGCAACGCCTGCGCCAGATCCGGGCGCAGGCCGGAAAGAGCCAGCGAGACCGCCAGGTAAACCGCGGCGGCGCCTATCCATTTCAGGCTCAACACGTAAGGATGCGGCGCGGGTTGCACCGCTGCTACGTCATGCGCCAGCTCTGCTACCAGTTGTTCGATATCTGCCATTAGCGTTCCAGTTTCTGTCTCAATACCTTGTAGGCGCGATGCGCCGCGACCTTCACTGCGGACTCGGTCATGCCCAGTCTTTCCGCCGCCTCTTTCGCGGTGTAGCCATCCCGATGCATCAGTTGCAGGATGGCAGCCTGCTTCCCGGGGAGTTTGTGGACTTCCCCGCTGATGGATTCGTAGCTGATGGGGGATTCGGTTACATCCTCGTGCAAGTTATTTTCCAGTTCGGAAATATCCACCGCATGGCGCAACTGGTCGGCATAGTGCATGCGCAGGTAATCATGCAGGCGGAACTTGGCGATGGCATAGGCCCACGGCTTGTAGGGTCGCTGGCCGTCGTAGGTGTGGCGCGCCTTGTGGATGGAAATCAATATTTCCTGCAACAAGTCCTCGACCTCGCTGTCGAAACTCAAGCGTTTTGACAGGAACGGCCGCAGCATGCGCGCGGTCTCGCGCAGCAGTTCGGCGTAGGCACGCTGGTCACCGTCCAGCGACTGGCGCATCAGCGCTTCCAGGTTTGCGGTCTGTTCCGTCATCTCGTGTAACTATTTTTGCGTATTGGCCGAATCAACCGGCGCCAGGTTCCAACTCTCATTCTACTTGTTAGGCAAATATCATGGACAGACGTACATTTATCAGACTGGCGGCAGGCGGAACCGGCATCCTGCTGGTTCCCGGATTTGCCTTGACGGCATTCGCTGCGGAACGCATCGAAAAGCTCACCAAGACCAACGCGGAATGGAAGAAGCTGCTCACGCCGGAGCAATATAACGTACTGCGCGACGAAGGCACCGAACGGCCGTTCACCAGCCCGCTCAACCACGAAGAGCGCAGCGGCCTGTTTGTTTGCGTCGCCTGTGATTTTCCGCTGTTTCCGTCGAAATTCAAGTTCGACAGCGGCACCGGCTGGCCCAGTTTCTTCGACGTGCTGCCCGGCCACGTCGAGACCAGGAAGGATTTTGCGCTGATTATCCCGCGCACCGAATACCATTGCGCGCGCTGCGGCGGCCACCACGGCCATCTGTT
Source organism: Gallionellaceae bacterium (assembly GCA_049582805.1). Taxonomy (GTDB): domain Bacteria; phylum Pseudomonadota; class Gammaproteobacteria; order Burkholderiales; family Gallionellaceae; genus CAVXFS01. The sequence continues at coordinate 12,811 of JBAUUR010000012.1, read as the reverse complement.
CGACGATGGTCCCAAACCCACCGGCCTGCGCTATTGCAACAACGGCGTGGCGCTGCGCTTCATTGCGGATCACGGGTAACCATGAACGGCATCGACATCGGCCTCGCGTTCCTAGAAGGGCTGGCACTGATCGTCTCGCCCTGCATCCTGCCAGTGCTGCCGCTGGTGCTGGCGGCCTCGGTCGACGGCGGCAGGCGCAGGCCCTACGGCATCATCCTCGGCTTCGTGCTGGCGTTCACGGTGTTCGCTATCCTGGCGCGCAAGATCGTTGCGCTGCTCGGCATCGACCTCGACATTATCAAGGATGCGTCGCTGGTGCTGCTCGCGCTATTTGGCCTGGTGCTGCTCTCTTCAAAACTTTCGGAAAAATTCAGCACACTGACGCAAGGCGCGGCGAATTTCGGCAACCGCGTGGCCGGAACAGGCGGGCAAGGGCTGGGCAGCGGTATCGTCATCGGCTCGCTGATCGGGCTGGTGTGGACGCCGTGCGCGGGGCCGATCCTGGCTGCCGTGCTGGTGCAGGTTATCCGCCAGCAGTCCGATCTCGCCGGCGACCTCGTCATCGTTTCATTCGCTATCGGCGCGGGCGTGCCGATGCTGATCATCGCTCTGACCGGGAGAAAAATCATGAACAAGCTTGGATTCCTCACCCGACACGCCGAAGCGGTGCGCCGGGCATTCGGTGTGCTGATACTGGCATCTGTCGCCTTCATCGCCTCCGGCGTCGATGCGCAGTCGCTGTTCTCCTCGCCGAAAAATACCGCCGCGCCGCGCGGCGAACTGGTGCTGGAGAACGGCCTCAAGAATCCCTACAATGCGCCAGAATTTTCCGGCATCGAAGCCTGGCTGAACTCGCAGCCGCTCACCATGCAAAGCCTGAAGGGCAAGGTGGTGCTGATCGATTTCTGGACCTACTCCTGCATCAACTGCGTGCGCACGCTGCCCTACATCACCGACTGGGACAGGAAATACCGCGACCAGGGACTGGTGATCGTCGGCGTGCATGCGCCGGAATTCGAGTTCGAGAAGAAGCTCGACAACGTCAAGGCCGCGATCGCACAGCACGGCATCCAATACCCGGTGGCGCTGGACAACCAGCTTTCCACCTGGGTGAAATTCAATAACCGCTACTGGCCTGCGCACTACCTGATCGACCGCTCTGGCCGAGTGGTCTACACCCATTTCGGCGAGGGCGATTATGACGTGACCGAAAACAACATCCGCTACCTGCTCGGACTGCAAGGGCAGGGTGCAGCGGTGCAGGCGGAAGCGCCGTCATACACGTCCGACCAGACGCCGGAGACCTATCTTGGCTACGACCGCGCGAAAAGTTTCGCCGGCAAGGAACGCGTGGCACAGGACGCGCAACACGACTATCGCTTCCCGGCTTTCCTCGCCGAAAACCAGTGGGCGCTGAACGGCAAATGGAAAGTCGAAACGCAGAAGATAATCGCGGGTGAAGCAGGCGCTGCGCTGCGCCTCAACTTCAAGGCGCGCAGAGTGTTCCTCGTGCTCGGCAGTGCCAGCGGCAAACCCGTGGGTATATCGCTCAAGCTCAATGGCGAAGCCGTCGGCGGCAATGCCGGCAAGGATGCGCCAGCGGGTATGCTCAGTGTCGGGCGCCACACGCTGTATGAATTGATCGACCAGAAAACGCCGAAGAACAGCCTGCTGGAAATCGAATCGGATGCGCCGGGACTGGAAGCGTATGCGTTCACCTTCGGCTAGGATGTTCCAGCCCGGATTCCAGTGCCGCAGGGTTGACAGTGTTGTCGTTCCCGCGAAGGCGGGAACCCGGCATAAACAATAACTGGATACCCGCCTTCGCGGGTATGACAAACTATTGGAGGCTGCCATGTGTGGATTGCCGCCATGACGAAAGGAGACTCACCGTGCGTTATTTATTAACTTTAGTCTTATCCGCCCTGCTGTGCGGGCAAGCATGCGCGGACGGGCAAACCGCCAGCCTGCCCAATCCCAACAGCGATGCGCCCCTCGCCACGGCTTCGTCGCAGCAAACCGCCGTATTCGCGGGTGGCTGCTTCTGGGGCGTGCAGTGGGTGTTCCAGCACGTGAAGGGCGTCACCTCCGCCACTTCCGGCTATGCGGGCGGTGCGGCGGACACGGCGGAATACGACACGGTCAGCAGCGGCACCACCGGTCACGCGGAATCGGTCCAGGTCCTCTACGATCCTTCGAAGATCAGCTACGGCCAATTGTTGAAAATCTATTTCGCGGTCGCCCACGACCCGACCGAACTCAACCGCCAGGGCCCAGACAGCGGCACGCAATACCGCTCGGAAATCTTCACGCTGAACGCCGAGCAGAAGCGCATCGCCGAGTCCTACATCAGCCAGCTCGATGCCGCGCATGTCTATCCGCAAAAGATCGTCACCAGGGTTGAAGCCCTGCCCGCGTTTTATCCCGCCGAAGCCCACCACCAGAACTTCGCCGAGTTGCATCCGTACAACCCCTACATCCTGATCAACGACCGGCCCAAGGTCGAGCACCTGAAGGACCAGTTTCCGGCGCTGTACCGGTAATTCATTTCTGGAATCAACGCTGGGTGCGTTTGCGCGCCAATGCTGGAATCAAGGTAGGGTGCGCTTGCGCACCAAATGCGAGTGGTGCGCAAGCGCACCCTACAGGGCATACCGGAATGTGAGTCGTAGGGTGCATTTATGCACCATGGTGCACAAGCGCACCCTGTGTTACGCGATAACCGACAAGTACTATTTCTGGCTCAGCGCTGGCTCAGCCACTGCCGCCGCCAGAAGATCAGCGCCATGGTAATCGCGATGGCGGCCATCATGCCCATCGCGAACCAGAAGCCGTCCGGGTCCTGCAGCAAGGGAATCGCCTTGAAGTTCATGCCGAAGATGCCGGCGATCAGCGTGGCCGGCATGAACAGCATGGCGACCACGGTCAGCGCGCGCACTTCCATGTTGACGCGGTTGCTGATGCTGGAAAGGTAGATGTCCAGCATGCCCGCCAGCAAATCGCGCACCGACTCCAGCGACTCGATCAGGTGCACGGTGTGGTCGTACACGTCGCGCAGATAGGGAATGGTCGCGGGCTGGAAGTAGCCGCCGTCGTTGCGGATCAGCGCATTGACCACTTCGCGCAGCGGCCAGATGGCGCGGCGCAACTCCATGGCTTCGCGCTTGAGCCTGTGGATGCTTTGCAATATCGTCGCCGTCGGCTTGCGCAGCAGTTCCTCTTCCAGCGCCTCGCAGTCATCCCCGACCTGTTCCAGCACGATGAAATAGCGGTCGACGATGATGTCCAGCAGCGAATAGGCCAGGTAATCGGCGCCGCATTTGCGCGCGACGCCCTTGTCCGCGCGCAGCCGCTCGCGCACCGGGTCGAACGAGCCGGTCTTGCGTTCCTGGAAGGTGAGCACGAAATTGTGGCCGAGTATCAGGCTGACCTGCTCCGAACCGATCGCCATTGTCGCCTTGTCGTAGCTGAAGAAGCGCGCAACGAAATACAGATAGCCCTCATAGCTGTCCAGCTTGGGACGCTGGTCGGTGTTGAGGATATCCTCCAGCACCAGCGGGTGCAGGTTGAACGCGCGCCCGACCTCGGCCATCAGCGCCGGGTCCTGCAGGCCGTAAAGATTGAGCCACAGCGTGTCCGGCCCGCCGCAATGCAGATCCAGCCCGGAAAGGTTGTTTGCGCTCTGCTCAGTCAGTTGCGCGCCGCCATAGCGCATCAGCGAAAACTCCGCCTGCGCGGTCTTCACCTCGCCGACGTGCACCAGCGAGCCCGGCGGAAGACCGATCTTTTTTGTGCGGGAACGACGGGATTTGCTCATGGGGGAAAGTCTACTTCAGAAATGGTTGGAGGTGGCAAGGTTCGCCTTTTTGATATGCCAGATTGGAATATCAAGCTTGAAGTCGCAAATTGCGACCTCAAGTTGGGGCGGGCAAAGAACCTTCAAGCCATCGACGCCCTGACTGAGAGGGTCGTCTAATTTGACCTGCCGCGAAGCGCCGGAAACCGTTACTATTCGCATGCTGTGCGTAAGCAAAGGAGGTAAAGGTGGTGGGGGCGGAACTTGATCAATTAAAACAGAAACTGCGCCAGTTCGTGGCCGAGCGCGACTGGGACCAGTTCCATTCGCCCAAGAATCTTTCCATGGCTTTGATTGCCGAGGCGGCCGAGCTGGTCGAGCATTTTCAGTGGCTGACCGAAGAACAGAGCGCCAACCTTACGCCAGAGAAACTTGCCGAGATCGAACTCGAACTCGCCGACATCCAGATTTACCTCGTTGAGATGGCGGATAGATTGCAACTGGACTTGATGGCCGCGGTCGAGAAGAAGCTGGCGATCAATGCCAAGAAATATCCGGCGGACAAAGTTCGGGGCAGTTCAAAAAAATATACCGAGTACGAATGACCGATTCGAGAATCTGCATCATATGCAACAGGCGAGCACGAACAGCCGGAAGTATCGTTCGATGAATATCGCTGCAAGGCTGAGAGTGTATGCCTTTTGGCATATGGACAGCGCCCCCATAGGGTGCGACACTCAGCCGCTATTAGTGGAATAGGGAACTCCAGTTCCCATAAAAAATACTGTGTCGCCTGAAGAACTCGCCAGACAAAATATCGACCATTTGCTTGCGCAGGCAGGCTGGCTTGTGTGCGACGCGTCTGCCGCCAATATCCATGCAGCGCGAGGCGTGGCGATTCGCGAATTCCCGCTCAAGTCCGGCCACGGTTTTGCCGACTACCTGCTGTATGTGGATGGCAAGGCGGCCGGCGTGATCGAGGCCAAGAAAGAGGGTTTTCCCTTGAGCGGCGTCGAAACCCAATCCGACAAATACAAACAAGGCCTGCCCGACGGCCTGCCGTGCTGGCGCAATCCCTTGCCGTTCGCCTACCAGTCCACCGGCATCGAAACCCGCTTCACCAACGGCCTCGATCCGCAACCGCGCTCGCGCCCGGTGTTCGCCTTCCATAAACCGCAAATACTGGCCGAGTGGATCAGTCTGCTGCCGCAAGCCACGGTGCTGAACATTGGCGGCGGCAATCCTGCACCAGCCGCGCAATTCGCGCCGGGAACGTTTCTGGCAAACCTGCGCAACATGCCGTACCTGGTCGAACAAGGCCTCTGGCCCGCGCAAGTCACCGCCATCCACAACCTCGAACAATCGCTCAGGGAAAACCGTCCGCGCGCCCTGATCCAGATGGCCACCGGCTCCGGCAAGACTTTCACCGCCATCAGCTTCATCTACCGCCTGATCAAGTTCGCCGGCGCAAGAAGAGTCCTGTTCCTGGTCGACCGCGGCAATCTCGCCGACCAGACGCTGAAGGAATTCCAGCAATACGCCTCGCCCTACAACAACTTCAAGTTCACCGAGGAATACATTGTCCAGCGCCTGCAGGGCAACACCCTCGACACCACCGCGCGGGTCTGCATCTGCACCATTCAGCGCATGTACTCGATGCTCAAGGGTAGAGACCTGCCAGAAGACCTCGAAGAAGAATCAGTCGATCAACTCAGCGGCCTGTTCAATCAACCGGAACCCATCGAATACAACCCCAGCATCCCCATCGAGAGCTTCGACATCATCATCACCGACGAATGTCACCGCTCCATCTACAACCTCTGGGCGCAGGTGCTGGAATACTTCGACGCCTACCTGATCGGCCTCACCGCCACGCCCAGCAAGCAGACTTTCGGCTTCTTCCACCAGAACCTGGTGATGGAATACAACCACGAAATGGCCGTGGCCGACGGCGTCAACGTCAACTACGATGTCTACCGCATCCGCACCAGAATCACCGAGACCGGCTCCAAGGTGGAGTCCGGCTACGCAGTGCAGATCATGGAGCGCGACACCCGCAAGAAGCGCTGGGAACAGCTCGACGACGACTTCAGCTACGACCCTAACCAGCTCGACCGCGACGTGGTCGCCCCGGACCAGATCCGCACCATCATCCGCACCTTCCGCGACAAGCTCTTCACCGAAATCTTCCCCGGCCGCGATTGGGTGCCCAAGACCCTCATCTTCGCCAAGGACGACGCACACGCCGAAAACATCGTCGAGATCGTGCGCGAGGAATTCGCCAAGGGCAACGACTTTGCGCAGAAGATCACCTACCGCACCACCGGCGCGAAACCTAAAGACCTCATCAACGAATTCCGCACCAGTCCCATGCCGCGCATCGCGGTAACGGTAGACATGATCGCCACCGGCACTGACATCAAGGCGGTGGAAATCGTCATGTTCATGCGTGCCGTCAAATCCCGCGCCTACTTCGAGCAGATGAAAGGCCGCGGTGTGCGCATCATGAAAACTGATGACCTGCAAAGCGTCACGCCCGATGCCAAAGCCAAGGACCACTTCGTCATCGTCGACGCCGTCGGCGTCTGCGAGCAGGACAAAACCGATTCGCGCCCCATGGAGCAAAAGCCCACCGTCAGCTTCGAAAAACTCATGCAGGCCGTCGCCTTCGGCAACACCGAAGACGACGTCCTCACCTCGCTCGCCGGCCGCCTCGCAAGAATGGAACACCGTATCTCTGCCTCCGACGACCAAAAAATCCGCGCCGCCAGCGGCGGCTTCGGCCTAAAAGACCTCGCCCACCGCATCGTCCATTCCCTCGACCCCGACAGCACACTCCCTCTCCCTCTGGGGGAGGGCGCCATCCAACCCCCTCTCCCTCCGGGAGAGGGCGGGGGAGAGGGAAGCCGTCATTCCGGCGAAAGCCTGAATCCAGAAACCCAGCGCATCGAAGCCCGCGCCCGCATCGTCAATGACGCCGTCAAACCCCTGCACGACCCAACCCTGCGCCAACTCTTAATCGACCTAAAAGCAAAAACCGAAATCACCATCGACCACGTCAGCGCCGACGAAATCCTCGAAAGCGGTTTCTCCGCCGAAGCCCTCGACCGCGCCAAAGGCATGGTCCAGTCCTTCGAGCAATTCATCAACGACCACAAGGACGAAATCACCGCCCTGCAAGTGCTCTACAGTTTACCTGCGCGTCACAGAGTGACGCAGGCAGGCAAACGCCTGCAATTCGAGCACATCAAGGAACTCGCCGACGCCATCGAAAAGCCACCCTATCTGTGGAACGAATCCCAACTCTGGAACGCCTACGCCGCGCTGGAAAAATCCAAGGTCAAAGGCACCAGTGCCAAACGCATCCTCACCGACCTCGTGTCCCTCGTGCGTTTCGCCATCCACCAGGACAACGAACTCATCCCGTTCCCCGAGCGCGTCAACACCAACTTCAGGGTATGGCTCGCTACCCAAGGTCGTCATTCCCGCGAAAGCGGGAATCCAGAGCCTTTCACAGAGGAACAACTCCAATGGCTCGAAATGATCCGCGACCACATCGCCGCAAACCTCAGCATCGAGCCAGACGATTTCGAGTACGCACCATTTTCGCAACAAGGCGGACTCGGCAAAGTGCATCAACTATTCGGCGACAAGCTGAACACGATCATTGAAGAATTGAACGAGACATTGGCGGCATGAATACCGAACTGATCGAGCTACCACCGGATTGGAAATGGACGACTATGGGCGAGATCGCTGATGTCGTTGGCGGTGGTACCCCGAAAACTAACGACCCAACCAATTATGAGAGTGGCACGATCTCTTGGATAACACCCGCCGATCTATCTGGCTATACAGCGAAGTACATCGCCCATGGTGCTCGCTTCATAACGAAAAAGGGGCTGGAAGAATCTTCCGCCAAAATGATACCGGCAGGCACGGTGCTGTTTACGTCGCGTGCACCGATTGGCTATGTCGCAATTGCTTCTAGACCTGTCTGCACAAACCAAGGCTTCAAGAGCTTTGTCCTGAAGGAAGGCGTTCTGCCGGATTACGTGTACTGGTGGTTAAAGGGAAGCAAAGATCTGGCGGAGAGCATGGCGAGCGGCACAACCTTTCTTGAGCTTTCCGGCGCCAAAGCAAAACAATTACCGATTCCCGTCGCACCCCTCGACCAACAAAAACTCATCGTCGCGGAAATCGAAAAACAATTCTCCCGCCTCGACGAAGCCGTCGCCAACCTCAAGCACGTCAAGGCCAACCTCAAGCGCTACAAAGCTTCCGTCCTCAAAGCCGCCGTCGAAGGCCGCCTCGTCGAAACCGAAGCCGGACTCGCCCGCCGCGAAGGCCGCAGCTACGAAACCGGCGCCCAACTCCTGCAACGCATCCTCGAAACCCGCCGCAGCCAGTGGCAAGGCAAGGGCAAATACAAAGAACCCGCCGCGCCAGACACCTCCGACCTAGCCGAATTACCGGCGGGGTGGGTGTGGGCTACAGTTGATTCGGTGTGTGAGCAGATAGTCGACTGCCCGCACAGTACGCCACGATTCCAGAGCGAGGGTATTCCATGCGTTGATACCACATGGATGACATCCGAAGGCTTGGCAATCGAGCGCGCCAGGTACGTTGACGATGCGACCTACCAAGAGCGCATTGCGCGGCTTGAACCAAAAACTGGAGATATCGTTTTCGCGAGAGAGGGAACTATAGGCACGGCAGTTCTGGTTCCTGATCGAATGAAGCCATGTTTAGGTCAGAGGGTAATGCTCCTCAGGGCCTCCACCTTGTTTTTGAATAGCTTGCTCAGACATACCCTGCACTCGGAAATCGTTAAATCACAATATCGTGCTCAGTCGCTTGGAAGCACTGTTGCCCATATCAACGTTGGTGACGTGAAGCTATTTAGAGTTCCGGTGCCGCCCATTGCTGAACAACACCGCATTGTCACCGAAGTCGACCGTCGCCTCTCCCTCATCCGCGAAGTCGATGAGCAGGTTGACGCCAACGTCAAGCGCGCCGAACACCTGCGTCAGTCAATTCTGGCTAAATCATTTTCCTGCCACGATTAACGTGCATAAAAATTGAAACTTTAAGCCATGGGTAAAATACGTAATCCCATCCAATTTTCAGAACACTTCGGTGTACACGAGTCAGTACTGGATGGACTTGGCGTTCTTGATCCAACGCTGAATGTCGACGTGAAATTATTTATTGACCCTCTTCTTCTGGGTGTTAGTAAGCACCCCGAGATTCGAAAGGGAACAAAATCATTTCGTAATTATTTTGCAGAGATAATCAAGCTTCTAAAAGCATCTACGCGTATAGGTGATGTTGCTTGGCGTGAGGCGCAACGTAGGCTTCATTTTTCAGAAGTACCCGGGACTTGCTTGGGCTACAGTGCTGCCTCGATACGAGGGAGTGCCTTTGGTCCAGAATTATCTAGCCGAATCCTGACCACTGCTAAAGAAATCGTTGATCTGGGGGTTGTTGATCCTGATTTGTTTGTTGCTCTCCCATTGCTTGAGGAGGGTGTTGGGCCTGATTTGATTAGCGATATGACAACAAATATTATTCTTTCTGATTTGTTTGAATTTAATACGAGAGTGCTTAATTCACTTGATGTGCCAACAGAGCTGTTCCAATTTGGCACACAATCTATTCATCTCCCAGTAAATCCGACGGCTACTCGCCGTACCCCAATTATCCTCTTGCCTAAAGATGTGCTTAGGGAATTACCCCTTGCTCAAGATTGGGATAGTGTGTGTGAGGCGGCACGTAAGAATGCGCTGCTACGAGCAACGACAAATCGGTTGATCGGTGCTATTTGGGAGGCCAAAAGCAGGCGACAAAAAAGTGAAATTAGGAGATCGGTGCTGGCAAGCAAAGATGCATTTGAAGCGCTGATGCAGTCTATTCATGAAGCCATACCGACCAGTTATGACTTTGAGAAAGATCCTCAAGGCTTGTTGAAGTGGCGAGACTTACTTACCTCTGCCGCGCGCGACGAGCCTTTAACGTTGATGCTAGGTGCAGCAGCATCAATAGATGATGTTTACGAAATTGTTTTGAAAATTGTGAACCAGTTTTGCTTCTTGGTTGAAGATAAAGGGCTATGGAAAGAACTGTGGCAAGGTGTGAAGAGGCGGCCAGAGAAATCTGCTCAACGTTTATTCTTTGCGGTAGCTTATAGTTATTGCGAGGCGAATAATCTAGATGTAAGTCCAGAGATGGACACTGGGACTGGTGTAGTTGATTTCAAATTTTCTGTAGGTGCCAAGGCTAAGATCATGGTTGAAATCAAGCTCTCTGATAGTCCTAAAGTTGTTGCTGGTTATGAGAAGCAACTCGAGGCTTACAAGAAATCCGAAAAAACATCGAAGGGCGTTTATGTTGTCATCAATGTTGGTGGGATGGGTAAGAAAGATCAAGATTTGCTCAAGGCCAAAAATGAGCAGGCTACACGGGGCGAGCCGACATCCGAAATCGTGTTCATCGATGGCTCAAAGCGACGTTCAGCAAGCAAACTTTAGAATCAAAATAATTTAGAAAGTTGGCTGGATTATGAATAAGAATGCGCTCTTGATCGGCAATGATATTAATTCACTAAGTCCCGGTTACGATTGGGCGCAGCTACTTAAGGATTTGGTAAAAGATGTAGGGGCAAAAAATAAGATAAATGATTTGCGAGAGCAGTTTCCTTTGTTCTATGAGGAAATATGTATTTACGCAGAAACTCATGGCACGAAATCAGAGAATGATATTAAACGATTTATTGGGAATAAAGTACAAGGGCTAAGACCAAACAAAATACATACTGATTTGTTGAATCTTGGAATTAAAGAGGTATTAACCACAAATTACGAATTCACATTAGAGCAGGCATTAAAAAAAACGCCACCCAAACTTAAAAACGAAGGCAGGGTATCTGAGACTCGATACAGCATCTTTAGGCATTACAAGGCTAAAAATGTTCGGTTCTGGCATATCCACGGTGATGCACACACACCAAACTCAATTGCTCTCGGATATGAGCATTACTCCGGTTACTTGCAGGCTATGCGTAACTATGTGGTGTCTGGAACAGGCGATTCATACAAAGACTTCCGTCCTGACCCAATAACCAAGAAATTAAGAAGTAACAACCCAAATGAAATCGAGAGTTGGTTAGATGTGTTTTTTACACATGATGTCCATATAGTAGGCTTGGGGCTGGATTTCGTTGAAATTCATTTATGGTGGTTATTGACCTTTCGGGCGCGCGCCGCTATCAAAAGAAGCGAGCTGAATATCCAAAATAAGATTTACTACTACTGTCCTAAGCAGCGAGAAGATTTGGACCGAACGAAGCTAAGATTTCTGCGGGCGAATAATGTATTAGTTCAGGCATGTGATAGACCAAACGAAGATAAGAGCATCTACTACAAAAACGTTATTCGAAAAATCAAATCAAATATGAAATCGAGGAGCTAAATGTCTCAGATCGTCCAAGACTAAACGGGTCAGCTTCGAATTGTTTTTAAGCAGAAATGGAGTCTGATTTATTTATCGCAACGCCCATCGCAGTTGTGCCAAGCTGTATTGTCCAGTTCATTTGGGGGATAATTACGGCGAAAATGTTTCGCTTGATCCTACCCTATGCCAACTCCTCAACACATTTCGATTAACCCCACGCTGCTTTCCTGGGCTCGCCAAGAAAGCGGCTTTGAGTTGTTTCGAGTGGCGAAACGGCTAAATGTAAAGCCTGAAAAGGTTGAGGCCTGGGAGAAGGGGGAATCACTTCCCACAATGCGCCAGGTAGAAACCTCTTGCGCATTTCTTCCATCGGCCACTCAGTGTTTTTTTTCTGCCTGAACCTCCCCAGCTAACACCGCTTGCAGCTGAATATAGACGGCTTCCTCATGTAATTCCAGGGCATGAGTCGCCGGAGTTGCGACTGAACCTGCGGCAAATGCTGGCGCGGCGTGAAAACACGCTGAATCTGATGGGCGAACTTGGGGAGGTTGTTCCAGAATTTTCCTTGAGTGCGAAATTAAAGGAATCGCCCATTGAGGTCGGCGCGCGTTTAAGAGCAGCGCTGGGCGTGTCTCTGGATGACCAGTTGGCATGGCCCAACGAATGGCGCGCATGGGCATCATGGCGTTCCGCGGTTGAGAACCTGGGCGTGCTGGTTTTTCAATTCAGCAAAGTGGCTATTTCTGAAGTGCGCGGCCTGGCTTTGTTGAGAACGCCGCTTCCAGTGGTTGGTATCAATAACAAAGAAATTCCGGAAGTCAGGAGTTATACGGTATTGCACGAACTCGTGCATTTGATGCTGGCTGCCGGGCATGAAGAGGCGCCTGCAATCAGGGAAGACAGGTCAAGTGACGAATGGAATGGGCTTGAGCGTTTCGCCGAGATCGCGGCTAGTAATGCGCTTGTCCCGGAGAATGCTTTACGAAATGAGATTGTTTCTCTCGGGTTAGGCGGAGCTGATTGGGATATTCAATCAACACGGCGATTGGCCAGGCGGTTCAGAATTACGCCGCTGGCTTTGGCTACCCGGTTACGTGAATCCGGATTTATGAGTTGGGAGCGGTATTCGGTATGGAAGAGAGAATGGGACAACTATGTTGCGACTCTGCCGGCACGAGGCAAGGGATTCGCCACGCCTGTCACCAAGGCGCTCGGCCGCAATGGGCGCCCATACATACAGCTTGTACTTGAGGCGCTGTCTGCCAATCGGATTACTCCGGTAACTGCTGCACGCTATCTTGATTTGAAGTTTGAACATTTTGACAAATTGAAGACCGCAATACAGAGCGGCTCTTCTGATTACTTCGGTGATGACTGACGGTACGGCGCGTATGCTGTACTCAGTGGATTCCAGTTCGTTCATGGATTGGCAAGCTTATAGTGGACCCCGATTTTCAGACAATAAATTAAGGTGGTAACCTGCTGCAACAAGGAGCCGGTTATGAGTGAAACAAAGCGCAAGAATTTTAGTGGCGAGTTCAAGGCCAAAGTAGCACTTGAAGC
>JBAUUR010000011.1:0-1746 GCA_049582805.1 Gallionellaceae bacterium | reverse complement strand
GCTCAATGCAGCCCCATTTGTTTGAAATTTGCTGCTGCAATAATGCCACGACTACACGAAGCTTACCCCGCTATTAACCCAAAAGAATAACCGCCGGGTGACTCTAGCAGCGGCGGGTCGAGAGGTGTGTCTTATCCCTTTTTGCCTAGCCTTCTGCCCTAACGTCATTAAAATTGGGTTAGCAGTTATTCCGAACGCTGATAGAGTGACACCTTACAGACCGATATTCACTGGCCTGTCTCCACCCAGTTGCAACGTTGCAACTCCGTGTGTCCAGATCACGGCAGAAATTGCACCGATGAAATCATGGATCGATCCGGAATGGATCGATGGCGCAGTGACGGCGCGCAGCCATCCAACCATCCTTCGATGGTCACGACGATTGGCAGCCAGGGGGGGGTCGGCGACGCGGCGGCGGCGCGCGATTGTCAAAGTACCCAAAATTTTGCCGCCCATACTTTTGAACTAACCATACAATTGAGTCAGTTATTATGTGGCTGGGAAAATTATCAATCCATACTAGGACCATTCAGGGCTGGCGCTACGCTGAAGGCAGCGGTCAACGGCGTTAAGAAATAATTGTTCCAACACAACCCCCAAGGTATCTTGGTAGTTGCGATCCTGAACGTCGGCTTTGGGGCGTTGATTTCGGTGACTCCAAGGGCAGTTGTGTGCCGATTCTGTTGAAAAACCCTCTCGAATTTTGATGTTGCGAATGGTATAATTTCGCATGTCGAATTAAGCGGGGAGCCTTGATATGATTGGGTTTCAGAGGGATAACCAAAAGCGCCTTTTCTACTCTTTCGACCTTGAAGACCACGTACCCAAGAATCATCTCCTTCGCGGCATCAACCAACACCTCGATCTAAGCAATCTTCGACAACATCTCGCTGAATACTACAGCCACACTGGCAGGCCGTCCATCGATCCGGAGTTGATGATTCGGATGCTGATCATCGGATACAGCTTTGGCATCCGCTCCGAGCGCAGGTTGTGCGAAGAAGTGCATTTGAATCTGGCCTATCGCTGGTTCTGCCGGCTTGGGCTGGAGGATGCCGTGCCGGATCATTCGACCTTTTCCAAGAATCGGCATGGGCGGTTTCGCGAGAGCGGAGTTTTTCGCTGGGTGTTTGACGAAGTTGTTCGACGCTGCATGTCCGCAGGCTTGGTCAAGGGCGAAGGATTCGCAGTGGATGCCAGCATTGTAGCTGCAGATGCGAGCCACCAGTACAGCGTGCAGGCAGGTGAGCACATCGACTGGTCCAATCCGGAGATCAACAGCCGCGCCGTGCGCGAGTACCTGGACGCATTGGATGGTGATGCGCTCGCTGAGGTCATGCCTCGGCGGGTTTCGCTAAGTGATCCGCAGTCGCGCTGGACTGCCGCCACCGGCGACCGTGCATTCTTCGCCTATTCGACGAATTACCTGATTGATACTGCTCACGGGGTAATCCTGGATGTGGAAGCGACACCGGCCAACCGCACGGACGAGGTTGAATCGACGAAGGTGATGATTGATCGTGTTAAGGAGCGTTTCGACATCACCCCGGAACGCCTGATTGGTGATACAGCATATGGATCAGCCCCCATGCTTTCCTGGCTGGTTGACGAGAAAGCCATCGAACCGCATATGCCGGTTTGGGACAAGTCGGGACGCAAGGACGGCACCTTCTCGAACAGTGACTTCCTGTGGGATGAACAGGCCAACGAATATCGCTGCCCGGAAGGCCATGCCCTGCGCAACGA
>JBAUUR010000010.1:0-6667 GCA_049582805.1 Gallionellaceae bacterium | reverse complement strand
CGGAACTGAGCCAAGCGGTTTAGTTCGGCCTCTTGCGCGCGCCAGTCGAAACTGTCCCGCCAGTAGGCTACGAGCGACTGCAAATAGCCTAGCTCAGTGCCCTGTTCCCATCCCGAGCCATCCATCTTCTGGTCGGGCCAGCGAATGTGACCTAATTTGTCACGGAGATCGTTGAGCACTTCCTCCTCGACCTGAATATGAAATCGTTCAACTGCCATTGCGTCTCCCGTCTCAGTTCAATGTTGTCTCGTCAGCCTATGCTCGAAGTGTCCACCTAACGAATAGCGTTTATCTGCCGCCCTCGCCAAACTTGTAAAACCCGCAACCTGTGTTGGCGGCAGATAAACCTTGTTGGACTGAACCACCGGAGAGCGGAACCTATGGGGATTGTAAGGTTTTGCGGCTGGTCGTCAACTGCATGATCGGAGAGTGCGGTGTTGGGTGAGGAAGAATCGGAAGTCCTGGCGTGAATTTTCGTCGCCCATTGGTGCCGGAGTGCCGCGCAAAGCGACAAATACAAACGCCATGCCTGCCGCATGGGGGAGCGCATCCACGGCTGTTGCGAACGCTCAACTGCCGAGGGAAGCATGAGAGGAAATCAGGGAGTGTCATGGTGATCATCGGGGTCAAGGTTGGCGATGTGGTACTCGATAACAGTGCCGCCTGCGTCCATCTCCACGGCAAGGGCAGAAAGCAGCGGAGCGTGCCACTGTGGCATTCGACTGTGAAGGCAGTGCGGGCATGGTTGCGTTCCAATCGCCAGTTCGTGGCAGCATCGACCTTACTGCCAAGCCGCGACGGAAACACAATGACGCGCTCGAATGTGACGAAGCGGCTGATGCTGGCGGTACGAACGGCCTCGGTTCACCATCCCCGACTGGTGCAACAGCACGTCTCGCCACATACGATCCGCCACACTACGGCTATGCACTTGTTGCAGGCCGGCGTCGACATCAGCGTCATCGCGCTCTGGCTCGGCCACGAGAGTCCGGCCACCACCCATCATTACGTTGAGGCCGATCTGACGATGAAGGAACGCGCCTTGGCCAGACTTCACGAGCCAGACGTCAAGATTCAACGCTACCGTGCACCTGACTCGCTGATCGACTTCCTAAAGACGTTGTGATTATGTGGAGAACAAAATATGCGTCGGCCTCTGCCCATCAGCGGTTGGCGCGTATCCACAGGATTGAGTCCACATAATCGAGCAATCTACATAATCGGCCATTGCAGACACAAGGGATTTCCGACAGCGGACGATCATTCAAGAAACAAAATAGTGGTCTGTGCCGGTTTTCCCTTGTGACTGGTAAGCCAAGCGGCAACCCTATTTTCCCGCGGCTTCAAGCTGTTCGAGTATCTCAGCAAGCTGCTGGTAAACGGGGGCAACAGCTACCACTTCAGTGAACTTGGCCTTGCTTGGTGTAGTTTTGATAAACGGGAATCGCTGCAGCGACCAAAATGCCGATGATTGCAACGGCGATCATCAATTTGATCAGGGTAAGGCCTTTTTGGGCTTGTCTCACGGCCGTCTTCCTAAAAAGAGTTGTAGTACCTAAAATCGATATATACAGGATATCCTTAACGGCTAATGCAGAAAGCATGCCATCCAGCCCAATGCCCTCTTGCCGCCGTATAGTTCAATGCCATTAGTCGATTACCATTATGGTTTTAAGACGAGATTTGGCAATCGCTGTGACAATTTAAGTCACATCCAGCTTATGGAATGTACCGATAACTTGGCGTGTCGGAAAGATTCAACGACCGGTTCCGGAAGGCAAACATAAAGATCGATATGCCGCTGCGTGCCACAGCCTGACGGTCGCGCAGCGATTGTAGCCATGTTCTTGTTAGCGTAAGCTGATTGCATACCTACTGGACTTGGGGAAGGCGCGGACCGTGCGCAGAAGCATTTGGCTGTCGCTATTAGCGACGTATCTCTTACTCATCTGCACAGATGAGTAAGCTTCCAGGAATAGTTACTTAATGATCGTCAGTCATGAAGGATCACATGTTAACGGATGACACATCAGATAATAAGTTTGGCGTGCATCCTGACGTACTCAAGCTGGGTCTTGTAAGCCTTTTGACGGACCTTAGTTCCGAGATGATTTTTTCCGTCTTCGCGATTTTCTTTACTACGATTGCAGGGGCATCGGCAGCCCTGCTGGGTATGATCGAGGGATTGGCCGATTTGTCCGCTTCTTCGTTGAATTACTTCTCCGGCTGGTTGTCGGACCGGACCGGAAAACGCAAAGTCTTCGCTTTGGCTGGATACGGTTTCTCCACGTTGGCCAAAGTTATTTTATTGATCTCGAGTTCGATCGTTGGCCTCAGTATCTTTCGCGTCATCGAGCGGTTAGGTAAGGGTTTCAGAGGACCGCCGCGCGATGCTTGGCTCTCGGCAGTTGCTGACAAAAGCACAAGAGGATATTCATTCGGAGTGCATAAGGCTCTCGACAAGTCCGGAGCCGTTCTTGGACCTTTAGTGGCGTACGGACTGCTATCGTGGCTTGGGGACGAGGCCTCGACATTCCGAATCTTATTCTGGGTTGCACTCGTTCCGGCCTTGCTCAGCATCGTCGTCTTGAGTCGTATCAAGGATCAGCCGGGGGTTCAGCAACGGCGCGAGAACATGTTCGAAACTTGGACAACTCTCAGCCCGGAATTCAAGCGCTACCTTGTTGCAGCAGGACTCTTTTCGCTGGCCTATTTCAGTTTCGGATTCTTGCTGTTGCGTGCACAAAGCGTCGGTTTTGTAGTCAAGGACATCGTGTTGCTTTACGCGTTATTCAATATCGCGTTTGTAGTTGCCGCCCCGCTGATAGGTAAACTAGGCGATCGTGTTGGCAGGGCTCGAATGATTATGCTGAGCTACCTGATCTATTTGTTGATGTGTATCGGCTTCGCATTCGCGACCGTGCAATGGCAAGTCATCGTCCTGTTCATCGTCTACGGCGTGTTCTTTGCAATCGACGAAGCGCAAAGCAAGGCATTTATCGCAGATATCGAGCTGGAACGTCGGGCTTCTGCGATCGGCCTCTACAATTTTGTGACCGGCCTCATCTACCTACCCGCATCGCTGATTGCTGGGGCGTTGTGGTTGTTGCACCCAGCTATTGCCTTCCTTGTATCAGCATTTCTTGCCTTCACTGCGTTGATGGTATTCATGTTCTTGCATCCAGGTCACAAGCGCTGTCTGACGTAATCTTGTTAGCGCTGGCCTGCAATTGTTCATTTCATGTCTGCTATGCTGAAATCTGATTGATCAATGACCGTAGCCACTGCTACTCCATAGTTATCTGTGAAAATGAGGAAAAATGAACACAGGAAGGCAAGAAGTTCTCAGCAAGGTGCCAGAGGTAACAGTCATCTTCTGGATCATAAAAATCCTTGCGACAACCCTCGGGGAGACCGGTGGAGACGCGGTATCCATGTCCTTGAATCTCGGTTACCTCGTCGGTACCGGGATATTTGCAGCCATATTCATTGTTGCGGTAATAGTCCAAGTTGCCGCGAAACAATTCCATCCGGTTATTTATTGGACAACAATTATTGCCACGACGACAGTTGGAACAACGTTGGCAGACTTCGCGGATCGTTCGCTGGGAATCGGCTATGCTGGCGGAACAACAATTCTGCTCGCATTGCTGGCGGCGTCCTTATTCATTTGGTATCGCACCCTGGGTTCGGTGGCTGTGGATACGGTAAGCTCGCCGAAATCCGAAATGTTCTACTGGATAACGATCATGTTTTCTCAGACCTTGGGTACTGCTCTCGGTGATTGGACAGCAGATACGGCAGGTCTTGGGTACGGTGGTAGTGCAATAGTATTTGGCGCGATGTTGGCGATTATTGCAACAGCGTATTACCGAACAAAAATTTCCCACATAGCACTCTTTTGGGCGGCATTTATACTTACGCGACCGCTTGGCGCGGTGGTTGGTGACTTCCTGGATAAACCGATCAGTAAAGGTGGCTTAGAATTAAGCCGGTATGCAGCCTCCGCCGTATTACTCATTTTAATCGCATCGTTTATTTTCATCTTTTCGCATAAACCGGCAAAACAAGGACATTGAACGTGTGGCGCAGTCAGCGACGGTGGCTAAACCACACGCTGAAGGCCGTCGGTTCCTACGTCCGATACGCATAGTCTCTATTGCCTTAAGCCAAAAGATGTGCATTCACTGCTATCGAAATTCTAGATTCGGTAACTTTTGAAGTGATATTAATGTAGATTGGAGATTGATTATGTCTGTGCGCATGCCTGTTGTTTTTATATCCCATGGCGCTCCGGATGCCTTGTTAAAGGCACCAGATGCGGTGGCCTGCTGGGGCGAGATTGGTCAATCGGTTACAGATCCTGCCGCGATCCTTGTGGTGTCGGCACATTGGGAGGCTCGCCAGCCAACGGTCAGTCTGTCGGGTTCGCCCGAAACCATTCACGACTTCTCGGGCTTCTCGCCGGAGCTTTACAGCATGCAGTACCGTGCGCCGGGCGCACCGGCTCTGGCCGGGCGGGTCGAGTCGTTGCTGTCAGCCGCCGGCCTGGAGGCCGATAGCAACCCAAGCCGCGGACTGGATCATGGTGCCTGGGTGCCGCTATCGGCAATGTACCCGCAAGCCAATGTGCCGGTCACGCAACTATCATTGGTACGGGACGCTGACCCCGCCACCCATTTCGAGCTGGGACGCGCACTTGCGCCCCTGCGGGACGAAGGCGTGCTGATCGTCGGATCCGGCGCGATCACGCACAACTTTGCATGGCTGGATTGGCGTGCAAATGCAGAGAAGGCGCCATTTCCGCAAGCGGAAGTATTTTCCAATTGGGTCGCCGATCGATTGGCAGCGCAGGATATTTCGGCTCTGCTCGCATATCGTTCCGCCCCGTATGGAGCGGAATCACACCCAAGCGAGGAGCACTTCCTGCCCTTTTTCGTTGCCCTGGGTGCGGCAACCGATGACATTCCACAGCGCTATCGCCCCCATTTTTCCTACGGTGCGTTGTCCATGGATGCATACGTCTGGCGCGATTAGGAATCCTCAGGCTCTAATCTGGTTGCGCGAGGAAATATTGATGTACTTACGTGTCAGATGGGCTTTAGATATATGTCCTAATTTTTAGGAGGATCATCATGAGTCAATTCCAAATTGCCGTTATCGTCGGCAGCCTTCGCAAGGATTCATTCAACCGCAAGTTGGCAAACGCCATTGTCAGACTGGCGCCGCCCGAATTCTCGTTCAAGCAAGTTGAAATCGGCGACTTGCCACTCTATAACCAAGATGACGACGCGAACCAGGCAGAGTCCGTCAAGCGTATGAAAAGCGAAATCGCCGCTGCGCAGGGCATTCTGTTCGTTACGCCCGAATACAACCGCTCGATCCCCGGCGTGCTCAAGAATGCGATCGACCATGCCTCGCGACCTTATGGCCAGAGCGTTTGGGGAGGCAAGCCAGCCGGCGTGCTGGGTGCCTCGCCCGGCGCCACCGGTACGGCCATGGCACAACAGCATCTGCGCAATATTCTCGTGGCCGTCGGCGTGCTGACACTTGCGCAGCCCGAAGCATTTATCCAGGTAAAGGACGGGTTGTTTGACGAGGACGGCAACATCGGTGCAGGCAGCAAGAAGTTTCTGCAGAACTGGATGGACCAGTATGTCGCCTGGGTAAAAAAGCACGCTGGTTGATGGCACAGTGATCGCGGGTGCGAGCTTCGCCACGGGGCGGATGTATCTTGTGAATGGGGCCAGACGGCTCACTGGTACATTTAAGAAGGGAATTGACATGTTAAAGCTCAGAAAATCCGAAGAACGCGGTTATGCCGATCATGGCTGGCTCAAAAGCTTCCACTCATTTTCGTTTGCCAATTACTACGATCCCAATCATATGGGCTGGGGTAATTTGCGGGTGATCAATGAGGACCGTATTGAACCGGGGACAGGTTTTGGCAAGCATAGCCACCGCAATATGGAAATCATCAGCTACGTTCTTTCGGGTGAGCTTGCGCATCAAGACAGTATGGGAAACATCAAAGGAATTCCGCCTGGAGATGTTCAGCGCATGAGCGCGGGTACTGGCGTGACACACAGTGAATTTAATCACGCCAAAGATCAGGTGACACACTTTCTGCAAATCTGGATTGAGCCGAATGTTCAGGAAATCCCGCCAAGCTACGAGCAAAAGACGATTCCGGCAGCGGAGAAACAGGGAGCATTGCGTTTGGTGGCCTCTCCCAGCGGCGAAAATGGCTCCGTAGTCATTCATGCAGATGCTAAGGTCTATGCCGGATTATTCGATGGGAATGAAAATGCCAGTCTTGATATAGATCCACACCACAAAGCCTATGTTCACTTGATTCGCGGAGATCTGCTGGTCAATGGTCAAAAAATCACCTCTGGCGATGCCGTCTTGCTGGAGCAAGAAAGTCACATACAAATTACCAATGGCAAAAAAGCAGAAGTGTTGGTATTTGATCTTGCAGCTTGATATGCATAATTGATACCGAAAAGGTCGCAAGCGTTAAATCGAAACAGTTATATTGGCATCAATTTCCCCGGCGCAGCTCGTTGCGGGATAATTTAGAAGGGTCTTGGCTAATATCAGCCGCCTATTGTCATAAGTTGGACGCAAGGGTTAGCTATATCCCTTTGGCAAATAGTCCATCAAT
>JBAUUR010000009.1:0-12070 GCA_049582805.1 Gallionellaceae bacterium | reverse complement strand
CTCGGCAAAGCGTGTGAGTTCTCCGGTTTCCAATGCGATGGTCAGCGCCAGCACTTCGCCGATGCCACTGACGGTGCGCAAGGATTTGTACTCCGACTTGAGTTTGCCTTTGGCGAGGATGGTATCCGGTTTGACCTACGCGCAGATGATTCCCGTATGGCGCTCATCGGGCTACGCGGTGAAGTTGATCTTCCTGTCCTTGCCGGATGTCGAAATTGCCATTGAGCGTGTCGCAACTCGTGTGATTCAGGGCGGACACAATGTCCCCGAAGAGGTCATCCGTCGGCGCTTCTCGCACGGCATTGCAAATTTCGAACGCTATAAGCTGATGGTGGACAGCTGGCAACTGTACGATAATTACGGCGCACCTCCTGTATTACTGGATGAAAGTTGACCATCATGAAAGCACCAGTCTCTCACTCTAAAGACCCCGACCTGCAAAAGGCCCCGCAGGCGTTGATGCGCGCTTCCGAGAAGGCGCGCTTGCTCGCCGAACAAACCGGCACCCCTTTTGTCGTGCGTAAATCCGCGGAATCTGCTACGGCCGACAAGCGGAAATAACGCCAATCAAAAGCCAGCTGGGTAGGTTGGGCACGATGTGCCCACGCGGAACGAACGGTACGGCGGCTCATAACGAAATGGTGGGCAACGCTACGCTTTTGCCCACCCTACGGAACTGAGCGAAGGAACAATCTCGGAATTATTAGCGCGCGAAAGGCGACTCGATATGAAAAAACGATCTACAAGCAAGGATGATCGGGACATTCCCGAATTTAAGCGGGAGCAGCTTGGTGTCGGTGTGCGCGGGAAGTATCACAAGCAATTTATGCGGGGCAGCAATGTGGTTGTTTTGCAACCTGAGATACAGAAGGCTTTTCCAACCTCCGAGGCTGTCAACAAGGCGCTGGCCAGCATGTTGGCTTTTACCCAGGAAGCGCAAACAATTACGCATGCCAAACGTGCGCCTCGCAAGCGGGTTACGGCCTGATAATCTTGTTTGATGAAAGTTGACTGCCATGAAAGCACCAGTCTCTCACTTGAAAGATCCCGACCTGCAAAAAGCTCCGCAGGCCTTGATGCGCGCTTCCGAGAAGGCGCGTTTGCTGGCCGAGCAAACCGGTACGCCGTTTGTCGTGCGCAAATCCGCGAAATCTGCTGCCACGACTGACAAGCGGAAATAGCGCACCGATAATTAAAGGGGCCTGAGCTAGTTCCTGAAGGACTCTGCGCTACCGCTTGCCCAACTCCAGTATGAAGCCCACGAGCTTTTCGAGTTGCGCATGTTTGGAGCCGCTGGGATCTACGGCGGGCATAGCTTCCACGCCCCAGTTGCCGCTGCCGCCGTGGGAGATTTTTTCCACCAGCCCCTCGGGCAGGGGGTAGCTCTTGCCCTGGTATTCGTAGGTGGCGGCATTCTGGTAGCGATTGCCGACTTCTTTCCAGGCCGGGCCGACGATCTTGTGGTCCAGCGCGTGGCAGTTGTTGCAGCCTAATTTGACGGCAAGCAGGGGCATGCGGTTTTGCTGGAGGGCGCTCTGGAGGTCTTTGTCTACATCGAAATTCAGGCTTTCTTCCTTCTTATAATCGACTTTTTCCTCGCAGCCGGCGAGCCAGGCCAGAGCGATTAGCAGCACGAGGGTTTTGATCAGTTTCAGGTTCATCATTTGCTCAACTGGGGTATTTGGTTGCAGGCCGCGAGCTTGCGCCCTGCTTCATGGTGATGAATTCTATTCGGAGAACAGTGCGAGGACAATTGGGCCAGGATGTCCGAAATATCCGGGTCAGCTCAGGCTCAAATTGTTTATCATTGAGGAGAAGAGGCTACGAGCAATTAAAAGGGCCACGCTCAACAGATTCGAGAGGCGCACATAACTTGAGATGAATAATGAACCTGGCCCGTTTAATCATTTGGAGATGATTATGAAGTTCAACATCAAAGTATGGTCAATATCGTTAGGCATTCTTGTTATGTTTGCCGCGCTGCTGTTTCCGTTGCTCACCCAGTCGGCTGAAGAGCCGTTCACGCAGGCAAAGCTGGATGCGCTGAATCAGGCTGGCCAGCCGGTACTGGTTGCCATTCATGCAAGCTGGTGTTCGACTTGTCTTACCCAGGAGCGGATATTGCAGGAATTGTTGCCGCAACCGGAATTTAAGCGGATCAAGCTGCTGCGGGTGGACTTCGATCAGCAGAAGGAGGTGGTGCGTTCATTCGGCGTTCAGTACCAAAGCACCCTGATTGCATTCAAGCATGGGCGCGAGGTGGGGCGCATGACGGCTGAGATGAGCCAGGATCGAATCGCGGAATTGTTGCGCCTGAGCCTGTGAATTGAACCTGGTAGGCTGGGGTGAGGTACGAACCCCAGCGTTTCGAGATCGCATGTGCTGGGGTTCGTACCTCACCCCAGCCCACAGAATTAAAGGGGTCGGCTTCACAATGGTTCTTCAACGCTGCGGAATCACTCCACCAGCCCGCTCTCGCGCTGATGCCGGATGGCGAGGATGTCCACGCGATCCTGTTCCGGCAGGAAGCGATACAGTGCGACATAGCCTGTCCGTCCTTTTGAAATCACCAGTTCACGCAGGTTGCCGAGGGGTCGCCCGATCAGGGGGTGACGCTGCAATATCCGGGTCGCATCCACGATCTCGTTGGCCGCCTCGGCAGCGATGCCAGGTGCTTCCCGTGCGAGAAAGTCGAATACGCGCTCAAGATCGGAGAGGGCGCGCTGGCTGAAATATACCGACGGCATATTCAGCGGGCTTTGGATTTTTTGCGCGGTTTGCTTTTCGCGATACTGGCTGGCTTGGGGCGTTTTGCGGGTTTGCCCGCTGCCTTGCTGAGGATGTATGCGTGTGCGTCCTGCATGGCGAAGAGTGCGCCGCCTGCATCCACTTCGGCGGCGGAGGCAAGCGCATCGTTGATGAAGGACTGGCGCATCTCGGCCAGCCTAGCCTGCGCTTCCAACGCTTCGATCATCCAGGCATGGGGCGTCTTGGCGGAGGAATCGGCGAGCGGTGCGATGCGGGCCTTGAGTGCTTCCGGCAGTTTGAGGGTGGTGGTCGCGGCCATGTTGTGCTCCTTGAAACAGGTGTCACCAAGGTAGCACCTGATGGTTGGGGTGTCAAGGTTTTGTCTTGCGCCAATGCAAATCAAAGGAGTCATGCATTGACGCTAAAATTTGAATCCAGCCATTGAAGGTCGTGTCACACCCAACGCTTACGCGCTAAGCAACAGATTTGAGATGATTATCAACGGTAGGGGGCTTGGTGTTCCCGCTGGCCTGCATATCGATCGCCTCGGGATGTGCCTGATAGTGGTTTCTCACGCAATTTGCCAATGCCTGTTTGGTGTCATCTTCTACAGGACAAACCTCTTCTTTTGCCAGGCAAGCGATCATCTTTTCCAGCAGCAGATCCTGCGGCGCTTGCATCTTTTGTTTCCATGAAGCCAGCAAAGTCCGGCTGACTCGCGAGGGCAGCGAGGCCAGGATGCCGATATCATTCTGGTCGTGAACCAGCAAGCCCGACGTGGTGCCTCGATCCAGCGTCAGGACCTGGAAGAAGTAGAGCGTGTGGTAATCCAGCTGTTTCTTGTAATCGGCTTCTGTCGGCGAAGTGCGTTGTTCTATAGCCGAAGTCAGAATGTCGCAGTAAGTATCGATTGCCGCTTCACCTACTGTCCTGGCCATAGTCAGGTCAGTATCAAAATTTCCGCTGGAATAATTTTCCAGGTAGAAATGCGTCACGCCGCGATGACGGCCTAACGCGGGAATGTCGAAATACCGGTCACCCTGCGCCGCCGCTTCGGCATACTGTTGTGGTGCTGCTTGCTGCAGTTTTGTTGCGAACTCGGCTTTATCTTCGCTATTTTCAATGGCGGGATTGAGGTCCGCCATGACACGCCAGTAACCGCTGCCATTTTTCAATTCTGTCCAGCTGATATGGATGTGCACCGATGGCGCCAGCGGGTTTTTGGGATGAATGATCGTCGAGATGGCGGAAGCGGATGCCAGTTGTTTCGTATCGTCATCGTCGTATTGAACCTGGGAGATATTGACTGATGCGCGATTGAATATCGTCTCGTCTGTCGCCATGAATCGAACGCCGCCGCCATGAGCACCTTCATCACGGAACCATTCAATGGGCTCATAAGGTTTGCCTGAACCGTATTTTTTACTGATCGCATTCAGTTTTGTTACAAACCGTTGCTGTAAATCACTCACCAGCGTGTAAGCCTGTGCTGCACGGGGAGATTTTGCTCTGATTCGTTTCATGATTTACTAATACCTTCCTTATTTAATATGACTCTTGAGTGTCAATTTCATTTCCAGCGAAAATGTAGCACATTTTCTGAAAATAATTTCGATCGCAATCTGCCGATAAGTTGACGCTTGCCGCTGACGACTTGAAATCTGGCAATGCAGAAAGAATGGAAGACAGATTTTATTCTTCGTTTAAGATAGCCATGATTTTGAATCGCCGTTATGTGTGGAAGTTAAGGATGCCATGATGGAAATGAAGAAGATCAATTCGGGAAAGCTGCGCGCCATCGGCTACGATGCGCGCGCCCGGATGCTGCAGGTCCAACTCGACGACGGCAGCACGCTGCAGTACGGCGGCGTCGGCGAGGATGTCTGGCGCCGTCTCAGCAGCTCGGGGGCGCCCTGGAGCTACTATCGCGACAACATCGAGGAGGAGTTTATCGTGACGCGCGTTTCCGGCAGCGCTCCCGCTGGCAAGAACCCGCTTGACGATTTATTCCGGAAACCGTGACCCTGTGCAGGGCGCGATAAGCAACGGGCCTTGCATCTGGGTATGCAAATATCCGGTGCAATGCGCTACGCTTATTGCACCCTACGTGACCTGCTGTCGCAGCAACAAGACTCCGCATGAGCCAGATTTGCTCATGTGACTTTAAAGAGAGGTAAACATGAATATTGATCCGTTCGAGCAATTCAAATCCAGACAACGTGAAACCTGGGCCATGGGAAATTTCGGCGACATGGCCGTTTTCACGACGCCCGTGGCCGGACATCTGGTTCGCTATGCCAGGGTGACGGGCGGGCAGGCGGTGCTGGATGTGGGAACGGGTACCGGCGTGGTTGCGATCACGGCGCGGAATATTGGCGCGAGGGTGACCGGGCTTGACCTGACCCCTGCGCTGCTCGCACAGGCGAGGGAAAGCGCCACGCTGGCCGGTCATGACGATATTGCCTGGCATGAAGGAGATGCCGAGGCGCTGCCTTTTCCGGATGCTTGCTTCGATGTCGTGTTGAGCCAGTTCGGGCATATGTTTGCGCCCCGGCCCGAGATTGCCGTGAGCGAGATGCTGCGCGTGCTGAAGCCAGGCGGCACCATCGCCTTCGCCACCTGGCCCGGCGAGCAGTTGATCGGCCGTCAGTTCAGCCTGATCGCGAAGTATGTCCCGCCGCCGCAGGGCGTTCCTTCGCCGGTGCAGTGGGGCGATGTCGCTACCGTGCGGCAACGGCTGGGAGACAGCGTGACACGTCTGCACTCGGAGCGGGGCATCATGGCTATCCCGGCGCTCACTCCGCAGCATTTGCGCCTGTTCCAGGAAGCCAAGGCCGGCCCTTTCGTCCGCACCGTGCAGGCTTTGCAGCAAGACCCCGCAAGACTCGCAGCGTGGCGGAACGAGATGGATGAGGTGCTGGGTGAGTATCTGCATGACAATGTCGTCCGCCACGAGTACCTGCTGACACGGGCCTTCAAGGTCTGACAGTGCGGTAGGCAGGGGTGAGGCACGAACCCCTGCATTTCGAGATTACCAACGCCGGGGTTCGTGCCTTACCCCAGCCCAGGATGCTCATTTGAAATAGGGTTTGATTGATATTCCATCCGCTCTCGAAAACCTGAAGCCGCATTCCGTCTGGTCGCACTTCGCCACCCTGTGCGCGATACCGCGACTTTCGCTGCGCGAGTCGGCGCTACGCGAGCATCTGATCGCCTGGGCGCAGGCCCGCGGCATCACCGCGGTTGTCGATAACGTCGGCAACCTGATCCTGAAGAAGGCCGCCAGCCCCGGCTGCGAGTCTGTGCCCGGCGTGATCCTGCAAGGCCATCTCGACATGGTGTGCCAGGCTAATTCTGGAACCCGGCACGATTTCGAGCGCGATCCGATCAACGCGCAGGTGCGCGATGGCTGGGTGGTGGCGGAGGCCACGACGCTGGGCGCGGACAACGGCATCGGCGTGGCTCTCGCGCTGGCCGCGCTGGAAGAGCCGGGCCTGATCCATCCGCCGCTGGAGGTACTGCTCACCGTCAACGAGGAATGCGGCATGGACGGCGCGCGCGGGCTGGCGCCCGGCACGATGCGCGGCAAGACGTTGATCAACCTCGACACCGAGGAGTGGGGGCATTTCTATCTGGGTTGCGCGGGCGGGGTGGATGTGGAGGTGCGCCACGATTGCGCACAGGAAGATGTGCCGCCGGACTTTGCGGTCCTGCGGTTCGATGTGTCCGGACTGCGCGGCGGCCACTCCGGCATCGACATCCATCTCGGGCGCGGCAATGCGATCAAGCTGCTGGCGGAGGCGCTGCGCGATCTGTCCGCACACACCGATGTGCGTTTGATCGAGATGAAGGGCGGCACGGCGCGCAACGCGATCCCGCGCGAAGCGTTTGCCGTGTGCGCGCTGTCTGCCGCCGTTGTTGCGCGAATCAATGAGTGGGTGCAGCATCGGCATGAGGCATGGCGGGCACGGTTCGCGGAGGCGGATGCGAATGTGTCGTTCGTGTTTCGCGATGAACACCTTCCCCCTCGCAGAGGCGGAGAGGATATATTTCCTGATTCCGCGCACGCTTCGACAAACTCGGGACGAACTGACTCATATAAAATCGTTCCGAATGAAGAGCGCGATTGCCTGCTCGCATTCCTCGACATCGCCGCGAATGGTGTCTCGCGCATCAGCGATGATTTCCCCGGCGTGACCGACACTTCAAGCAACCTCGGCGTGGTCTCACTGGAGCAGGGCGCGTTCAAGGCGACGTTCAAGGTGCGCTCGCTGCAAAATGCACGAGCCGATGCGCTGGCCGACAAGCTGGTTTCCTATGCTGAAAGTTACGCGCTGCGCGCCTGGAAGCACGGCGCGTATCCGGGCTGGACGCCGAATCCGTCATCCGACTTGCTCGCGCTGTGCCAGCAGGCATACACCGCGCAATTCGGCCAGCCCGCCGGATTGCAGGTGATCCATGCCGGACTGGAATGCGGCCTGCTCGCCGCCAGCCATCCGCAGCTGGACATGATCTCCTTCGGCCCGGACATCCGCGGCGCGCACGCGCCCGGCGAGCGGGTTGAGATAGAATCCGTTGCGCGCTGCTGGCAATTGCTGAAGGCGGTATTGCAGGCGCTGGCACAGCACTCCAGCTATGTATAACAGGGTCTGCTTGGGAGATCGGGATTAAAGTGGCAGACCGCAATAGTTCAGCGAGCCTGCTATTTGATGCCAGTGTCAGGCGCTGGGTTTGCGCATGAAAGTGACGACGTTGACACCTGGCGCCGGGCTTGTGGAACACGCTCCCTTGACTTCACCAAGACTCAATTCGGCTTGATAGAGCTGATTGATGACTTCGATGTAGTCCTTGTCTTCCGCCATCATGCGTGCCGTGCGGCCGCCTTCATTCTCGGCGCGGACATCCACTCCGGCAGCCAGCAGCACGTCAATTACCCCGGCCTGCCCATAACCGGCAGCCAGCATCAACGGCCGCGTGCCATAGACGATCCGGGTTTCGATATCTGCGCCTGCGGCAATCAATGCGCGCACTATCTCGGGGAAGCCCCGGTCAAGATCGTGGTTGTACAGCGCTTTCATCAAGGCGGTCCAGCCTCGCAGGTCAGTCGCATGGATGTTGGCGCCAGACTCGATCAGCGCATTGACCATTTCGAGGTTGCCTATCCCGGCGGCCAGCATCAGTGCTGTCACGCCCTCGTCGTTGCAACTGTCGCAGTCGGCGCCGCTCTGTAACAGCGACCGGACATTGTTCAGGTCGCCGGCCAGAACTGCATTGAATAATTCGGTGGACATATTGCCTCCCTCAGCCGTTTCACAAAATATGCGTTGATTGTAGTAATAGTTAAGTATATTAGTCAATTATTATGAACTGGATTGAAGGGACTGAATGAATAAATGGACCAAGCCGAATTTGTTCTGTAACAGTTGAAAGGCAAATTACCGGCTAGAATCACGCCATGATTAACCGCTATGAGGAGCGCACCATGAATCTGGCAGAGTTGTTCCGGCACGAGACCGATTTACAAACGCTTCCTGCGGGACAGACTTTGTTCAAGCAAGGCGATCCGGGCGATCTGATGTATGTCCTCATGACCGGCAACGCCGACATCATCGTCAACAACAGGGTGGTGGAGACGGCGCAGGCAGGCGCCATCGTGGGCGAGATGGCGATGATTGATGAAGGAATACGTTCGGCGACGGTCACTGCGAAGAGCGATAGCAAGTGGTTGCAGATCGATCGCAAGCGGTTCAATTTCCTGATTCAGCAGACGCCAAATTTCGCGATACATGTCATGCGCGTGATGGCGGCGAGACTGCGCAGGACCGATAGTTTGCTGTGATTGAAGGGCACAACGATGACGATGGCCGGATTGAGAGGCGGTGATCGTGAGCATGGCATTTGCGGGCAAGGAGATAAAATAACTGTGAAACAACTGCTCGTATTATCCTGCAGTGTGCGCCGGGAACGCCGCTCCCACGGCGTGGCGGTCTATCTGGCCGATTTCGTGGAACGCAAAGGGCTGGCCAAGGTCGAGCGCTTTGATCTCAAGGCGGCCAGCTTTCCGGTGTTCGAGGAGCGTTTGCAATTTCTGCCTGACCCGCCCGCGATGGCGACGGAGTTCGGCAAGGCAGTGCAGAGAGCCGACGCAGTGATCATTGTCAGCCCGGAATACAACCTCAGCGTACCCGCCGCAACCAAGAACGCGATCGATCTGCCTGGCCCGGAATGGAAAGGCAAGGCTGTCGGTATTGCCGCTGTATCGTCGGGCACCTTCGGCGCGCGTAACGCATGGGGAGAGTTAAGCAAAATCTTGCTGCACCTGGGTGCGCGGCCTTCGAGTACAGGATTTTTCACGCCGACTGTGCAGAACTTCTATTCCGAAAGCGGCCTGATTGTGCCGGATACGAAGCCGTTCGATGATCGGGCTCAGGCGTTCGTCGAAAGCATTCTCGATTTGGCAGGTTGATAATCAGCGACAGGCCCGGATTGTTATGCATAACGACATAATTCTATTGCGCGAACCGGCATCGGCGGCGCGCGGTGTTGGCTATCGCCGCTACGTTTAACCTCCGCAAGGCGGAGGTTAGCCTTCGCCGCAACTGCGTTGTCGGCATCCGGGGCCGCGCAGCGGCAGACTTTTGTGTACATTCCGGTGCCTGCGCTCCGGGCTCCCCAATGTCCGCCCGCCCGCTGCGATTTTTGTCGCTATGTATAGAGATGCCCGCGCAGCAAAGTGCAGCGCCCCGCACATCCTGCGTTTGATCAAATGGCTTTCAATGCCGCCAGCGCCGCGTCGTAATTCGGTTCGTTCTTGATATCGCTGACCAGTTCGGTGTAGCGCACCACATTGTTGCTGTCCAGCACGACCACGGCGCGCGCGGTGAGTCCGGCCAATGGGCCGTCCGCAATCTTGACGCCGTAGTCGCGCATGAACTCGCGGCCGCGCATGACGGAAAGATTGTCCACGTTGTTCAGTCCTTCGCTGCTGCAGAAGCGCGCCATCGCGAAAGGCAGGTCGGCGGAGATGTTGATCACGACAGTATTGTCCAGGCTGGAGGCTTCCTTGTTGAAGCGGCGCGCGGAAGCCTGGCAGGTCGGCGTATCCAGGCTGGGCACGATGTTCAGCACCTTGCGCTTGCCGGCGTAGCTGCCCAGCGTGATGTCCTGCAGGTCCTTGTTCACCAGCGAGAAGGAGGGCGCGGGTTTGCCCGTCTGCGGAAAATCGCCGTACAGTTTTACCGGCGCGCCGCCAAGGGTCGTGGTTGGGTTGCTGTTTTTGGTCATGGTGTTCTCCTCTGGGTAAGAATGGTTAAAGATGTCAGCCTTGAATCATTTCGCGGCCTGAAATAATACACTCCCTGCCGGTGCTTTGCCGTAACTGCGGTGTAGGCGTCCGAGACCGCGTAGCGGCAGACTTCTGGGTATGTTCCTGTGCCTGCGCTCCGGGCTCCCCCGGTGTCGGCCCGCCCGCTACGATTTCTGCCGCTATGTTTAAAGGCAACGGAGCCGAGTGGCTTTCCCGCATTGCCTTAGCGACAATTCGATTTCAACATGCTGCATAATCGGATATCTGTTTTATTCATACTGTTTCATGATACGACTCGACAAGACATTGCGTGCCTGGAAAACGCCAGGCTTCGAGGCTCTCCTCAAACAGGAGATCGCGCAATTGGGGGCCGATCATCTGCCACTGCAACAGGGATTGTCAACCGGCAACTATGTGATCGATGGCCCGATCACGGTTGTGATCAACAGCATCGCCGAGATGGACGACGTTATCCGGGTAATAGCGGGGATTTTTTATCAAGGAGTGATCGGCGGTTGCAGTTGTGCGGACGATCCCACTCCCATCAGCGAAATAAATGAGTATTGTGAAGTGCAGTTGGACATTAGCAAAACGACAGCAGCCATTGCGGTGACGCTGGTGTCGGAATAAGAGGAGAACGTGAAGCGGGCGTGAAGTACACCGGAACGCCATGTGCGAGAACTTTGCGGTAGCAGGCTCGCTAAGCTGTCAACACGAAGAAGACCAGTAACGCTGCGATCGATGCCGCCAATATGGCCCAGAGGTACTCTGAATTTATGTGTCCATCCATGCCGCCCTCAAAATTCACTCTCCGTTCCTTGACTGGTACTATATTCGTGTAGCGCATAATCCTGTACCCATTCCCTTCTGAATTGTGGTCCGACCGACCTTGCATAGCTTGCGCTGGTGCCCACATTAGTTCTGTGCGGTACCACACTATTGGTAATCCCAAGAGGTCAAGACCGATCACGCGCTCAAGGCCGACACGATCGAGATCGCGATCGAGCCCGCCAGCATCGCCCAGGATTTGATCGTGCTGCACAAGATGCTGATCGACGCGCCGCACATCATCCATGAAACAGGCGAAAGCGGCAGCAACCGTGACGCCATCCAGCATAGCGTCGAAGCCTATCTGGGGACGGGCGGGGAAAAAAAGAGAAGCGTGAAAAGGACGGGAGCAACGGCAAACCCGATCATGAGATCACGATGCTTGCAGCAAATGATTCAGTTGCACAGAGACTGCAACGCCTTCGCGGTGTGGGCCCGATGGTTGCGACAGCCTTGCTCGCTACAGTTGGCGATGCTTCCCGGTTTGCCAACGGTCGTCAGATGGCAGTCTCTTCGGGACTGACGCCGAAGCGGAATAGCTTACATGGACGCCCACTTTTGCCAAGCTTTCAATAGATGATTTTGAGAAGGTTAAAGATTGCAGCCATACATCCGGATTTGTGGTGAGGCTATTGCCTCTATCCCTGATGGAATTCGCTGAGTAGCTCCTGATCACGGGGGCGCACTTTATGTGCTGCGTTACTTACAGGTTCTGCTACTCACGGTCTTACCTATCTCGCCATCATTTCATGATTGCCTGTGCAATCGGTGGAAGCCTTTCTCCTTGAACTCGTTATCGATACGTATCGTTCCGATACGCGCCTATTTATCCAACCTAATCAGACCGCAGCAGCCTTGGCTGGCGGGGTGTAATCCTGTTCGTATGTTTTGCCCTTTGCCAGCAATGCCCAGATGATGCGAGCGTTTTTGTTCGCCAAGGCGACCGCGGCAACGTTCTTGTTGCGCCGTGCCATCAGTTTGCGCAGCCAGCTCTCCGGTTCCGCCTTATTCTCGGCAAAACGAATGACCGCCCGGGCACCGTGGATCAGTAAGGTGCGCAAGTATGTGTCGCCGCGCTTGCTGATACCAAGCAAGGTCTGCTTGCCGCCACTGGAGTGTTGCTTGGGCACCAATCCGAACCATGCCGCCAGTTGTCTGCTGTTCTTGAACTCCGTGGCATTCCCCACC
>JBAUUR010000008.1:0-32647 GCA_049582805.1 Gallionellaceae bacterium | reverse complement strand
TATCTTGCGGAAGCGCGTGCCTATGGCGCCATGGTGGCTGGGCTGGCCAAGCCTTACGGCGCATGGCCTGTTTCCTCGGATGTTCGAGATGGACGCCCGCTGCGGGTTGGATTGGTCTCGGGAGATTTGAAAGCGCATCCGGTTGGATTCTTTCTGGAGGGCATAGCCGCCAGTTTGAATCCTGCCCGCGTGGAACTGGTTGCATACGTGACGGGTACGCAGGAAGACATGGTCACAACCAGAATCAAGCGGCTGTTTGCTGCCTGGAACTCACTGGTCGGGATGAGCGATGCAGACGCTGCGCGCAGGATACGCGATGACGGCGTGCATCTTCTAATTGATCTGGCCGGGCATACGGCCCACAATCGCCTGCCGCTATTTGCCTGGAAGCCTGCGCCGGTGCAGGTGAGTTGGCTGGGCTATTGGGCCTCTACCGGGGTGCCCGGCATGGATTATCTGTTGGCGGACAGGGTATCGGTGCCGCAACAGCAGCAAGCGCAGTTTACCGAAACGATCTGGTATCTGCCCGATACGCGGCTTTGTTTTACGCCGCCTGCGGACAGTGCAAAAATCCCGCTCTCGCCTTTGCCGATGATGCGCAACGGATATATTACCTTCGGCAGTTTTCAGAAACTGGGCAAGATAAATGCTGGGGTGCTGGCGCTGTGGGGCAGGATATTTCGCGCCTTGCCGAATGCCAGGTTGCGGCTGCAAAACAGGCAGATGAATTGCCCGGTGGCGCGCGAACAGATTCGCGATCAGTTGGCAAGTTACGGAATTGCGCCGGAACGGGTGGCAATAGAAAGAGAGGTTCCCAGAGAGGATTATCTGGCGGCACATGCCGAGGTGGATATAATTCTGGATACTTTTCCTTTCCCCGGAGGAACAACCACCTGTGAGGCATTGTGGATGGGAGTTCCTACGCTGACCCTGGCCGGCGCCACGATGCTGGGACGCCAGGGGGCAAGCATGCTTGCTTGTGCCGGACTGGACGATTGGATCGCCAGTGATGAGGAGGATTACGTGGCCAGGGCGGCATTCCATGCGATGGACATTGAGCGGCTGGCGCAACTCAGGATGGGATTGAGGGAGCGGGTGAAGGATTCCCCATTATTCGATGGCGCTCGTTTTGCGCAGAATCTGGAACAGGCGCTGCACGAAATGTGGCACAACAGGAAACCGCAGGAATTGGAGCGGGAGTGATTCTGGATTGTTCCGCATGCGCAGCGTATCAATCGGATGTTGAACAGATACATGGCTGATTTTCCGGGGCAGAGAGTGGCTAAGCTGTTGCAGCTTGCGCTGCAACATCATCAGTCAGGTCGCCTGGCGGAAGCGGAGGCGCAGTATCGGCAAATACTCGAGATGCAGCCGAACCATCCGGATGCGCTGCATTTATCCGGGCTGCTGGCGCACCAGAGGGGACAGCAAGGGACAGCTGTCATGCTGATCAGCAAGGCGATCGAAGCGAATCCCGTGAATCCGATGTACCACAACAATCTGGGGCTTGCGCTCAAGGCGCAAGGGAAGCCGGATCAGGCCGTCAGGAGTTACCACCAGGCCATGGCGATCAAAGCAGACATCGCCGAGGTGCACTATAACCTGGGCGTTGCTTATCATGATCAAGGAGATCTGCGGGAAGCGATATCGAGTTACCGGAGGGCGCTTGCGCTCAGGGCGGAATATGCCGAAGCGTATTGCAGGCTGGGGAATGCCCTGCAGAGCCAGGGCGATCTGGCGGAGGCGATTATCAGCTACAGGAAGGCGCTTGCGCTCAAGCCGGGGAATATCGAAGTACTGAACAATATGGCAAGCGCCCTGCACAAGCAAGGCAATCTGGATGAGGCGATAAGCTGCTTGCGCACGATCCTTTCGCTCAGACCTGATTCGACCGAGACGCATAACAATCTGGGGATATTGCTGAGCAGGCAAGGCAGGCTGGACGACGCGGTTGCCAGTTTTCAGAGGGCGTTGTCGCTCAAGCCGGATTACGCCGAGGCGCATAACAATCTTGGGATCACATACCGGGAGCAGGGCAGGTTGGGTGAGGCGATAGCCAGCTACCGCAGGGCGCTCGCCATCAGGCCGGACTACGTTGACGCGTTGAATAACCTGGGAATCCAGCTTCAGGCGCAAGGCGATTTTGCCGGGGCGATAGAAAGCTACCGCAGGGTGCTGGCCATCAAACCGGGCAACAGGGATGTACTATTCAACCTGGGATATTCCCTGCGCAATCTGGGTAAACTGGATGATGCAGTCATGGCATTGAAGCAGGCGCTCTCGATCAATCCGGATTTTGCTGACGCCCATGTCAATCTGGCCGCAGTGTACATCGATCAGGGCCGCTTTGATGACGCACAGACATCCCTGTCCAGGGCGCTGGAGATAGAGCCGGAAAATCATGGCGCCCTGGTCATGCTGACCACATCAAGAAAAATGACTCGGGATGACAGTGCCTGGCTGGAAACAGTTGTCAGGTTGTCGGCTGATGAAACCTTACCCTTGAGAAAAAAATATGACTTGCAATTTGCGCTCGGCAAGTATTACGACGACATCAAGCAGTACGATCCCGCTTTCGCGGCCTATGAACGGGCGAATTCTTTGCAACGCCAATTGGAAGGGGGATTCGACCGCGGCAAATTTACCCGGCTGGTCGATATGCTGATTTCAACCTGCAACAGTGAATTCATCAGGTTGCGGCAGGAAGGCAGCAGTTCGTCCGAGCTGCCTGTTCTGGTCGTTGGCATGCCGCGTTCAGGTACTTCGCTGATCGAGCAAATTATCGCTTCTCACCCGCAGGCTTTCGGGGCGGGTGAATTGACTTTCTGGCTGAAGTGGTTTGAAGCAAACCAGGCCGCGCTATTAAGCGAGAACCTTGCGGGCTCATTAATCGCCAATACCGCGTCAGAATATGTACAATATTTGCGGCGCTATTCGGCTGATGCGCTCCGAATTGTGGATAAGATGCCGAGCAGTTTTGCCTTGTTGGGTCTGATTCATCTTATCTTCCCCCGCGCGAAGATCATCCATGTTCGCCGCAATCCCGTGGACACTTGTCTATCTGTGTATTTCCAGAACCTGTCATCCTCCCACTCCTATGGTACGGACCTGGACGATCTTGCCTATTACTACAGGCAATATGACAGGATGATGCAGCACTGGCGGAGGGTGTTGCCTGCAGACCGGTTCCTGGAGCTGTCTTACGAAGCCTTGATCGACAATCAGGCTGAATGGAGTAAGCGAATCATCGAGTTCATCGGGCTGGAATGGAGTGAGTCTTGTCTGGATTTCCACAGTACGCAGCGCAGGGTGGGAACCGCGAGCAACTGGCAGGTCAGGCAGAAGATTTATCATTCTTCCAGGGAGCGCTGGCACAATTACGAAAAGCATATTGGGCCGTTGTTGGAATTGCTCGATTTAACCGATTGAACCGCACGAATGTGCATTTTCACGTCGTTAACACGGTGTGCGGCGGTTAACACCCGCCTCGAAGTCGGATTCAAAAATCGAGTAGCCAATTTATCGTAATGTATAGTAGGATTGATAATTGTGCAGTCGGATAATTATTAATTTGGTTGATTGACGGGTGGCGAGGGAGTGCCTGCCGAGTCAATCCTTACCAGGCAACGGAGGTTAAAGCATGGCGCGGTTCACTGATTTCTCATGGCGTAATTCGTTGGTATTGCTGATGTGTGCCGCACTGGCAGTGTTGGCTGGATGTGTCGCGGTTGAAGCGCCAAAGGCGAAGAAGCACGTGCAGACTGTCTGGCCGGAACCACCCGACGCACCGCGCTTCTATTTTGACTGGGTTCTCCTGGGTAGCGCGAGCGTAGAGCCTGTCAGTGAAGATTCAAAACTCAAGGAAGCCCTGCTCGGGAGCACTGATCGCACCAACGATTCCTTTGGCAAGCCATATTCTGTTGCAGTAAACAAGGGGCGCATCTTTGTTTCGGATTCTGTCGCGCGCGTGGTCAGGGTTTTTGACGCGCCATTGGGAACGTATTTTGTAATCGGTGGCAGAAGAGAAGAAAATCCTGATGCGCGACTGATGAAGCCTTTGGGGATAGACACTGACGAAAATGGAAACCTTTACGTCATCGACGGGACTTTGAAAGTGGTCAAGGTATATACGCGGGACGGCCAATTTCTGCGTAGCATGCTGAATCCGGGAGATATAGACAGGCCGTCGAGCGTAACCGTCGACCAGAATGGTGAACGCATGTATGTGGTCGATATTGGCGGCCCCTTGTCTGAAAATCACCGGGTTCGGGTATATAACGCGAAGACGAGTGAACACCTGTTTGATATTGGCAAGCGCGGCAGTGGTCCCGGAGAATTGAATTTGCCCAGGGACGTGGCGATAGCGCCGAATGGTGATCTGTATGTTTCGGACGGGGGCAACTTCCGTATCGAGGTATTTGACCATAATGGCAAGTACTTGCGCACATTCGGCCAGCTCGGCAAGCAATTGGGGAATTTCGGCCGGCCCAAGGAACTCGCCATCGACAAGAACGGCAACGTTTATGTTATTGATGCAGCGTTTGGCAATTTCCAGATTTTCAATTCGGAAGGGCAGTTGTTGATGTTTGTTGGAGAGCGTTCCAATGACAACGGACCCGGAAAGTTTTTGCTGCCATCTGGCATTACGGTGGATGAAGATGGTCGTGTCTATGCGGTGGATCAATGGTTTAAGAAAGTGGATATTTTCCGTCCCGCGAGCTTGCCGCACGGATCCGGTTACACCGTTTTCAAGGCAGAAAAGAAATAAGTACGCTGCGTTCCATGAGTCGAGGGTTTGCCGATCTCGGCTCATGGTTGCACTTCTGAACCCGGATTGTCATCAGACCCGAAACCGTTCCCCGGGTCTGTCGCAGGGCCGCTCATCGTTCGACCATCCCGTGATTAGCGAAGCCGCAGGTTTACCATGAATCGCTGTGGTGAGAGCCAAGCGATCTGCTGGAATTCTCAGGATCAAATCAATTTTTCTCACTTCTGGGAATGCAAGAATCCAAATTAAGAGAAAATTGCCAGATATTCATTGGTTCGAATAAAAAATTTGAAATAAATCAATGTCACAAAATAAGACATCAGCATGGCATGGAAG
Source organism: Gallionellaceae bacterium (assembly GCA_049582805.1). Lineage (GTDB taxonomy): Bacteria > Pseudomonadota > Gammaproteobacteria > Burkholderiales > Gallionellaceae > CAVXFS01. The sequence goes on along the minus strand of JBAUUR010000008.1, from coordinate 27,543 downwards.
CTGCTTTCTGTTATGCGTACAACAGGCTCTTGGGTTATCGTCGGGCGGTTGTAGTTAACTGGCTTTCAAATAAATATTTATTTCAAGGAGAAATTAAACCATGAATAATCGCATGAAATTTGCCCATGGCATGACAGGACTGCTGTCTGCCTCAGCATTGGTTATTGGGCTGGCGAACAATGCATATGCGCTGCATATCGCATCGGATGTGGGTACGGGAATCTCCACGTACCACTCCACCGACGGGGGCGCAGGGGTGTTCGCACCTGGCTCTGCCATTAACATCACCAATTCCCGCCACAATCTGGGTACGACCAATACGCTGGGTTCTAACCATACGCTGGGTTCCAGCGGTACTGGCCCTGGCGGAACCAGCGTGCTGGATGCTGCCGGCAATATCGTCGGCACGAACCAGATTTGCGTGTTCTGCCATACGCCTCACGGATTTAACGCTGTCCAGTCTGGCCCGCTGTGGAACAAGGCTGTGAATGCTTCCACAACGTATGCCGTGTATAACACCGGTACCAACGTTAGCAGCACCTATCCTGGTGACAAGCCTTCCATCGGTTCCGTATCCCTGGCCTGCCTGTCCTGCCACGATGGTACGCAAGCCATGGACAACATGATCAATGGTCCTGGCTCCGCCCTGATGGCCGCTGGTTATGACGGTTCCTTGAGCAGCGCTAGCGCAAGCCAATTCATTATTGGCGGCGCTAATCCTGGTGAAAGCCAGGCCTATACCTGGGGTGACACTTCAGGTGGTTTTGCCCAGATGAGCCAAGGCGGTGCAGGCATGACCGGCGCGATCATCGACGGTGACACGCCGGCTAAGGAAGGTATTCTGCTGGGTACCGACCTGTCCAACGATCACCCGATCAGCATGCAATACTGCGGTGGCGGCATTTCATCTAGCCAAGCTAGTGCTGTCTATGGTGGTTCGATAATTGCGGCTGGTACTTGCCGCGAAAGGCTGTTCAACCTGCCAACTGCAACTATAGAGGATGGCGTAGCTCGCTTCTGGGTTGACACCAACGTCATTCTGGATTCCGACGCGGTTGCTGCCGGCGCGGCGAGCATCGGTGGCGTGGGCGCCCTGCCGATCACGCGCGATCCAAAGACGGTTGAGCTCTACGTTACTGATGGTATTAACCTCGCCAGCAAGGTCGATGCGCTAACTGGCATATCGGTTAGCGGTGTTGGTGTGACCGGGTGCGGCAGCGGTAACAATGGTGATGCATGCGGACGCGGCTTCGTCTCGAGCTTGTCCACCTCTACCTTTATTCCGGTACCGGGTGCCGGTATCTTCACCAAGCAAGACATCAGGCTGTTCACCAATAACGTCGGCGTGACCGGCCCGTCCGTGGAATGCGCATCTTGCCATGATCCGCATACCCCGAACAACGGCACCTTCCTGCGTGTTTCCAACCAGGGCAGCGGACTTTGCCTCTCCTGCCACGTTAAGTAAGAACGCGCAGCAACGGTCGAAATTTGACCTTGGCGGGCCGGACAAATTGTCTGGCCCGCTTTTTTTGATGGTCGCCACAAAACAACATCAGGCTCGCTGATGGTGATGAAGAAGGCCTGATCGGCTTCCGAGATTTGCAGTATCGGTTTTCTGCCAGATTGCCGGAATTATTGCGTGGCAGGCATGTCTACTTGAAAGTTTGCCTGAGTGTGCAAACTGGATATCGGCAAGACAAACAGTCGAGATTAAATGAGAGTTTTTTACTATAATGCCAATTTTTGAGGGATTGCATGCGTATGATTAAACCTAACCGCCACCATGTTATTTTGTCGGCCTTGATATGCTTGGGTATGGCAACTTCTGCCCGGGCTGATGCAGGGTTGGACGCGGCAAGCAGCGTGGCTCAAACACAGAGTCATAATGGAAGCATTTATGCCTTGGTGAATGGAGAGCAGATTACCACCAGGGAATACAATGCCGAATTGATAGACATGTTGAAAAACCGTTTCTATCACGGCCAGGTTCCGCAAGGAAAAGAAGAAGAGACTCGCAAAGAATTGACCAATACCATGGTTGACCGAATCTTGCTGCTGCAGGATGCCGAAAAGCGTGGGATCAAGCCGGATGAGGCAGTGGTTGACAGGATTATTGCGAGGTGGGAAGCAAGAGGCAAGCTGAACGGGCCTGACCGTGACCTGTTGATAGGCCAAATCAGGATGATTGAAGGCAAAAGAAGTCAGCTTGATCAACTGGAAAAGTTGGTCCGAGGCAGTGTTCCCCAGCCGACCGTGGAGGAAGTCAGGGCTTATTACGGCCAACATCCGGAACTTTTCACTGAACCCGAAAAACTGGATCTTTCGGTGATTCTGGTGTCCGTCGATCCTTCGTCTCCGGTGAGCGCCTGGGCAGACGCGTACAGCCAGGCCCAAAAAATTTATGATCAAGTAAAGAATGGCGCTGATTTCGCTGAAACGGCCAGAAAAGTTTCAGGAGACAAATCGGCAGCCAATGGTGGCGATCTCGGATATCTACATCGCGGAATGTTGCCCAAGGGGTTGGATGAAAAAGTGGACAAGTTCAAGGTGGGCGAGGTGGTTGAGCCGATCAAGATGTTGGAGGGAATGGCGGTGTTCCGTTTGAATGACCGGATTGCGCCCAGTCAGATGAAGTTCGACCAGGTGAAAGAGCGTGCGGAGGGATTGCTTTTTCGGGAACGGCAAGACGAGGCATGGAAACAAAATCTTGAGCGTTTGCGCAGTCAGGCCAAGATAGAAATATTCTATACGCCACCGGCAACGCGAGCGGGGAAACAATGATAATTCTGCATCCGGCAACGTTGGCGCATCTTGAAAAACATTGTGTTGACTGAATGATCGTGGCCGACTCTGGGGTTTCGCGGTGTGGACGCAGACAACCCTGACAAGCAGGTCATTCACCGCGGCAAGATCAAAGGCCTGAGTCCGCAAAGGGCTGGCTGCTGTAAGCTATTGCCAGTGTAGGCAGAGGCGCAGTTCTTTTGCGCCTGTTACAATCTGTTCTGTTGCGCAACTGACAGCAGAAACGCTGTACGGCATCCATGGTTGCACTGAACGCGGCACATATGTTGTTTGGGTTCGGCAGCACCACAACTGTCATAGCGCCATTGTGGAGACAAGCCTTGTGCAGTGCTTGATCGGAAAATGAATTTTGCAGGACCCGCCAAATATCCATCACCAGATTTAATCGACCGGCTTTAGCCGGTCAGCTTTCGGTCAGCTTTGGTTCCGATAATATGCTGTACGAAACAAGACCTGGCATGGGAAACGGGTATGACAGTCATACGGATTTTCAAATTGAGCACTTTTTTGAAAACGAATGATTGATAGATATTGGATCAGACGAGAGATTGCAGGACGAACTCGAGAAAAGCCAAGAAAAACCTGTGAGGCCTTTGAGATCGGGATAATAAAGACCGCGGCGAGAGAGGAGCATGTGCGCATTTGGGCGAGCTGCCCACCGACAATGGCGCTGGAGAGATTTGCTGCAATCAGAAACGGTGGTGGTTTCTACGCCACGTTTACGATAATTGGCGGACCAATAATTTCAGGACTCAATCTGCCCTAAAGTCCAATTGTTCTGGCAGTTTAAGTTGTTATGCTGCAATCACCATGTCTTCTATAATGAACATGATTCAGCATGCATATTGGACGGCTACTAATCTTTATCAGTTTTTCATAGCGAACAGGGCAATTCGGTTGCTTTGTTCTTGCGCGTAATTCTGGGGAGTAGATGATACGTGGGGGAAGGTACAAAGCAGTTCGCAACTTCTGTGCTGAGGCTTGCTGTCGTCTGGCTCGGAATGTTTGCGTACCGACTTGTTCAAGGGGCTGAAATAGCCATGCCACCGCAATTAGCGGTGCAATCGGGAGGAAGCGAGCAGAACTTTGCTGGTCCCGTATTGTTATCTCAGGCGCAGCCAATATCGAGCAGTATTCCTCCGGTTGAAGATGCTGCTTCGACGGCAAATTCTTCAACTGAACCACAGTCTTCAACCAGCGAGGCCGTAAGTGTTGCGCGTTTGCCGGTTTCTGGGCAAACACGGAGAAGGCCGAAAATGGCCGGTATACCAGAGGGGTCAAAGACAGCTGAACAGCCTCCGGAAAATCCCCCGGAAACACAACAAGCCGCAACAGCAGAAAAGCAGACTGCCGGGACTGAAGCTCCGCCAGTACCTGCCGTCAACACGGGAATCGAGACCCAGCCCGGCACAGCGGAGGCAGGTGCTGAAGCGTTGAATGCCGAAGAAGATAATACTCCTGGAGCAATCGCCCGGCGCAAGGCGGAAGAAGCGCAAGGCGAGAACCGAAAATACGCTCTCGCGCCGATACACTGGCGCGGCATAGTATTTGATACGTTAGCCTGGACACGGAACCGATATTGGGGCGCTTCCCAGTATTTGTCCTCACCAAATGGACAACCGGTATTGCTTACCCCTATTCCTGACTCTTTCATGAATTTTAAAGGCGCAGTGCTTCAAGGCAGAACCTTTATTCTGCATCCTTGGATAGCAACGGTGTACGGGGGGTTGGGGGTAGTGAATCAGACGATCAATTACAAAGGCGTAGACAACAATCATAACAACCAGTTGTTAAGTATGGCCGGACTGGATGTGTTCTCGGCGAGCAGGTTCCCATTTTCCATGTTGTGGGATGTCAAAGACAGTCGCACCAATGATCAGCAAGCTGATAGCAAGAGCTATAACGATACCGTGAACAAGTCGCTGAACATCACCCAAATTTATAAACCTCTTTATAGCCCGGCTACGTACAATTTTGGATATGACTACAATAAAACCAGTTTTCAAAATTATTCTTTAAGCCTGGCCGATCTATTCTCTCAGCTGTCTGGCAGTGAGTACGTCTATACCAACTTGCATGGCAATTATCAGTCCCGGTTGGGGAGTCATTTTGACCAGCCGTTTAACCTGTATGGCAGCCACGAAACAACCTCGGTGACATCAAGTCCGGAAGAGCTCAGGGACAATGTCTTTGCGAGCCATATTTATATGCCAGAGGATTCCTTGCTTACGCTTAGCAGCTACGGATCCTTCTTCCAGTCCAGAATCCCAGGGTACATCTCGCGGAACTTCCAATTGGGCAGTAACGCCAATTGGCAGCCCGAAGATTTGGACAACCCGCTGGTTGTTTATGGGGGCGCATCGTACTTCGGGTCACAAAATGAAATTCCCGGCAGCTCGCTTACGAGCCAAGTCCTGAGCGCAAATGTTCAAGCCACCTATAACAAGTGGGCACACCTCGCCCTTAGTGGCGGAGGAACCGTGACGGAAACCACTGTCAATGGCGCGTCAAATCTGGCTACGACCCAGTTCGGGCATGCCCTTTACGATCCCGGATGGATGTCTTTGAGCAATGGCTTGCGCTATAGGAAATTGGCTGAAGCCGGGTTCAACAATCTGACATCCAGTTTGGCTGGATCAGATTTAACCACTTACACAGGGGTGTCCCATTCATTGGCATCACAGGCCACAAAAACACAAAAAGGTTTTGGCCAGAAGTACCGGGTATCGGTTCAAGCTACACAATCCTTTTATGTTCGGACAGATACGCTTCATGGATCAAGTGAGACCTTGACCAACTCGGCCAACGTGACCTGGCTTCCGTGGGGATTGAGAAAAACCTTACCGAGCACCAGGAGTTCGACGAAGGATTACACAGAGAGGTCTACAGGCGCCGCCAACCTGCTTACCAGTGTGGGGTTGTATGTCAACGATAGCAAAAGATGGGGCTATCTGCCTTCGCACACCCAATCATTCCGGATTTCAGTGGGTGCCGGAGCGGGTGGGGGTTACCTTGCAAATGCCTCGGGTTACGGAGCCAAGGCCGACCTCAGCATAGAATATGCTCGCAGTACCGTTGGCCCTGCGACAGGTGGTTTGATAGGCAACGCTGCATGGGGGCACAAGTTTATCTATGATTATCATTATGCAAAACATAAGGTTTTTAATATAAAGGCGCTGAATTATGGACTGCGATTCCAGATTAATATAGATCCGGAACTTCAGGCTTATAGGATGGTAAGCTTCCAGACTTCTCAGCAATATGCGCAGAATTACACTGTGGTCGGTTATGGTGTTTCGCTCGATCAAGCTCTGCAATACCGCATTGGGAAAAACGAGGTAACCTTGACAGCCTCCATAGCGGATAATTATGGCGTGGCTACTGCCTCCCTGTTTTTGCGGTTCAGGGCATGGCGATTTTTTGGCAATTGATTTACTATTCGAAAAGTTGGGCCAGTGCCGGTTTTTAACTAATAATTATAAAAAATTATCAACGGGGAAGCGAGAGATGGGAAATCGAACAGGATGGGCTGCGCGCATGGTTTTAACGGCGATTGCGGTAGCGTGGATGTCGTTTGCCGGAGTTCCCTCGGCGCAGGCGGAATATGGCGATGTGGTAATTAACAATTACTCGGATAAGGTGGGCATGCGTCCGGTGGTCTTCCCGCATTGGTATCATCGTATACGTTTCAGATGCAAGGTTTGCCATGCCGACTTGGGCTTTAAATTCAAGGCTGGCGGCAACGAAATCAATATGGCCAAGATTATCGACGGCCAGTTCTGCGGTGCGTGTCACAACGGTGAAATTGCATGGAGTGTGGAAAATTGCAACATGTGCCACTCCGGTATACCGGGAACGCCTACGCAATTTCATAATAGCACCCAAGGAAGACTTTTTGCTCCCAGGGGGGGGGCCTCGGGTATACGGGGAGGTTCCTCGACATTTGGGCCTGATAATCAAGCTGCGCCTTCCGAAAGTGTGACTGGAAAGAAGGGGAGGTAGGCGCCCATGAAAATGAATAATTTGATTTTAGCCTTGGTACTGGGCAGCGTGCCGGTTCCGGCGGCGTGGGCTCAGGTTCCGAATGAGGGTAAGGCCGCATATGATAAAGGATGCGCCATTTGCCACAATCCAGGAGTTGGGGGCGCTCCAAGACTGGGTGTTGCTGCTGACTGGAAAGAGCGTCTCGCGGGTGGGTTGTCACGGCTATACAAGAGCACAATGGAAGGTACGCCAAGAGGGATGCCATCCAGGGGCGGGGCGGATGCGAGAAGCCTCACCGATAACGAACTTCACTACGCTGTTGACTATATGGTAGACAAGGTCAAGGACGAAATAGCGGCGATGCCCGTTACCGATGCCGACCAGACAACCAAGGCTGCGGTAGCTGCGGTGGAGCCGGCGAAGCCGGTATTGTTCAGCTTCAATCGATTGTTAAGGCCGTTGGATAAGCATAATTTGGCGCCACCGGATGACGGTATTCACGATCCGGATAATGACGGAACCTCGAAACTCCAGCCGCCTGCCGTGGGAATGGCTGATTTTGTCAAGAGCAATTTTGGCAATCGCGTTGACTGGGTCCAGACTCTGGAAAAAGGAATTATTTCTCCGCGCTGGGATCGTACCGATCCAGATGCCGAGGGGATTGTGATGGACATGAATATCTTGCGGGTGCCTCGAGGGTCGATGCCCAACGTGATTTTTCCCCATAAACAGCACACGGAATGGCTGGACTGCTCCAATTGCCATCCGGCGATATTTATTCCGCAAAGAGGCGCGAACCAGATCAGTATGCCTCTGATACTTCTTGGACAGAAATGTGGTGTATGTCATGGAAAGGTTCCGTTCCCGATATCAGAATGCCGCAAGTGCCATTCACAGCCAAAAGACCTGCCCCAGAAAGCGGTTGTCGGCAAGCAGTGATCATGGTTCGGGCGCCGATTGTTGTTGTTGCTATCGGGATGGCGTCCGCGGCATTGGCACAAACGCCGATGCAGCAAAACGGGGAAGGAATTCCACCTGGGTTGTCTCAAAAGCAGGCTTTTGTACAAGGGTTGGTCGAGGATCAGTCAGCAGCAAATCGCATTCTGGCTAGCCAGCAACCCGAGGCGAAACGATTATTGGAATTGGCGCGAGATAGTTATGCCAAGGCGCTTGCTGCCCTTGAAGGCAAGGATTTTAACCAGGCCGAAAGCCGGCTTGACGAGGCTATATCAGAGATCGGCAAGGCGCGTCGCCTGGTACCGGACACCGAGGCGCTCCTTACCCAGCAACGCGCTGATTATGAGAAGACCCTGGATAGCGTCGAATCCCTTGAAAAGTCGTATCTAAGTTATTCAAGGCGAGTTAAATTGCAGTCAAGCGGTGCGGGAAGTGAGTCTGGAGAGCGACTTAGCGACGTTATAAATAAAATGCTGGATCCAGCCAAATCGTATGCCAAAGCAGGCCGCTGGGACAATGCGTTAAAGGAAGCAGAAAAAGCAGAGCAGGAATTGAAGTATCAGATGGGAAGGGTTCTTGGCTTGATGGCTGTTGAATATGTCAAGTCATTTAACTCCCCGGCTGAGGAATATGCATTTGCAATTGAACGCAACCGTAACCTGCGTGAACTGATTCCGGTGGTTGTTTCTGAGTTGCATCCTTCCGAAGATATTGAGTCTACCATCGAGAACTTGAAAGAGCAGAATGTGGCGGTCATGGATCTGGCAGAAGAATATGCGAAGCTTAAAGATTACAGCAAGGCTTTGATTTACGCACATTCCGGCATAGGGTATCTTGAGGTTGCCTTGACCTCTGCAGGGCTGATTATGCCTCCTGAAACTGGAACAAGGTAAGCACATGGCGTAGCGTAAATTCCGGTGATTTGGTTTACTGCCCGGCAATCTGAATTTTGTGTCTATTGCTATGAATTCAAAATATTTAAGCTGAAGCATTTGGCGTGACTTTAATTATGAAATCATGAAATTTCCCGCATATTGGCTGCAGCGCACTATCTGCTGGGTAATATTCGCAGTACCCCTATCATTCATGGCCAATGTGCAAATTGCCAGGGCGAGCGCTGAATTTTATTGGGTGCCACTTGCCGAGGATGGGATACATGACCCGACCGGCCCGGCTATCAATGAATTGCAGGAGCCACAAGTTGTGCTTTCCCAATTACCTGACAGAGGTTCGCAGGGAGTGGGGAACCAGGTACGCTGGGTGGATGCACTGGAGAGCGGGGCAATAAAACCGCGCCGTTCCAGGCTATTGCCGGAGCCCGATGTGCCGGTGCTCGACATGGATGTTCTCCTGGACTTGGGCGGGAGCATGAGAATTGTCCGGTTCCCGCATAAGGCGCATACGGAATGGCTTGGCTGCAACAATTGTCACGATGAGATTTTTAAACCGAAAATCGGATCAAATCCCATTCAAATGTATCAAATTTTAAATGGTGAGCAATGCGGCCGCTGTCATGGTGCGGTATCATTTCCGGTATGGCAATGTAAATTCTGTCATAGTCTCAAACATCCCGGAGAGGTTGAACAGAACGGAGACCTTAGACCGGATCGGTGATGGTTTCGAAGGGGGCTGGATAACAGCCTTCTTCATGAGCTTGGAGTGCTTTTCTTCGGTGGGTTGTGATGTCCATTAAACATGGGATGGTATTTCTTGTGCTTTGTATGGCGATGGTTGCGCCAATTGCCCATGGCGAATATGCTGACGTCGTGCTTAACAGGCATGCCGACCAGGAAGGAATGAGGCCGGTAATTTTTCCGCACTGGTTCCATCGTCTCCGATTCACATGTAATGTTTGTCATCCAGAAATATTCAAAATGAGAGCTGGAAGCAACGACGTTTCCATGGCAGCCATCATCGCGGGTAATTTCTGTGGCAAGTGTCATAATGGCGAAATTGCATGGAGCGTTGATAACTGCCATCGCTGCCACTCAGGCCTGCCCGGACTGGGCCCCGGATTTTACAATGGGGACTCGGCTGGTGGACCCTCACCTAATTGGGGTTCGGGTGTCAGAGATCGCCGTCGATAGCTGTCTGATTACACCCCGTTCTTGGCTTACAGGAATCGATGCTATCAAGCGCATTACATTGGATTTTATCTTCCCTAGCTGCTTGCTTATGAGGAATGCAATGGCAAGGTGGGGATGGGACTTGGGCCGCTGGCTGTTAATGGTCTGGGTTGCCTCCATTATGGCGGGCTGCGCTAGCAAACGGGACACTTTCAATTTTGGCATACCGCCGTCGCTTGAGGTGAATCGTCCAATGTGGCCTTCGCCGAAAGATGGCGAGGTGCCGCGCTATATGTATGCTGGCCAGCTTACCGGGGAAGACAATTTTCATGAACCCAGGGACGAGCCGCAAACTAAAACCACATCCTTTTTTCGCTGGCTACTGGGCATTTTTAACGATGAGGTGCCGGTAGTTTTACAGCGCCCGCAATCAGGAGTAGTAGATGGTTCCGGACGGATATATGTAACTGATATAAGCCGTCAGGCCGTCTATGTTTTTGATCCACAGGGAAATCGTCTGGATGTATGGGAGCAGCTTGGAGACCGGGCGCATTTCGTCGCACCAACAGGAATAGCGCTTGGCGAAGATGGAGATATCTATGTCGCTGATTCCGATCTGGGGTTGGTAGCGCAGCTAAACCGGAAAGGCGAGAACCTGGGGGTCATAGGGCAGGGAGAATTGCGGCGCCCGGTCGGAGTGGCTTATGACTTGGATAGTCACTTGTTGTATGTGGCCGATACCTATGATCACGACATCAAGGTCTATGGCAAGGATGGACGCTTGCGGCGAACGCTCGGACGCCGCGGGGATAAACCCGGGGAATTTAATTTCCCGACCTATATTGCATTGGCAAAAGGCAACCTCTATGTATCAGACACCATGAACGCAAGGGTGCAGGTGCTGGATGCCGAGACTGGCCAATCGAAACTGGTAATAGGTGAGCTTGGATTGAGTGTTGGCAACCTGGTGCGCCCCAAGGGAGTGGCGGTTGATAGCGAGGGTGATGTCTATGTGGTCGAATCTTATTTTGACCGATTGCTGATATACGACAAGGAAGGGCGTTTCCTGTTGCCAATTGGTGGTGAGGGGCAGAGGGTCGGTGAGTTTTACCTGCCGTCGGGAGTGTGGACAGATGCGCACAATCAAATTTATGTCGCCGACATGTTGAATGGACGCGTTATGCTGTTTCAATTCCTGGGCGGGGACACGGAATGAGTAATTTGACTCTTTGCGTTATTGGGTGTTTTCATAGGGCACAGGCCATAAGCCTGAGTCCCGGCATATAGATTAATGGCCAAAGAACTTTGTTAAGAGTGGTAATATCGTATTGAAATGGTGTGCCAGACTCTTAGGGCAAGACAAAACATTCTTCATGAGATACGCAATCAATCTTCAAAAGCTAACAGGTTTCTCGTCAGCATTTGCCTTGGCTGTGGCTGCGCTTCTGTTCGATGGAAATGCATCGGGCGCACGCATTTCAGATATAAAGAACACTAATCATAACCTTTCGATTTATGGCCCGGGCAGCGTGAGAGCAGCACCATATAATCTCATTGATCCGAACGCCAATCCTAATGTGAAGCAGACGGAGATTTGTGTGTATTGCCATACACCGCATGGCGGCACCAAGGGAGCCACTCCGTTGTGGAACAGGAAGCTTTCCAGCGCTACCTACACACCTTACACGTCTTCATCGCTTGATGCAGCAGCAATTCTTGGGGGGCCGCTAGGTCAGCCCGGCGGCAGTTCCAAGCTTTGCCTTTCATGCCACGACGGTACATTGGCGATAGGCAATGTAAATGTGATGTTTGGCAGGGGGTCGGCGAATACTTCATACGAATTGCCCATGTATGGCTTGCAGGGGTATACCGATACCGCCGATTCCACGATGCTGCTGGGTGGCAAAATGCCATTTGGTGGATATGGCGCTCTCAGTGGTGTCGCCAGTTCCGTTTCAACAGGATATACCCGCAATCTGGGCATAGATTTAACCAATGATCACCCGATTTCCGTCACTTACACTACCGAGCTGGCTGAACGCAACGGTGAATTGCGCCTTGTCGACGGCAACCAACAATCCGTTGCGGTCGGACCATATTATCGGACTGGCATGATAATTGGGGTACGGAGTTCCGGATACCGGCCAGAGGCGCCACTGGAACCCACGGGGCCATTAGGCACGGGACAGGTTCAGTGCAGCGCTTGCCATGATCCGCATCTGCGCGAAACTGACCCATCAGTCGGCAACCAGAAATTCCTGCGACTGAATCGTTTTCAGGAAGCGCCGCCAGCAGCCAGTTATAACGGTTTTACTGATATCGGCTGCATGGCTTGCCATGACAAGAATTTCACGACGACGATTCCGGCCACCAATGCCGGAACCTGGGCATATTCAGTTCACGCGAATCCGCAAGTCTCCACAATCCCGCAAACCTACGTAACAGGTGCTGCCCAACAGAACGAGTTTCCAACTACCACCGATGGTGCAATGACCAACCTGCCGGTATGGAAGGCCTCTTGCCTGAATTGCCATGATACGCACACTGTTCAAGGAAGCCGCTGGTTGTTGCGCGAGGGTACCGATAGCACTTCCGTTCCCAAGGTGGGCGGAAATTCGGCGATTGAGGAAACATGTTATCAGTGCCATTCCCCCAACAGTATCGTTGAAAACGGGAATCCGGTGAAGGATATCAAGTCGGATTTTGAGTCCAATACGCATATGCCCATTACCCTTGCTGACCAACAGGGAAATCTGGCTGAACCAGGTTCCCCGCCGAGGGAGGTGCATGCGATCGGGGGAAACTTTAATGATGCCGGGTATGTGGACTGTTCCGGCCCGACAAATAAATGTGGAGCCGACTTTGTCGAGTCACGCGAGAACCTGGGCGTCGGTAATCTCGGCAACCGCCATGCGGAGTGCAGTGACTGCCACAATCCACACCGGGCGGTGAAATTCCAATCCTTCGAAGGCAATCCTCCGGGCACACTTTCCGGTTTGCCTGATGCACAAGGTACACACAAATTTGCCAATATTGCCGGCTATACTCCGTCCAATATTGCATCAGGGGCCTTGCGCGGAACTTTCGGCGTGGAGCCGCTTTATGGGTCGGCTTCGTTTAATGCTCTGGCAGTGAATTTTCAAGTCAAGCGTGGCGACCCCACTGATACTTTGGGAGTTGCTGACTGTGCGGGTATCAACAAGGTTACTTGTGATAATAAGGCTTATGTTACGCGGGAATATGAAATATGCATGAAATGCCATTCGGATTATGGATACTCCGATACCAATACGTTCCCTTATGCTGATCTTCCTGAAGTGGGGGGGGCAGGATTGACACCCAAGGGCACCAATGGCCTGATTAATTACACCAACCAGGCCAGGGAGTTCCAATCACCTTCCACTCACAAAGGGGAGATTCCTTCCACTTCTGATTCCGGGGCCGGTAGCGCATATTCGGCCAATAATCACCGTAGCTGGCATCCGGTAATGGATAACACAGGCCGTACTGGGATTATTCGAGGCAATGGATTGGATATCAGCGACACGTTCAACCTTCCCTGGAGCAATTCGGTAGGCACCGAGACCATGTATTGCAGTGATTGTCATGGGTCCAACGTGAATTCGACTACTTCAGTCATTCCAGACAGTGCGGACCCCACCAGGGCGACCTGGGGGCCGCATGGTTCCTCTAACAATTTTATCCTGAAGGGTGCTTGGAATGGCGTAACAGGTACGGGTCAACAATCAACAGGGTTATGCTTCAAATGCCATGATTATGCCAGTTATGCGCAAGGCACCGGGGGAGGAGGCAAGCGCACCGGGTTCTGGTTGACCGATTTGAATCAGGATGGACATCAGTTGCATGTCGACAGAATTACCGCAGATGGCGGAGTGGGCAGCCGCTGTGACTGGTGCCATACTGCTGTTCCCCATGGATGGAAAAACAAGGCATTGCTGGTGAATTTGAATGACGTTGGCCCTGAAGCTGGCCAGCTTGCTGGAACCGAGGTAAGAAACAATACCACCTTAGCCTACACTGCGGGGCCCTATTATTTGAACGCGGTACTGAAGGTGCAAACATTTGCACAAAGCGGACAATGGACCGCAGCCGATTGCGGTTCTTCAGGCATGTCAGGCAATGGACAAACCGGCTTGGCCTGGATGAAGACGAGCAACGAGAATTGCACGACTCCGCCATAATGTTTTTGATGTGCCTGAAGCGTATTCAAGGGCAGCCCCTCAGCCAATTGTCGGATCGTGAGCAGTGGGCTTGGCACTGGTGATTCATCTGGCATAGTTGCAAAGATGCATTTCCCAAGCAGCGTATGGCGCGTGCTGTCCGCGCTGGCCTCCCTCAAGTTCACACTGGTGATTATCATCGCCCTGGCGCTGGGGGTGGTGGCTGCCTATACTTCAACGGTGCAGGCTGTCTGGGGGCTGGTCGGACCCCTGCTCGCATTCGCCCTGAACCTTGCGGCTGCGGTGGTGACCAACCCCATATTTCGACGGCAGACCCCGCTGCTGGTATTTCATCTGGCACTTATTGCCATAGTATTGCTGGTTGCGATCGGGCGGCTCACTTATCTTAAGGGACAACTGGAGTTGGCCGAAGGTGAGGTGTTCAATGGCCAATTGACCCAGGAAGAAAGCGGTCCATGGCATCCGTTGCACCTTGATGCCTTGCGCTTCAGCAACGATGGATTTACCGTAGCTTATGCAAAAGGGGTGCGCCGGGGGGAGACTCGCAATCAGGTGACCTGGACGGATTCGGATGGGGAAACGAGGCGAGACATTATCGGTGATCAGGTTCCACTTGAATTGTCGGGCTATCGTTTCTATACCAGCCATAACAAGGGATTTGCACCGGCGTTTATCTGGTATCCGGATTCTGGTGCAACACCGATGTTGGGAACGGTGCATCTGCCCTCCTATCCGCTGCACGAATATAAGCAGGCGCTGGAGTGGACGCCTCCGGGCAGCAAAAGTCAGTTGTGGGTAATGCTGCAATTCGATGAGGTCATTCTTGATCCGGAGAAACCTTCGGAATTCCATCTGCCGACGAAATATCGGATTGTGGTGCGCTCCGGGGAAGAGCGCCACGAACTCAATCCGGGTGAGAGTTTGAGATTGACGGATGGATTGCTGGTGTTTGAAGGCCTGCGGAGCTGGATGGGTTACACCGTGTTTTATGATTTCACTTTACCCTGGTTATTGGCATCAGGACTGTTGGCGGTGGCCAGCCTTGCCACGCACTTCTGGAAGAAGTTTTCATCCAGGCCATGGAATGCTTCTCTTGGAGAATAAATCAGCATGACGTTGGAATTCGAATTGCAAACTTTATGGGCGGCGCTGGTATTTTATGTCATGGCAGGAACAGTGGCGATATTTGGCGTAATGCTGCAACGCAAACCGGAACGCACAGTTCTCGGATTGTTGTTGGCAGGGCTGCTGCTCCATAGCCTTTCCATTGGCTTTCGCTGGGCTAGGCTCGGTCATGGCCCTTACATTACTATGTACGAAATATTGCTCAGCAATATCTGGAGCCTGCTGACGGTCTATATGCTCGCCTATTGGCGGGTCAAGCCAATTCGCCCAACCGCGGCGGTGGTTATGCCTATCCTGTTCGTAATGATGGGTTGGTTGCTGATGACCAGCCCCAATGCCGGTCACTTGCCGGCCACCTATCATACGATTTGGCTATTTATCCATATCGGCTTCGGTAAGATATTCCTTGGAACCGTTCTGGTGTCGGTTGGTATTTCAGGCATTATCCTGTTGCGCCAGAGCAGGTATGGCGCAGGACGATTTGTGCGCATGCCGGATGATAAGCGGCTGGATGAATTGTCCTTCCGCTTTATGGCAATAGGACTGATTTTCGAAACCCTTATGTTGATAGCGGGGGCGATCTGGGCGCAGGATGCATGGGGCCGTTACTGGAATTGGGATCCTCTTGAGACCTGGGCATTCCTGACGTGGCTGTTTGTCGCGTTTTCCCTGCATGCACGATTTACTTACAAGACCTCGCCTCGAGTTGGTGCAATGATGGTGATGGGAGTTTTCATATTGGCTTTCCTGACCTTCTTTGGTGTACCTTTCATTTCTCCTTCGCCGCACAAGGGGGCGGTCTGATATGGTGGAATTGAAGCATCGCTATGATGTGCGTCGGCGCGCGGTTTTGATTACCGGCGCGTTGGTCATTGCGGGCGGCCTGTTCATTGCGTATGTTCCGGAAAAGTTTCATGGCTCTTTGCTGGATGGGTCGAGCGAGACCCGAGCCGCGCATGTCCGTGAAAAAACCGAGGCTGAGATTAAGCGACGTTTTGAACAAGGGGTGGCCATGCTTGATGCCAAGGAATATGCACAAGCGCTGGCTGCCTTTCATCGGGTGCTCGAGTTATCGCCGGACATGCCTGAAGCCCACGTCAACGCCGGTTTCGCGCTGATTGGGATGGGGCAGTATTCGCTGGCACGCGATTTCTTTGAGGGTGCGCTGGCACTGCGCAAGGATCAGGTCAATGCATATTACGGGTTGGCCGAAGCCATGGAAGGCCTTAATGATTTACCGGGTGCGCTCGGCGCCATGCGCACTTATCTGCATTTGGCCCCTCAGCAAGACCCGTACCGGCGCAAGGCGGAATCGGCGATCTGGGAATGGGAAAGCAAAATTAATGAGCAAAGCCAGTCGGGGAAAAGGAATGATGGATTGGCTAAACAGGCAACTCATAAACCATAGCCGGCTGATTAAAATATGGCTAGGATACGAAGCGGGCATCAGGTATCCTTGTCAGCGGCTTCAATCAGCCTGAAGTATGCTTTACTTGGAATTCATCGAAGAGCCGTAGTCTCAAGTTGCCGTGGTATTGAGAAATCCAGGAACGTACGGCCAAAAACAAACTATTTTGTACTCTGTCGGTGACGGGTATTGGCTTTTGAAATGCGTTATTTTTATACGGTCATGGTTTTATTGCTGATGTCCGGCTGCGCGCCTGTCGTATTAACGTCTGGCCCGCATGGCGTGGCGATAGACCCGGTCCTGATGTTCCCGAACATGAATAAAATCCAAGAATTGGCTGATGCTGAATGCGCCAAATATAATCACATCGCTAGGCAGCAGATACCGCGTGCTTCATCCAGAGACCAGACTAGTTGGGCTCTTGGAACCCCTCAGACAGGGTCTGCAACACGCGGAAACATGTATCGAGGCTTGATCATAGGATTTGATTGCATAGACAAACCGGTAGAATCTGTTCCATCCATTGAGTGGCCCCAACTGCCGCAGATCGTTCCATAGCGTTTCATGCGCAACAACGAGATGAAATTCATCCCCAAATAGCCCAATAACTCGGAAAGGATGTTCGCGGGATCTGCGCAAAGATAGCCGGAAATTTTCAATCCCAAGCGCAATTGAACCGGGCCCTGCTTCAGTTGCCCTCTGTAAATTCATCTTACTATTGCCTTGCTGGAAGATCATGTTGATGTGATGTCCGGCCGAATTGTTTTCATGAATCGACCCTGAATCTATAGCAATCATGCCAATTCAAAACAGGATGGTTGAAACATACTATCGGTTGTTTTCAAAAATAAGGTTTGCCCATATTAGCTTGACATTGGTCGGGCTTATGTTCGTAATGCCTTTCCAGTATTTTCATCACCAATATCCGTTAACGGCGTTTTATCAGGAATATATAGCTGCATTCTTGGGGTTGATCGCCACAAGTTTGTTGCTGACGCGAAGTTATTGGCAGCAACCGGAAATCCCACGCGTCGTCCTGCTGCCCATAGGCTTGCTGCTTCTGATACTGATTCAGTATCTAGTGGGCAGAGTGGGTTATTTTTCCGTGGCGTTGCTGGCTACCTTGTACTTGTTATGGATGGCATTGCTCATCATGCTTGGGCAACGCTTGCGCCAGGAACTGGGGCTGCCGGTGCTGGCAACAGTATTGGCTGCATTTCTCCTGGTTGGCTGCGAATTGGCTGCGTTCACCGGAATTGTTCAGCAATATGGCTTAAGCAATTATGTTTTTGATCGTGTAGTGGCATTGAAGAATGCACCGGCAGTGGCGGGGAACGTCGCTCAACCGAACCACTTCGCGGATTTTGTTACGTTAGGGCTGATATCTCTTGGTCTGCTGCGCATGCGCTGGCAGATGCGAGTATGGCAGGTGATGCTTCTGGCCTTGCCACTATTGTTTGTTTTGGTGTTGAGCGGTTCTCGCAGCGTATGGTTATTTCTGCTGTCCCTTTCTGCCATGGCGTACCTGTGGCAGCGTCGTGACAAATCCTGCTTGCCGTTATTACATTACAGCTTGCTTCTGCTTCTTGGCTTCGGCTTGATGCACTTGCTAGTGCAAATTCCAGGGTTGACGGGCCCTTCAGGAAGCGTGACATCGGCTGGGCGCCTGGTCAAAGAGGTGGGCGGGTTCATCGGCAGTGTAGGCGGTGGAACGGATAAGGCAGTTGGCAGCAGCTTCCGGTTGAGCATATGGCATGAGGCATGGTTGATATTCATGCAGTATCCATTGTTGGGGGCGGGGTTTGGTCAGTTTGCGTGGCATCATTTCCTGTTGGGGCCGGTATTGCGGAGTGCCAACGTTTCTCAGATTTATGTTAATGCACATAATTTTATAATTCATATCGCCGCCGAAATGGGCTTGGCTGGATTGTCAATTTTGCTAAGCACGCTGGTGTTATGGTTTTGGCGAGCGCGCAAGGTAACGCTGACCATATATCATTGGTGGGCATATGGATTGTTTGCCGTGCCAGTGATTCACGGGTTGTTCGAATATCCGCTTTGGTATACCTATTTTCTCGGCATGGTGGCGCTGGCGATGGGGATGTTGGACACGGCTTTCTTTCGTCCGGCTTTGGGCGGTGCGGGGCGGGTTCTGATGGCAGTAATTCTGGTTACCGCGGTGTTGTCGATGTCGCAGATGTGGGTGGGATACAATAAATTGGAAGAATTGAATTCCTATATTCCTCCTGATTCCCAGAGGAGTGATAGTTATGAGCAGCGCATGAGCTTGCAGCGTGTGCAAAATGCCCTGCTGGCAATGCCAGACACGCAACAGGTATATTTAAAGCCTTTCATTGAGTACATGCTGACCCTGGTCGGCTGGGATAACTACGCGGACAAGCTCGCCTTGAATGAACGGGTAATGCATTATTGGCCTGCGGCACAAGTGACATTCCGCGAGGCAATTCTGCTGGCTCGGCTGGGCCGCTATGCAGAGGCGCGGGATCAGATGGAACGTGCCATCTGGGCCGATCCGGATAAATTTCCGGAAGTTCTGGAGAAACTGCGCAAACTGGCCCAGATCGATTCTGAACCAGACCGTTTCCCGGCCCTGCTGCAGTTTTCGCTTCAAAAATACGAGGAATTGAAACGGATACGGGCAGGCAAATGACCCCTGCGCTTTGCATACTTGTTTCCGGCGGTTTTCCTGATATGGTACGGTTCATAATCCGAATAACTTGCTGCAAGCCTATTTATCGTGGGTGCATTTCATATTGGACAAAGCTGATTCAAGCCAAGTACAATTAAAGCCCAACCCGATCAACCCAATTGAGGATTATTTATGCGTTCCCTTTTTATTCTGCTTGCGGCGTCCTTTTTTTCTGTTTCCGCTATCGCTGCGCCTTCTGCTCAACCTGCAACATCCGCGCGCCCAATGCTGCTTGCCGCCAATGACCAGTACCCCCACACGGGCAAGGTTCTTAGCAGCGTTGATGCCAGCATTTACACGTATATCGAAGTGTCCGAGAATGGCAAGACGGTTTGGCTTGCTGCGCCAACGGTAGCTGTCAAGAAAGGTGACACAATCGGTTTCGACGAAGGGTCCCCGATGGCCAATTTTTACAGCAAGAGCCTGAATCGCACGTTTGACATGGTTTACTTTGTCGGCAAGGCCGTTGTTATCAAGTAAGGCGATATGGCGTTCCCATACGCCATGGCTTTTAAGCCGCCTGTAAGGCTATTCACAAGACCATACGAAATTGGAGGCGCCAGCGAAGCGCCTCTTTTTCATTCCGGAGCGTTTGTGCCGAAGGCCCTTAAAATCTGCTTAACCTGGCTGGCCGGGGTGCTCTGCGCCGGACATCTGTCCCACTCCGTATTTGCAGCTGTTCCGCCAACCCTGAATCACAGGAACGGCGGAAGTATTACGCTCGATGTTCCGGGCATTCGCAACGGGATGCAATTTGCCCTGTCGCCGGGAGGCGCACACCTCGGTGCCGTGACACCATTGCAAGGCCAAGTGCAGGCATTGGTGACGGATGGCGATAACATTTTCGTGGCTGCGGGTGCAGACGGACTGTTGGTTTTCGATACGATGTCCGGTTCTGCGCCGCGCCTTTTGTCGCAATTGAAGTGGCAGGGGAAGATTGATGATGTGACGGTACGCGACGGCTATGCCTATCTGACCGACAGCCCGGGCGCGATGCTGATCCTGGATGTAAGTGATCCGCATCAGCCCAGGCAGATAGCGAGCATTGCATTGGCGTCCACACCCGATGCCATGTATGTCGATCGGGGCCGGGTTTATTGGGTTAGCGGCAAACATTTCGGTATTCTTGATGTCAGCCAGCCGCAAGCACCTAAACAACTGGCGGAGTTTCCTCTGGACAGTGCGGCCACTGCAATACAGGTGGCCGATGGTTACGCCTATCTGTCTCAACCAAAGACCGGCTTGCTCATTCTTGATGTGCGCGATCCGGCTAATATCCGTGAATCAGCGCGTTTTCGCGGCCAGGTGAAGGATGTGACGGTGGCGCAAGGTAAAGCCTATCTGGCGAACGGTGCGACTGGTGTCACCGT
Source organism: Gallionellaceae bacterium (assembly GCA_049582805.1). Lineage (GTDB taxonomy): Bacteria > Pseudomonadota > Gammaproteobacteria > Burkholderiales > Gallionellaceae > CAVXFS01. Next base: position 6,919 of record JBAUUR010000008.1, on the reverse strand, counting down.
GCTGGATGTCAGCGACCCGCAAGCGCCTCGCTGGCTGGGTAGCGCAAACAACCTGGGGGATGTACTCGCATTGCGTTACGACGACGGGTATGTGGCGCTGCGCAACGAACGTTCCGAAATTACATTGCTTGATGTTCACCGTGCAGATTTGCCCAGGGTGGTTGCTGTATTAGCCCTGGACTGCCCGTTGAGTTCCATTGCGTTCAGACATATGGAACTATGGGCAGGGACAGAAACCGGATTTGATTCAATAGATTTTTCTGCTCCGGCGCCCAATATAGCCAATATTGGCGCCAATTTTGGCGGTAGCCGGCGCGCGGTGATCCGCGACAATATCCTGTTCGTCGCTGACTGGTTTTCCGGTCTGCATTTGTACGATATCAGCGATCCGGCCTCGCCGCGCCACCTTGCCAATTACCATACCCAGGGTTCCTCCAAGGGTGTGCTGGTGCGCGGTGATTATGCTTTCGTCGCCGATGATGACCACGGCGTGCAAATCCTCGACATCAAGAACCCGAAACAGCCGCGCAAAATTTCCGAAGTCGCCACGCCCGGCCTCGCCTACACCATGAAGCTGGTCGGGGATTATCTGTATCTGGCCGACCATCGCGGCGGCTTTCTTATCATCAGCGTGGCCGATATCGCGCATCCGGCCGTTGTCGGCAGTGCAGCCACTGCAGGCAAGGCGTGGGCGGTGGACGTGGTGAACGACCTTGCTTACGTTGCGGCGGACAGTGCGGGATTGCTGGTGTTCGACATCAGCGATCCGCGCCATCCGAAACAACTCGCCGCCTATGATGTGGGCGGTGCGGCGGAGGATGTGGTGATCCGCGATCATCTCGCCTATGTCGCCAGTTTTGACAACGGCCTGCATATTTTTGACCTCAGCCAGCCGTTGCAGGCGCGCGAGATCAGCCATCTCGCCACGCCGGGCAATGCGCGCGGCATCGAACTGGCCGGCGATCTTGCCTATATTGCGGACTGGACATCCGGAATCCAGATCGTGAATGTGGCCGATCCGACGCATCCGGTGACGGTGGGTGCGTATGACACCATGGGCTGGTCGTGGGGCGTGCGCGTGCAAGGACATTATGCTTATGTGCTCGACTGGTGGGGCGGCATAGTCGTGCTGGATATATCCGATCCGACCACACCGACCCTGGCTGGGGCTTACCAGGCGCGCGGCCTGACCAGGGACGTCGTGGTCAGGGACAGTTATGCCTATGTTGCGGATGGGACGAACGGCCTGCAAATTTTCGACGTCAAGAATCCGTTGAATCCGATCTGGATGTCCGGCGTAGACATGACAGGCGATGCGCAAAGCGTGTGCCTGGCAGGCAAGACCGCTTACCTTGCCACCGGGGCGGACGGAGTGGTGACGGTAGATATCAGCAATCCGTTCGAACCGAAGTGGCTTGGCCAAACCCAGCCGCAGGCGAATCTGCTTCGTGCACCAGGCGATTTAACGGATTCCGCCGGCCGCCAGCGTTGCGTGCCATTCGATACATCTGCCGGGAAACAAGCGGCAGGGCATGCCGCGATGATCAGTGACATGCAGCCGGCACTGAACCGCATGCTGCTTGCTACAGCGGATGGAGTCGAGATTCTGGATGCGCATCAGCGCCCTGTCAGAAAATTGCCGCAACATGCAGACTTATTGCGGCTGCAAAACAACTTGCTGGCGATTTATGACAATTCCACCGGTATCGCGCTGTACGACTACCCATCATTGAATCTGTTGAGCCGTTTTAATCCGGGAGAAGAAGTAAGCGATTTAGAAATCTCCGGCAAACATCTGTATGCCAGCGGCAGCGTGTTCAGCCTCATGGATATCGATGTTTCGAATGTGCGTCACCCTGTGCTCAAGGCGGCATACACTTTATCCGGTCGACCGGGAAAATTGAGCATATATTCCGGATCGGTTTTCATGGCGGGCAATGAAACTCTGGCAGAGGTGCGTTTGTTGCCGGATACCAGAATCAAGCCAGACTTGAGGCAACAAAAAGTTGCAGTGACTGTGCCCAAAGACATGCCGTTGGGCAGTTATAACCTGCTTGCGCTTGATCCGCGAACCGGCACACGTACCATGTATTATGACGTGCTGCGCATCGTCATGCCGCCGCCGAAAAAACCGCGCTTCACCATGCAGGACCTGGAACGGGAATTGCGCAAACGTGGTTTGAAACCCAGAACCTATCCCTGAAAATCCGTTGGACTTATGGGCACTTCTAAAAATTCAGAGTTCGCCCAAATGCAAGGCGCGGGAAAAATTTCGCCGCGCCGCATATGTGTGATATGTAAGCAAGAAATTTTTCCCGCAACGCAGCAGTTGGGATGAAATGTGGATTTTTAGAACTGCCCTTATGAGAACCAGCGCAGGAAGGCTGCCGAAGAAAGCGCGATGACGGCCAGCGTGGATGAAGCATGCCAGGCGCCGTTTATTTTTGCGACCGACCAACTGCCGCTTTTGAGAAGATAGGTTGCCAGAAGCAGGATTCCGGCGGCAACGCACGACATTTTAATCACCAGCGCGTCAGTTGCAATGCCGCCAATATCCGGGAGCTGGTGGTAGAAATAATAGCTCGTCCCGCCAAAGGCCGCACCGCTTGCGGCCTGGACACACCATCCGCCGAGTGTGATCTTGGCCAGTTTTTTTCGAGTATCGACGCCGCGAAACGCCAAGGCGGAGAACGAACCGCCCACCGTTGCGACAGCGCCGAAATTATGCACAACCTGGATTACAGAGTAAGCCAGGTTCTGCGCAGCACTCATTTTGAGGTTACGTTAATACAGGTCTCGACGCCGGTCGGCGCATGCGAAGCAGTATTTTCCGTCAGGCATATTTTATGACTGCCGGCGGGAATCATCCCAACATCCGCTTTCCCTTTTAACTGATGCAGGACATCAATCCTCTTATCATCAAGGTAAAGGTGCAGATGGTTACCGTTTGGGCCGAGAACTGCCTCATAGGTTATTTCGACGTCATCGTTCGGAGTGACGGTTGCATCATTTGCCGGGGCGCTGATGGTGATTTTCCCGTCAGCAGCAAACGCGCTGCCTGAACAGGCCAAAAAGAACGAAAACAAAACCGGGGCCAGAATCCTGGTGTTCATGGTTGCCTCCTTAGTGGTGGGTGGTGTTACAGGATAATACACAGTAATGCTACTCATTCCAGAGTGATTCTGTCAAGTTCACAAAAAATACACCAATTGGGAATTAACCACAATACATTTGCACCTGTTTCAGGTGAGGTCTTCATAAATAACAAATCATCCGGAATCCGAATAAAGTAAAATTGCATCACCATGAAACCAGAAGATTCCAACACCTTGCTGCCTGAGCAGGAAGTAACACCAGAAGTACTGATCGAGAAGTATTGCAAGGACAGCGAAACTACCGCGCAGGACGTACGCAAGCGCGTAGCGCGGGCGTTGGCCGCGATCGAGCAGGATCCGCATGAGTGGGAACCGCAATTCCTGTGGGCGCAGGAAAGCGGCTTCATTCCCGGCGGGCGCATCAATTCCGCCGCCGGGACGGATCTGCTGGCGACACTGATCAATTGCTTTGTGCAGCCGGTGGGGGATGCCATCAGCGGCGCCGCCGATGGCAAGCCGGGAATCTATGACGCGTTGCAGCAGGCCGCAGAAACCATGCGCCGCGGCGGTGGTGTGGGTTACGATTTTTCCGATATTCGTCCCAAGGATGCGCTGGTCAAAGGCACCAACAGCCGCGCCTCCGGCCCGGTCTCCTACATGCGCGTGTTCGACCGTTCCTGCGAAACGGTGGAGTCGGCCGGTTCGCGGCGCGGTGCACAGATGGGCGTGCTGCGCTGCGACCACCCGGACATCGAACAATTCATCCACGCCAAGGACCAAGGCGACCTGCGCAACTTCAATATCTCGGTCGGCGTGACCGATGCCTTCATGCAGGCGGTCAGCGACGACACCGACTGGGAACTGGTGCACAAGGCGATCCCATCCAACATGGCATTGGCTGCCGGGGCGCATCAGCGCGCAGACGGCATGTGGGTATACCGCAAGGTCAGGGCGGCCGACCTGTGGCAGCAGATCATGCATGCCACCTACGACCACGCCGAGCCCGGCGTGCTGTTTATCGACAAGATCAACCGTGACAACAACCTATCCTATGCCGAAAAGATAGAAGCGACCAATCCTTGCGGCGAGCAACCGCTGCCCAGCTACGGCTGCTGCGATCTTGGCAGCATCAACCTGTCCCGGTTCGTGCTCAATCCGTTCACGCCGGAAGCGGAGTTCGATGCGCCGGAATTCGCGCGCGTGGTGGCGCTGTCCGTGCGCATGCTCGACAATGTGCTCGATGCAACCGTCTGGCCGTTGCCGGAACAGAAGGCTGAGGCGCACGCCAAGCGGCGCATCGGGCTGGGCTTCACCGGTCTCGGCGACATGCTGGTGATGATGTGCCTGAAGTACAACAGCAGCGAGGGGCGCGCGATGGCTGCACACGTAGCCGAGATGATGCGCGATGCCGCCTATGAAGCTTCGATCGAACTGGCCACCGAGAAGGGCGCCTTCCCGTTGTTCGATGCCGACAAATACCTGGCTGCGCCGACCTTCGCCTCGCGCCTGCCGGAAGGCATCAAGCAGCGCATCCGCCAGCACGGCATCCGCAACAGCCACCTGCTGTCGATCGCCCCCACCGGCACCATCAGCCTGGCCTTTGCCGACAATGCCAGCAACGGCATCGAGCCGCCGTTCTCGTGGTTCTATTTCCGCAACAAGCGCATGCCGGACGGCAGCAAGAAATCCTTCCAGGTGGAAGACCATGCCTGGCGCCTGTACCGTCATCTCGGCGGCGACGTGGAAAACCTGCCGGATTATTTTGTCACCGCGCTGGAGATGTCCGCCGCCGACCACATGGAAATGTCCGCCGCAGTGCAACCCTTCGTGGATACCGCCATCAGCAAGACCGTCAACGTACCGGCGGATTATCCGTTCGCGGAATTCAAGGGCTTGTACATGGAAGCCTGGAAGCGCGGGCTCAAAGGCATCACCACCTACCGGCCCAACAGCATCCTCGGCGCCGTGCTGGAAGTCAGGCCGGTCGAACCCTGCAGCGAGTCGCCCGCCGAGATCGAACAGCCCGATGTGGATCGCCGCGTCATGCTCGATGTGATGCCCACGCCCGCGCTGGCCAGCCTGCGCTGGCCGGGTCGTCCGGATCAGCCCGCCGGCAGCGATGCCTGGGTGTACATGATCGATCACCGGCAGGGCAGCTTCGCGGTATTCATCAGCCACATCAGCAACGGCCAGAAGCATCCGTTCGAAGTCTGGGTCAACGGCGCGGAACAACCGCGCGGCTTGGGCGCTGTGGCGAAGACGCTGTCCATGGACATGCGCGCGGAGGATCGCGGCTGGCTCAACATGAAGCTGGCCGTGCTGGAAAAGGCCGCCGGCGACGACGCCTTCGACATGCCGTTCCCGCCGCACGGCGACAAGGTGCGCATGCCCAGCCTGGTGTCCGCGCTGGCGCGCATCGTGCGCTACCGCTGCGAACAGCTGGGCGCGCTGGAAATGAAACCGGGCGAAACCACGCCGGTGCTGGATGCGATGTTCTCGAAAAAGGAACCCAAGGTCAGCCCGGACGGCACCATGAGCTGGACCGTGGACGTGCTCAACCACGCCGGCGGCGACGACTTCGTGCTGGGCCTGAAGGAACTGGTATTGCCCGACGGGCAGCGCCGCCCCTACTCGGTATGGCTGTCGGGTGAATATCCGCGCGCGCTGGACGGCCTGTGCAAGCTGCTCAGCCTCGACATGCGCGTGATCGATCCTGCCTGGATCGGCATGAAGCTGCGCAAGCTGCTGAACTATCCGGAACCGCTGGGCGATTTCATGGCCAAGGTGCCCGGCAGCGACAAATCCCAGAACTGGCCGTCCACGGTCGCCTATGTGGCGCGGCTGATGATCCACCGCTACGCCATGCTCGGCCTGCTGACCGAAGAAGGCTACCCGGTGTCCGAAGCCGGCATCCTGTCCATGCCGCAGACGCACAAGAAACAGCAGGAGCAACTGCATATGATCGCGGGGAAGAAATGCACGGAGTGCGGGAATCGTACCGTGATCAAGAAGGATGGGTGTGATTTTTGTACGGCGTGCGGGGCGATTGGGGCTTGTGGTTGAGTGGTTTCTGAGGGGTTGGCAGGCCAGGTTGAAAGCATCTTAGGATCAGGAAGCATCTTTGATTCAAGTCTAGATATGTAGCGAGACTTGGCCCACACTTTTCCTCAGGAGAGACTGCGCTAAGTCGTCAGGTCAGCCAATAACGGGGGGATGTACATGGCTAATAACTCGAAGCCGAAAAGTGCGTTGATTGCTTACTGCGTCTTGGCGGAAAGGCTCAGGACCCCCGGAGTGGGCATCATGCAAGCTCTGACGCCGTTTCTTGCGGAAGCGTGTCGACATTTTTCCGGTGAGTTATTCGATGCATCTAAGTTTTCGAGTGCGGTAGCGGACAGATATGGAATTCGTATTCCACGGCTAGCCGCGCTTGGTCTAGCCGAACAACTTGCACGTAATGGCCTCCTCACGGCTCTGTCAAGCCACTCAAACTCAACGGTCTACAAATACACCCAGCAGAATGATTTCCCAACGGCGGACTCTGACAATCCTGTCACAGAGGGTGAAGTCGAAGCCGTGCTTCAATCATTTGTGACGTACTGTCGTACGGACAATCGCTTAGACTCAAAGGACGATGCGGTATTGCAAGCAGCATTCCTTGATCGATTGCTCAATGTCGATTCGATGCGAATCCTGGTTAGCAGTTTGTTGAAATTCTCGATGTTTGCAAATGTGGAAAATTTTTGACCTCTCAGAAAGCCCTACAGTCGATTTTCAGATCACCGGGAGGGGTAAAGTGACCACGGAAACTCACTCTTTTCTCT
>JBAUUR010000007.1:0-59992 GCA_049582805.1 Gallionellaceae bacterium | reverse complement strand
CTCGGCAAAGCGTGTGAGTTCTCCGGTTTCCAATGCGATGGTCAGCGCCAGCACTTCGCCGATGCCACTGACGGTGCGCAAGGATTTGTACTCCGACTTGAGTTTGCCTTTGGCGAGGATGGTATCCTCCAGCAGCTCGATTTGTTTATCCAGGCAATGCATCAGCGCGAGGTTGCTCTTGAGTGCCAGTTTCTGTTCGTCCAGCAGTTCCAGCGCGTCGATGTCGGTGTCTTGCCAGCGTTTGATCAGGTTGCCGCTGGCCTGCATGGACAGATTGCGTGCCAGCAGGTTCTGGATGCTCAGAATCTGTGTGGTGCGGTTGCGCACCAGCTGGCTGCGCTTGCGCAGCAGGTCGCGCACGGCGCGTTCTTCGCGGGGGTAGATGTAGCCTTCCGGTAAAATCCCCAGCCGCAGCAGGTGTGCCAAGTGGCGCGCATCGCTGAAATCGCCGCTGTGCTTGAGTCCGTCATATTGTTTGACTGCCGCCGTGTTGACCAGATGCACTGTGTGTCCTGCTTCCTGCAAGCCATCCACCAGCCAATACCAGTTGTAGGTCGATTCCACCGCCACTCCTTTGATCGTGCCTTGGCATGACGCAAGCGCAGCCACGATGTCCGCCAGCACGTTGGGCAGGCGTTTCTGGTAGATCACCCGGTCGCTCTCATCGAGTACCACGAGCACGTTGTTGTTGGAATGCAAGTCTATCCCCGCGTATAGTTCCATTTCGGTCTCCTCGTTATGGGTTGTTGTTTGAATCGCAATCCAAACGATACAACTCTTTCGGGGAGGCCGGCCTATCGGGCTATATGTTTATCAGGTCTAGCTATGATGCATATTGAAACGTCGGCCTTGCTCATACTGCCACTGCCTCGGTCATCACTTGCGCGCGGAATTTGTCGGGCAGCGCATTTGGGGTCAATATGTCCACGCCTTCAACCGTCGGCTTATGGCGACTCCTGCCTACTGAGCAGTCTTCTCAGGTCGACCCAAAGCACGTTGGGTGCGACGGCGATCGATTGCCGTATCGACGCTGGCGGTGCGGCGATCAGACAGGCCGGCACGGCGGATCAATTCGTTCCAAACTTCGTCGCTGTCTTCGGACTTGAATCGGACGTACAACGCTACTTCCTCGGGATAAGCGCCGCGGCAGCCGAGGCGTTCGAGATGGCGTGTTCCTGCTCCCGAGGCGTTATCGGCCTCCCAAGCGCGCAGGATGGCCTGCCACAACGCTCGCTCGAACGGCTCGTCCTCTTCGTCAAAGCCGTACTGCCATTTCAGGAACGACGCTTCCGCGGAAGATAGTTCTGTGCTGCGAAACCTTATGCTCATAGCTCCTCCAATCGAACATTGCGAGCAAGTCTCAGGGTCATGTCTTGTCTTTTGCCTTGTGGCAAGAAGTGAGTTTAGGTGATGCAAAACTCAAAGCTAGCCAAACAGCCGTCCCAGCAGCACATCACGCTCGATTCCTTGCGCTTCGGCCACATCGCCAAGAATGGCGGAAAGCGTGCCTATGCGTAGCGGATCATGCAGGGGAACAGTATAACGTGATGTTGATGTGGAATATCGCATGTCAGGCGGACATGGCTGCCCGTCTGGCGTGTTTGCCGATAACCCAGCTTGGCCAGATGCCTGACCAGTTCAGCGCCGGTCAGGTCTCGCGGCAGCCTCATGCCGCCAGCACCTCTTCCTGCACGATATGCAAGCGAATAACCTTGGGCATATCGCTTTCATCGAAATGGCAATGCACCGCGTCCTGCACCATCAGGCGCAATTCCGGCAGAGTGTCCGCCTCGGTAAAGATGGAATCGCCCAATGCCCGCGCGGTGTAACAACCTTCGGTGGCTTGTTCTACGAGAAACAGTATTTCACTCATATGTCCTCCTCAATTAACCCATCAGCCCTAGCATGATAGCCTTTGTCGAGCCTAATTAAAAATGCCAGGCCGAGAGTATCCAGTCCAACAAAGGTGACAGATTTATTTTATCTGAACAGTATTGGATATAAATAAATCTGTCAGATACGTTTCAGGCTATCCATGGCTCGACGTTCTTCTTCGCGATGCCAAATTGATCTGGTTACTTGATTAGTTCGAGTAACTGCTTGATTTGTGCATGCAGTTCAGGCAAATCTGAGTGGATGGTTTTCCAAACCATTTCCAGATCTACTTTGAAGTAGCCGTGCGCAACGCGGTTGCGCATTGCATACACGACTGTCCACGGAACTTCTGGATGTCCGGCGGCAAATGCCGCATGATAGAGTTCGACGTTATGCGCCGCTTCGCCGATGATTTCAAAATTTCGCACCACTGCATCTTGCGTTTTTTGGTCATTCAGGAACGCGACTTCGTCCGTGTCAGCAAGGTAGCGGTCGATACGTTCGATCGCTTCGAGAATATGTTCAAGGTAATCCGGGATGCGTAAAACGTCGGCCTTGCTCATACTGCTACTGCCTCGGACATCACTTGCGCGCGGAATTTGTCGGGCAGCGCATTTGGGGTCAATATGTCCACGCTGACATTGAGCAGCTTTGCCACTTCTACTTGTATCCTGGCTATATCCATCAACGTGGTTTCCGGCGTGGGTTCGACCAGCAGGTCGAGGTCGCTGTCCTCGGTGTCCTTCCCATGCAGTACGGAGCCGAATACGCGCACATTGCGCACGCGATGACGCAGGGCTATCTCACGGATGGCCTCGCGGTGGGTTTGCATGGCGATGGAAGGGCGCATGGCATCGTTCCTGTGTGGTTCGCGGCATTATAGCCAAGTGCGGAGGCACAGTCTCAATTTGTGAAGTGTCTTCCGGGATGGTAAGTGAGCATCCTGTGGGATAATCACAGGATGAATTCCTCCCTGCTTGCCGGACTCAATCCCGAACAACGCGCTGCCGTCGAATTGCCCGCCCGATCCGCGCTGATCCTGGCCGGTGCAGGCAGCGGCAAGACGCGCGTGCTGACCACGCGCATCGCCTGGCTGATCAGCACCGGGCAGGCCAGCCCGCATTCCATCCTGGCGGTGACGTTCACCAACAAGGCGGCGAAGGAGATGGTCTCGCGCCTCGAAGCGATGCTGCCGATCAACACGCGCGGCATGTGGATCGGTACCTTTCACGGGTTGTGCAACCGCATGCTGCGCGCGCATCACCGCGAGGCCAACCTGCCGCAGACGTTCCAGATTCTCGATTCCGCCGACCAGTTCTCGGCGATCAAGCGGCTGATGAAGGCGATGAACGTGGATGACGAAAAATATCCGCCGCGCGAGGTGCAGTATTTCATCAGCGGCAACAAGGAGCAGGGCCTGCGCGCGCAGGAAGTGGAGGCCTACGATCCCTACACGCGGCGCAAGGTGGAGATCTTCGCCGAGTACGACGCGCAGTGCCAGCGCGAGGGCGTAGTGGATTTCTCCGAGTTGCTGCTGCGCTGCTACGAATTGCTGTCGCGCAACCAGCAACTGCGCGAGCATTACCAGGCGCGCTTCAAGCACATCCTGGTGGACGAGTTCCAGGACACCAATCCCTTGCAGTACCGCTGGCTGAAGCTGCTGGCGGGCAAGGACAACGCGCTGTTCGCGGTCGGCGACGACGACCAGTCGATCTATGCGTTCCGCGGCGCCAATGTCGGCAACATGCAGGAGCTGCTGCGCGACTTCCATGTCGAGAGCGTGATCAAGCTGGAACAGAACTACCGCTCGCACGGCAACATCCTCGACGCGGCCAACGCGCTGATCAGCCGCAACCGCAACCGCCTCGGCAAGAACCTGTGGACCGACGCGCTCAAGGGCGAGCCGCTGCGCGTGTACGAGGCGCCGACCGATAGCGATGAGGCGCGCTTCATCGTCGAAGAGGTGCAGCAGCTCAACCGCGAGGGCGTGAAGCTGTCCGAGATTGCGCTGTTGTATCGCTCCAATGCGCAGTCGCGCGTGCTCGAGCATGCGCTGGTGTCGGCCGGGGTGGCCTATCGTGTGTATGGCGGCCTGCGCTTTTTCGAGCGGCAGGAAATCAAGCACGCGCTGGCTTACCTGCGCCTGATGGAAAACACCGACGACGACAATGCGCTGCTGCGCATCATCAACTTTCCCACGCGCGGCATCGGCGCGCGCACGATCGAACAAGTGCAGGAATCGGCCCGCCTGCACAACACGACGCTGTGGGTTGCGGCGGCGCGCGCGGGCGGCAAGGTCGCCGCATTTGTCGGGCTGATCGAGAAGATGCGCAACGACACGCGCGAATTGCCGCTGCCCGAGATCGTGGATCACGTACTGCAGCACAGCGGGCTGATCGCGCATTACCAGAACGAGACCGGCGCCAAACAGCGCGAGGCGCAGGAGCGGCTGGAGAACCTCAACGAACTGATCAACGCGGCCACCATGTTCGTGCATGAGAATGAGGACGACAGCCTTACTTCCTTTCTCACCCATGCCGCGCTGGAAGCGGGCGAGCACCAGGCCGGGGCCAATGCCGACGCGCTGCACCTGATGACGGTGCATGCCGCCAAGGGGCTGGAGTTCCACACCGTGTTCATCACCGGGCTGGAACAAGGATTGTTCCCGCACCAGAACAGCATCAACACTGACGGCGGGCTGGATGAGGAGCGGCGCCTGATGTACGTCGCGCTCACCCGCGCGCGGCGCAGGCTGTACCTGACCTTCGCGCAGAGCCGCATGCTGCACGGGCAGGTGAATTACGGCATGGCGTCGAGTTTCCTGAGTGAACTGCCGGATGAATTGCTGCACTGGATCACGCCGAAGCTGGCGCAGCGCAACCCGTATCCGGCATCAGCATCTGCATCGTCCCTGCCTTCCCCTGCGGCAAGTTCGGGCCAGGCCAGGCCCTCTGCCGATTTCGGCAGAGGCGAGCGCGCCGGCGCGGGAGAAAGTTTGTGGCGCACCGGCCAGCGCGTGTTTCACCAGAAGTTCGGCGAGGGTGTGGTGCTGGATCTCAAGGGCAGCGGAACCGATGGGCAGGTACAGGTCAATTTCAAACATGCCGGCACCAAGTGGCTGGCGCTGGAGTATGCGAAGCTGACGGCGGTGTAGGTGCTAGGAGTGCGACTCCTCGTCGCTGCTAATGACTTCACCAGCGACGGTTTTTGGAGCCACGGTTTGCATTGGGAACAGGTCGCTATAGATCGCATACAGCGAAGTGATGATCACCGGCAGCAAGAACAGCCAACCAAGCATGACCGGCAGGGATGCCACAATGGCGAACGGCAGCAGCAGCAGGCCGTAAACCGTCAAAGGCAGCAGGTTGCGCAGGAACCCGCGCAGGCTGGCTTTCAAGGCAGCGATCGGCTTCATGTTGTCAAAGATCACCAGCATCGGCGCGAATTGCATTGCCATCACCAGAATGCAGAACAGCACCAGTCCGATGAGCAATGCCGGCCCTGCACCGGTCATGGCCTGCATCAATACTGCCGGGTCGGTCACCGGCTCGTTGCTCATGATGATGCTGACCATCGCTGCACCGCCGGTAAGCATCATCAAGCCGAGGATCAGCAACTGGCCCACGAGATTGATGCCGCCCAGCGTTATGAGGTGTTGTGTATTTTGGCGAAAGCCCGCGAACAAGTGGGACAGTTCCAGTTCTTCATTTTGATCGAGCGCGCGACAGGCATGCATGAAACCGGCCAGCACCACCGGGAACAGCAATGTGGAAAGCGGATCGCCAATCACCGGAATGCTGGCGACTGCGAACAACCCGATCACGCCGATGGCGGTCAGCACCATCCACAGCAAGGGGTTTTTTTTGAACAGGCCATAACCTTGTTTGATCCACAGCCAGCCGTGAATCGCCGGAACTTTTACCGCTTCCATTTTTACCCCGTCATAACCAGATTGGATCGCCGTCTGCCGCGATATGATTCAGCAATATGTGCTTGAATTGATCCGGGTCGTGAGCATGTATCAGTTCCCCGTCACGCGGCAGATGCAAGTCAAACAGGCGTGACAGCCAGAAGCGCAACGCCGCTGCGCGCAGGGCCAGAGGCCAGGCAACGCGCTCCTCCTCCAGAAACGGCCGCACCGCGTGATAGGCGCGCAAGAAAGAACGGGTGCGCACGGCATCCAGCACGCCATTCTCACCCATGCACCAGTCGTTCACGGTAATGGCCACATCGTATAGCAAGCTATCATTGCAGGCAAAATAAAAATCGATCAGGCCGCCGATGCGATTTTCGTCCAGCAGCACGTTATCGCGGAACAGGTCGGCATGAATCACGCCTTGCGGCAGAGTCTCCAGCGGGTGCTGGCGATGGAATGCAATCTCGCTGTCCAGCAACGCTGCATCCTGCGGCGGCAGGAAGCGGCGCACTTGTCCGCCTGCGTGCGCCTGCCAGGCTGCGCCTCGCGGGTTGGGCATGCTTTCTGCAAAACTTTGTCCGGCGATATGCATCTGTCCCAGCATCGCGCCGACCGCGATGCAGTGCGCGGCATCGGCTTGCCTCAGCGATTTGCCGCATAGCCGGCTGACAATGCAGGCAGGTTTGCCGTTGAGCTCGCCGAGAAAGCTGTTGTAGCGGTTGGCCACCGGACTGGGGCAGGGAATACCGTGGCGCGCCAGGTGCGACATCAGGTTCAGATAGAACGGCAGCTCATCCGCAGTGAGCTTTTCGAACAGGGTCAGAACAAAGCGGCCATTGCTGGTGGTGACAAAATAATTGGTGTTCTCTATGCCAGAGGCGATGCCCTGCATCTCAAACAGTTGGCCGAGCGAATAATCGCCCAGCCATGCGGTCAGTTCCGCTTCGGTGACGCTGGTGAAAACCGCCATGGGTCAGAAACGGAAAAGCACCCAGCGCGGCGGGCGGAAGCCGGAATCCAGACTTTCCATGCGCGCGAATTTGCCGTCTCCGCGATCGTCCACCAGATAATAAGGCTTGCCGATCTTGGGGGTGATCTTGATCATGTAGAGCTTGCCTGCTACACGATATTCCTCGATGGTTTGTTCGGTCTGCTTGGTAATGGTCACCACGGGTTCATCCGATGGCGCTTCGTTGGCATCCATTGGCGGTGGAGGTGGCGCGGATGGCAAACCATGCTGCTGGTCCTCCGCATAAACGCCGGAGCACAGAAAGCCCAGAAATAAAGTTGTGATCAGGCGCATCGCGATTTCCCGGTAGTTTTGCATGGGGCATTTTAACAGAGAAGGAAAAAGGGGGCAGCACGAAGGAAAAAACTTGCGCGTCGCAAGCTTCCTCCTCACAGGTTCAACTGCATCTCGCGTTCCGCCGCCGATGGCTCGAAACCGCGCGTTTCGTAGTGCCTGAAAATGGCTTGTACCACTTCCTGCGGATCGTCGATCAGTTGTATCAGATCGATGTCTTCCGGGTTGATCATGCCTTCGGCGAGGAGATTTTCACGGAACCAGCCCAGCATGCCTTTCCAGAAATCGCTGCATACCAGGATGATGGGAATGCGCCGCGTCTTGCCGGTCTGCACCAGGGTCAGGGCTTCCATCAGTTCGTCCAGCGTGCCGAAGCCGCCGGGCATGACCACATAGGCGCTGGCAAACTTGACGAACATCACCTTGCGCGCGAAGAAGTGCTGGAAAGTCTGGCTGATGTTCTGGTACGGGTTGCTGTGCTGCTCGTGCGGCAACTGGATGTTCAGCCCGACGCTGGGAGACTTGCCATAGAATGCACCCTTGTTCGCCGCTTCCATGATGCCGGGTCCGCCGCCGGAGATGATCGAAAACCCGGCATCCGAAAGTAGCCGCGCAATTTCTTCGGTGAGCTTGTAATAAGGGTGAGTGGGATGTGCGCGCGCGCTGCCGAAAAAGCTGACCGCAGGCTGGATGACATTCAGCCGGTCAGTTGCAGACACGAATTCTGACATAATGCCGAACACGCGCCATGCCTCTTTCGAATTCCACAGCTCCGGCAACAGCGAGGGAGGTAGCTTGGATTGTTCATTCATGGTTTTGCCTTTTATAAAATGATAACGAACGAAGCGGGTTTCGCAAAAACGCTCTTGCTGGTTGACGGCTCATCTTACCTGTATCGCGCCTTTCATGCGTTGCCCGATTTGCGCAGCCCGCAGGGCCATCCGACCGGAGCGATTTATGGCGTGCTCAACATGCTGCGCAAGCTGCGCGCCGATTTCCCGGCGGATTATAGCGCCTGCGTGTTCGATGCTAAGGGCAAAACTTTCCGGGAAGACTGGTATCCCGAGTACAAGGCGCATCGCCCGCCGATGCCGGACGATCTGCGCGCGCAGATCGAGCCGCTGCACGAGGCCGTCGCCGCCTTCGGCTGGAACATCCTGATGGTGGACGGCGTGGAAGCCGACGACGTGATCGGCACGCTGGCGCAGCAGGCCGCGCATAACGGCGTGCGCTGCATCATCTCCACCGGCGACAAGGACCTTACGCAACTGGTGAATCCACATGTGCTGTGGGTCAACACCATGAGCCAGGAAAAGCTGGGCGAGGCGGGCGTGGAAGCGAAATTTGGCGTTGCGCCGCAACGCATCGTGGACTACCTTGCGCTGATCGGCGACACGGTGGACAACGTGCCCGGCGTGTCCAAGTGCGGCCCCAAGACTGCCGTGAAATGGCTCAGCCAGTACGGCACGCTGGACAATCTGATGGCGCACGCCGGCGAGATCGGCGGCGTAGTCGGCGAGAACCTGCGCAACACCCTAGACTGGCTGCCGCAGGCGCGCAAGCTGCTCACGGTGAAATGCGATGTGGCGCTGCCCCAGCGCTACGACGATTTGACTGTACCGCCGCAGGATACTGAGCATATGCGTGCGCTGCTGGAGCGGTTCGGGTTCAAGACCTGGCTGCGTGAACTGGATAGTGGTAAAGGCGCCGCAAACGCTCCCTCCCCCTCACAAGGGGAGGGCTGGGGTGGGGGTAAGGAACATGCAGGTTCTACCCCCTCTGATGGAACTACTAGCCATCTGACTAGGCTGTCCAACAACGACAGCCAAGTCATTGGTTACCCAACCCTCCCCCTGCAAGGGGGAGGGGATGTTGATTCCTTTCCTTCGTCCGGCGATTATGAAACCATCCTCACCGATGCCCAGATCAACGCCTGGCTGGAAAAGATCACCCGCGCCGACCTCGTCTGCGTAGACACCGAGACCACCGGCCTTGACGTGATGAGCGCACAACTGGTCGGCATTTCGTTCGCCGTTGAGACGCACCACGCGGCCTACCTGCCGCTCGCGCACCATTATCCCGGCGCGCCGGATCAGCTGGAGCGTGAATATGCGCTGCACAGGCTGAAGCACTGGCTGGAAAGTCCCAGACACAAGAAGCTCGGCCAGAACCTCAAATACGACCAGCATATTTTCGCCAACCATGGCATCGCGCTCGCGGGCATCGCCGAGGACACGCTGCTGCAATCCTACGTGCTGGAAAGCCACAAACCGCACGACATGGATAACCTGGCGTTGCGCCATCTCGGCGTGAAGACCATCAGCTACGCCGAGGTAGTGGGCAAGGGCGCCAAGCAGATCGGCTTTGACCAGGTGGATATCGATACTGCCACGCGTTATGCAGCGGAGGATGCCGACATCACCCTGCAACTTCACCAGACGCTGTTACCGCAACTCAGGGCGCAAGGCAGGCTGGAAGCAGTGTACCGCGACATCGAGCTGCCGGTGCGGCAGGTGCTGTACGTCATGGAACGCAGCGGCGTGCTGCTGGACACGCGTTTGCTCAACGTGCAGAGCCGCGAGCTGGGTGAAAAAATGCTCGCGATCGAGGCCCAGGCGCAAGCGGCAGCCGGGCAGCCGTTCAACCTGAATTCGCCCAAACAGATACAGGAAATCCTGTTCGACAAACTGCAATTGCCAGTGAAGAAAAAAACGCCGAGCGGCACGCCCTCCACCGACGAAGAGGTGCTGCAGGAACTGGCGCTGGATTACCCGCTGCCGAAACTGCTGCTCGAATATCGCGGCATGGCAAAGCTTAAATCCACCTACACCGACAAGCTGCCACAGATGGTGGATCGCGCCACCGGGCGCGTGCACACCAGCTACTCGCAGGCGGTGGCGGTGACGGGCAGGCTGGCGTCCAGCGACCCCAACCTGCAGAACATCCCGATTCGCACCCCGGAAGGCCGCCGTATCCGCGAAGCCTTCATCGCACCGGCTGGGTCGCGCATCGTGTCGGCGGATTATTCGCAGATCGAGCTGCGCATCATGGCGCATCTGTCCGGCGATGAAGGCCTGCTCCGCGCTTTTGCTCTTGGCGAGGACATCCACCGCGCCACCGCCGCCGAAGTGTTTGGCGTCGCGCTTGACGCGGTGAGCAGCGAGCAGCGCCGCTATGCCAAAGTCATCAACTTCGGCCTGATCTACGGCATGTCCGCCTTCGGCCTGGCCAGCCAGCTCAACATCGAACGCAGCGCCGCGCAGCAATACATCGACCGCTACTTCGCACGTTACCCCGGTGTGGCCAACTACATGCAGCGCACCCGCGAACAGGCGAAGAGCCAGGGCTATGTCGAGACCGTGTTCGGTCGCAGGTTATGGCTGCCCGAGATCAATGGCAGCAACGGCGCGAAACGCCAGGCCGCCGAACGCGCCGCGATCAACGCCCCGATGCAGGGCACGGCGGCGGACTTGATCAAGCTGGCGATGATCGCAGTGCAGGACTGGCTGGAAAAAGAAAAACTGCATACACAGCTGATCATGCAAGTGCACGACGAACTCGTGCTCGAAGTGCCGCAGGCAGAGCTGCACCACGTGAAGGAGAAACTGCGCGACCTCATGTGCCACGTCGCCGAACTGAAAGTGCCGCTGGAAGTGGGACTGGGCGAGGGCAGAAATTGGGATGAGGCACATTAGTCTTACTGTGTCATAAACACTGAGCTGCATCCCCTCCCCCTTGCAGGGGGAAGGAATAAGTGTGGTTCTATTGAACGATTTTAATTTGTGACACAGTAAGATTAGCAGTTTGTTGAAATTATCATACATGCAGAGAAAAGAGTCCGCGTAGGGCGCAATAACCAACGGGCATTGCGCCGCATGAATTGCTCACATCCGGTGCAATGCGCTACGCTTATTGCACCCTACGCGGTTACACGGTCTGAGCAATGAACCCCGAACACCTGCAATTATTGGTCACCCGCACCATGCCCTACGGCAAATACAAAGGACGCCTGATTGCCGATTTGCCCGGACATTACCTGAACTGGTTTGCGCGCGAGGGTTTCCCGCCTGGCGAGCTCGGTCGTCTCCTGGCGCTGATGCAGGAACTGGATCACAACGGCTTGTCGTCCATGCTCGATCCGCTGCGAAAGTAACCTTCCCCCAGCCTCTGTCGCGCGAGAATCGGATAAACTCGATCCAATCATGAGAGAAAATTCCATCGGCCCTCCTCGCCCCCGTTTGCGCACATACCTTGCCGCAGGCTATGCGCTGTTCATCGTGTATGCCAGCCTGTCGCCGTTTTCCGGTTGGCAGGAGCAGGGCCTGGATTTTCTTGACGTGCTTACCGCGCCGCTGTCGCAGACTTTCACCTGGTTTGACACGGTGGTGAATCTGCTGGCGTATCTGCCGTTTGGCTTATTGCTGGGGCTGATGTTCCACATGCGTTTTGGTATCGGCGGGAGCGTGCTGCTTGCCACATTATGCGGCGCCGCGCTTTCCGCCTCGATGGAATTCGCGCAGATGTATTTGCCCAGCCGCGTCAGTTCCAATGTTGATTTGCTTAATAATACGGCGGGTACCCTGGCGGGTGCTTTGTTGGCAGTGAGCATCGCGCCGCAAGGGTGGTACATCACCCTGACGCATTGGCGCCGGTGGCTGTTCCATCGGGGAAGCGCAGTGGACTTTGGCCTGGCGCTGGTGGCGTTGTGGATGTTTGCGCAGGTCAATCCTTCGCTGCCGCTACTGGGCAATATGTTTATCCGCGAAGCGGCGCGGCAGCCGTTCGTGGCGCGGCCGCTCGAGCCGTTCAAATGGCTGGAGAGTCTGGCGGTGGTGTTCAACCTGCTGATGCTGGGCACGCTGCTGCTGACGCTGTTGCGCCAGCGCCGTGATGCGCTGATTGCGCTTATGATGATCCTGTGCGTGGTGGCTTTGGCCAAGTTTGTCGCTGCTGCTGTACTGCTTAAATCCTGGGCGCTGCTGCTGTGGCTGAACAGCGAGGCGGTAATCGGCTTGTTCTTCGGCCTGCTGCTGCTTTTTGCCGGTGTGTGGATATCGCGCAATGCAATGAAATTGCTCGCCGCCCTGGTTGCGTTGGGGCATCTGTCCATCGCATTCTTTTTGCTGGATAGCAATGACCCGGCCTCGGCACGCGTGATTTATCATTGGCACTACGGCCATCTGCTGAATTACAACGGCTTGTCACAGGCCATTTTGCTGGCGTTCCCCTTCTTGCTGCTGGTCTATTTGTGGCGTATACGAAATCGGTGAGACGCGGCGGTATAATCGCGCTTCGCCTTTTGGAGTGTTGCGATGAGTTATTACGACAAGCATGTTTTCTTCTGCACCAACCAGCGCAAAGAGGGTGAGGGGTGCTGCAACAATTTCCGCGCACAGAAGATGCGTGATTATGTGAAAGACAAGGTCAAGGCGCTGGGGCTATCCACCGAGGCGAATCGCATCCGCATCAACTCTGCGGGCTGCATGGATCGCTGCGAGGAGGGGCCGGTGCTGGTGGTTTATCCCGAGGGCGTGTGGTACACCTACGTCGACGAGAATGACCTTGACGAGATCATCGAAGAACATTTGAAAATCGGGCGCGTGGTGGAGCGGCTGAAAATTTAGCGCCTGCGAAACTCTTGTTGCGACGGTGACAGCCTATTGAGAAACGACAGCCGGGGCTGCCTTGTGCTAATAGCGGAGTAAAGAATTCAGCTTTAGGTTAACTCGGCTTCGGCTATATCATATAGAGTGTCCGTGTCTTGATCAGCTCTGATGATCCATGAATCTGAAAAGTTGCTGGAAACCTTAACCTTTGCAGGAGGCAGTGTCGATGCATTCGGTTGCGAAGCTTTTTAAAATTTTGATAGAGGATTAAGAAATGCAGGTTGTTTCCCAGGATATATTTACTACGCGAATTTGGATCTTCGATTTTCCGGAATTACTTCAATTCCATGCATCATGGATTCAAAGCATCATGCATTGGCGTGATCAGGATCCAAAGCCGGTAGGTCGGTCGAACAGGAAGGGCTGGAACACCGATCCTGTCGTTTTTTCACGTGAAGAGTTCAAGCCGCTTCTGGACTTGTCAAATCAAGCTTTTTTGCATGTGTTCAAGGAAATGCAACCTCCCCTGCAGTTCAGGTTTGCGTTGCAGGCCTGGGTCAACCTTCACGACCTAGGCAGCTTTAATGTTTTGCATGTGCACGCCAACGTCTTGCTTTCCGGTTCCTATTACCTGAAAGTTCCAGAAGGATCGGGTCCGATCCGTTTTCGAGATCCGCGTCCGGGGGTTGTGCTGTCACCTTTTATCGATGGCGGCATAAATACATGTAAGGACATTGTGTTGCGACCAAAAGAGGGGCAGTTGGTCATTTTCCCCAATTGGCTGGATCATGCCGTAGACGTTCATGAAGGATCAGAACCTAGAATTTCGATAGCAATAAATGCACATCTTTCGACTTGATCTGACAGCAGCTATTTGCAAAAACGTTGGGTTACTGTCATTGTTTTTTCGTGAATTAAAATTTTAGCGCATTGTTGTTGGCCAGAAAGCCCAATAGTCTCAGCAAAGCATCTCTATCCATATCCCCACTGTTACCCGTACCGTTGAATGACCGTAGATGCTTTGTTGAATTTCGAATGACTGCAACGGCGCGAAGCCACCCATGCCGCATCAACTCTTGAAGCCTTCTGCTGGATTGCAGATACCCTAACTTGAATGCCTAGCCTGAAAAAATTTTCTATCCGCGGCGCCGCGGGAAACCTCGAAGGCATTACCCATTGGCCTGACGAATTGCCACGCGCCATCGTCCTGGTGGCGCATCCGCTGCCGACCATGGGGGGCACGATGGAGAACAAGGTGGTCACGACGCTGGCGAAAACGTTTGCCGAGCTGGGCTTTGCCGCGCTGCGCTTCAACTTTCGTGGTGCGGGCGGCAGCGAAGGCGAATTCGATCAAGGCGACGGCGAGGTGGAGGATGTGCTGGCGGTGGTGCGGCACGCGCGGCGGGAGCACGGCGATCTGCCGCTGATCCTCTCCGGCTTTTCCTTCGGCGGTTATGTGCAGGCGCGCGCGGCGCAGCACTTGCATCCGCACCGGATGGTGCTGGTTGCGCCTGCGGTCGGGCGCTTTGCCATGCCGCATGTGCCGCACAATACGCTGCTGATCCACGGCGATGAGGACGCGGTAATTCCGCTGGAAGACGTGTTGCACTGGGCGCGTCCGCAACAATTGCCTGTCGTGGTGCTGCCGGGAGCGGAGCATTTTTTTCACGGGCGCTTGAACCAGATCAGGCAGATCGTGCTGAACGAATTCGGCGGGCAGCGGCCATGAGCGTCGTCCTGTCGGCACATAACCTGTACAAATCCTATGCCGGGCAAACGGTGGTGAACGGCGTCAATATCGCCATCAACCGGGGCGAATGCTATGGCCTGCTTGGCCCGAACGGGGCGGGCAAGACTACTACGCTGCGCCTGATGCTCGGCCTGATCGAGCCGGAAAGCGGCGAGCTCAGGCTGCTCGGCCTGGCTGTGCCGCAGCATGCGCGCGAGGCGCGAGTGCGCGTGGGCGTGGTGCCGCAGGTGGACAATCTCGACCCGGACTTCACCGTGGCGGAAAACCTGCTGGTGTACGGGCGTTACTTCGGCATGAAGGAGCACGAGATTGCAGCGCGCATGCCGATGCTGCTGGAATTCGCCAACCTTGCGCACAAGCGCGATGTAAAAATCCCCACGCTGTCCGGGGGCATGAAGCGCCGTCTCACGCTGGCCCGCGCGCTGGTGAACGACCCCGATGTCATCTTCCTCGACGAGCCGACCACCGGTCTCGACCCGCAGGCGCGTCACCTGATCTGGCAGCGCTTGCGCGAGCTGACCGCGCAGGGCAAGACCCTGCTGCTTACCACCCACTTCATGGACGAGGCCGAGCGCTTGTGCCACCGCCTCGCGATCCTCGACCAGGGACGCATTATCGCGGAGGACTCGCCGCAAGCCCTGATCGCACGGCACATCGAACCGCAGGTGGTGGAGGTATTCGGCGAGCCGGTGGCGCAATGGGCGCAGGAGCATGCCGCGCAATACTCGAAGCGTTTCGAGGTAAGCGGCGAGACGGCGTTCTGCTATGTGGACGATGCGCAGCCGTTGCTGGCGCACCTGCAAGGACATGGCGGATTGCGCTACCTGTATCGCCCGGCGAACCTGGAAGACGTGTTCCTGAAACTTACCGGCAGGGAGATGCGCGAATGAAACCGCATTTCTTTTCCGCGCCGCGTCTGAGCGTGCGCTTCTTTCCCATCTGGCGGCGCCACCTGCTGGTGTGGAAGAAGGTGGCGGCCACCTCCATCATCGGTCACATCGCCGACCCGATGATCTACCTGCTGGGGCTGGGCTACGGCCTCGGCAGCCTGCTGCCGCAGATGGGCGGCACGTCCTACATGGTGTTCCTCGCCGCCGGGACGGTATGCTACAGCACCATGAACAGCGCCAGTTTCGAGGCGCTGTATTCCGGCTTCTCGCGCATGCACGAGCAGCGCACCTGGGAGGCCATCATGAACACGCCGGTCACGCTGGATGATGTGGTGCTCGCGGAGATGCTGTGGGCGGCGAGCAAGAGCCTGATGTCCGGCACGGCGGTGCTGGCGGTGGCATGGCTGCTCGGCCTGACGCATTTCGCGCTGGCGCTGTGGCTGATTCCGCTGGCGCTGCTGGTCGGGCTATGCTTCGCCTCGCTCGGATTGATCATGACCGCGCTGGCGCCAAGCTACGACTTTTTCATGTACTACTTCACGCTGGTCGTCACCCCCATGATGTTATTATGCGGCGTGTTTTTTCCGGTCACGCAATTGCCGCCGCTGTTCCAGTACCTGGCGGCCGCGCTGCCGCTGACGCATGCGGTGGACATCGCGCGGCCGTTGATGAACGGCGCGGTTCCGCCTGGCGCCTTGCTGCATGTTGCGGTGCTGCTGGCTTATGCCTCGGCCGGGTTTTATATATCGCTGGTATTGTTCCGGCGGCGGTTATCGCAATAGGATTTGTCATGCTCTGGATCAAGGCCTTTCACATCATCTTCGTCACCAGCTGGTTCGCCGGCCTGTTTTACCTGCCGCGCATTTACGTGAACCTGGCTATGGCCACGCAGGACGCAGAGCGCGAGCGCCTGCTGTTGATGGCGCACAAGCTGTACCGCTTCATGACGCCGCTGGGCGTGCTGGCGCTGGCATTCGGCATGTGGCTGTGGATGGGCTACGGCTTCAGCGGTGGCTGGCTGCATGCCAAGCTGATGCTGGTGTTGCTGCTGATTGCTTATCACTTCTATTGCGGCAAACTGCTTGCCGCATTCAAGCAGGGAAATAATACGCATGGCCATGTCTGGTACCGCTGGTTCAACGAGGTGCCGGTGCTGATGCTGATTGCGGTGGTGATCCTGGTCACGGTCAAACCATTCTAATGGGCACCTCTAAAAATCCACATTTCATCCCAACTGCTGCGTTGCGGGAAAAATTTCTTGCTTACATATCACACATATGCGGCGCTGCGAAATTGTTTCCGCGCCTTGCATTTGGGCGAACTCTGAATTTTTAGAGGTGCCCTAATGCCGAATTTCTTCGCTCCCTGCCCGCGCGGCCTGGAAAAACTATTGTCGGATGAGTTGATCGCGCTCGGCGCATCGGATGCGCACACCAGCGACGGCGGCGTGGCGTTCTCCGGCGACTGGCCGTTGTGCTACCGCGCCAATCTGCATAGCCGCTTCGCCAGCCGCATATTATGGCGGGTGCAGGAACCGGCACCCTACCGCAGCGAACAGGATATCTACAAAACCGCACTCGGTTTGCCGTGGCCGCGCTGGTTCGCGGTGGAATGCACCATTCGCGTGAACATGACCGCGATCAAGTGTCCATTGAAGAGCGTGGAGTTTCTCACGCTGAAAATCAAGGATGCGGTCTGCGACAAGTTCCGCGAGCACGGCGGTCTGCGCCCCAGCGTGGACACCGTGGCGCCGGACATGCGCATCCACGCCTTCATCGAGGGCAACAACCTGACGCTGTACCTGGACACCTCCGGCGAGGCGCTGTTCAAGCGCGGCGTGCGCCTGCACACCAACATCGCACCGCTGCGCGAGAACCTCGCGGCGGGCATATTGAAACTCGCGGGCTGGCAGCCCGGCGTGCCGCTGCTCGACCCGATGTGCGGCAGCGGCACTTTCCTGATCGAGGCGGCACAGATGACGCTGGGTATCGCGCCGGGCATAGCCCGCAGCTTCGCCTTCGAGCAGATGAAGAATTTCGATGCGGCAAAATGGCACGAGATGAAACAGCAAAGCGTTGCCGCGCAGCGTCCGGTGGAAGCGTTGCCGATCTATGGCAGCGATTTATATGGGGATGCGCTCAAGGCCGCGCGGCAGAATCTGGAGCTGGCCGGGCTGAGCGGGGCGGTGCAATTGAAACAGGCCAATGTGCTGGAAATCTCCGCGCCCGCCGATTATGGCATCCTGGTGGCGAACATGCCCTACGGCGAACGCATGGGCGAGCTGGACGAACTGGCCGAGCTATATCCGAGGCTGGGCGACGCGCTGAAGAAAAAATTCGGCGGCTGGACGGCGTATCTGTTCACTGCAGACAAAGCCATCCTGAAGCTGATGCGCCTGTCCCCGTCCAGGCGCATCCCGCTGTTCAACGGCGCGATCGAATGCCGCTTGCTTGAATACAGAATAGTGGCGGGTGGCAATCGGGCGAAGTAGGGATGCGTGAGCCTGTTTCGCAACCTGTGTGCTTCGGAATTGTTTCTTGATCTGCACGACGTTTGAGCCTGGCCATGCTTCCGCTGGTACCGCGGCCATTGCGGTCGCGCAAGGTCAGGCGAGGAATCCGTATTGAATCGGAAACTGATGGGGACGCGTGGGTCAGGTCATTTTCAGATGTTCTATCCCTGACATGACGTCGATATCCCTCGAGTGCCTGCTTTCCAGCTTGATTCTCAGCCGCAGGTCGTTGAGCGAATCGGCATTCTTCAATGCCTCTTCATAACTGATATCTTCATTTTCGTACAGGTCGAACAGCGACTGGTCAAAAGTCTGCATGCCCAATTCTCGCGATCTTGACATCACGCTTTTGATCTCATTCACCTCTCCTTTGAAGATGAGGTCGGAAATCAACGGTGAGTTGAGCAATATCTCAAAAGCGGCTGCACGCCCGGTGCCGCTCCTGTGCGGGATCAGGCGTTGTGAAATGAGCGCCTTGGTGTTAAGCGACAAGTCCATCAGCAACTGGGCGCGGCGCTCTTCCGGGAAGAAGTTGATGATACGGTCGAGGGCCTGGTTGGCGCTGTTGGCGTGCAGGGTCGCCAGGCACAAATGGCCGGTTTCGGCAAAGGCAACGGCATATTCCATGGTTTCGCGATCACGGATTTCGCCGATAAGGATCACATCCGGCGCCTGGCGCAAGGTGTTCTTCAGCGCGGCTTCCCATGAATCGGTGTCCACGCCGACCTCGCGGTGGGTGACGATACAGTTGATGTGTTCGTGCACATATTCCACCGGGTCTTCAATGGTAATAATGTGGCCATAGCTGTTCCTGTTGCGGAAGCCCAGCATGGCTGCGAGGGTGGTGGACTTGCCGGAGCCGGTGGCGCCAACCAGGATGACCAGGCCGCGCTTGGTCATGACTACGTCCTTGAGCACAGAGGGCAGCCCCAGCTCGTCCAGATCCGGTATTTTGCTGGTAATGGTGCGCAGCACGATGCCTACACGCTGTTGTTGCATGAATACATTGACGCGAAAGCGCCCGATGCCAGGCGGGTTGATGGCGAAATTGCATTCGTGCGTGGCTTCGAAGGCGGCAGCCTGCTTGTCATTCATCAGGCTGCGGGCCAATTCCTGGGTATGTTGGGCAGTCAGGGATTGAGGCGATACCGGGGTCATCTTGCCGTCGATCTTGAAAGCCGGCGGAAAACCGGCAGTGATGAACAGGTCGGATGCATTCCTGCCGAGCATGCCGCGCAGCAGATTATGTATCAGTTCGGTGGCTTGGGTTCTTTCCATTTGCGGGGCTCCCGGATCAGCCGTGGAAGAGATCTTTGTTGACTGCTCTGGTGCGAGCCTCTGCGCTGGCTATGAGATTGCTTTTGACCAGGTTTACCAGGCATTGATCCAGTGTCTGCATGCCGAGTGCGCCACCGGTCTGGATGGAGGAATACATCTGCGGCACCTTGGCTTCACGGATCAGGTTGCGAATGGCCGGGGTGCAGATCATGATCTCATGTGCCGCCACACGGCCGGAACCGTCCTTGGTTTTGAGCAGGGTTTGTGAAATGACGGCGCGCAACGATTCCGACAACATGGCGCGCACCATTTCCTTTTCGTCCGCGGGGAATACGTCGATGATACGGTCTATGGTTTTTGCCGCGGAACTGGTGTGCAGGGTGCCGAATACCAAGTGCCCGGTTTCCGCGGCAGTCATGGCCAGCCTTATGGTTTCCAGGTCGCGCATTTCGCCCACCAGAATCACGTCGGGGTCTTCGCGCAGCGCGCTGCGCAACGCATTGTTGAATGACAGGGTGTGCGGGCCGACCTCGCGCTGGTTGATCAGGCATTTTTTTGATTGGTGCACGAACTCGATCGGGTCTTCCACGGTCAGGACGTGGCCCATGTCGTTTTCGTTGATATGGTTGACCATAGCCGCCAAAGTGGTGGACTTGCCGGAGCCGGTGGGGCCGGTTACCAGCACGATGCCGCGCGGATATTCGGAAATATCCTTGAATATGGCAGGGCACTTCAGGTCTTCCAGCGACATTATCTCGGAAGGGATGGTGCGCATCACTGCACCGGCGCCGCGGTGGTGCACGAAGGCATTGACGCGAAAACGGGCAAGGTTGGGTATCTCGAAGGAGAAATCCACTTCCTTGTTCTCTTCATAAAACTTGCGTTGACCGTCGTTCATGATGTCATACACCATGCTGTGCACTTCCTTGTGATCCATCACCGGCAGGTTGATCTTGCGCACGTCTCCATGTACACGGATCATCGGGGGCATGCCGGCAGAAAGATGCAGGTCAGAGGCCTTATTTTTGACACCGAAGGCAAGCAGCTCAGTAATATCCATTATAATCCTCGTTGATTCTCAGGCCACCATGCACAATATGGGCGCAGAGCTTTTAACAGTATAAGCGATTTGATTATGAACACAATTGAATACAACTTGCAAGCCGTTCGCCAGACGATTGCCCATGCAGCCCGGGCGGCGCAGCGAAGAACCGATGAGATAACGCTGCTGGCGGTGAGCAAATCATTTCCCGCATCCGCGATACGCGAAGCGTATCAGGCTGGACAGTCGGCCTTCGGAGAAAGTTATTTGCAGGAAGCGTTGCGTAAAATGGAAGCGCTGCGCGACCTTCCTTTGGCGTGGCATTTCATCGGGCCGGTACAGGGTAATAAAAGTGCCGCGATTGCAAAGCATTTTTCCTGGGTGCATGGCGTGGACCGGTTCAGGGTTGCCGAGCGGCTGTCGGCGCAGCGACCGCAACAAATGCCGCAGCTCAATGTCTGCATACAGGTGAATATCGGCAGTGAACATACCAAGAGCGGAGTGCTCCCCGATGAAGTGGAGGAGCTTGCCATGGCCGTGGCAGAGTTGCCGAACCTGAAACTGCGCGGGCTGATGGTGATTCCGCCGCCGGCCGAAGGGCTGGAAGCGCAGCGCAGGCCGTTTGCAATCTTGCGTGAACTTATGCAGCAGCTTAACCAGTCTGGGTTGGGGTTGGATACCCTGTCCATGGGCATGTCGCACGACCTTGAAGCTGCAGTGCTGGAAGGTGCGACCATTGTGCGGGTCGGCACGGCGATCTTCGGCACCAGGGCAAAACACGGGGACAGCATTTAGATTCAATCTCAAATGCTGCTCGAAATCTTCATGTATAGCTTTGACCTTCCAGCTTTGTTCAGCATAAGCTCTCATGCTGCTCTGCGCACGAGTGAATGTGCGCTTGTTTCGGCTAAGTGAAAGCAGAAAGGAAGAGCCATGAATATTTGTTTCATTGGCGGCGGCAACATGGCAACCGCGCTGATCGGCGGGCTGCTCAAACGCGGTTACTCTGCATACAAGTTGCATGTAGTGGAAATCAATAGCGCCAATTGCATTCGCCTGCACAATGAATTTGGAGTGCGTGCTTCAGCCGAGTTGGCAGAAGGGATCGGCCACAGCGACTATATCGTGCTGGCGGTCAAGCCGCAGCAGTTGCGCGAAGTGTCCTTGCAGATGGCGCCTCTGTTGTCCAGCCAATTGCTCATTTCAATTGCGGCAGGCATTCGCGCGAAAGATATGGCGCGCTGGACCGGCACGCAAAATATTGTCCGCGCCATGCCGAATACGCCGGCATTGATTCGATGCGGGATGACCGGGCTTTTTGCGTTGCCGGAAGTCAGCGAAGAACATCGGCATGCGGCACAAACCATACTTGCCGCAGTGGGGGATACGCTTTGGCTGGATAATGAAGCGATGATGGATGCAGTCACCGCTGTGTCCGGCAGCGGCCCGGCCTATGTGTTTTATTTTATCGAGGCTCTGCAGCAGGCTGCATGTGAGCTGGGTTTCAGCAAGGAGGAGGCCCGCCGTCTGGTGCTGGACACATTTGCCGGTGCGACCAAACTGGCGAGCGTCAGCGAAGAGGGCGTAAGCACGCTGCGCGAGCGAGTCACTTCGAAAGGCGGCACAACCGAGCGCGCCTTGCTGGGCATGGAAGCGGGCGCTGTGAGGCGGCATATCATTGCGGCAGTGCATGCCGCAGCTGCTCGCGCCAGGGAGATGGGCGATGAGCTGGGCGGGATTTGATGCTGAATGAAGCCCTGCTGTTCCTGCTCGATGTATTGTTGCAGCCGTTTGCCGTATTGCTGCTGTTGCGTTTCCACATGCAATGGCTGCGTGCTTCCTCGCGCAACCCGTTGGGGCAGTTCGTTTTGGTGTTGACCGATTTCATCGTATTGCGCGCGCGCCGGTTGGTTCCTTCGCTGGGCAGGGCCGATACCGCATCCCTGCTGCTTGCGCTAGTGACGGAGACTGTCTATCTCGCTGCCATGCTGTGGGTGCAGGGAGTCCATCCGGCCGGTTTTTTCTGGTTCGGCTTGTTTCTCTGGGCGGCGGTAAAGCTGGTCAAGATCAGCATCTACCTGCTGATGGCTGCGTTGTTCATTCAGGCAATATTGTCATGGGTTAGCCCGTATACCCCGATGGCCGGCATGTTGGCAACCATGACGCGGCCATTCCTGAAACCACTGCGCCGCTACATCCCGTTGGCAGGGAATATCGACCTTACGCCCATGGTGCTCCTGATCATTTGCCAATTGATCATCATCGTGCCGCTGGGCTGGCTTGAAGGCATGGTGACGGGATTGTTTTGACATGGCCACCTGGTACCGCAGTCAGGATGGCGTCATTACGCTGACCTTGCATGTGCAGCCTGGCGCCAGGCGCAGCGAGGTAGCCGGCCTGCATGGCGAGGCGCTGAAAATCCGCCTGGCCGCCCCGCCCATCGATGGCCGCGCCAACGAGGCCCTGTTGCGTTTCATTGCCGATGTCCTGGAAGTTCCGTTGCGCAATGTCGAACTCAGGCAGGGCGCGCAGTCACGCCACAAGACCGTGCAGGTGACCGGAAGCAGGATCGACCCTGAACTTCTGATGCGTGAGCCATAGGATGGCGCGCATTTCGCTGCACCAGGCCATCGATCCCGCAGCCCGGAACTATCGCGGCCGTTTTGCTCCTTCTCCTAGCGGGCCGCTGCATTTCGGTTCTCTGGTCAGCGCAGTCGGAAGTTATCTCGAAGCGAGAATCAATGGCGGTGTCTGGCTGGTGCGCATGGAGGACGTCGATTTGCCGCGTACCATGGCCGGCGCGGCGGACAATATCCTGCAAACGCTGGAAGGCTTCGGTTTATGCTGGGATGAAAGCGTGCTTTACCAGAGCCGGCGTAATGACGCATACCGGGAAGCCCTGCAACGTTTGCAGCGCAGCGGGGCCGCATATCCCTGCGCATGCAGCCGCAAGGAAATAGCCGATTCAGCGCTACGCGGGATCGAGGGGCAGATCTATCCAGGCACCTGCCGTAACCGGCTGGAGGCGGGCAAACAGGCGCGGGCCTGGCGTGTGCGTACCGACAATATTTCATTTTCCCGCGCAGGGGGCGAATCATGGCAGAGAGGAACAGTGGAACCGGAATCAAACTCTCGCCTGTCCTCGCCTCTCGGGTTGAACGGAATAATGGAGTTCAATGATGCTCTTCAGGGCCGCATCACCCAGCATCTTGAAAGCGAGATCGGTGATTTCGTGGTATTGCGCGCGGATGGCCTGTTTGCCTATCAGCTGGCCGTGGTGGTGGATGATGCCCACCAGAAAATCACGCATGTGGTACGCGGCGCCGATTTGCTGATTTCCACCCCGCGCCAGATCCATTTGCAACGGATGCTGGGACTGAATACTCCGGCCTACATGCACTTGCCCATAGTGGTAAATGCGCAAGGGGAAAAGTTGAGCAAACAGACGCTGGCAGCGCCGGTCGATGCGCGAGATGCTTCCGCAGTTCTTGTGCGCGTACTGGAATTCCTGCGTCAGCAACCGCCTGCGGAACTGGCAGCAGGCAAGCCGGCGGAAATTCTGGAGTGGGCAATCGAGCACTGGAATCCGCAACCATTGTCCGGGTTACGGGCAAAACCTCTGCCTGATTGAATGGATTGATCAGGCCTGTTTGTGCCGAATCAATTATCCTAGAAACCGCAGTTGGACGCGCCCGAGTGTGCATGTTTACGCTTGTCCGACTATAACCAGCGACTTGGCTATCGTCTTTTGATAGCCTAGTCGAATGGCTAGTTGTTTCATCAGGCGCGACGACGCGGCATATCCATTCTATGCAAGGAGGAGCAACAACGCCGGGCATGTCTAAACATGTGCAATCGGGTGCGTAGCGTTCTCACCCATCCGGTAATCGCTTTTGGCGCTCGAAACGTCAATAACCATCAGCCCCTCTTTAAGTTCTCAAGCGGTCAACTGCGGTTTCTAGGTTTATTGCGGCGACGATGGCGAACGAATTCAATTAGTGCGGGTAGCAACGTAATGGCGATGATGCCCAGCGTCATCAGAGTAAGATTGTTTTTTACGACCGGGATGTTGCCGAAGAAATAGCCGACTAAAGTGAAAGTCGTGATCCATGCCAAGCTCCCAACTGCACTGAATAACAGGAACAGGCGGTAACTCATGGTTCCGATGCCGGCCACGAAAGGAACAAAGGTGCGCAGGATGGGCAGGAAGCGCGCGAAAATGATGGTCTTGCCACCGTGCTTTTCGTAAAAGGCATGGGTTCGTTCCAGATACTCATGCTTGATCAGGCGCGAGCCGGTATGTTGAATCAGGCGCAAGCCAAGCAGCCGCCCGATCCAGTAGTTGGTGTTGTCGCCGCTGAACGCGGCCAGCATGAGCAGTGGCAAGAGCACCTGCAATTCCAGCGAACCCATGCCGCTCAATGCACCCGCTACGAACATCAGCGAGTCGCCGGGCAGAAATGGCGCAATCACCAATCCGGTCTCGCTGAAGATGACGAGGAACAGGATGCCGTAGACCCATGTGCCGTATTCCTGCGTCAACGTCAGCAGGTGGGTGTCAAGATGCAGGATGAGGTCGAGCAAGATCGAATCCGCTGGCTAGGGAAGAACTTCCTCGGCCTCGGTTTTTTCCGGCTTGATGAAATCCTCGCGCGACACCCCGAACATCAGCAGCAGCGGGCTGGCCACCAGCACCGAGGAATAAATGCTGAACAGGATGCCGATGGTGAGCGCCAGCGCAAAATAATGCAGCGTTTCGCCGCCCAGAAACAGCATCGATGTCACCATTATCTGGGTGCAACCGTGCGTGATGATGGTGCGCGACATGGTGCGGGTGATCGCATTGTCTATGATCCCGGCAACTTCGGTCTTGCGCATCTTCCGGAAGTTCTCGCGTATCCGGTCGAACACCACCACCGATTCGTTCACGGAATAGCCGAGCACCGCCAGCACCGCAG
Organism: Gallionellaceae bacterium; assembly: GCA_049582805.1. GTDB lineage: Bacteria > Pseudomonadota > Gammaproteobacteria > Burkholderiales > Gallionellaceae > CAVXFS01. The sequence goes on along the minus strand of JBAUUR010000007.1, from coordinate 34,862 downwards.
CCAGCACGGAAAGCGAGAATTCCCACTGGAAGAAGGCAAAGAAGCCAAGGATGATGACCACGTCATGCAGGTTGGCGATGATCGCAGCAAGGCCGAATTTCCATTCGAAGCGCAGCCACAGGTAGCAGACGATGCCCAGGCTGACCAGCAGCAGAGCCATCGCGCCATTATCCACCAGTTCCTTGCCGACTTGCGGTCCGACGAACTCGACGCGGCGCATCTCGACGCTGGCGTCCTGCTGGTGCAGGGCATCGCGCACCTGATCGCTCAATTTCGCGCTGGAAGAATTTTGCTTGAGCGGGATCTGGATCAGCACGTCACGGCTGGTTCCGAAATTCTGCACCGTCGCATCGCGCAGTCCGATATTGCCCAGTTGCTCGCGCACCCGGTTCAGGTCAGCGGGTTGGGCGTAATGCATTTCCATCACCGTGCCCCCAGTGAAGTCCACGCCAAAATTCAGTCCGCGGGTGAAGAGAAAAAATATGGCGAGAAGGAAGGTCACCAACGAAATGCTGGTAGTGAACCGGCCATAACTCATGAACGGGATGTCTTGTTTGATGCGGAAAAATTCCATGTCGTTGCTTCCCTAGCCTATCGCCACTTTGGACAGGCGCGGCTTGCGCCCGTATATCAGGTTAACCATCGCGCGCGATACCAGTACCGCACTGAACATCGAGGTGAGTATGCCCAGACACAGCACCACCGCGAAGCCGCGTATCGGGCCGGAGCCGAACATGAACAGTGCGATGCCGGCGATCAGGGTGGTGATATTGGAGTCGAAAATGGTGCCGAATGCCCGGTCGTATCCCGCATGAATTGATGCCTGTGGCGTGTTGCCGTTGCGCAGTTCCTCGCGGATGCGCTCGTTGATCAGTACATTGGCGTCAATCGCCATACCCAGCGTCAATGCGATACCCGCCATGCCGGGCAGGGTAAGCGTGGCTTGCAGCATGGACAGCAGCGCCACCAGCAGCAGCAGGTTGGCGCCCAGCGCCAGCACGGAAACACCGCCGAATATCAGGTAGTAGGCAATCATGAAAATCGAGATGGCGATAAACCCGAACTGGGTGGAATGGAAACCGCGCGAAATGTTGTCCGCTCCCAGGCTGGGGCCGACGGTGCGTTCTTCCACAATCTCCATGGGTGCTGCCAGAGCGCCCGCACGCAACAGCAGTGCGGTGTCCTGGGCTTCCTGGGTTGACATGCTGCCGGTGATCTGCACGCGTCCGCCGCCGATTTCTTCGCGTATTACCGGCGCGGTGACGATTTCGCCCTTGCCCTTTTCGAACAGGATGATCGCCATGCGCTTGCCGACATTTTCGCGGGTCGCATCCTTGAATTTGCGCGCGCCAACGCCATCCAGGTTAAGGTGCACAGCCGGCTGGTTGTCGCGGTTATCAAAGCCGGGTTGGGCGTCGCTGATGCGCTCGCCGGTCAGGATCACGGCTTTCTTCACCAGAATCGGAACGCCTTCGCGGTCGCGGAACATTTCAGAGCCGAATGGGATGGGCGATCCCTCGGTGAAATGATGCTCCTCGTCCACCATGCGTATTTCCAGGGTGGCAGTGCGACCGAGAATGTCCTTGGCGCGTGCCGTGTCCTGCACGCCGGGCAATTGCACCACGATGCGATCCGCTCCCTGCTGCTGGATCACCGGTTCGGCCACGCCCAATTCATTGACGCGGTTGCGCAGCGTGACCAGGTTCTGCTGGATGGCCGAATTCTGTATGCGCTTTTCTTCTTCGAGTTTAAGCGTCGCCAGCAGATCGAATTCGCCACCTTCATCCTTTTCGTTCAACGCCAAGCCGTTAAACCGTTGCTTTATCTCGGCCTCTCCCTTGTTGCGTGATTCGGCGTCACGGAATTTCACTGTTACCACACTGCCGTCCCGGCTTACGCCGGCATAGGGAATATTCTGTTCGCGCAGGTCGCTGCGGATATCGCCGGAATTGCTTTCCATCGCTTTGTCCAGCGCGCCCTTCATGTCCACCTGCATCAGGAAATGCACGCCGCCGCGCAAATCCAGGCCGAGGTACATGGGCAGGGCATTGATGGATGCCAGCCACTGTGGCGAACGCGACAACAGGTTCAGCGCCACCACATAATCTTCGCCCAGTTGCGCCTGCAACACGTCCTTGGCTTTCAGCTGGCTGTCGGTATCGCTAAAGCGCGCCTTGACGCTGGTTGCATCCAGCGACACCGCTTCGGGGTTCAGATTGGCCGCCTTGAGCGCGGTTTCCACCTTGCCCATCAGGGCGCTGTCCGCCTTAAGGTTGGGGCGCAACGGCGAAACCTGGACCGCAGGAGACTCGCCATAAAAATTGGGCAGGGTGTAAACCAGGCCCAATACAAGTGCAACAAGGATCAGCAGGTTTTTCCACAGCGGGTATTGGTTCATTGCTTCGCCTTAAATCGACTTGATGGTGCCCTTGGGCAGGACGGTCTGGACGGCCGACTTCTGGATATGCACTGTTATGTTCTCGGCAATTTCCAGGCCCAGATAGTTTTCCCCGATCTTGACCACCCGGCCCAGTTCTCCGCCCACGGTCACCACCTCGTCACCCTTCTGCAGCGCCTCGATCATGGTTTTCTGTTCCTTGGCGCGCTTCTGCTGCGGGCGCAAGATCAGAAAATAGAAGATGATGATCAGTGCAAACAGGGGCAGGAATGACATAACACTCCCGCCTTGCGCGGCGGCATCTTGCGCATAGGCGTTGCTGATAAACAGGTTGCTCAGGGACATTTAAAAGCTCCGGTCGAATCAAAACGCGCATTCTATCACGAAGTGACTTGGCACGAAGAGGGGCGGCCCAGGCGGAAACGGGAGGCGAACGCATCAAACTGACGCGATGCGATGGATGCGCGCATTTCGCTCATCAGTTCCTGGTAGTAATGCAGGTTGTGGATCGTGTTGAGGCGCGCACCGAGGATTTCGCCGATGCGGTTCAGGTGGTGTAAATAGGCGCGGGTGAAATTGCGGCAGGTGTAACACGTGCACTGCTCGTCTGGCGGGCGCAGGTCCAGCCGGTATTGCGCGTTCTTGATCTTGATGTCGCCGTGGCGCGTGAACAGCATGCCATTGCGCGCATTGCGCGTCGGCATCACGCAGTCGAACAGGTCGATGCCCTGCGCCACTGCAGCCACCAGGTCTTCCGGTGTGCCGACTCCCATCAGATAGCGCGGCTTGTCCTGCGGCAATTGCGGCGCGGTGTGCTTCAAGATGCGCTGCATGTCCTCCTTCGGCTCGCCCACCGACAGCCCGCCGATGGCGTAACCGTCGAAGCCGATGGCCATCAGGCCTGCCAGCGATTCGTCGCGCAGATGCTCGTGCATCCCGCCCTGCACGATGCCGAACAGCGCATTGGGATTGCCATCGTGCGCGTACTTGCTTCGCTGCGCCCAGCGCAAGGACAGACGCATGGATTCCCCCGCCGCCTTCTCGTCCGCCGGATAGGGCGTGCATTCATCGAAGATCATCACGATGTCGGAGTTCAGCACACGCTGGATGCGCATCGATTCTTCCGGCGACAGGAAACATTGGTCGCCATTCACCGGCGACTGGAATTTCACTCCCTCTTCGCTGATCTTGCGCAACGCCCCCAGGCTGAACACCTGAAATCCGCCGGAGTCGGTGAGGATCGGCCCATCCCAGCCCATGAAGCGATTCAGGCCGCCGTGCGCCGCGATCACTTCCAGCCCCGGACGCAGCCACAGGTGGAAAGTATTGCCCAGCACGATTTGCGCGCCGACCTCGCGCAGCTCGAGCGGCGACATCGCCTTCACCGTGCCATAGGTGCCGACCGGCATGAAGGCCGGTGTGTCGACGCTGCCATGGGCGAGTTGCAAGGTGCCGCGACGGGCGCGGCCGTCGGTTTTATGCAAAGTAAATTTCATATTTTGTAGGTCAGGCTCCGCCCGATATTGTTGTTTTGGCGGCGGGCAAAGGCCGCCCCACATCAGCATGCTCCCGCTCGATCAACATCGCATCGCCGTAGCTGAAGAAGCGATATTCCTGTTGCACCGCATGGCGATAAGCGGCCAATATTTCATCCATGCCGCCGAAGGCGCAGACCAGCATCAGCAAGGTGGATTTGGGCAGGTGAAAATTGGTGAGCAAAATATCGACCACCTTGAATTGATAACCGGGGGTAATAAAAATGTCCGTTTCGTTTTCACCGGCCTGGGGTTCTCCATCCACAACCGAACCCTCAAGTGCACGCAGGGAGGTGGTGCCGACAGCGATGACGCGGCCGCCACGCCACCGGGTATCCCGGATGGCATCTATCGTCTCCTGCGGAATGGCATAGCGCTCGCTGTGCATGACATGTTGATGGATGTTTGTTACGCGCACCGGCTGGAAAGTGCCAGCCCCGACATGCAGGGTAACGAAAGCGACGTGCGCGCCTTTGGCGCGCAGCGCCGCGAGCAGGGTCTCGCTAAAATGCAGTCCTGCGGTGGGTGCGGCCACTGCGCCAGGCCGGCGTGCGAAAACGGTCTGGTAACGCTGTTCATCCTCGGCGCCGACCGCGTGGTTAATGTAGGGTGGCAGCGGCAAATTGCCATATCGCTCCAGTTGTTCGAAGACATTTCCTGTGGCGTCGAAATGCAGCCGATAAAATCCGTTTTCCCGGCCCAGCACTGTGGCCGGCAAACCTTCCGCCAAGAACAAACGGCTGCCTGAGTGAGGGGCGTGGCTGGCGCGGATCTGCGCCAATACCTCGTGTTCTCCGGTGACGCGCTCGACCAGTACTTCGACTTTACCACCGCTTTCCTTGATTCCAAACAGGCGCGCCTTCAGTACCCGCGTGTCATTGAACACCAGCACGTCGTGCTCCCTCACGATATCGGTCAACTCATTGAACTGGCGGTCTATTATTGTGTTGCCGCAGAGGTGGAGCAAACGGCTGGCCCCGCGCCATTCTGGTGGGTGCTGGGCAATAAGCCGTTCCGGCAGCCGGAAGTCGAATTCGTCAGTGCGCAACGAAGCAGTTCCACGAAAAAAGGGAATTGTAGCTTGATGAGGGGGTTCGTTTCATGGATAATTCGCGCCTTTCCAGGCCGGGATGGCGGAATTGGTAGACGCGCTGGACTCAAAATCCAGTGTCTGTGAGGATGTGAGGGTTCGAGTCCCTCTCCCGGCACCAATAAATTAACAAATGATGTACCAAGCTTGTCAACCGGCCATTTTGTGGCGCGTTAATGCTCACTGACACAAGATGGTGTCTAATCATTAATATTTGGAGTTTACTATGAACAAACTGTTGTCCGTCCTGATCGCTGCTGTTTTTGCAGCTTCTACTTTCTCTGCTTTTGCTGCTGACGCCCCTGCGGCAGCTGCTCCTGCGGCTGCTGAAAGTACCACAACTACTACGACTACTACGGAGGCTGCAGCACCCAAGAAGCACAAGAAGCACAAGATGACCGCTAAACAAGAAAAAATGGCGAGTTGCAAGAAGGACGCCAAGGAACAAAAACTGAAAGGTAAAGAGCGCAGGTCCTTCATTAAGGAGTGCATGAGCAAAGAAGAAGCCCCAGCTGCCAACGAAGGTGCTGCAGCTCCCGCCACCACGAAGTAATATTGCGGTAACTTAAAAAGGCAGGGGCAACCCTGCCTTTTTTATTTTGGGAATCAAGCAATGATCTGGAAGCCTAATGTCACGGTAGCGGCGGTAATTGAACAGGAAGGCAAGTTCTTGCTGGTTGAAGAGCATACAGAACGGGGATTGCTGTTTAATCAGCCTGCAGGACATTGGGAGCCGGGTGAAACCTTGCCTGCCGGCGCGGCAAGGGAGGTTCTGGAAGAGTCAGCTTACGAATTTGAACCTGAACATTTGCTCGGGGTCTATCGTTGGCATTCATCGACTTCTGACACGACGTATTTGCGCTTTGCTTTTACCGGGCGGATTCTGGCCTGCCACTCCGAGCGCAAGCTGGACCAAGGCATCGTTCGTGCAGTATGGATGACGCCGGACGAAATCCGCGCTACACAAGCGCGGCATCGCAGCCCGCTGATTTTGCGTTGTACAGAAGATTATCTGGCCGGCAAACGCTATCCGATGGAACTGATTACCCATTATGACTAACGGTCACGACCGTTCCCCTCTCCCCAGCCCCGCTCCGCGCCCCACGGCTGGCTTTGCACAGCCAGCCGACTCAGGCGGCGGGAAACATCCTTCCCGAAACCCCGCCTTCGTCCCGCAAGCGGGCGAGGGGAACAAGGAGCCGCTACGCGACGATCATGTTAAACGCCGCGTGGTCGTCGGCATGTCCGGCGGAGTGGATTCTTCGGTTACAGCGTTATTGCTTAAACAGCAAGGGTATGACGTGGTCGGCCTGTTCATGAAGAACTGGGAGGATGACGACGATGATGAATATTGTTCTTCGCGCACTGACCTGATCGACGCGGTTTCGGTTGCCGATGTGATCGGCATTCCCGTAGAGGCTGTGAACTTTTCCAAAGAATACAAAGACCGGGTATTCAGCTATTTTCTGCGTGAATACCAGGGTGGCCGCACACCCAATCCTGACATCCTGTGCAACTCGGAAATCAAGTTCAAGGCGTTTCTTGAGCATGCGCTGAACATGGGGGCTGATGCAATCGCGACCGGGCATTACGCGCAGGTGCGCGAAATCGATGGGCGGTTCCAGTTGCTCAAGGCGGATGACGGCAGCAAGGACCAAAGCTATTTCCTGTATCGCCTAGATCAGGCGCAATTGTCCAGATCCATGTTCCCGCTGGGCAAGCTGCTCAAATCCGAAGTGCGGGACATTGCCCAAAGATACGGCTTGCCCAATCATGCCAAGAAGGATAGCACCGGCATTTGCTTCATCGGCGAACGTCCCTTCCGCGAGTTCCTCAACCGCTATCTGCCCGCAGTTCCGGGTGACATGGTGACGCCCGAAGGCAAAGTGGTCGGTCGGCATCAGGGCTTGTCCTTCTATACCATAGGGCAGCGGCACGGGCTGGGCATAGGCGGAATCAGGGGAGAGAAGTCCAAAGACATGGGGCAGCATGATCCATGGTTCGTGGTCAGCAAGGACATGGAAAATAACCACCTTGTCGTGGTGCAAGGCCATGACCATCCGGCATTGCTGAGCTCACATCTGAATGCAACCGATATACACTGGATCAGCGGCTGTGCGCCAGACGTCACCCGCAGTTATACAGCCAAGACCCGCTATCGCCAGAACGATGCGGTATTCCGTACGGAGAAGTGGGACGGGGGCGGTACCCATTTCGATTTCGAGCAACCGCAATGGGCTGTCACGCCAGGGCAATCCGTCGTGGTCTATGACGGGGCAATATGCCTGGGTGGTGGAATCATTAGCGGACGTGCCTCACCCGTCCAGTCGAGTTGACTCCAACAGCAAAGCAAGGCCGAGCCGCAGCTATACGGCAATCTCTTCTGCCGCAAACACCAGTCCGACTTTTCCATCCTTGACGTCCACAGTGACTTTGCCGCCGTTTGCCAATTTGCCGAACAGCAGTTCATCAGCGAGGGCAGAGCGGATCGTGTCCTGGATCAGCCTGGCCATCGGGCGCGCACCCATCAGCGGATCGAACCCGTTCTGCGCAAGATAATCCTTCAGTGCATCGGTGAATACGACCTCGACCTTTTTCTCATGCAACTGCTCCTCAAGCTGCATCAGGAACTTGTCAACCACGCGCAGGATGACCTCCTTGTCGAGCGAAGCAAAGGAAATGATGCCGTCTAGGCGGTTGCGGAACTCGGGCGTAAACAGGCGTTTGATCTCGGCCATCTCGTCACCAGCTGCCGTGCCTTTGGTAAACCCGATCTGGGTCCTGCTCAGTGCTTCCGCGCCAGCGTTGGTGGTCATGATGATCACCACGTTACGGAAATCGGCCTTGCGTCCGTTGTTGTCGGTGAGCGTGCCATGATCCATCACTTGCAGCAGGATGTTGAAGATGTCCGGATGCGCTTTTTCGATTTCATCCAGAAGCAGCACGCAATGCGGCTGCTTGCTGATCGCTTCCGTGAGCAGGCCGCCCTGGTCAAAGCCGACATAGCCGGGGGGCGCTCCGATCAGGCGTGAAACCGCATGGCGCTCCATATACTCGGACATGTCGAAACGGTGCAGCGGCATGCCCATCGAGTAGGCAAGCTGCCGCGCCACTTCGGTCTTGCCGACACCGGTCGGACCGGAGAACAGAAAACTGCCAATCGGTTTTTGCGGATTACCCAGGCCGCTGCGCGACATCTTGATGGCGCGCGCCAATGCATCAATTGCCGTTTCCTGTCCGAACACGGTGGCTTTCAGGTCGCGATCCAGATTCTTCAGGAGGTTGCGGTCATCGCTGGAAACGGAGCGCGGCGGAATGCGCGCAATCTTGGCGATGATTTCCTCGATCTCATGTTTGCCGATGAGTTTTTTCTGTTTGGATTTTGGCAGGATGCGCTGCGCTGCGCCGGCTTCGTCGATCACATCGATGGCCTTGTCCGGCAAATGCCGGTCGTTGATGAACCGGGCGGAAAGTTCGGCGGCGGAAGTCAACGCGGCGGCGCTGTATTTGATGCCATGATGCGTTTCAAAGCGCAACTTCAACCCTTTCAGTATTTCAATGGTTTGCTCTACCGAGGGTTCAGGCACGTCGATTTTCTGGAAGCGACGCGACAATGCATGGTCCTTTTCAAAAATTCCGCGGTATTCCTGATAAGTGGTTGCTCCTATGCACTTGAGTGCGCCGCTGGATAAAGCCGGTTTCAGCAGGTTGGACGCATCCATCGTGCCACCTGATGCGGCGCCTGCTCCGATCAGGGTATGGATCTCGTCAATAAACAGGATGGCATGCTCGGCTTCGGCCAATTCCTTGAGCACGGCTTTCAGTCGCTGCTCGAAATCGCCGCGGTATTTTGTTCCGGCCAGCAAGGCGCCCATGTCGAGTGCGTATACATGCGCATCCTTGAGAATCTCGGGCACTGCACCTTCCGTGATGCGGCGCGCCAACCCTTCGGCAATGGCGGTCTTGCCCACCCCAGCTTCCCCAACCAGCAACGGGTTGTTTTTGCGGCGGCGGCATAACGTCTGGATGACTCGCTCCAATTCAAGTTCACGTCCGATCAGCGGGTCGATTTTTCCGGATAACGCCTGGGATTGCAGGTCAAGCGCATATTCGCTTAAAGCGCTTTCGCTGTTTCTTTCCCGATCCGCTTCACTATCCGCTTGAGGCTTCTGCATGCCGGTTTGCGAAGCCTTGTCGATTCCGTGGGCAATATAGTTCACCACATCCAGCCGGGTGATGCCGCGCTGGTTGAGAAAGAAAACCGCATGCGAGTCTTTTTCACTGAACAATGCAACCAGGATATTGGCGCCAGTGACTTCCTTTTTGTTCGTGGATTGGACGTGCAGGATTGCGCGCTGGATAACGCGCTGGAAGCCGACGGTAGGCTGAGTATCCACATCCCCATTACCAGGCAACGCCGGCGTGTGGGTATTGACGAAATCAGATAATGCCGCCCGTAATTCATCAATGTCAGCTCCGCAAGCACGCAATACTTGCGCTGCCGCTGCGTTGTCGAGCATCGCAAGTAACAGGTGTTCCACAGTAATGAATTCGTGCCGTTTCTGGCGCGCTTCAACAAAAGCCAAATGCAGGCTGACTTCAAGTTCTTGAGCGATCATGATTATGATTCCTCCAGTTCGCATCGTAACGGATGCTGATGCTGTTTTGCAAATTCTGTTACCTGTGCCACCTTGGTTTCGGCAATGTCCTTTGGATAAATGCCACAAACTGCCGATCCTTCCTGATGTACTTTGAGCATCACATGAGTGGCGCGTTCACGAGTCATCGAGAAAAACCTCTGTAACACCTCAATGACGAAATCCATGGTCGTGTAATCATCGTTGAGCAAAATCACTTTGTACAACTTGGGAGGCTTGCTCTTGCTTTTCTCGACTTCCAGCAAGGCGATATTTGATTGTTTCGTTGCCATGTGACATTGAATCCATTTCTATAATGCTGCCTTGTTGCATATTTGGTGATTAATGTCACTTTTTCAAGCATATTTTGAAAAAAATAACTATAACCACTTGACGATATAGGCAATGCAGGAGTAAAAAGCGCGTGGGTGTTTGAATCAAGTTACATGCATTACTGGTTTTGCCATGTGCGGTCTTGGAATTCAAACAGTTTTAACGGGAATCCACCCGGTTTTTTTGTTAAGGAAGTTAAGACATGGCAAATGGCACAGTAAAGTGGTTCAACGACGCAAAGGGATTTGGTTTCATTACTCCGGATGATGGCAGCGAAGATTTGTTCGCGCATTTTTCCGCAATTAACATGAGCGGTTTCAAGACACTTAAGGAAGGACAGAAGGTTACTTTCGATATAGTGCAAGGTCCCAAAGGAAAGCAAGCTTCCAACATTCAGGCACCTTGAGTCCTCCGGTCCAAAAAAAGCCCCGCCGTTTCAGGCGGGGCTTTTTTGCGCGGATTTTTTGGTTATAAAGATGGCACCTTCCTGCCTGGTTCAAAGCACCCATGCTCAAACGCTTCGCCCAGGCACTAGTGACGTGGAGGATATTAACCTCGGACGCACGTTCAATGAGCATGCGAAGTGTTGCCGTTATTCGGGTTACATGTGGTTAATGATGGCTGTCCCGAATGCGGAACAAGATACTTGTTGTGCATGTTCCATAAGCCTTGCGAAATCGTAGGTGACAGTCTTTGCCCCTATCGCACCTTCCACGCCCTTGATGATCAGGTCCGCAGCTTCCGTCCATCCCATGTGGCGCAGCATCATTTCAGCCGACAGAATCAATGAGCCGGGATTGACATAGTCCTTGCCTGCGTATTTCGGAGCGGTGCCATGAGTGGCCTCGAACATTGCTACGCTATCTGACAAGTTTGCTCCCGGAGCGATGCCTATGCCGCCCACTTCCGCCGCCAAAGCATCAGAAATATAGTCCCCATTCAGATTGAGCGTGGCGATCACGTCGTATTCCGCCGGGCGCAGCAGGATCTGCTGCAGGAAAGCATCGGCGATCACGTCCTTGATAACGATGCCATCCGGCAATTTTACCCAGGGGCCGCCGTCGATATCAACGCCGCCGAATTCGCGCCTGGCAATCTCATAACCCCAGTTCTTGAAGCCGCCCTCGGTGAACTTCATGATGTTGCCCTTGTGCACCAGCGTGACTGACTTGCGTTGGTTGTCGATGGCGTACTGGATGGCACGGCGCACCAGGCGCTCAGTGCCTTCCACGGATACGGGTTTGATACCGATTGCAGAAGTCGCGGGGAAGCGAATGTTCTTCACGCCCATTTCCTTTTGCAGGAACTCGATCACTTTTTTTGCTTCGGCGGAACCGGCAGGCCATTCGATACCGGCGTAGATGTCCTCGGTGTTCTCGCGAAAAATCACCATGTCCACCTTGTTCGGTTCCTTCACCGGGCTGGGCACGCCCGCGAACCAGCGCACCGGACGCAGGCATACATAAAGGTCAAGCATCTGGCGCAGCGCCACATTGAGCGAACGGATGCCACCGGAAATCGGCGTGGTTAGCGGCCCTTTGATCGATACTACGTAGTCGCGCACCGCCTGTACCGTTTCATCCGGCAGCCATGTGTCGTTGCCATATACGCGCACTGCCTTCTCGCCGGCATACACTTCCATCCACTCGATCTTGCGGCGGCCCGAATAGGCCTTGGTGACGGCAGCATTGACCACTTTCAGCATCGCAGGAGTAATGTCCACGCCGGTACCGTCGCCCTCGATGAACGGTATGATTGGCTGATCGGGGACGTTCAGCGAATAGTCTTTGTTGACGGTGATTTTCTGGCCATTGCCCGGCACTTTTATGTGTTGGTACATTCAACTCTCCGATGATGCGTGTACTGTAAGATGTCGGATTTTGCACGTGGGATAACAGTCATGAGCCGCATCCTGCTGTTCAACAAACCCTATGGTGTGATCTGCCAATTCAACCGGGATGGGCTGCATTCGACTTTGGTGGATTATATCGCGCTTCCCGGCTTTTATCCTGCCGGGCGTCTGGACGTCGAGAGCGAAGGATTGCTGCTGTTGACCGACGACGGCAAACTGCAGCACCGCATCACCGATCCTGAACACAAACTGCCCAAGACTTACCGGGTACAGGTGGAAGGCTTGCCGGACGAGGCGGTGTTGCAGCAGTTGCGGCGCGGTGTGGTTCTGAAGGACGGTATTACACGCCCTGCCGAAGCGCGGCTGATCGGGGAGCCCAAAAACCTGTGGCCGCGCGACCCGCCGATACGCGAACGCAAGGCCATTCCCACAAGCTGGCTGGAGCTGACCATGCGCGAAGGCAAGAACCGCCAGGTGCGGCGCATGACGGCGGCGATGGGGCATCCCACCTTGCGATTGATACGCTGGCGCATCGGTGATTGGTCATTGAGTGAGATTGCCCCGGGACAATGGCAAGAAGCTGCTAATTAATTTTCCGGTTATTGTGCAGTGATACCATAGTACGGATTTTTGTGTAGACATCAGATTCACAGTTGAGACGGGGAGAAGTGGCGTGTCAGTTGGCTTTGTTATTCCTACATTGAATCCGGGACTGCAATGGGATGCTGTTCTGGAGAAGCTTAATGCACAGAATTATCAACCTGACAGGATTCTGATAATTGATTCCTCGTCCAATGATGCGGCCGTGGCGATAGCCAAGGCTCACGGTTGCGAAGTATGTGTTATTGCACGTTCTGATTTCAACCATGGAACTACCAGGCAACTGGCGGCTGAAATACTGGCCGACGTGGAAATTATTATTTACATGACCCAGGACGCCTTGCTTGCTGACCCTGATACCATTGGCCGTCTGGTGTCGGCTTTCTCCGATCCCGAGGTCGGGTGCGCTTATGGCAGGCAGCTGCCACATTTGAATGCCAAGCCGATTGGCGCTCATGCCAGACTGTTCAATTATCCGGGAAGCTCTGTCGTGCGTTCGCTGGAAGATGCATCGCAGCTGGGCATCAAGGCAGCCTTTATTTCCAATTCCTTCGCGGCTTACCGGCGCTCGGCCTTGATGGAAGTCGGGGGATTCCCTGCATGCGTTATATTGAGTGAAGACACTTATGTTGCGGCAAAGATGCTGCTTGCTGATTGGAAAGTAGCTTACTGTGCCGATGCCATGGTTTTCCACTCCCATGACTATTCCCCCGCCCAGGAATTCATGCGGTACTTTGATATCGGGGTATTTCATGCGCGGGAGCCATGGGTGCGATCGAAATTGGGCAAGGCAGAACAGGAAGGGATACGGTTTGCATTGTCCGAATTGCAATATTTAATACGCCGTGCGCCATGGCTGATACCTTCTGCCGTTCTGCGCACGGGACTGAAGTATTTGGGCTATCGTATAGGGCTGATGGAGCATATTCTGCCTGTTGGGCTGAAAGAGCGGTTAAGCATGAACCGTCAATACTGGCGGATATCCAAGCGGATTTTGATTTATGGCATCAACTATTATCCTGAATTGACCGGGATAGGGAAATACAGCGGCGAGATGGCAGAGTGGCTTGCCGCACATGGATTTGAGGTGCATGTGGTAACGGCGCATCCCTATTACCCGGAATGGCGGGTCGCCGAGGGCTACAGTGGCTGGTCCTATCGGCGAGAAGTGCATGCGGGGGTGACGATTTGGCGTTGTCCGCTTTGGGTTCCGGTGCGTCCGTCAGGCATCAAAAGACTGTTGCATCTGACCAGCTTTTCATTAAGCAGCCTGCCGGCATTGTTATCGCAGGTTTTTTGGAAGCCTCATGTAGTTATGGTGGTTGAGCCGCCCTTGATATGTGCGCCGGCTGCATTGATGCTTGCGCGATTAAGTGGCGGGCAGGCATGGCTTCATGTACAGGACTTCGAAGTGGATGCTGCATTCGATTTGGGAATGTTGCCCACCGGACATGTTCGTACCTGGGTGCTGCTTTTTGAATCAGCCTTGATGCGGGCATTTGATCGGGTTTCCACGATTTCACGCAACATGCTGGCCCGATTGATCGATAAAAGGGTAAGGCCTGACCATTGCCTGCTTTTTTTGAACTGGGTCGACACGGACGAGATTTTTCCATTGCCTGCAACCAGTTCATTGCGTGCTGAACTTGGTATCGGCAATGACAGGATTGTCGCCCTGTATTCGGGCAATATGGGAGAGAAGCAAGGGCTGGAAATTGTGTTGCAGGCAGCACGCAGCCTGATCGGCAATACGGGTATTCAGTTTGTGATGTGCGGAGAAGGGGCTGGTAAGTCTCGTTTGCGCGAGTCGTTTTCCGATCTAACGAACGTGATATGGTTGCCCTTGCAACCGGTCGGCCGATTGAACGACTTGATGAATTTGGCAGATATCCATCTGTTGCCACAGCGTGCTGACGTGGCAGATTTGGTAATGCCATCCAAATTGACCGGCATGCTGGCAAGCGGACGACCGGTGCTGGCAACTGCGCATTCTGGAACCCAGGTTGCCCAGGTTGTTTCAATGTGTGGAATTGTGACTCCGCCGAGTGATGTGGAGTCGTTCGTTCGGGAATTGCTGGTGCTGGCAGAAAATCCAGCCATGAGAACCAGGTTGGGCGAACAAGCCAGAAGTTATGCAGTTGCAACCATGGAGAAAGAGCACATCCTTGGAAAATTCGGAAGAGCCTTGGGAGCAGTGTGCGACCAGTCCAGTGAATTGGGCGTGGTGAATGAGTTAGAATCCGGATAGAAAATAACCAAGCCAGGAGACCAATGTTTTCACCCGGTAGTTTAATCAAGCCTAATGGCGGGAAGCAGGCTTTCCTGTCGCGTATCTTCGATGGACTATTGATTTTTATTGCCTTGCAGATTTGCGGGAGGCTCTTCAACGTTGATCTGCAAGGGCCGTATTACTGGTTTGCCATAGTTTGGGCAGAAATCTTCTTTTTGCTGTTCGCGGAATCCAGGGGGCTGTATCAATCATGGCGCCTTGTTTCCATCAGCCGCGAGGCCAGCCAGGTAGCGCTGGTCTGGTCTATGGCTTTTGTATTGCTGGTGGTGCTGGCGTTTTCCACCAAAACTTCAGCGATCTATTCACGCCTGGTGATTTTTTCCTGGGCATTGCTGGCACCATTCATGTTGGTGGTGGCGCGGCTGATCGTGCGATTATATTTGCGCGAACTGCGCAAACGCGGCAATAACACTCGTACCCTGGTAATCGCGGGTGTTTCCGTTTCCGCCCAGAAATTGATCGCGCAAATTCGATCGAATCCCTGGCTGGGATTCAAAATTGTGGGCATATACGATGATCAACCCGATGCGGCATCCAAGCCTTTTGATGATGAGCAGTTGCAATTGCGGGGCGATTTGAAGCGGATGGTGCAGGACGTGCGCACCGAAGGGATCGATTTTGTATACATCACCCTCCCCATGCATCCTGAAGACCGCATTGTGCAATTGATTGATGCCCTGGCCGATACTACTGCCTCTGTCTATGTTATTCCGGACTTTTTTGTATTCGACCTGTTCCACGCGCGCTGGTTTAATCTGGGCAGTCTTCCCATAGTCAGTGTTTTTGAGAGCCCATTTCATGGTGTGGATGGATGGCTGAAGCGGGCTGAAGATTTGCTGCTGGGCAGCTTGATATTGCTGCTGATCTCGCCACTATTGCTGGTTATCGCTTTGGCAGTGAGGCTTTCTTCCCCCGGGCCGGTCATCTTCAGGCAGCGCCGCTATGGACTGAACGGGCAGATAGTCGAGGTATGGAAGTTCCGCAGCATGACGGTATGTGAAGATGGCGACCACATTCTGCAAGCTCAAATCATTGACTCGCGCATTACTCCTTTCGGGGCATTGTTGCGCCGTACGTCACTTGATGAGTTGCCCCAGTTCTTCAATGTGTTGCAGGGCAGCATGTCCATCGTAGGCCCGCGTCCCCATGCGGTGGCGCATAACGAGCAATACCGCCGTCTGATACATGGTTACATGTTGCGCCACAAGGTCAAGCCTGGAATCACCGGATGGGCGCAGGTGAACGGGTGGCGCGGCGAAACCGATACCCTGGAAAAGATGGAGAAGCGCATCGAGTTCGATCTGGCCTATATGCGCAACTGGTCACTGTGGCTGGACTTGAAAATCATCTGGCTGACTATCTGGAAGGGCTTCTCCGGGAAGAACGCGTATTAGCCGCGCGCAGATTCAAGCATGGGAAAGCCAACAGTAATTTCTTCACTACCCAAATATCTTGCGATTGCTCTGGGGATTTCCATTCCCATCTCTGTCGCCCTTGATAACCTGCTTATGTTTCTGCTGGCAATGCTGTTTCTGCCATTTGGCTTAAAAAGCTATTGGAACGAATGCACTATCAATCCGGCAGCCCGCGCCGGAATAGCGTTGTTTACTGCGCTTCTGGCAGGATGTTTGTGGGGTGCCGGCGGATTCGGAGCGGGGCTCGATACGCTGGGAAAATATGTGGATCTGGCATTCATTCCTATTTACCTGGTGGTTTTTCGGGATGAGAAAACCCGCCGTGCCGCACTTTCCGCGTTTTTCGGGATGATGCTGCTGACCCTGGCGCTGTCCATTATGGTTGGCCATGGCCTGATTCCGGTTTACGGCTGGATGAATGTGCAGACTTCCAGTTCTGAGCCAACGATTTTTCATGGATACATCGCACAAAATTATCTGATGGCGTTTGCCGCGTTCCTGTTTATCCTCAAGCTTGTGGAGTCGAAGAGTGCCTGGACGAAGTGGGGCTATGCAGTGCTGGCCGCCCTTGCGGCCTACGACGTATTGTTTCTGGTGTCTGCGCGCACGGGACCGCTGGTGCTGTTCTCGTTGCTTGGCTATTTGGGCTGGTTGTGGGCGTCAAAAGGCTTGGGACTGGACTTAAAGAAAATTGGCATTGCAATGGCGGCGACCATGGCGGTGATATTGATGACGTATCATTTCTCGACCAGGTTCCAGGACAGGATCGCGCTGGCGGTCAAGGAAGTCAAGAAATGGGATGCACAGAAGCCGGCTGACATCAACGATTCCATGGGATTGCGCATGGAGTTCTACTACCAGACATTCCAGATCATTGCCGCGCATCCGTTGTTTGGTGTCGGCACCGGTGGATTTGCCAAGGCCTATTCTGACCGGGCCGCACCCAGGGGAATGCATGAAGTGCGAAACCCGCATAACGAATATCTGCTGATCATGGCGCAATTGGGAATTATCGGTTTGCTGTTGTTGCTGTTCCTGTTTTACAGAATGTGGAAGGGCGCGACTTTGATCAAAAGTAAATTCCATCGAAACGCGGCGCGGGGTTTGGTGCTCAGCACCGCATTGGTCTCCCTGTTCAATTCTCCTCTGCTGGATCATACCGAGGGACTATTCTTCGCCTTCATGAGCGCACTGTTCTTTGCCGGTGCTGGTCAAGGAAAGAAAAGTGGCTAGTTTGTCCGTTATCATCATCACCAGGAACGAAGCCGCAAACATACGGGCTTGCCTTGAGTCGGTGGCATGGGCAGACGAGATCATCGTGGTGGATTCGGGAAGCGATGATGATACCGTCGATATTTGCCGTGAATTCACGCCGCATGTATATGTCCACGATTGGCCCGGGTTCGGCGCCCAGAAGAATCGCGCATTGGGCTATGCAACAGCTGATTGGGTGCTATCGCTGGATGCGGATGAACGGGTTACTCCGGAATTGCGAACAGACATTGAAACCGCGATTCACGAAGGTCAGGCAGATGGTTTTGAAATTCCCCGGCTGTCCAGTTTTTGCGGGCGCTTCATGCGCCATTCCGGCTGGTATCCGGATTATGTGGTGCGACTATTCCGGCGGGGAAGCGCGCGTTTCAGCGACGATCTGGTGCATGAGCGCGTCCTGGTCGATGGTTCAACGGCGCAGTTGGACGGCATGCTGCTGCACTATGCTTATGACGACATGGAAGAGGTGCTGCACAAGGTGAATCAATACTCTTCCGCAGGCGCGCAGATGATGCAGCAGCGCGGCAGGCAGGCAACGCTGACGGGCGCCGTGCTGCGCGGCCTGTGGAGTTTTATGCGCACTTATTTCCTGCGCGCCGGATTTCTCGACGGGCGCGAAGGCTTCATGCTCGCGGTTTCCAACGCGGAAGGCACCTACTACCGCTACCTCAAGCTGATGCTGCTGAGCCGGAAAAAATAATGCGCATCGCCGTCATCGTCACCACTTACAACCGTCCCGATGCCCTGGCCGCCGTGCTGGAAGGCTATCTCGCCCAGACTGACGGCGATTTCGAGTTGCTGGTGGCGGACGACGGCTCGACGAAAGAGACTGCGGAAGTGGTGCGGCAATTCCGGGCACGCGCATCCTTTCCCATCCATCATGTATGGCAGGAAGATGCCGGCTTCCGCGCCGCAGCCATCCGCAATCGGGCGCTTGCCGCCACTGATGCGGATTATATTGTGTTCACCGATGGTGATTGCGTCCCGCCGCGGGATTTTGTTGCCTGTCACCGTCGCCTGGGGGAACGCGGCTGGTTTCTGTCCGGCAACCGTTTAATGCTGCCGCAGGCATTCACCGAACAAGTGTTTCGTGACAAGCTGCCGATCCATCTGTGGCGGGCGCGAGATTGGATGAGGGCGCGTTGGCAAGGGAAAATCGAGCGTCTGCTGCCGTTGGTTCGACTGCCCGCCCCAGGGTGGTTGCGCAAGCTCACGCCGCGCCGCTGGCAGGGCGCCAAGACTTGTAATCTCTCCGCGTTCCGTGCTGACTTGCTCAAGGCGAATGGCCTGGATGAATCCTATACTGGCTGGGGACTGGAAGATTCTGACTTGGTGATCCGTCTGATCCGTGCCGGGATCTACCACAAGAGCGCGCGATTTTCCGTGCCGCTGATCCATCTCTGGCATCAGGAGAACGATCGCAGCAACTTCGAAGAAAACCGGCGGCGGCTGGATGAGGTGTTGCAAGCGACGCACACGCGCGCAGTGCGGGGCATAGATCAGTACCTGTGACGTTGCTGTACAGGCCACGCAGCTATGGCCCAGTGCGCAGGCTGGAGCGGTATATCCTGGAAGTTACGCGTGAATCTGCCGCTTTGGACATCAGCTCGAAGCAGGGTACAAACGCTATCATATCGAGAAGCTACAGGGCAGCAAACCTTGCGTTCTATCGTCTCATCGAGTCGAAGAAATCAGCGTTGTTCTTGGTCGCCTTGATCTTGTCCAGCAGGAACTCCATTGCTTCCAGTTCATCCATCGGGTAGAGCAGTTTGCGCAGCACCCAGATTTTTTGCAGCACGTCGGGCTTGATCAGCAGTTCTTCCTTGCGCGTGCCGGAACGGTTGACGTTGATCGCCGGGTAGATGCGTTTCTCGGCCATGCGGCGATCGAGATGGATTTCCATGTTGCCGGTGCCCTTGAATTCTTCATAGATGACGTCGTCCATGCGCGATCCGGTATCCACCAGCGCAGTGGCGATAATGGTGAGCGATCCACCCTCCTCGATGTTGCGCGCGGCGCCAAAAAACCGCTTGGGGCGTTGCAACGCATTGGCATCCACACCGCCGGTCAGCACTTTCCCGGAAGAAGGCACCACGGTGTTGTAGGCGCGTGCCAGACGTGTGATGGAATCCAGCAGAATGACCACGTCCTTTTTGTGTTCGACCAGGCGCTTGGCCTTTTCCATCACCATTTCGGCGACTTGCACGTGGCGCGTGGCCGGTTCGTCGAAAGTGGAAGCGACCACTTCGCCGCGCACGGTGCGGCTCATCTCGGTGACTTCCTCGGGGCGCTCATCGATCAGCAGCACGATCAATACGGCATCCGGATTGTTCGAGGCGATGGAATGGGCGATATGCTGCAGCATCACGGTCTTGCCGGATTTTGGCGAGGCCACCAGCAGGCCGCGCTGTCCCTTGCCGATGGGCGCGACGATATCGATGATACGGCCGGTGATGTTTTCCTCTGCGCGAATGTCGCGTTCCAGCGCCATTTGCTGCGTTGGAAACAGCGGCGTCAGGTTTTCAAACAGAATCTTGTTCTTGGAATTTTCCGGCGCCTCGGAATTGACCTTGTCCACCTTTACCAGCGCGACATAGCGCTCACTTTCCTTGGGCGTACGTATCTCGCCCTCGATCGAATCACCGGTGTGCAGGTTAAAGCGGCGAATCTGGCTCGGGCTGACGTAAATGTCATCCGGACCGGCAAGATAGGAAGTGTCAGGCGATCGCAGGAAGCCGAAGCCGTCCGGCAATACTTCCAGCGTGCCTTCGCCGAAAATACTTTCGCCTTTTTTTGCCTGGTTCTTCAGCAGCGCGAAGATCAGATCCTGCTTGCGCATGCGGTTCGCATTGTCGATTTGATTGATAGTGGCCATGTCGACCAGTTCTGTGATGTGCTTGGTTTTTAGGTCAGATAAATGCATAAGGATAGGAATAGGGATAGAACGGGGTTATGGGAACCTGCTTGGGGAAGAGTACTGTATTGTTCGGCACAGTTCGCCTGAACTGCCTTGAATCTTTTTATTTTTGATTCCTGAGAATACTATTCTTGAGAATACAGGAGCGAAACAGGACAGTTTCAGGCGCGAGGTTAAACGGTTCAGATGTGGCTGTCAATAAAAGCCGTAAGTTGCGATTTCGATAATGCTCCCACCTTGGTGGCCTCGATATTGCCGTTCTTGAACAACATCAGCGTAGGAATGCCGCGTATGCCGTATTTCTGCGGGGTTTGCTGATTCTCGTCCACGTTAAGTTTTGCCACGGTCAGACGTCCGGCATATTCCTTCGCGACTTCCTCCAATATTGGCGCGATCATGCGGCATGGGCCGCACCATTCCGCCCAGTAGTCCACCAGTACGGGCAGGGGCGCCTGCAATACTTCAGCGGCAAAGTTGGGGTCTGTGACATAACGGATGTGTTCGCTCATTGTGTACCTCGTTTGTTTTTAAGAAAATGGAAAGAAGGGGTGCAGAAGACGCCAGTGTAGGGCAGATTGGGGCGAATCATGAGAATACAGGGCGCATGCTAACGAAAAAATGACTGGATGTGAAGTACCTTGAATATGACCTTACGTAATAATGTCCGGTTTCTGTCCATTAGAAATGGCCGCAAGTGATGATTCATCATCGGGATGGCGGCGTGACGGCATGAAAATATCAGGAGCGGCAAACGAAGGCGCCTTTAGGAACTTTCCCGAGTCTTGACCTGTCGTCGAATATGATGACCTGCTAAAATAAGCGACTTTTTAAGTCAACATAAAATACCCATGCAAGAAAACAAAGATTCCATGACTCCCGTAGAGCGTCGAGCCAGCATTGGTCTCGCAGGTATTTATGGCCTGCGTATGCTGGGACTGTTCATCATCCTGCCGGTTTTCGCCATCTACGCGCAGCAACTGCCCGGCGGCGAGAGCCATACGCTGATCGGCATCGCCCTCGGCGCTTACGGCCTGACCCAGGCCATCCTGCAAATCCCGATGGGCTGGGCGTCAGACCATTACGGGCGCAAGCCGGTCATCTACGTCAGCCTGGTGCTATTCGCGCTGGGCAGTTTCTTGGCCGCTTCGGCGCATGACATCTACTGGATCATCGGCGGGCGCGTGATCCAGGGCGCGGGGGCGCTCAACGCGGCGGTGATGGCGCTGACCGCCGACCTGACGCGCGAGGAGCACCGCACCAAGGCGATGGCGATGATAGGCATGACCATCGGCGCTACCTTTTCGATCTCGATGGTGCTGTCGCCGGTGCTGTATAAATACATCGGCGTGCCCGGCATCTTCGCCATGACCGGCGTGCTGGCGCTGCTGGCGATGGGGGTGGTGAAATTCGTGATACCCGATCCGGCGATCACGCGCTTCCACTCGGACACCGAGGCCAGCACGAAAAAACTGGGCGAGGTGCTGCGTAATCCGGATTTGCTGCGGCTGGACTTCGGCATTTTCTCGCTGCATGCGATCCTGATGTCGGTGTTCATGCAGGTGCCGTTCGTGCTCGAGAAAGATGGGCTGGCTTTGTCGCACCATTGGCAGGTGTATCTGCCGGTGATGCTGGTCGCCTTCGCGCTGATGGTGCCGCCGATCATCATCGCCGAGAAGAAGGCCAAAATGAAGCAGGTGTTCATCGGCGCGGTGGCGCTGGCAGCGCTGGCGCAACTGTCGCTTTTGCTGTTGCATGGAAGCATCTGGGGCGTGGCCATCGCGCTGCTGGTGTTCTTCACTTCGTTCAACGTGCTGGAAGCGACATTGCCTTCGCTGATCAGCAAGATCGCGCCGCTGTCTGCCAAGGGTACGGCGATGGGCGTATACAGCAGCGTGCAGTTTCTCGGCGCATTCTTCGGCGCGGCGGTGGGCGGGTTCATCCTGCAGCATTGGGGAGGTGACGCGGTGTTCGGTTTTGCGATAGTCTTGCTGCTGCTGTGGCTGCTGGTGGCGAGCGGGATGAAGCCGCCTGCGGCGGTGCGGACGAAACTGTATCATCTGTCCGAACTGAATGCGGCGAATGCTGGTGCGTTGCAGCAGAAGCTGGCGCAAGTGCGCGGCGTGCGCGAAGCCATGGTGGCGGGGGCGGAAGGCATGGCCTGCCTCAAGGTGGACATGCACGGATTTGACGAAGAAGCGGCAGAACAACTGATAAAGGGGACGTGAAATGTCGGTGAACAAAGTGATACTGGTGGGCAGGCTGGGCAAGGATCCGGAAACGCGCTACATGACCAACGGCGAAGCGGTGACCAATGCCACATTGGCGACTTCGGAAAACTGGAAAGACAAGAGCGGCGAAAAGCAGGAAAGGACCGAATGGCATAACCTGGTGTTCTATCGCCGTCTGGCCGAGATTGCCGGGGAATACCTGAAGAAGGGCTCGCAGATCTATGTCGAAGGCAAGCTGCAAACGCGCAAGTGGCAGTCCAAGGAAGGGCAGGATCGCTACACCACAGAAATCATCGTCAACGAGATGCAGATGCTGGGCAGCAAGTCCGGCGGCGGTGGCAATTTTGAAGTAGTGGACAAGCCCATGACGCCAGCCAGCGCACCGGCTACCAGCAATGCCGCACCTGTGAAGTCCGGCGGCTTTGACAATTTCGATGACGACATCCCGTTTTGATACTGTGCATATCCCGAAAAACGGCCGCGACAGCGGCCGTTTTTTATTTCCTTCAGCACTTCAATAGCTCGGCTGCGGAATGAAACATATATTTGTGGCATACCTATTGACAAGGCTGGGTGACGGTCGTAAAGTGCGGCAAATTGTCGCAGGTTTGATTCGCTGTCCAGTAGCCAAAATAAATATAACAGGCTGGTGGAATCCAAAGAGGCGAAATTTTTTGCCACAAAAGATGTGTCGAGAATAAATCAATCTCAGGGAGATTCCATGAATGCATTGATAAGAAATATTGCAATTTGCCTCTTTGCGCTCGTTCCAGTCTTGTGCTGGGCCGAATCACGCGAATTCAACTTGACTATTGATGAGGTTTCCATCAACGTCGCGCCCGGCTTCAGCACCAGTGTATTCGCATTCAATGGCCAGGTGCCCGGGCCGTTGATTCACGTCAGGGAGGGCGATGAGGTAACGGTGCATGTGACCAACAATACCTCTCTGCCGCACACTGTACACTGGCATGGAGTTAACCAGACCGGAACCTGGCAGAGCGACGGCGTCCCCGGCGTCACGCAGAAGGCAATCGAGCCGGGAGATACCTATACCTATCACTGGACAGCAGACCGCCCGGGCAGCCTGTGGTACCACTGCCACGTCAATGTCTGGGAGCATGTGGCAATCCGCGGCATGTGGGGGCCGATCATTGTTGATCCGAAGAATCCGACCAACGCGGAAAAAACCGTGACCAAGGACGTCATCATGATGATGAGTACCTGGGAATCTCCCTATGCCAATCTCTACGGCAAAGGCGGCTCGCCGTCAGATGTGTCCGACTATTTTTCCGTGAATTCAAAATCATTCCCGCTGTCGCAACCAATCCGGGTCAAGAAAGGCGATGTGCTACGGATCCGTATGTACGGTGCGGGCGATGAAGTTCATGAGATGCACCTGCATGGACATGACCAGCTATTCAGCTTCAAGGATGGCTATGCGCTGCCGAACCCTTATTTCATGGATACCGTTCCGGTCGGCCCAGGCGAGCGCTACGACACGATCGTGCAGATGAACAACCCCGGTCGTTTTATCTTCCATGACCATGTGGACCGGAATCTGAACATGGGCGGCATGCTGGGCGGACCGATTACTGTAATTGAGTATGACGGCGTCCCCATGGATTCCTGGTACGCGTGGAAGGACAAGGTCTACGACCCGGATTTTTTTTACAGTGAATCGATGAAGAAGGGCTACGGGATGTTCGGCAATGTCAATTTCATGGGAACACCAATCAAACGCGAAAGAAAGGCTCGATAGACATGCGGTTGCATACAATCATTTTGCTTTGGGCGGGAGCATTGTGCTCCCCCGCCGTGATGGCCGCAGATGGAGCGGCAATTCTGGGGAAGAATTGCGCTTCCTGCCACAGCCTGAAGGGGCCTGCACCGCAGACCCTGAAAGAACTCTGGGACCGGCAGGGGCCGGACCTGTTTTATGCCGGCAACAAGTATCGCCAGGATTGGCTGGTCGAATGGTTGCAAAAGCCTCAACGGATACGCCCTGCCGGGGAATTCTATCGCAACCATATCAAACCTGGTACGAAAAGCGATGAGGTTGATGCCTTAACACTTGAGAGTCACGTTGCCCTTTCCAGGGACGATGCGGTAGCAGTAGCTGCGGAGCTGATGAAGTTGAAGCCGCATGATGACCTGATTGCAAAAGAGAAGATTGAACCTGGAACGATATCCAAACAGATGGGCGAAATGACCTTCGATAAATTTCAAGGCTGCATGGCCTGTCATTTGATCGAGCCGGATTACGGTGGCTTTTCCGGCCCCGAACTTTATACCGCAGGCAAACGCCTGCAGCCGGAATACATCGCCAGTTTCATCCGCAGCCCACAGGCCTGGGATCCCAAGATATGGATGCCGAACAAGCACGTATCGGATGCCAACATCCAGAAACTGGTGAATTACCTCGAGCTGCTTTCCAGGGAGAGTGGAAATGACAAATAGCAAAGTCATCCTGCTGTTGGCGGCAGCGGTTCTGGGAATTCCCGCTCAAGCCGGGGAAATTGCCGCTGACAATTACAAGACCTATTGCGTGCAATGCCACGGCATGGAGGGCAACGGCAAGGGAGTCAATATCCGCGATATGTCGGTGCAGCCGCGCGATCACACCGATGCCAAGGCAATGTCCGGGCGTTCCGATGCAGAGTTGTTCAAGGTCATTAAGGAGGGTGGACTCTCCATAGACAAGTCGGTGCTTATGCCGCCGTGGGGTGACACATTCAGCGATGACGAAATACGGGATTTGGTTCAGCATTTGCGCGAATTGTGCAAGTGCAAATATGGGTCCTGACAACAGTGGTAACAGCAGGGAGTAGTAAGTGGGAGAGTCGGGGAGGTAGTACGAGTTGCTTTAATTCTTAATGAGGGAGAAGATGATGTTCAAGAAAACAACTGTCGCAATTATGGCGACTGCTGCGCTTATGGTGGCCCAGCATGCGTTCGCAAAAACCGTCGAAGTCACCATGACGGCCAGGGAAACGGATATCGCGATCGACAACAAGGGTACCAAATATCCAGCCTGGACTTTCGACGGAGCGATACCAGGTAAATTTGTCCGTGTTACCGAAGGAGATACGGTCGATTTCACGTTAATCAACCCACCTGAAAACAAGAACTCGCATGCGATGGATTTTCATGCTGCTCAAGTCGATGTGCTGAACGAGTTCGCTCCGGTAAAGCCCGGTGAAACGAAACATTTCAAGTTTGTAGCCAAGGTTCCCGGCATATTCATGTATCACTGTGGCGCAAGCCCGATGGTGCAGCATATCGCTCGCGGCATGTACGGCGCGATCCTGGTCGATCCCAAGGACGGCTATAGCAAGGCCTTCCCAAAGCCGGATCGCGAATATGTCCTGGTGCAAGGCCAATATTTTCCTGATGCCGAAAACTATAAGGCCATGTTGACAAACGACGGCTGGGCCGGTTCGCTGATCAACGGCAAGATACTGCACTACGATCCGGTGCATGATCCGAATGCGACCCAGGTTCTTGAAGCCAAGCCGGGAGAACGCGTTCGCATCTATTTCGTCAATGCGAACATCAATATGCCTGTCGCTTTTCACCCGATCGCCGGCATCTGGGATCGCGTCTACATAAATGGAAATCCGAAAAACACATTGTACGATATGCAAACGTATAACGTGGCAGTCGCAGAAGCCGATGCTTTTGATATTGTCTCGCCAGCAGATCATCCGACCAACAATGCGATCGTAGACCACACAATGGGGGCTGCGTTGCGTGGTGCCATTACCGTGCTGATGAACAAGCCGGATGCCGATCCGAAGAAGGGTCGCGGCGACGAGATGATTCTCCAGTAATTTATTGGGCAATATTGGAGGAGGCATCGCCTCCTCCTTTTTTATTTGTCATCTAAACGCAGCAACAATCTGAAGAAAACATGGCGATGAAACAGGCAACAGGAATCGTGCTGTTGGGAATCGTCATGCTCGCTGCGTGCCTTATCGGCGAACCTTTCCCTTCCCTATGGCTGGAAGCGAGGGCGCAACCGCCCTTGCCGACCATCAACAAGAACAGCGAGAAAAGATACTGGGTATGTCCCATGCATCCGGAGATTGTGCAGGATCATCCCGGCACCTGCCCGATTTGCGGCATGCCGCTTGTGCTTGCCAAAGGCAGTGTCCATGAACATGGGGTACAGGTTGATGCCGCGACTGTCCAGCGGCTGGGCGTCAGGCTCGCGCATCTCAAACATTCAACGCTCAGCCGGGAAATCCGGACTTACGGAAGCATAACGGCTGACGGCAACACGTCATACAGCGTGTATAGCCGGTTTGACGGCTGGATCAAAAAACTCCACGTTCATTCCGCGGGTGAAAAAATAGACAAGGGCCAGGTGCTTTATGAAATCTATTCCCCGGAGCTGATAAAAAGGCAGGAGGAATACCTGAGATTCCTCGACCGAAAAAAACAGATAGCACAAACGCTCGGTGATATTCCTACCTGGGAAGAAAATACCTACCTGATGGATATCGTGCAGGAACTTTCCAAGGACAGGACAAGGCTGGTCGAGGAAGACAATGTCAGCGTTGAATCCATCACTGAACTGGAAGACACCAAATTGCCCCTCGACGTGGTCAAGATCGCTGCCGCACATTCCGGTGTAGTGACGCAGATCAACGTAAAGGAGGGATCCTTCGTCTCGGCTTCAATACTGATTGTTACGCTTGCCGACGTTTCCAGAATGTGGGTGGACATCGCGCTTTATCCGGACCAGGTCGGCCAGGTACAGGTCGGTGATGGCGTGAGCATACAGGATGCGGGCGGCCAGAAAATCAAGTCTAAATTGAGTTTCATCAGTCCGGTTGCCGAAAACAACAGGGTGATCGCAAGGGTCTCTCTGGACAATGTGAAGCATCACCTGCGGCCAGGCGCCTTTGCTGACGCAACCATTTATGCTCAACCTCATGAAGCGCTGGTGCTGCCACGTTCCGCCGTGATCTACACCGGTGAGGGCAATATGGTCATGCTGTCGCGCGGGGAAGGTCGCTTTCTGCCGGTGCGCGTCAAAACCGGCATCGAGAGCGGTGACAAAATAGAAATCGTTGACGGTCTGCGCGAGGGGGCGGAAGTCGCGGTCAACGGCCAGTTCCTGCTCGACGCAGCCTCATCGATGAACGCCGCCGCCGAGCGGCTGCACAGCGGACACCATGATTGAACGCATCATCGGCTGGTCCCTTGCCAACCGGCTGACCGTCATTTTCGTCTCACTGCTGCTGGCGGTCATCGGCGCGCATTCCGCCGCCAATATTACGCTGGATGCGATTCCGGACCTGTCCGATGTGCAGGTGATCATCAAGACACCCTATCCCGGACAGCCGCCGGGCATCGTCGAAGATCAGATCACTTATCCGCTGACTTCCGCGCTGCTCTCCGTGCCGGGCTCCACCGCCGTGCGCGGCTTTTCGATGTTCGGCGAATCCTATCTGTATGTCCTGTTCAAGGACGGCACCGATCCCTACTGGGCGCGCTCTCGTGTGCTGGAATACCTGAGCCAGGTGGCGTCACGTCTTCCTGCGGGCGTGACGCCTGCGCTGGGGCCGGACGCGTCGGGCGTGGGCTGGGTGTTTGAATATGCGCTGGTGGACCGCAATCACCGCTACGATGCGGATCAGTTGCGCGCAATGCAGGATTTTTTCCTGAAATTCGAATTGCAAAGCCTGCCCGGCGTGGCGGAAGTGGCCAGCGTGGGCGGCATGGTAAAGCAGTTCCAGATCGAGGTGGATCCCAGCCAGTTGGCGGCGTACCGGATCACGCCGGAACAGATTGCCCGTGCGGTGCGGGACAGCAATCTGGTCGGCGGTGGCTCGGTGGTCGAGCTGGGGCGCAGCGAATTCATGGTGCGGTCGAACGGCTATCTGAAGACTCTCGACGACTTCCGTAACATCCCACTCGCGACCAATGATCAGGGCATTCCGGTCAGACTGCAGGACGTGGCGCATATCGGGACGGGTCCGGAACCGAGGCGCGGCGTGACTGATCTCGACGGCGAAGGCGAGGTGACCGGCGGCATCGTGGTGATGCGCTACAACAGCAACGCGCTGGAGACGGTGGAGCGGGTCAGGGAACGGCTGAAGGAAATCCAGTCCGGGCTGCCGCAAGGTGTGGAACTGGTCGTCACTTACGACCGATCCGGCCTGATCCGCGCGGCGGTCAGCACCCTGCGCGGCAAACTGGTTGAGGAGTCGCTCGCGGTCGCCATCGTCTGCCTGCTGTTCCTGTTCCACTTTCGTTCTTCGCTGGTCGCGGTGGTGACCTTGCCGCTGGGCATCCTGATTGCCTTCGCCATCATGAAGGCACAAGGGGTGACGGCCAACATCATGTCGCTGGGCGGGATCGCGATCGCCATCGGCGCGATGGTGGATGCCGCCGTCGTGATGATAGAGAACATGCACAAGCATCTCGAGAAACATGGCGATACAGATCGCTGGCAGGCGGCGAAGCAGAGCGCGCTGGAAGTCGGCCCGGCGCTGTTTTTCTCGCTGCTGGTCATCACAGTTTCCTTCCTGCCGGTGCTTGCCTTGACCGGGCAGGAAGAAAAACTTTTTGCGCCACTGGCCTACACCAAGACGTACTCTATGGCCGCCGCAGCCATCCTCGCAGTGACACTGATGCCGGTGCTGATGGGTTATTTCATACGCGGCAAAATCGCCAGTGAAAACAGAAATCCGCTGAACCGGCTGCTGCATGCGTTCTACCAGCCCTGCCTGAATTTCGCGCTGCGCAGCAGATGGGTGACGCTGGGCATCGCACTGGCCCTGCTGCTCTCCGCTGTCTATCCGGCGCTGCGCATGGGCAGCGAATTCATGCCGCCGCTATATGAGGGCGACCTGCTGTACATGCCGACCACGCTGCCCGGCGTCTCCATCGGCGAGGCGGCCAGCATCCTGCAAATCACCGACCGCATCATCAAACAGATGCCGGAAGTCGAGCGCGTGTTCGGCAAGGCGGGCCGGGCCGATACCGCGACCGATCCGGCGCCCCTGTCCATGTTCGAGACAACCATCCTGCTGAAGCCGAAACAGCAATGGCCGCCAGGCGAAACCGTCGCGGACTTGATTGCCAAGCTTGACCGCGAAGTGAGTCTGCCCGGTCTAACCAATTCCTGGGGCTACCCGATCAGGACGCGCATTGACATGCTCTCCACCGGCATCCGCACGCCGCTGGGCATCAAGATCACCGGGCCGGATTTAAAAGGCATCGCGGGCCTGGCCGAGGACATCGAAGCGGTGCTGAAATCCATACCGGGGACGCAAAGCGTTTTTGCTGAACGGGTGGTGGGTGGGCATTATCTCGACATCGAGGTCGACCGGCATCAGGCGGCGCGCTACGGCGTAACGGTCGCCAATGTGCAGAATCTGGTGCAGGGCGCAATCGGCGGAGAGAACATCGGAACGGTGGTTGCCGGGCGCGAACGCTTTTCCATCAACCTGCGCTATCCGCGCGAACTCAGGGATTCGCCGGGAAAAATTGCGGCGAGCCGGGTGACCTTGCCCAACGGCGGGCAGATTCCGCTGGGCAACCTGGCCAGGGTGCGCATCAGCGACGGCCCCGCCGAGATCAAGAGCGAGAATGCGCGGCTGGTCGGCTACATCTATCTCAATATCGCCAACCGCGATCTGGGCGGCTATGTGCAGGCAGCGAAAGCGGCCATCGACAAGTCAATAAAAATCGCGCCCGGATACGCGGTCAAGTGGTCAGGCCAGTATGCGAATCTGGAGCATGCAAAACAGCGGCTGCAAGTGGTGATCCCGATCACAGTCATGCTGGTCATGCTGCTGCTCTACATCCACTTCAAACATTTCGGCAAAGTGCTGCTGGTGATGCTGTGCCTGCCCTTCTCGTTGGTCGGCGGTGTTTGGCTGGTGTATCTGCTGGGCTACCCGATGTCGGTGGCAGTTGCAGTGGGCTTCATCGCACTGGCCGGCGTTGCCGCCGAATTTGGCGTCGTCATGCTGCTGTACCTGGACAAGGCGGTGGAATCGTCCCGCGCGGCGGGACGGCTGGTCAGCCACCGCGCGCTGGTCGAAGCCATCGTGCAGGGCGCGGCCCTGCGCCTGCGTCCCAAGATGATGACCGTCTCGGTGATCGTCGCGGGCTTGTTGCCGGTGATGTTCAGCGATGCTATCGGCACGGATGTGATGAAGCGCATCGCGGCACCGCTGATCGGCGGCATGGTAACTGCCCCGATATTGTCTTTGGTCATCATTCCCCTGATCTACCTTTGGTGGCAGGAGAAGAAACTTCCGGCCGGCGCGGCCACACATAAATCAACCGATTTCAACACGGAGTAAGGAGAAACCATGAAACGCATTGCAATCTTGTCGCTGATATTGAGCCTGTCCCCATTTGCCGTGCCCGCGCAGTCGGCCGGGATGGACATGAATGGCATGGATATGAAAGCTATGAATATGAAACCCCATGATGCGGCGATCGACGCGGTCGGCGTGGTCAAGCAGGTGGATCAGACCAAGGGGATAGCAGTCATTGCGCATGAGCCGATCAAGAGTCTGGGATGGTCGGCGATGACCATGAACTTCAGGATTGAAGACAAGGCGCTGTTCGACAAACTCAAGCAAGGGAAAAGGGTTAAATTTGAATTCATCATCCGTGGGGAAGATTATGTGGTGACCAAGGTCAAATAACGGGAATGCAGGTTTCCTTGGGCCGCTTGAAGGGCACCTGAAGAAATACAAGCTTACCGCCGGCGGGTAGCGATACCTGATCTCTTGATGGTCGCCAGCCATATCGACGGCATCAAGGCCGTTTGTGATCCGCTCAAAATGGATGCGCCACTACAGGATGGGTCGTTGAAGCGTTGCAGAATGCCCGGCTTTAGCGTGCGCAAAAACACCGCCGGGAGGATTGTGTATACTGGCACAATATTCGTAATCAAACGCCGCGAGCTGGAATTCCGGCCGCGATCGCGAGCGAGAATAATAAGGGCGTCTTAAAGAAGTCGAGATTGCCCGCAAGTTCCCGGCGCTGAAACAGTCACGCAACGGTCGGCATGTTTGCCGGCCTGACTGTTGCATAGCGAATGCGGCAGGGGGCATGCGGCTTGGGGATGAAACATAAAGTGAAAGTTGCGCCTCTGTCATTCAGACTACATTACCCGGCATCCTGTGCCGTCAAGGTTCAACCGATGCGGCGGGTTCAGGGTCGAGTCGCCATCGTCAAATTACCCAATGCAATTCAGACTGACTTCACTTGCACCTGATTGATGACTGGCAGGCGCATGGTTGAATCGGGCAATTTTGACGAATGTTACCTGGCGTTGGGGCTGAGCGAGCCACCGTTCCGGATTACGCCGGATACGCAGTTTTTCTTTCCGCACAGCCAGTATCTTTCCGCGCTCGGGCATCTGCGCTTCGGCATGTTGACGGGCGGATTCACCGTCCTGACGGCGGAAGTGGGGCTGGGCAAGACCTTGCTCTGCCGCCACCTGTTGCGCAACTTGCCGGAGGGCATGCGCACCGCCTATGTCTATAATCCGCAGCTCAGTTTCCTCGAATTGATGCGCAGCATCATCCATGACCTGGGTGAGGAGGTTCCTGCCGGGGAGAGCGAGGCGGCCTTGCAGCAGGTCATGCTGGAAATCCTGGTCAAGCTCACCACCGCTGGCGTGCGCGCGGCGGTACTGGTGGACGAGGCGCACCGGCTGAGCCCGGCGGTACTTGAGGGCCTGCGGCTGCTTTCCAACCTGGAAACGGAAAAACAGAAACTGCTGTCTCTTCTGCTGGTCGGGCAACCCGAACTGGAGAGGCAGTTGCGCAGCAGAGACATGCGCGCCCTGCGCGAACGCATCAGCATCTGGCACCGGTTGCGTCCTTTCGGCCTGGCCGAGACCACGAATTACATTCATCATCGTCTGGACAGCGTGCGCACGAATAATCACCTGAAATTCACCCGTGCCGCGCTGGGCTGGGTTTATTACTACAGCCGCGGCGTGCCGCGTCGCATCAACCTGATTTGCGACCGCGCGTTGCTTGCCGCTTATGTGGATCGTTCTTACACCGTCACGGCACCGATAGTATGGCGCGCAGCGCGCGAGGTGTTGGGGATGGCGGCCCATGAATAGTCCCGGGAAAAGCCGTTGGCTGAAATCCCCATCGCTTCAGGATGCTGTGCGCGTGCGAATGGATTCGCACATATAGCCCAGCAACGGCCGTTTCCGGAATTATGCGGCCCTGGCCTCCGCCATAGCGGGAAATTGAAAACTGAATATCGCAAATGAGCATCATAGACGACACATTCAAACGGCTCGGGGACGAGCATTCCCTGCCAAAAGGAAATTCTGCTGCCGGTAAATCGGCTGCTGATACGATGGCTGAGATTGGCTTTGTCGTCGGGCCGCGCAAACACTATTCGGGTTCTTTGCTGCTGATCCTGGTGCTTGCGGCAGGGGGTGTGGTTATTTATATGTGGCCGCACAAGACAGAAACGCCATCCGTGTCCGCGCAAGCGCAAGCCGTGGCTGCGCCGCCGCCGCCGAGGCAGCCGCTTGCAGCGGAAGCGCACGAAATGATCGCGCAGCCGTCCTGGTACAAAGCCGGCTGGAGTGCCGCCAGCGCCGGGGAATGGCCAGATGCCTTTTTGGCGTGGGAAGGTGGGGTGCGCGGATTGCCCAGGGACAGGGTGGTGATAGCCGGTAACAGTTATGCGGATATCAAGGTTTTTTCGGCTGCGCTCAGGAAGTACGTGAAGATGTTTCCGGCCATCGGTGTGCGGCAACGGCGCCACGACGGGCGGACGGTGTACCGTCTGGTGGGTTACCCTTATGGCGGTGGCACCCGCAAGGCATTACCCAGAGTGCAGAGCGTGTTTTCTCACGCCGCACTGGTCAATGTTTCGACCATGCAGGAGCGCATGATGGACGCCAAGGGCGCCAGGCCGGCTCATGAGGAAGTGGCGCTGAAGACAGATGGCCGGAAGATGCCGCAAGCCGGGGAAAGCGAAATGCCGCCGGGACGCGAGCATATCGAGGCGGCAAATGCGGCAAAGCCCGCGGCTGGAGCAGGAGCCCATCTTTCCGCAGCCAACCGGATGTCAGTCGCGATCGTGGATATGAATGTGAATGACACAAGGGAGGCATCCACGCCATCAGAAGCAAATGAATGGGTATATCGTTCCCGTGCGGTGCGCGAACAGCTTGGGGAGGAAGCGTATGCCGAGGCTGCCAGAAATGCCCGGGCGCTCACACGCGAATTTCCGGATCGCTGGGAATCATGGTTCTGGCTGGCAACCGCGCAACTTGCGCAGGGACAGAGTGATGCTGCAGCCACGGCGCTGGAACATGCCGCCCAGCTCAATCCAAAAGTGGCGCAGATATGGGTGCAGCGGGCTGTTGTGGAGCAGGAACGCGGCGATCATGCGGCAGCAGTGAAGCTGTTGAACGAGGCGCGCGGGCTGTCGCCGAAGTCGCCGCAGATCTACCTCAATTTGGGATATTCCAACGATGCGCTGGGACTATCCGCCGAGGCAGAGAAGAATTATCAGTATTTTCTGTCACTGACCGAGGGTGATGTTGCATACTTGCTTCAACGCACGCTGGTCATTGAGCGGTTGGAGCGCAAACAGGAGTAAGCTATTCGAGATGTTGCCGGGATTGATAAGGCTTCTTCTATCCTTTAGTGTGCCCAACGTAATGGAGCCAAGGGGCTGCGCGCTTTTGCGCAGTCCCGCTTGAGCTAAGGGCTAGGCGGTTGTGCCTCAAACGACATTCATGGGAGCCTGCACGCAAGGATAAGCTATGTCTCCTTGCTCTAACTGCACCGTGGTGTGCGAGATGCCAAATTTGTGGCGCAATTCTTCGTTGATACGAGATAAGAGAGCGTCGTCAATGACGGCATCCGGCTTAACGAGGTGAACCGTTAAGGCAATTTCGGTGGTGCTCATACTCCAGATGTGCAGATCATGAACGGCTTCAACACCGGGAAGCTCGGCAAGGTATGTTTCAATTTTTTCAGGATGGATGCTTTCAGGAACGGCATCCAGGGCGAGGTCGAGAGATTCAAGCAATAGGCGCCATGTGCCAACCGAGATAACCATCACGATGAGCAGACTTACTGCCGGATCAAGCCAAAGCCAGTTAGCAGTTTGTTGAAATTCTCGATGTTTGCAAATGTTGAAAATTTTTGACCTCTCAGAAAGCCCTACAGTCGATTTTCAGATCACCGGGAGGGGTAAAGTGACCACGGAAATTCACTCTTTTCTCTGCATGTATGATAATTTCAACAAACTGTTAATGCTTGCAAGCCGCCAT
>JBAUUR010000006.1:0-23509 GCA_049582805.1 Gallionellaceae bacterium | reverse complement strand
GGCAGCACAGCGTTTGAACAACGCGCGTACCATTCTCTTCAAAACCATTTTTAACCGATCGAAAGCGGCTGCCTGAAATCCTTAAAAACGCACCCCTTCAGACTCAAACCTCGATTGGAATGTACTTCTTGCCCGTCACGGCGGCGGTGATCAGCGCCTGGCGGTCTTTGGTGAGAGCCTCGATGGCGGCTTCCACCTTGGCGGTGAACTGGTCGATCCGGGCGGTTTCTTGGTCGAGGCAGGCGGCGATGGCTTGCTGTTCTTTGATAGGTGGGTGGCAAGGGGAAACACTTGTAAGCAGCCGTTGATTTTTGCTGGTTGACGGTCGGTATGCGACCCCTATGTGCATTTGAAACGCCTCATCGCCCGCCGGCCTTCTGCGATTAGGCATCCCTGACCACACCATGGGGCTTGATAAGGGGACCATTCCCCGCGTAAGCCATATGACAATCCCGGATTGGGCCACTGAAGAAATTTGCTTGCACTTCCGCAATCATCACGAACTTCTGCTCAATTATCTCCGGGCGCGAAAGACGTTTTCCAGCAGTATTGTCAAAGGTCTGAACAACAAAGCCAAGGTCACCGCGAGAAAAGGCATAGGATTTCCGGACATTTACAATGGTTTAACTTGCGCTATATCATGTACTTGCGAAACTGCCCGAGCCAAAACTTACCCGCACATTTTAGTGACGGACCCTATTGTCAAGACTATACTGCGCATTCGCACGCACGCCGGGTCAGGGAGACGAAGAAACCCATGTCACTCATTGAGAACACCGCCACCCAAGGTCCCTGGAAACGGGGCTATCTACCCCATATACCGTCGCCAACGGCCCGCACCAATCGCCGCCGGCTCCTTGCATTTCTCGGCGTCTTCGGCTTGGCCTGTCTCTTGAGTCTGAGTTACACATTCCTTCGTCCGGCCGAATATCGCGCCTTGGCGCGTATGCAGATCACTCCTGCATCATCTGCACCCCCGCCCGTTTCCATTGCTACCAGCCCGAGTACCGTCTTTTCGGCAGACGGACAAGCCAATCAAGTGTCTGATGGCACCAAGCCCTTTTTGACTGAAGTAGAGGTGTTGACCAGCCGTCCGGTCCTCGAACAGGCAATTGAGCGGCTCAAGCCAAACTACGACCTGTCCTCTCTCGGCCCCGACCCGGTATCCGGGCTACAGTCGGCGATAATGGTTACCCCTATCAGCGGCACCGACGTGGTTGAACTGACCGTCATAGGCAGGCACGCGGAGATACTCGCACCTCTGTTAAACACCGTGATCCTGGTCTTTCAGGCGAATCTGGATACCGCTTATGGCAACACAACTCACCAAGCCCTGGTGAATGCCAGCGACGAAGCTGCCAAGCTGGAGGCGGAAGTGGCTGCGAAGCAGAAGGAAGCGGAATTGTTTCGCATGCGTTACAACATTGTCTCTCCGGAGCGTGGCGAGAATCAGGTGCTGGCGAGCGTTTCCGGGCTTTCCACCTCGATGAACAAGGCGAACGAGAACGTGGAAGTCGCGGAAGGCCGGCTCCATTCATTGCGCGACGCAGTGGCCGCAGGCAAGTATGTGCTGCAACCGAAGGATGATCCCACCCTCGCGAACATGGAGCAGCGCGCTTCTCAGCTGAGGCAGGATCTGGCGGAAATGGGCCGCGGGGTGACCCCCGCATTCACCGCCATGGACCCGGTATTCCGGGCCAAACGCGCTCAGTTGGCAGACCTGGAAGGGCAGATTACAGCTCAGCGGGTGCTGGGCAAGCAGAACGCAGTGGCCGAGGCAGAACAGGAAGCGGCGAGTGCACGCGAGACCGCTGACCGCCTCCGACAGCAGGACGCCGAGGCTCATAACACGGTGCGTGAATTTACTGCCAACTTCGACCGGTACAAAGCACTGCAAGATGATCTGACCCAGCTGCAGGCCCTGTATCGGGCAGCCATTCAGCGCAAGATCAGGCTGGAGGCGAGCGAAATGGAGCGCAAGCCCTTGGTCAAGATACTCGAAGCCGCGACCACGCCCCTGCAAGCATGGCGCCCTTTCTATGCGCGCGACGCCGCAATCAGTGTTGCGGGATCATTCCTGCTGGGTTTGCTGGCCATGTGGTTCGTCGAACTGTTCAACCGCCCGGAGCCACAGCCTGCATTTATCATCGGCCAACCTGTCACGTCGACCGGGATGTTGCCGAATCTACCCGAGTACCTGCCCCTTCCTACCCCGGCGACTCGCGCCTTGGACCCGCCCAATCAGGCCTTACTCGCCTTGCAGCCTACTCTCCCGCGGGAACTGCGTCAGGATGAGATGGCCGCTCTGCTTCAGACAGGCAGCGAAGCCGGCCGGCTTGGCATGCTGCTGCTCCTGAGCGGCATCAGCCCGGAAGAAGTGCTTGCTCTGAGCCTGGACGACGTGGATCTCCTGCAGCGGCGGATACGGATTGCTGGCGAGCCGGTCCGGGAAGTCCCCATCCACGAAACGCTGGCAGCAGTCCTGGCTCATCGTATGACACAGCCCGGCCGACGGCTCCTCGTTGACGCTCAAGGCCATACCATAGGGATGGACGATCTCAATGCGGAGCTGCTCTGCGCCGCCCACGATGCGGGCATCATCAGCCCAGCCGAGATAAGCCCTTTCGCGCTCTGGCATACCTATGTCGCCTTCCTCGTCCGCCAAGGCATCCGCTTTTCTGACCTCATGCGCATCACTGGCCGCCTGCCCACCGAAACGATGGCTGCCTATAGTGCGTTATCCCCCGCGGGTCCCCGCCTGCCCCTGGAAGCTGTCGAACGGGCGCTGCCAGCGGTGGGGAAAATGATGCGTGAACCGATGTGAAACATTCAGGGCAAACAGAAGCAGGGCATGAATCAACTGGTACCTTGTTTCCGCTTAACGGGTGCGATGACCAGCAACCTGTTATACAAATGTAATCGCAGGCCAATCAGATCATGGGAGGCGCAACGATTTTAAGCATTTTTGGTTCTGTATACGATCATTCCCAGATTGCGAGGCACAGGGCATCGGCCAGGGGTTATCGAATTTTGCCCAACCGTAATTTCGAGCTTTGGCAAAGCGTTGTCCCAAATCCGTCTGCTGCATCAAAATGCGCTCGGGTCGGAGGATTTCCGGATGGATACGGCTAAGTTGACAATGCCGCCCTCGGTGCTCTAATCGAGCGATTTACGGAAACGCAGCACGCTAATCGTCAGCATCCCCAAGGCGAGCAGCGCCATCGCGGCAAGCTCTGGCCAGAGTACACTCAACCCCACTCCCTTGAGGAAGACCGCCCGAATGACCACCAGAAAATAACGCAGTGGATTGATGACAGTAAACCACTGCAAAAGCTTGGGCATGGACGCAATCGGGAAAGCGAAGCCTGAGAGAATGAAGAGGGGGTTGACGAAAAAGAAGTTGAGAGCGAAAGCCTGTTGCTGGGTTCGCGAGAAGGTCGACAGCAGCAGTCCTATCCCGAGCGTCGCCAGCAGAAAGAGAGATGCGCCCAGCAACATGACCCACGGGCTTCCGACGAAGGGGATGTGGAACCAGAGAATACCGAATGAGCTCACCAGGACGATGTCGCCGAGTCCGATCAGAAAAAATGGCACGGTTTTGCCGAGAATGAACTCGAAGGGACGGATCGGACTGACCATGATCTGTTCGAGTGTACCGACTTCTCGCTCGCGCACGATGGCGAATGCAGTGAGGCTGACCACCTGCATCAGCGTCAGCGTGCCAATCACGCCGGGGATAAAAAACCAGCGTTCATTGAGCCCCTCGTTGAACCAGGGACGCGCCAGGAGCGAAATGCCGGTTAGCGGAACGGTAGGATTCGCGCGAAACGGAGATGCGCTGCTTGCCTGGTCAGCCGAGAATTGAGCCACGATCTGGCTGATATAGCCGAGCGCGATCAATGCTGTGTTCGAGTTGGTTCCATCTACGATTACTTGTAGCGGTGCGCTCCGCCCGTTCTGCAAATCCCGATTAAATCCGGCATGGATAACAATGGCGATGACTGCCTGGTCGTGGTCAATGTCGCGTGTGATCGCGCTCTGGGTTTTGGCGACATCGACGATGTCGAAACGGGAGGTGGCGACGAAGTGCGAAATCAGGTTGCGGCTGGCCTGGCTCTGGTCGAGATCCAGAATTGCGGTTCGGACATGATATACGGTGAAGGTCGCTGCGTAACCAAACACCAGCATCTGGATGATCATCGGAACGATAAGCCGAAACATCGCCCAGCGATCACGCTTGAGTTCGAGAAATTCCTTCATCAGCATCACATACAGACGTTCAAACATGAGGCTAATCCAGTCGCTTGCGAAAGGCCCGGGCGGCGAGCCAGATGATGATCAGGGCGTAGACAGACAGGCCGAGAAGTGGCATCCACAAATCGGCAAGATTGCTGCCTTTGAGGAAGATCGCGCGCAGGATCGACACGTAATAGCGTGGATAGACCATGAGCGAAAGGGTCTGGATTGGTGCTGGCATCTGGTCGATCGGAAAGGTGTATCCGGAAAGCAAGGTCGTGGGTAACATGGTAACGAGAAGGGCGATCTGGCTCGCTCCGAGTTGGCTGCGAATGTGCACGGAAATAAGATAGCCGATGCCCAGCACGACGATAAGGAAAAGAAGCGTGGTGGCGAAAAGCGTGCCGACATTCCCCCTGAAAGGCACGTCGAACCAGAAAACAGCCACGGCAAGGCAGAATCCGGCATCAATCAGGCCGATTACGAAATACGGGGTGAGCTTGCCAAGCATGACTTCGAGCGCGGTAACGGGGGTCGAGATCAGCTGCTCCATCGTTCCACGTTCCCATTCGCGCGAGATGGTAAGCGAGGTGAGTTGGGCGCCAACAAGAGCAAGAATCACCGCAACCACTCCCGGGACGATGAAGTTGCGGCTATCCAGGGTTTCATTGAACCAGGTGCTGAATTCGAGATCGATCTGGCCAACCAGCGATGGACGAACGCCGTGGGCGGCAGCCCATTGTGCCGCAATCTGGGCGTTGGCTTGCGCAACCGTGCCTTGGGCGTAGCCCAGTGCGATGTTGGTTGTGTTGACGTCGGTGGCGTCAAAAATTGCCTGTATCGGGGCGTTTCCAGTCGTGGCGAGCGTATGGGAAAAGCTGACCGGAATGACGATTGCGGCATTGCACTCTCCACGATCCATCGCATCGCGGATGTCCGCCTCGTGGTCGAGCCTGTGGCTGACCGAGAACCAGCCGGACGAGGCGAAATTATCAACAATGGAGCGGCTTTCCTGGCTGTTCTCCTGATCGTAGACGCACAGGGACACATGCTTGATGTCGAGGCTGACGCCATAGCCGAGCATGGCCATCTGCATCAGCGGCATCAACAGTGCGATGGCGAGGCTGCGCGGATCCCGCCAGACTTGCAGCGTCTCTTTGAATGCCAGGGCAAAAAGCCGCCGGGCATTCACGACACGACTCTTTCATCGCGGCCACCGGAGACGAGCTGGACGAAGACATCCTCCAGGCTCGGTGTCACACGGTGAGCCGGCTCGGCGTGGATTCCCCGCTTGCCAAGAAAACCTGGAAGATCTGCGGCACCCAGGCCACCGATACCAAGCACAACATGAAGCTTGTCGCCGAAGATGGCCGCCTCGACCACGCCGGGGGTACCGGTCAAGGCCCTGAGGGCGGCGCCAAGGGGGGTGCAGCTGATCTCAAACAGTTCGCCGCCCAGTTGGAGGTTGCGCAACTCCCTTGGGCTGCCAAGGGCGATGAGTTTGCCACGGTCAATGAGGGCGATGCGGTTGCAGTATTCCGCCTCGTCCATGTAATGGGTAGAGACCAGTGTAGTAACGCCGGTCGCAGCCAACTCGTGGATGAGATCCCAGAACTTCCGCCGGGCTTCAGGCTCGACCCCCGAGGTGGGTTCGTCGAGGAAGAGGACGGGCGGACGGTGAAGGATGGCACAGCCGAGTGCCAGGCGCTGTTTCCAGCCACCGGCCAGCGTGCGAACCAGTGTATCCTCGCGCCCCTC
Source organism: Gallionellaceae bacterium (assembly GCA_049582805.1). Lineage (GTDB taxonomy): Bacteria > Pseudomonadota > Gammaproteobacteria > Burkholderiales > Gallionellaceae > CAVXFS01. The sequence continues at coordinate 17,515 of JBAUUR010000006.1, read as the reverse complement.
CAGCCCGGCCATGGAAATCGCAAAGGCCATGCGCTCGCCGATGTCGCGACGCGGGACGCGGTAGATGCCGCCGAAAAACCGCAGATTCTCGCGCACTGTCAGATCGCCATAGAGCGAGAACTTCTGCGACATGTAGCCAATATGTTCACGCACCGCCTCCGGTTGTCGCCCGACGTCGAAGCCAGCCACCGATGCTTGCCCCTCGCTCGGTCGCAGCAGACCACACAGCATGCGGATGGTGGTCGATTTCCCGGCACCGTTTGGACCGATGAAGCCGACCACTTCGCCCTTGTCGATGGTCAAATCGATGTGATCCACGGCGGTGAAGTCATGGAAACGCTTGGTCAGCCCTTGAGCGAAGATCACTGGCGTCGCGTTACTCATATCCGCCCCCATGATGGATTCCGCGCCGACTGTCCTGCAAGGCTTCCGACGGTCCTGATGCAGATTGGCGGCTGGTTCATGCTGTTCCTTCCTGGCCGAGCAAGGCGACGAACACATCCTCAATCCCGGGCTCTGCGCGCGCGATGTCCGTCGCTTCCACATCGTGGTCAGCGAGCAGCGCGCGTATTTCAGGAATCCGCTGTACGGGATCGTCAACGCGCACGTGGACGCGATCGCCCATCAGCAGGATGCCGAGTACGCCGGGTTGGCCGGCGAGTGCTTCGCGCAGGGAACGCGGATCGGCTGATGTGATGGCGAGCAGGACGCCCGGCATCGCCTCCTTGAGGCGCGTGGGCGTATCGCAATGGCGTATCTCGCCGGCGTGCAGCAGCGCCAGACGGGAGCAGCGTTCAGCCTCATCCATGTAGGCGGTGGACAGCACGATCGCGACGCCGCTCTCGCGCAAGTTGTAGAGGATGGCCCAGAAGTCGCGGCGGGAGACCGGATCAACCCCCGTCGTCGGCTCGTCAAGCAGGAGCACCCGAGGGGTGTGGATAAGGGCGCAGATCAGGCCGAGCTTCTGTTTCATGCCGCCGGAAAGTTGACCCGCCAGTCGGCGCTGGAAGTCCACAAGTCCGGCGGCTTCCAGCAATTCCTGGCTGCGTGCGAGGCGCTCGCTTCGTGGCACGGAGAAGAGTTCGCCATAGAAAAAGATATTCTCGGCAACAGTGAGGTCTTCATAGAGTCCGAAGCGCTGTGGCATGTAGCTCAGGCGCAATTTGGCCCGTTCCGGGTCGGCGGCGACATCCACACCGTCGACGAGGATATCCCCGGCATCGGGACGCAGCACGCCAGCGAGCATCCGCATGATGGTGGTCTTGCCTGCCCCATCAGGCCCGACCAGGCCGAAGATTTCCCCCGGAGAAACGGTAAAATTGACGCTGTGTACCGCTTGCACCGCCCCGAAGTTCTTGCTGAGCCCGCGCGCCCGCACTGCAACTTCGCTGGACTCCGTGTTCATTTTCCCGCCGGCAATAGCGCAATCGTCGCTTGAGCGGGCATGCCTGGAAGCAACTCATGCGTCGGGTTGTCGATATCGATGCGGAGTCGATAAACCAGCGTGACCCGTTCAGCGTGGGTTTCGACCGTTTTGGGGGTGAACTCGGCCTCTGAAGAGATAAAGCCGATGCGGCCGTGATAGTTCGTGCCGGGATAGGTGTCCGTGGCGACAGCGACCTGCTCGCCCAGGCGGATCTGGCTCAGATTCGTCTCGTTCGCATAGGCACGCAGCCAGACATGGTCAAGGTCATCCAGGGTAAAGATGGCGACTCCAGGGCCAGCCAGCTCGCCCAGTTCGGCCTCGCGCACCGCAAGCACACCACTGAATGGGGCCTGCAATACGGTATAGGACAGGGTCACCCGATCGAGAGCCAGTCTGGCTTGGGCTGATGCAAGGCTGGCGCGGGCGAGGCCGACATTGTCACGCGCCTCCCGCACCAGGGCTTGGTCGCGCGCCAGTGTGGCGGCTGCCTGTGCTGCGGCGGTGAAAGTCAGGTCGTAAGTTTGGCGGGAAACGGCACCGAGCTTCAGCTGAGCTTCGTCACGAACATAGTCCCGCTTTTTCTCGGCAAGATCGAGTCGGTCACTGATGACAGTGTTTTGAACCGCAGCGAGATTACTTTCATTCACGGCGACCTGTTTCTGCGCGACATCAATGGCCGTGCTGTCGATTCGCAGCTGTTGCCGATAAAATCGGTCATCGACCCGTGCCAGTTCCGTGCCAGCCTTGACATATTCGCCTTCGTCAAAAGGAAGCCAGGAGATTGGCGCCTGTATCCCGGTGAAGCTCAGCACGCTTTGATGCGCCTCGATATTGCCCGAGACCACGATGTTCTGCGGCTCGACGGGGGGGCCGAACAAAACCCGCCTGGCGGGCGCCCAAAGCAAAAGCCCGCCTACGGCCAGGATGAGGATAAGGAGAGCGGCGATAACAAGGCGCGCGCGGGATGTCATGTCGACCGGCTCCCGGTGCGCCACCCTATATTAAGAATGCTTGCATTCATGATCACACCAGTTGGTACAGCGGTTATTTTCCGGCAGAAAATTTAATATTGAATATCTTGCAAAACTTCTTGTCCCGTCGGAATCATCCGCCGAATGGGAGTATTTTTAAATCAGGAAAATTCATTTGATCCAAGCGCCTGTGTTCCCTGAGTTAAAGACGAATCTGGTGTACAGGCAGCTTCAGCATGATAAATTCAGTGACCTGCGTTAAATCCTGATCCAGTTCCTGTGAAAGTTTTCAGTCTAGCCTATAGCTATTGCAGGTTCAATCGTTGGTTCACCTCCTGTGGTGTTGCAATGGGTGGAAGCAGGCTTTGGTGCAGAGCATGATTGGTCGCTGCGTCTGGTATCTCGTCCACGTTCAAGTCTACTTGCCCCGATCCTGAAAATGCAAGATATGCCAGCGCTTAACGCCCGGCGCTGTGCGCTCAGCGCATACAGAAAAACAGGTGGCCTGTGTGCGTTACCGAACAGAACGGAGGCCAGTCTCGGCGCATTGTGCACGCGGGCTCCCAGCGTTTTAGCGCCTACTCAAGTCGCTGACACTGGCGCACCATCCATGTAATTTTTAGAGGAGAAGATCATGAGTTTGGGAACCATATTGTTGATCATTCTGATCCTGATGCTTATCGGGGTCTTTCCGACCTGGCCGCACAGCAGGAATTGGGGTTACGGGCCCAGTGGCGGGTTGGGTTTGGTGCTGATCATCGTCATCGTGCTGCTGTTGCTGGGACGGCTGTAATGGATCAATCCCGCTCTAAAGCCTGGCTATGTGACATTCTGAAGTTCGAAGGTGGGTATGTTGTGGGTCAACTTGCTTTTGGCGTACGCCAATATTGCTCTTGACCTCAATTCCAAGGCAATTTCACGAAGGAAGCACGATAATCCGCCAGTCAACGCGGCAATGAGAGACGTTGATATTCAAGAGTCATTTACAACAGGAGAACCAAAATGAAACGTTTACTATTTGCGGCACTGGCTGTCGCCTCAGCTTCGGCACTCGCGGCCGATGTCGGTGTTTCAGTCAGTATCGGCCAACCCGGCTTCTATGGGCGAATTGACATCGGCGACTATCCGTCGCCGCAACTAATTTACCAACGGCCCCTTGCAATCGAACGGGTACCCGCAGATCGTCCACCAATCTATTTGCGCGTACCCCTTGGCTACGCCAAACACTGGCGCAAGCACTGCCACGAATTTAACGCCTGCGGGGAGCGAGTCTTTTTTGTGAGTGATGATTGGTACAACCGCAAGTTTGTTCCGCGTTACCGGAAACAACATAATGATCGCCGGGATGATCGCCGGGATGACCGCCGGGACGAGCGCAGGGACGATCATCGCGGGAACCAGAACGACCATTACCGTGATCAATAAGACAGGCATGACAACAATCCATGCTCTCGCCTATTATCGGCGCCCTGCCGTGAATCAAATGGAATATCAAGACATAAGTGCCATTATGCAAAGCTTTGCATAATGGCACGACGCTGACAGCCAGATCAATTGAGTGTGCCTACGCCACCGTCACTTCCTTTGCCGCATACACATCCTGAATCGCATTGAGCAGCGTCACGCCGTCCTGCATCGGCTTCTGGAATGCCTTGCGCCCGGAGATCAGGCCCATGCCGCCGGCGCGCTTGTTGATGACGGCGGTGCGCACGGCCTGGTGCAGGTCGTCCCTGCCTGACTCGCCGCCGGAATTGATCATGCCGACGCGGCCCATGTAGCAGTTCGCCACCTGATAGCGCACCAGATCGATCGGGTGATCCGAGGTCAGTTCGCTGTACACCTTGGGGCTGGTCTTGCCGAACTTGATGGCGTTGTAACCGCCGTTGTTCTCGGCCATCTTCTGCTTGACGATGTCGGCGTTGATAGTCACCGCGAGATGGTTGGCCTGACCGGTCAGATCGGCAGACACATGGTAGTCGTTGTCGGCGGTCTTGAACGCCGGGTTGCGCAGATACGCCCACAGGATGGCGGCCATGCCGAGGTCGTGCGCGTGCTCGAACGCCTCCGAAACTTCCTGTATCTGGCGGCGCGAATGTTCCGAGCCGTAGAACACCGTGGCGCCGACCGCGACCGCGCCCATGTCAAACGCCTGCTCCACGCTGGCGAACAGGGTCTGGTCGAAGATATTGGGATAGGTCAGCAGTTCATTGTGGTTGATCTTCACGATGAACGGAATCTTGTGCGCGTAGCGGCGCGCCACCGAACCCAGCACGCCGAGCGTGGAAGCCACGCCGTTGCAGCCGCCCTCGATGGCGAGCTTGACGATGTTCTCCGGATCGAAATAGATCGGGTTGGGCGCGAACGAGGCGCCGCCGGAATGCTCCACGCCCTGATCCACCGGCAGCAGCGACAGATAGCCGGTATTGGCCAGGCGCCCGTGGCCGTACAGCGCTTGCAGACTGCGCAGCACACCAGGCTTGCGATCCTTGATCGACACCACGCGGTCCACGTAGTCCGGCCCCGGCAGGTGCAGCATGTCCCTGGGAATGGTCACACAGCGATGCGCCAGTAAACGTTCCGCTTCATCCGCCAGCAGTTTTGCAATATCGGTCATGGCATCCTCCTATGGTAGTGTCGGGTGGAAATGTTACTCCTCATCGGATGATGTGTCGCGAACCTGGTTCATCCGGCTGCGGGACATGCAGCCTTGTTATTGCCTGCCTATTTCACTTTAGCGGCGCCCTTTATGCACGACTGGCTTTGACAGCGATCATCACGGCCCACGCGCCGAGCAGCACGTACCAGATCAGCGACCACTCGGGGAGGTTGAGGGTCAGAAAGTTCCAGCCCTTCTGGGCGCATTCGCCGGAACCATGCATCAGCTCCTTCAGCACTTCCGCCATCGGAAAATTATCCAGCATGTAATCGAGGCCGGGACCGCAGGCCGGCACCTCGTCTTCCGGCAGGTGTTGTATCCAGATGTGGCGGCTGGCGACCGCCACGCCGCCCAGCGCAACCAGGCCGATCAACACGGCATAGATTTTTGCGCCAGCGCGCTTGGGATCATGCAGCGTGGCAATGGCAAACAGGACCCCCATGGCGATGAAGATGAAGCGCTGGATCATGCATAGCGGGCAAGGGTCGAAGTGCAGGACGTATTGGATATACAGCGCACCGCCGAACAGGGCGGAGATGACCAGCGCACCAGCCAGATACAACCAGCGATTGGAAATGTTCCTGCAGCATTGGAGCATTATTCCACCTCCTCCATCCATGCCATCTGGATGGCTTCGAGCACTTTCTCGCCGCCTCGTCCATGGTCATCATTGAAATCTTCCAACGCCACCACAAAATTGTGCAGGTCGACAAAATTGACCGTTTTCGGGTCAACTTCGGGATGTGCTTCCGCCAGTTCGATGGCGATCAGGCGTACGTCTGTCCATTTCATGTTTCAGCTTTCCTTGACCATGTTGATAGTGTACTTCGGAATCTCGACGATCAGGTCCTGTTCCCCGACTACCGCCTGACAACTGAGACGCGATGTGGGTTCCAGGCCCCATGCCTTGTCCAGCAGATCCTCTTCCAGTTCCTCCGCGGGTTTGAGCGAGGAAAAACCGTCGCGCAAGATGACGTGGCAAGTCGTGCAGGCACAGGATTTTTCGCAGGCGTGTTCAATCTCGATGCCATTACCCAACAGTGCCTCTATCAGCACCGTACCGGTTTCGGCTTGCAGCACTTTCCCTTTCGGGCAAAGTTCCACGTGTGGCAATACTATTATTTGTGGCATGGTCAGATTATATTTCCAGATCGGACAATTTTTTCCCGCCCAACGCCTGCCCAACACTTTTGTCCATGCGCGCCTGAGCGAAGGCCACCGTGGCATCGTTCAACTGCTTGATGGCATGCTTGATGGCGAAATGGTCGGTAGTTTGCATTACCTCGCGCAGCCTGTCCATGGCAGCGCGAATGCGCATCCGTCCCGCTTCGTCCAGCAAGGTGGCGCCGTCTTCCGCCATGGCGTTCTGCACGGCTTCCAGCAATTGTTCCGCTTCCACCTGATGTTCGCGCAATGCGCGCGCCAGCATGTCGTCCCGAGCATGTTGATTGGAATCCTGCAACATGCGCGTGATCTCCGCCTCGCTCAATCCGTAGGACGGCTTGACCGTGATATGCGCTTCCGCGTTGCTACCCATCTCGCGCGCTGAAACGCTGAGCAAGCCGTCCGCATCCACCTGGAATGTTACACGTATGCGCGCCGAGCCTGCCACCAGGGGCGGGATGCCGCGCAGTTCAAACTTCGCCAGAGATCGGCAATCGGAAACCAGTTCGCGCTCGCCCTGCACCACGTGAATGCTCATCGCGGTCTGGCCGTCCCGGTAAGTGGTGAAATCCTGCGCGCGCGCGGTGGGGATGGTGCTGTTGCGCGGGATGATCTTTTCGGTGAGGCCGCCCATGGTCTCGATGCCCAGCGACAGCGGGATCACGTCGAGCAACAGCCAGTCATCGGCGCCGCGATTGCCCGCCAATACGTTGGCCTGTATCGCCGCACCCAGCGCCACGACCTTGTCCGGGTCGAGGTTGGTAAGTGGCGCCTGCTTGAAGAATTCCGCCACGGCGCGTTGCACCTGCGGCATGCGCGTGGAACCGCCCACCATCACCACGCCCTTGATGTCTTCCACCTTGAGTCCGGCATCACGCAAGGCACGGCGCACCGGCTGCAAGGTGCGTGCCACCAGGTTTTGCGTCATGTCGTAAAATGTCTGCTGCATCACCATGGTATCCACCATATTCCCGTTGCTCAGCACGGTAGTCACGGATGTTTCCGCATGGTCGGTGAGTGCCTCCTTGGCGGCACGCGAACGCATCAGCAGCAGGCGCGTGTCATGCGCATTAAGCGCGGAAAGCTGATTTTTTTCCAGCAGCCAGCAATACAGGCGATGATCAAAATCGTCGCCGCCCAGGGCAGAGTCTCCATTGGTGGCCAGCACTTCGAACACGCCGCGCGACAGGCGCAGGATGGATATGTCGAAAGTGCCGCCGCCCAGGTCATACACCGCATACACGCCCTCGGCCGCGTTATCCAGCCCATAGGCGATTGCCGCCGCGGTCGGTTCGTTGAGCAAGCGCAGCACGTTGAGCCCGGCCAGTCTTGCGGCATCCTTGGTTGCCTGGCGCTGCGCATCGTCAAAATAGGCGGGCACAGTGATCACCGCGCCGACCAGAGGCCCGCCGAGAGCGCTTTCGCCACGCGCGCGCAACACCTTGAGTATCTCCGCAGACACTTCCACCGGGCTTTTCACCCCGGCCACGGTGCGCAGTCGCACCATGCCCGGCTCATCGATGAAGCGGTACGGCATGCTCAGGGTATCGCCAATGTCAGACAGGCCGCGCCCCATGAAACGCTTGACCGAGACAATGGTGTTGGATGGGTCGATGCTCTGTTCCAGTTGCGCCGGCACACCCACATGCACCTCTCCATTCGGCAGGTAACGCACCACCGAGGGCAGCAACGCGCGTCCGTGTTCGTCGTTCAATACCACGCTGATGCCATTGCGCACCGTCGCCGCCAGCGAATTGGTCGTCCCCAGGTCTATGCCGACCGCGAGACGGTGTTCGTGGGGTGCTGCGGACAAACCAGGTTCGGAGATTTGCAGTAAAGCCATTTAATTGTTAGACATAAGACGTAAGCAGTTGGCGGTTTAACTAACAACTTACGTCTAATAACTTACGACTGCTGTTAAGAATCTATCTCATCGTAAGCAGAAGTGATTTCTTCCCCGAGCTTTTCCAGAAACCTGAGTTTTCGCACCTCCCCGGCCGCAGCCAGGTAATTGCGTTCATCGTCAATTTTGATGGCCAAGCGTTCCTGCATGCCGCTTATTTCGTGCCGCAATCGCGATTCCATGGCATCCAGTTCAGCAGAGTCATTTGCCTGCTGCGCCTCTTCTATGGCCTCGCGCCACTCCAACTGCTGCATCAGGAAATCTCCCGGCATGGCCGTATTGGTTTCCTCCTGCGTATCCACGCCATGCAGCGACAACAGATAGCGTCCGCGCCGGATCGGGCTGCGCAAAGTCTGATAGGCTTCGTTGACGTGTGTCGCCCATTGCATGGACATGCGGCGTTCGGCTTCAGGCAGATGGGCAAACTTGTCAGGATGAACTTGCGTTTGCAGCGCATGGAATTGCCGGTCCAGTTGGGCGTTATCCAACCTGTAATGTTCCGGAAGGCCAAACAACTGGAAGAAATTCTGCTGGAAATCCAAAACTGGCATGGGGTCGTTCTTGAAAACGTTACCAGCGATGGCAGAACCAGACGTATGCGGACGCGCAAGTCTTCATACTTTAAAACTCTCGCCGCAACCACACATGTCTTTCACATTGGGATTGTTGAACTTGAACCCTTCATTCAATCCTTCACGCGTGAAGTCCAGTTCCATGCCATCGATGTAAGGCAGGCTGTGCGCATCGACCAGCACGGTTACGCCACCGCTGACGAATTGCAGGTCATCATCTGCCACTTCGTCGGCAAACTCCAGCTTGTATGCCATGCCCGAGCAGCCGCTGGTGCGGACGCCGAGCCGCAACCCGACTCCCTTGCCGCGCTTGGCAAGAAAATTCAGCACATGCCTGGCTGCGTTTTCCGTCAGGGTGATCGCCATTTCGTCAGCCTTTATTGGCATTGCATGCCGCAACATTAGTCTGCCGCTTGCCCTTGAGATCGGCCACCGCCGCCTTGATCGCGTCTTCCGCCAGTATCGAGCAATGAATCTTCACCGGCGGCAAGGCCAGCTCTTCGGCGATCTGCGTATTCTTGATTGACAGCGCCTCGTCCAGCGTCTTGCCCTTGACCCACTCGGTCACCAGCGAACTCGATGCAATCGCCGAGCCACAGCCATAGGTCTTGAACTTGGCATCTTCTATCACGCCCTGCTCATTCACCTTGATCTGCAACTTCATCACATCACCGCACGCCGGTGCGCCGACCATGCCAGTGCCAACACTTGCATCGCTCTTATCGAGCGAGCCAACATTGCGCGGGTTTTCGTAATGATTCAAAACTTTTTCACTATATGCCATTTCAAACTCCTTTTTAGCTAGTAACTCGCAGCCTGTAGCTGGTAGCTGAACCGCTTGGCCACACGCTACCGGCTATGCGCTACAGCTTTAGTGTGCCGCCCACTGCACGGTATTCAAGTCCACGCCTTCCTTGTACATCTCCCACAACGGCGACAGGTCGCGCAGCTTGCCGATCTTGTCATGCAGCAGCTTGACGGCGTAGTCCACCTCTTCTTCGGTGGTGAAGCGCCCCACGCTGAAGCGGATGGAACTGTGCGCAAGTTCGTCACTTCGTCCCAGGGCGCGCAATACATAGGATGGTTCCAGGCTTGCCGAGGTGCAGGCAGAACCGCTGGACACCGCGATATCCTTCACCGCCATGATCATGGATTCGCCTTCGACGAAGTTGAAGCTGGCATTGAGGTTGTGCGGCACGCGCCGCTCCAGATCGCCGTTGAGGTGCACTTCCTCCATGCTGGAGATGCCACGCCACAGACGGTCGCGCAACATGCGGACTCGCTCGTTCTCGGTTGCCATTTCTTCCTGCGCGATGCGGAACGCTTCGCCCATGCCGACGATCTGGTGCGTCGGCAGTGTGCCGGAGCGCATGCCGCGCTCGTGGCCGCCACCGTGCATCTGCGCCTCGATCCGCACACGCGGCTTGCGCCGCACATACAGCGCGCCGATCCCTTTCGGGCCGTAAGTCTTGTGCGCACAGAACGACATCAGGTCCACTTTCAGCTGCTGCAAATCGATCACCACCTTGCCGGTGGCCTGAGCCGCATCAACATGGAAGATGATGCCGCGCTCGCGGCAGATTTCGCCGATGGCGGCGATGTCCTGGATCACGCCGATCTCGTTGTTCACCAGCATCACCGAAGCAAGGATGGTGTCGGGGCGCAATGCCGCCTCGAACTTGGCCAGATCGAGCAAGCCGTTCGCTTCGGGAGACAGATAGGTGGCGGAAAATCCCTGCCGCTCCAGTTCGCGCACCGTGTCGAGCACGGCCTTGTGCTCGGTCATCATGGTGACGATGTGCTTGCCCTTGCCCGAATAGAAATGCGCCGCGCCTTTCAGCGCGAGGTTGTTCGACTCGGTCGCGCCGGAAGTCCATACGATTTCCTTCGGGTCTGCATTCACCAGCGCCGCCACCAGCGAACGTGCGTGCTCCACCGCCGCTTCTGCTTCCCAGCCATAGGCGTGGGAACGGCTGGCTGGATTGCCAAACTTCTCGCTCAGCCAGGGAATCATCGCTTCGGTCACGCGCGGATCAACCGGCGTGGTGGCCGAATAGTCCATATAGATGGGTAAATGCAGACTCATTGCCGGCTCCTTAACCTTGTCAAGCTGTCGCCAGCGTTGAAGTGTCCCGACGCTTGCTGACCGTCACCGGTGAAACTTCTGCCTTTGCCTGCATATGTTGATCCACCAGTTGCTGCAAATTTACCGCAGCCAGGTAGTCCTGCAAGGCCTTGTTCAAGCCCATCCACAAGTCATGGGTCATGCATGGGTGGTCATCAAAACAATCCGCCTTGCCGCCACAGCTGCTTGAATCCACCGGTTCATCCACAGCCTTGATGATCTCGGCGATAGTGATCTGTGAACCCGGACGCGCCAGATAATAGCCGCCGCCTGGTCCGCGCACACTTTCGACGATGTTGTGCCTGCGCAGCTTGCCGAACAACTGTTCCAGATAGGACAACGAAATTCTCTGACGTTCGCTGATACCTGCCAGCGTCACCGGCGCATGTCCGCCTCGTGTCGCCAGATCGACCATTGCAGTAACAGCAAAACGCCCCTTGGTGGTAAGCCGCATGATATTTTCTCCTTAGTAATCCTTCAGTTCTATGGAATAGCGGGGACGAGTAAGGTAAAATGCAACCAGATGGAACACCCGCTACTGCGAGGAATAATAGAATGCCTGAATGTTTTAGTCAACTATTTTATTCAGGTGATTTGGATCGAACTTGTCTGCGGTAGCACGCTCCTCTTCGACGTTTACCCCCATCTTCTCCAGTTGTTCGAGAATCAGGTCTATACGTCTGTCCACCACCATGCTGTGCCCAAGAAGACCATGAATAGCCTTGGACAGGGGATCGTTCTGGTCATTGCCGATGCCGTAGGCATTGAATCCTTCGGCCTTCTTCGCTTCATCCAGGACGCGCGCGGGAATCCCGGCGGCGGTTGCTCCAGCCGGCACATCCTTCACCACCACCGCATTGGAACCGATCTTGGCATTGTCCCCAATGTGGATAGGGCCTAATATTTTTGCGCCCGCACCGACAATCACGCCATTGCCCAGCGTGGGATGGCGTTTGCCTTCCTTCCATGACGTGCCGCCCAGCGTTACGCCATGATACAGCGTCACATCATCACCAATCTCGGCGGTTTCACCGATCACCACGCCCATGCCATGGTCTATGAAAAACCGCCGACCGATGGTCGCCCCGGGATGGATTTCGATGCCGGTGAACCAGCGCGCAATATGTGACAGAAAGCGCGCCAGCCATTTGAAGTTGGCGTGCCACAGCTTGTTCGTCATGCGATGGAAAATGCGCGCATGCAAGCCCGGATAGCAGGTCAGCACCTCGAAAGTGGTGCGTGCCGCCGGATCGCGGTCGAATACGCTGACAACGTCTTCCCTAATGTTCTTGAACATCCGGATGTTCTTCCAAATAGCGCTTTTTAAGCCGCGCATTGTACCCGGTTGTAACGCTCAGTATGCCGCGCAGAATGTTGACTTCCTCCTGCTCCAAGCGCGCCCGCGCATACAGGCGGCGCAGGCGCTGCATGAGCCGAGCCGGGTTTTGCGTGTTGAAGAAGCCAATCTCGGACAGCGTCTTTTCCAGATGCGCGTACAAACCCTCCACCTGTTCATACGGCGCCGGGTGCAACTCCGGCGCATCCGGAATCCGGTTCTGCAATGCGACATGCAATTCATAAGCCATCACCTGCACCGCAGCCGCAAGGTTGAGCGAGGAAAAATCCGGGGCGGCCGGAATGCTCACCAGCAGCTGCGCCTTGCCTATTTCCTCGTTGGTCAGGCCGGACATCTCGGTGCCGAACAGCAGGGCCACCGGCTGGCTGCTTGCGTGTCGCAACAATTCCGGTATCGCCTCGCGCGGCGTCTTCACCTCAAACGAAACGTCGCGCAGCCGCGCCGTCATCGCCACGCTGAACACCACGCCACGCAAAGCCTGGTCTATCGAATCGCACACCAGCGCATCGCGCAAAATATCGTCGGCTCCGGCCGCCATGGCTTCTGCCTGCGGATCGGGGAAATAGCGGGGATTAATGAGATACAAATGGTGTAACCCCATGGTCTTTATCGCCCGCGCCGCCGCGCCGATATTGCCCGGATGGGTGGTGTGGCTCAGCACCACACGGACATTATTTAAAATTCCCGAGTTAATCAAAACAGGTTTATCCAAAACACGCTTCACACTAATCGGCACGGCAAATATGCTGCCCCTGATCACGAAACTCGCCATGCCCGTTTCCCTCTCCCGGCCCTCTGATAAAACTACCGGCCGTTCCTCCAAGTTGTCAAAAAGCGACAACCAGGTGGCTGGTTATCCCGCAAGCGGGCGAGGGGGACAAGGACTCGCTGCGCGAGTATTTACGTTAAAATACATGACCGGAATTTTCCGACCGCTCATTAAAAAGGTTTCGTTATGCACCCCATGCTCACCATCGCGGTGAAAGCAGCACGCCGCGCAGGAAATTTGATCCACCGCGCCGCAGACAATCTCGATCACCTCACCGTCACCAGGAAATCGCATTCCGATTATGTCAGCGAAGTGGATCGTGTTGCCGAGCAAACCATCATCGAAACCTTGCTTGACGCCTACCCCAGCCATGCGATTCTAGCAGAAGAGAGCGGCGCCCAAGGCAACTCGGAATACCTCTGGGTGATCGATCCGCTCGACGGCACGACCAATTTCCTGCATGGTTTCCAGCAATATGCCGTCTCCATCGCCTTGCAGCACAACGGCATATTGACGCAAGCCGTAATCTACGACCCGACCAAGAACGACCTGTTTACCGCCACGCGCGGGCGCGGCGCCTATTTCAACGACCGCCGCCTGCGCGTCAGCAAGCGCACGGAACTGGCCGATTGCCTGATCGGCACAGGATTCCCCTACACCCGATTCGAGCACATTGATGCTTATCTCGCCATTTTCCGCGACATGATGCAGAAGACCTCCGGCCTGCGCCGCCCCGGCGCCGCCTCGCTCGATCTGGCCTACACCGCCGCCGGACGCTATGACGGATTCTTCGAAACCGGCCTGAAACCGTGGGACATCGCTGCAGGGTGTCTGCTGATCACCGAAGCGGGGGGGATGGTCGGCGATTTACAGGGCAACGACGGCTACCTCAAGAGCGGACACATCTGTGCGGGCAATCCCAAGGTGTACGAACAGATGCTCCAAGTCATTGCGCCGCACCTGACCGATGGATTAAAAACACCCGCCGCCTGAACGACCTGCCACACTCATGAGCGCCGCCCAGCACACGCCGATGATGCAGCAGTACCTGCAGATCAAGGCGCAGCATCCCGACATGCTGCTGTTCTACCGCATGGGTGATTTTTACGAGCTGTTCCATGAAGACGCGACGCGCGCGGCCAAGCTGCTCGACATCACACTGACCCAGCGCGGCGCCTCCAACGGCCAGCCGATCAAGATGGCGGGCGTGCCGTATCACGCCGCCGAACAATACCTGGCGCGGCTGATCAGGCTGGGCGAGTCGGTGGCGATCTGCGAGCAGATCGGTGACCCCGCCACCAGCAAGGGGCCGGTCGAGCGCAAGGTGGTCCGCATTGTCACGCCCGGCACGCTGACCGATTCCGCATTGCTGGAAGAGAAGCGCGACAACCTGCTGCTGGCGCTGCACCAGCGCCACGGCAAGGTCGGGTTGGCGTGGCTGAATCTCGCCTCGGGTAAATTCTTCGTCGCCGAAACCGCCGCCGCGAATCTGCCCGCTGAACTGGAGCGTTTACAACCCTCGGAAATCCTGCTCGCGGAAGATGCCGCCGCGCCGCAACACGAGGCACCACGCAAGACGCTGCCCACCTGGCATTTCGAGCTGGAAACCGCGCGCCGCGCGCTGTGCCAGCAATTCGCCACGCTCGACCTCGCTGGTTTCGGCTGCGACGATTTCACCGTGGGCCTCGAAGCGGCGGGCGCATTGCTCGGCTACGCGAAACTCACCCAGGGCCAGAGCATGGCCCACGTGCGCGGCATGCAGGTATACAGCGCCGACCAGTATGTGCGCATGGACGCCGCGACAAGGCGCAACCTGGAGATCACCCAGACCCTGCGCGGCGAACCGGCCCCCACGCTGCTGTCGCTGCTCGACACCTGCGCCACCAACATGGGCAGCCGCCTGCTGGCGCACTGGCTGCACCACCCGCTGCGCGACCGCAACGTGCTGAATGCCAGGCTAGAGGCGGTAGAGCAACTCAAAGAACCCCCTCTCCCCAGCCCTCTCCCGCAAGGGGAGAGGGAGCTTTACCGGCGTGTGCATGAGCATTTAAAGTCCTGCGTGGACGTGGAGCGCATCACCGCGCGTATCGCGCTGAAGAGTGCCCGTCCGCGCGACCTCTCCGGCCTGCGCGACACATTGCTACAACTCCCTGTATTACACGCCACCTTGCTCCCTCTCCCCTTGCGGGAGAGGGCTGGGGAGAGGGGGGAAGCTCCCGCCTTTCTACAAATGCTTGCCGATGCATTACAGGCCGAAACCGTATTGATCGATCTTCTGCAGAAAACCATCAAGGCAGAGCCATCGTCAGTGCTAAGAGAAGGCGGCGTCATCGCCGACAACTTCGACCCCGAACTAGACGAGCTGCGCGGCATCCAGACCAACTGCGGCGACTTTCTGCTCGCGCTGGAAGCGCGCGAACGCGCGCGCACCGGCATCGCCAATCTCAAGGTGGAATACAACCGCGTGCATGGCTTTTACATCGAAGTGAACCATGCCCAATCAGTCAAGGTGCCGGACGATTACCGCCGCCGCCAGACGCTGAAGAATGCCGAGCGCTACATCACGCCGGAACTGAAAGCGTTCGAGGACAAGGCGCTTTCGGCCAACGAGCGCGCGCTGGCGCGCGAGAAATTTCTCTACGACCAGTTACTCGACCAGTTGGCTCCCTTCATCCCGCAACTGCAACGCATTGCCGCCGCCATCGCCGAACTCGACCTGCTCGCCACTTTTGCCGAACGCGCCGCCACGCTGAAGTACAGCGCGCCGCAATTCGTGAGTGAGTCCGTATTGCGCATCAGCAAGGGACGGCATCCGGTGGTAGAAGCGCAAGTTGAACCGTTCATCGCCAACGACACCGACCTGCACGCCGCGCGCAAGATGCTGCTGATCACCGGCCCCAACATGGGCGGCAAGTCTACCTACATGCGCCAGGTCGCGCTGATCGCGCTGCTCGCGCACTGCGGCAGCTTCGTCCCGGCGCAGCAAGCCGTGCTGGGCGAACTGGACCAGATCTTCACCCGCATCGGCGCATCCGATGATCTTGCCAGCGGTCGTTCCACCTTCATGGTCGAAATGACCGAAGCCGCCAAAATCCTGCACAACGCCACAGAGAAAAGCCTGGTGCTGGTGGACGAGATCGGGCGCGGCACATCCACCTTCGACGGCCTCGCCCTCGCCTACGCCATCGCGCGCCACCTGCTGGAAAACAACTGCAGTTATACCCTGTTCGCCACCCACTACTTCGAACTCACGCGGCTGAACGAGGAATTCCAGCAACTCGCCAACGTGCATCTGTCCGCCATCGAACACCAGCACAGCATCGTGTTCCTGCACAGCGTAAACGAAGGCGCAGCCAGCCAGAGCTACGGCCTGCAAGTCGCAGCCCTCGCAGGCGTACCGCAAAGCGTCATTCGCAGCGCGAAACGGCAACTGCGCGCGCTGGAACAGAACAGCGCGGCGCAAAGTCCGCAGGGGGATTTGTTCGACCACAGGAAAGTAGAACCAGAAGAAGCGGAAGAGCATCCGTTGTTGGCGGCGATGCGTGAAGTGCAGCCGGATGAACTGAGTCCAAAGGAAGCGCTGGAGAGACTATATCGGTTGAAGAAACTGGTATAGCCACCAACACATGATGGTGCTCTGCCTTCTATCAGGAGATTCGCCATGTTATGCTGGCCAGCCACAAAACTCACTGGAGGAAGCTGATGAATGATCTCGACGAACTCCAAAAAAGACTCAAGAGCATTGCCGACGTAGTCAATGCGTTTAAGAGCGAATCGGTTCAACTTCGCGTTGTGGAAGTGCTTCTTGGACAACTGGGTGTCTCAAGCAGTACCCCAACTACACAATCGCTGTCCCCGCCGGCTCGGGCTAAAAGTCGGCGACCTACCAAGAAGACGCCAAAAGCAAGCGCCGAAACTAAGGCCGAATCTAAAGCTGGTGAACAGAAGCGAAAACCCTCGCGCAACGCAAGTTCTCCAGGGGCATTCACGATGATCAATCAGTTGCTGACAAGCGGTTTTTTCAAGAATCCTCAAACGATCAGCGCGATCGTTTCTCACTGCAGCACGTCGAAGGGGCACCACTACAAGGCCAGTGAATGCTCGCCAGGGCTGCTTCGCCTTTTGCGCGACGGCAAACTGACGCGAAAGAAGAATAAAGATGGGCAGTATGAATACACCAAAGCCTAATTCACCGCTTCGAGATGCTCTGGCGAATGTACCGACCGACTATAGAAATCGCATTATCAACTCCTATTTGGACTTGAAATCGCGCCACTCGGAAGGAAAGTACGACGCCGCTGGAGTCAGTGCTGGCAAGCTGTGCGAAACAGTTATCCGCTTGCTTCAGCATGAACTAAAAAAGCCAGTCACGCCCTTTGGCCAGCAAATAACCAACTTCGCCGGCGAATGCGATAGTTTTGCTCAAGTTCCTAAGACAGTGGCCAATGAGTCCATGCGGATCGTCATCCCACGAGCGCTTTCTTTCTTGTACACGCTTAGAAATAAGCGAGGAATCGGTCATGCTGGCGGAGATGTCGATGCAAACGCAATCGACGGAGCCACTATCACAAG
>JBAUUR010000005.1:0-7228 GCA_049582805.1 Gallionellaceae bacterium | reverse complement strand
CGTAGATCGATTCGAACAAGCTGTCCATCTCACGCAATGCCTGATTGAGTATCTCGCGGATGGCTATCAGTGGATGACCGGCAGGAATATAGTCCGCCGTCTGCTTCATCACAAACAAACCTTCCTGGGTCACATCCGCTCCGCGCATCGCAGCCCCCGCTTTCGTTTCAATTCGCCTCCCCTATTAACGATTCACCTTCATTTCGGTGGACCGGCTTGAGCGATAATTTCAACAAACTGTTAAGCGACACTCAGCGTTGCGGTAAACCACATCCGACCAGAAAGAGCACTGCCGCCAGCAATAGAATGCGACGAAACAAGGTCACTTCTGCATTTCTTCGAGTTCGATGGCTGCCGCCAGAAGCGCCAGCCTGGCCACCACGCCATAAGCATAAAAACGGCTGCGCACGTCGACCGATGCGCGCTCTGGATGGGGCAGGGTGCAACTGGCCTCGAACGCCAATGGCGCGAAGTACATGCCGGGCGCATTGAGGTTTTCGTCCGTGCCGCGTCCGGCGTGCACCCGATAAAAGCCACCCACCACATAGCAATCCATCAGGTACACCACTGGCTCCGCCACAGCTTGGTTGATGCTCTCGAAGGTATATACGCCTTCCTGCACCAGTACGTCGTGCACCTCCAGTCCTTCCTTCACCACTGCCATCTTGTTGCGCTGACGCCGTGAGAGGTTGCGCACTTCGCTCGCATCCTTCACCGTCATGATGCCCATGCCGTAAGTGCCGGCGTCGGGCTTGACTATGACGAACGGTTTATCCGTGACGCCATATTCGCCATATTTCGCACGCATCTTCTGCAGGATTTCATCGACGCGCGCGGCCAGGCATTCTTCGCCGATACGCTGCTTGAAATCCACCTCGCTGCAGTGCGCAAAATAGGGGTTGATCAGCCATTGGTCGATGTTGATGAGCTGCGCAAATTCCGCAGCCACCTTGTCGTAAGCCGAGAAATGCTGCGACTTGCGGCGCGTAGTCCAGCCCGCATTCAGGGGCGGCAACACGGTCTGTTCCAGATTTTTGAGAATATCCGGCACGCCCGCCGACAGATCGTTGTTAAGCAACACCACACAGGGATCGAAATCACCTACGCCCAAACGGTTGCCTTTGCGCTGCAAGGGCTCCAACGTCAGGCTTGAGCCATCGGATAATTGCAGCGCCGTCGGAGTGGTAATCTCCGGCAGGAGACTGCCAAGGCGCACATTCAGCCCCGCTTGTTTAAGTATGATTGAAAGCCGTGCCACATTCTGCAAATAGAACTGATTGCGTGTATGGCTCTCAGGAATAAGCAACACTCCACGCGCTTCCGGACAGATCCTTTCGATCGCGCTCTGCGTGGCGTGTACGCAGAGCGGCAGGAAATCCGGATTCAGATTGTTGAATCCGCCCGGAAACAGATTGGTATCTATGGGCGCCAGCTTGAAGCCGCTGTTGCGTAGGTCCACGGAAGAATAGAACGGGAGGGTGTGTTCCTGCCATTGCGTGTGGAGCCAGTGTTCTATGGCAGGCTGCGCATCCCGGATGCGGCCTTTTAGGTCGAGCAGCGGGGCGTTCGGTGCGGTGGCGAGCAGAGGAACCATGATGGGTGGGCGTGTTGTATCGGCGGACATTCTAGGCGAGGCCTGGACAAGTGGCGGCAGAATCTTAGAACGACGATCCCGGAGTTTTCAGGAAATCGCTTTCTTCCTCCTTGGAATTACGTCCGAGCATTTTGTTGCGGTGTGGATAGCGACCAAAACGGTCGATGATGGCCTTATGCCTCAACTCGAAATCAAGGTACGACTCCAATCCATTTGCAGAAAATAGCTCGACTGCAATCTCGTGAATTAGCCTTGATTCGCTGTGCATGTAAGGCATATAGAGGAATGCCCTGTGGCGGGGCTCAAGTTTCGCCGCGGTTTCCACGGCAACGGCCTCCTGTGCCAGAGCCAAGGCCAAGGGGTCGGCTGCGAAAGCCTGTGCTGTGCCGCGATAGATGTTGCGTGAGAACTGGTCGAGAACGATGATTTCGGCAAGCCGTCCGAGGGGTTGACGGCGCCAAGCGTACAACTCGCATTGCACCGCCTGCGCATGCACGTCGCCAAATCGTTCAGCAATCCGGTGATCGAATTCGTCATCTTGACGCCACCATTGCTTTGGATCGACTTCAACATACCAGAACTCGATAATCTGCTGATGGTCCATAATTCGCCGTGTCTGAATTTATAGTTTTATCGGATTCCTGGTTCAGGCTGAAAGATAACCCCATCCAGCCGGATGGTAAAGCGATTCACGCGGGCTTATAACACCGAATCGAATGTCAATTTCGGCCTATGAATGCCAGCGGGAGCTTACTTCACAAGTTGAAACTGTCCGCACAGCGCCCTTAGTAATTATTACTGGCCACCGTCTTTCGGATCAAAATCAGGCAATGAAATCAATATCGCGTTTTCTTTGAACATTATGAGGCCCTATGTGGCATCAGTTGGATTGGCATGCGCACGAACACTTGCGGCCGTTTGTCCAAACAGGATTTTCTTGCTTTCTTCGGTCATCGCGGGTTGGTTTGAATATGGTTGGGCTTTTGCATAAGCCCTAACTGTGGCTGGCCGATTGCAGATTGCGTCGAGCCAGCGTTTAACGTTTGGGAAGTCGTCCAGATTCTGCTGTTGCGTCTTCCAGGGTACGATCCAGGGGTAGGTCGCAATATCCGCTATCGTGTAGTCATCGCCCACAATGAACTCCCGTCCATCGAGCCTGAGATCAAGCACGCCGTATAAGCGGTTGGTCTCATTCACGTAACGATCAATTGCGTAGGGGATCTTCTCTGGAGCGTATTTGGCGAAGTGATGGTTCTGTCCCGCCATCGGGCCGAGGCCGCTAACCTGCCAGAACAGCCATTCCAGTGCTGTCTTCCGGCCTCGCAGATCTTTGGGCAACAACTTGCCCGTTTTCTCGGCCAGATAGACCAGGATTGCGCCCGACTCGAATATCGACAGGGCATCACCCCCGTCCGATGGAGCGTGATCGACGATCGCGGGCATCTTGTTATTGGGGCTGATCTTGAGAAACTCAGGCTTGAACTGATCCCCTGCACCTATGTTTACCGGGATGATCCGATACTCGACTCCAGCCTCTTCTAGAAACATTGTAATCTTGTGGCCGTTCGGAGTGGGCCAATAATAAAGGTCGATCATCATCTCTGCTCCTTTTTTATACCTAGCCGGGAAAACTAACGGCACTACGTGCGATACCGCCGTGTATATCTAACATACGTTCGCGCCAGAGATAGACCGGATCATCTGGCTCGAGCAAACGAATAACAGCGTTCTTTATCCCGGATCGCTTTCATGCCAACACCTCACAGATGATTCATGGGATTCATCTTGCGTTCATCACGCTCGGTGGACTGACCATACTTTCCGCCCTGATTTTCCAGGAGTTACGGGAAAGCGATGGCGCGGGCATCAGTCAACACAAGGATAGTGTGCCATCAGGCCGGCTTGGGCTATAAAAATCAGCCACTCACCCGCCCGCTTTCGGCTCGAATATTTCATTGAACAATGCGCACATTTGCTGCCAGGAACGAGCATCAGCCTTGGCGTCATAGCGGGACATTTCAGGCCGCCCCATCCTGCCGGCCTGCGGATTGGTAAAGCTGTGCACAACGCCGCCGAACAATGTCATTTGCCAGTCGACCTTGCCGGCACGCATCTCTTCCTCGAATGCTCGGCGTTGCTCAGGCGGAATACTCGGGTCATCTGCGCCGATGCAGACGAGCACCTTTGCCTTGATGTTTTTCGCGTCCTGCGGCGCCACTGTTGCGAGGCCGCTGTGGAACCCCACAACTGCGGCGATGTCCGCGCCACTTCTTGCCAGCTCGAGTGCCATGGTGCCGCCAAAGCAAAAACCGATGGCAGCAATCTTGCCTGGATCGACCTCAGCGCAAGCCCTGAGTGCGTCAAGGCCGCCCCGCGCACGCTCGCGCATGCGGGAGACATCGTTGCGCAACGATCCCAAGATCGGCCTGACCTCATTGAAATCGTGGATCATCTGACGACCGCCATGCAAGTCGCAGGCGAGCGCAACATAACCCAGACTTGCCAGGTGCTTGGCGCGCGACAGCGCATGCTCGCCGAGTCCGAATGCCTCGGGGAATACCAGTATTCCTGGTTTCCTGCCCGCTGCCGGTTGGTAAAACACTTGCGAGTCCATCGACAAGCCATCGGCCTGATAGGTTATTTTCCGGGTTTGCATGGGTATTCTCGTAGTTGTCCAGACGCAGTGATTGTGTAGACTCGATCCCTCGTGCTTGCATGGCCGCAGTTCATTCCCTATTGAATCAAGCCCTCCGCCTTCATTGCGGCACGCACGCTTGGCCTCTCAGCCATTCGCGCAATGTACGCCTTGGTGTTTGGGAATGGGCCAAGATCGAAGCCGGCATGGTCGCTCCAGCTCAACACGACAAACAGATATGCATCAGCCACGGTAAAACTGTCGCCCATCAAATATGGCTTTTTCGCCAACTGCGCTTCTACGATGGCCAAGCGTTTAGTGAGCAAATCACGCGCAGATTTTTTGGATTCATCTGACGCAGCCTTATTGAACAGGGGGCCAAAGGCTTTATGAAGTTCGGTGGCGATGAAGTTGAGCCATTCCTGCAGCCGATAACGCTCCATCGTGCCGGCCCTGGGAGCCAAGCCGGAGCTTGGGTTCTGGTCGGCAATATATTGCAGGATCACGGCGCCTTCGGTCAGGATGCTGCCATCGTCCACCTTGATGGCAGGCACGTAGCCCTTTGGATTAATCTGCATGTAATCCTCGCCGCTGGCTGTGGTCTTGGCCGGGACATTCAGCTTGTCAATTTCAAACGGCAGGCCTGATTCGTGCAAGGCGATATGCGAAGCCAGCGAGCAGGCGCCAGGGGCGTAATATAATTTCATGGGAATTCTTTTCTCGAGTATTTAAATTGCCGAAATGGCAGCCGGCTTTTTCCTAAGCGATTAGCTGACTCATGTCAGGTGTATGCTACAGAGCATCGAAGTTTTATTCCTTCACTGGCGCTTTGGCCCGATACTGTCCCTGGAATGCGAGCATCCAGCCGGGATATTCCGGCGACAGGGCGCTAGCCTCATCGAGTACCTTTAACTCCGCTTCAGCTAGAACCAACTTAGTGGTTGCGAGATTATCTTTTAACTGCTCCATGCGTCGAGCGCCGATGATGATGCTCGACACTTGTTGCTTGCTTAATATCCATGCCAAAGCCACTTGGGCAACCGATACGCCATGTTCTTTTGCGATCGGTTCCATCGCATCCAGGCAATTGAACGCTTTTTCTTTGTTCAAGGGCGGAAAGTCAAAACTTGAACGGCGCGAACCAGCAGGAGGAGTCTGGTCGCGCTTGAATTTGCCGGACAGGAATCCGCCGGCAAGTGGACTCCAAATCATTAGGCCCAATTTTTGATCCTGAACCAATGGAAAAATTTCACGCTCCAGGTCCCGCCCGGCGATTGAATAATAGGCCTGCACGCTCACAAACTCACTCCAATGATGGTGCCTGGAAATACTCAAGGCCTTCATAATTTGCCAGGCTGCCATATTGCATAGGCCAATGTAACGAACCTTCCCAGACCTGACGAGGTCGTTAAGCGCAGACAGGGATTCTTCGAAGGGGGTCAGGGGATCAAAACCATGAAGCTGGTAAAGGTCGATGTGGTCCACTTGCAGGCGCTTGAGGCTTGCATCAACCTCGTTGAAGATATGAAAGCGCGACTGCCCCCGCCCATTGGGAGATTCATTCATGATTCCTGTGGATTTCGTGGCGACCACGATTTCGTCCCTTGGCAGCCCCACATCTTTAATTGCCTGACCAAGTAATGTTTCCGATTCGCCAAGCGAATAGACGTTGGCACTATCAAAGAAATTAACACCTTGGTCGAAAGCTTCGCGCACAAAAAGGTCGACGTCTGTCTGATGGAGGCCCCCCATAACTTCCCAGTGTCCTTTGCCGCCGAAAGTCATTGTTCCCAAGCACAGTTCGGAAACATAAAGGCCTGTATTCCCCAACAACCTATATCGCATAGTAAACTCCTTGTTGTCATTTCTTCCAGGAAAGGATGAGTGGCTCTTTTCTGGTTGTGGCTTGGGTTTCGCCACTTGGCACACCGACTACGATCGCCGCGATAGCGGTGTATTCGTCAGGAATGCCCAGCTCCGTTTTCGTCTTGTGAATATTCAGGGCGGTAATAGCCGAGCCGATGACGCAACTGCCCAGCCCGAGGGCACTAGCCGCCAGCATCAGGTTCTCCGCCGCCAGCCAGCAGTCGGCAACTATGAATGGGCCAGACTGTTTGGCGCAAATAATAACCAGCGTATCCGCGCCATGGAAGATATTGAAATCCGGGCGGGTGAAATGATCGAACGAATGGCTGGCTCCCTGCGCATTGCGGTGGCGCGCCTCTTCGACGAAGATCGGTTTGGCGAGATCAGATAGGCGTTGCAATAGCGCCTGGTCTTGGACAACAGCGAATGCCCAAGGCTCTTCGTGAATCGCCGTGGGTGCATGCACAGCGGCATCGAGAAGGGTTTGAACGGTAGCGCTATCCAGGGGCGTTCGCGCATAGCCACGGACGGAACGCCGGGCATAGATAAATTGTAATTTGCTCTTCTCTGAATGTTGCAAGGTTCGTTCATTCATGAATCTCTCCTGCCGAAAGTTTGCCAAGGCAAACATATAGCGACCAAGTGCGGGCATGTGGCCAGAAAAGCGTGACGCGGATGGCAACAGCCTGCCCAACGTACTCTCCGGTTTGAAGTTAGACGTGCCATTTAAAGCCGGAAGCCAGGCTTAAATTTGGCGTCACATCATTAGAATTTGTAACCCAAGCCTAGGGAAGCCAGGCCTGTGGTTGCATTTCCGATAGCACCGTGGCCGACACGATAGCATGATAGTACAGACATCTGAGCCCCGAATAGGTCTCATCGTTGGAGCAGAAGTTCGAATGGCTGCAATTGGCACGACGCTGCCCTTGGAGCCACCGAAAACAACGCCTGGAAGCGGAACTACGATAACCTCAACTGAACCTTCGATTTCCTGCCCGGTGCTGCTGGTGGAATATATCCAGCTAACCGGCATCTTATGCCCTCAATCTTCTTGCCCTTCTCGAAACGGATTGAATGGCACGACATTATTTCTCCCTTGGCAGTAAGCTCTGACAGGTGCAGGTGGACTTTAG
>JBAUUR010000004.1:0-52118 GCA_049582805.1 Gallionellaceae bacterium | reverse complement strand
GGAAGTTCACTCGTGCTGACCTGAACGCCCTGATCGCACGCATGCGTTCACGCTATGCCGAAACTCAGCATCTGAAGCTCGCGGCTTGAAAAATACGTGTGTGAACTTCTGAAGTGGAGTACTTAGGTATTGCCAAATTTGGCTATCGGAGTGTGTCATAGACGCGGTCTGCCTTTGAACCCAATTCGCCAAAAATACAAAATGGATCGTCGATGATGTCATTTTGATTCTTCAGCGCCAAGGAGTGCTGCGCGTGTGATTTTGCAGCAAGGTATGCTTGCGCTGCTTCGCAGAAAATCCGAGGGGTTCGATCCACTCTCCTCACGGATGGTATTGATCTGTGCAGCAGCATGTTTCGGCAAGGCAATCGCAAATCGTTTATGCATTGAGCGTGTCAGGGCAAATTTTGTCATTCTACCTTTGTCTATCCATTCTGCGGTACTGCACTGCCTCTGCGATATGCTGCGTAAGGAGAATGTTGCTGTCAGCCAGATCGGCAATGGTGCGCGCGACCTTGAGGACGCGATGATAGGCACGGGCCGATAGATCGAGGCGAGTCATGGCCTGGCGCAACAATGCTTCGCCCTGCGTATCCGGTGCACACATCTCATCGATCTCGATTACCGCGAGCTGCGCATTCGGCTTGCCCTGGCGCACGAGCTGACGCTGTCGCGCCGCTTCCACGCGCGCACGGATCAGCGCGCTGGTTTCACCTTCTGCCTGCTTGAGCAAGTCTGCTTGCGGCACTGCCGGGACCTCGATCTGGATATCGATGCGATCCAGCAGCGGGCCGGAAATCTTGCTGCGGTAGCGCGCAACCTGATCCGGCGTGCAGCGGCATTTGCCGTTGTAGTGGCCGAGGTAGCCGCAGGGGCACGGGTTCATCGCGGCCAGCAACTGGAACTGCGCGCGAAAGTCGGCGCGGCGCGCGGCACGGGAGATGGTGATGCGTCCGCTTTCCAGTGGTTCGCGCAGCACTTCCAGCACAGCGCGTTCGAATTCCGGCAGTTCATCCAGAAACAGGACGCCGTGCATC
This sequence comes from Gallionellaceae bacterium, assembly GCA_049582805.1. GTDB lineage: Bacteria > Pseudomonadota > Gammaproteobacteria > Burkholderiales > Gallionellaceae > CAVXFS01. The sequence goes on along the minus strand of JBAUUR010000004.1, from coordinate 51,082 downwards.
GCGACGGAAATTTCGCCGGGCCGCGGATTGCTGCCGCCGCCGACCAGCGCCACGGCGGAGGCGGTGTGGTGGGGCGCGCGAAAGGGCCGCTGCTTCCAGCGGCTGACGTCGAACATGCCACCCAAAGATTGCATGGCGGCGCTTTCCAGCGCTTCGGCTTCGCTCATCTGCGGCAGGATGCCGGGGAAGCGGACTGCGAGCATGGATTTGCCGGTGCCCGGCGGGCCGGACATCAATACGCTGTGTCCCCCGGCGGCGGCAATTTCCAGTGCACGTTTGGTTTGTCCTTGTCCCTTTACCTCGCGCATGTCTGGATAATCCGGGGTGGCCGGCTTTACGTCCGGAATGTGGCGAGCAAGCGCATCGCGCCCGGATAAGTGTGCTGCGACCTGCAACAGCGATTGCGCGGGATAAACCGCGGCTTCCTGCACCAGCGCGGCCTCGGCGGCATTGGCTGCTGGTAGCACGAAGCCGCGCCCGCAATTCGCCGCATGATAAGTCATTGCCAGGGCGCCGCGTATCGGGCGCAGTTCTCCAGTGAGCGCAAGTTCTCCGGCGTACTCATATTCGGCCAGTCGTCCGCAAGAAATCTGCCCCGACGCAGCCAGGATGCCCAATGCAATCGGCAGGTCGAAGCGCCCGCTCTCCTTGGGCAGGTCGGCGGGAGCGAGATTGACGGTGATGTGCTTGATGGGGAATTCAAACTGGCAATTCATCAGGGCGGCGCGGACCCGATCCCTGCTTTCTTTTACTTCGGCCTCCGGCAAACCGACGATGGTGAAGGAAGGAAGGCCGTTGGATAGATGAACTTCGACAGTGACCAGTGCGGCATCCATGCCGGAGAGGGCGCGGCTGAACAGGACCGCCAGGTTCACGAGCACCCCTCAAATTTCAAAGCCTTGTCGCCATGCTGCGTTGCGCTCAAAAAATCCTGTTTGCCTATACCCGCATATGCGGCGCTACGTTCTTTGGTTCCGACATCACGCCACCGTTGGTGGCATGAGCCTTCGCCGCAACATGTTGTTTCGCACCTCTTGTCTGGCCTGCAAATTTGAATTTTTAAGGGCACTTGATACAGGTTGATTCAAAGGCATTACTCGCGTTGCGCTTCAAGCGCAGCAACGCGCGCTTCCAGTTCTGCCAGCTTTTGCCGGGTGCGCGACAGCAACTGCGCCTGCACGTCAAATTCCTCACGCGTCACCAGATCAAGCCTGGCAAAACCCTGCGCCAGCAGCGCACGGGCGTTCTTCTCGAAATCCTTGGCCGGGCTATTGGCCACGACCTCATTCAGTTTCGCTGAAATCTCATCCAGAAATTTTGGATTGAACACGGCACATCTCCTTGGTTGCGACGAATGCGCTGAGTTTAGCAAAACTTGTGCGGGAAAATCACCGCACCTGATAAGTGCGCTAGGGTGGTTTGGCTGCTTGGAATTGGTGCATGAGTGCTTCCCGCCTTGCGCGGCATTACATTAAGTGACTGTTTAATTGTTAAAAATTGGCGTGGCACGGAATCTGCTAAAACGGGAACTGTGGATGGTTTGTTATCCCAAAATAAATTTTCGGGGCGGCTGATTGCCCGTAATTACCAAGGAGAATGAGATGAAAATGGTTACCGCCATAATCAAGCCATTCAAGCTCGATGAAGTGCGAGAAGCCTTGTCCGCCATCGGCGTGCAAGGCATCACCGTCACGGAAGTCAAGGGCTTTGGGCGGCAGAAGGGACACACCGAGTTGTACCGTGGCGCTGAGTATGTGGTGGATTTCCTGCCCAAGATTAAACTGGAAGCGGCGATCAAGGCAGACATGCTGGATCAGGTGATCGAGGCAATCGAGAAGTCGGCGCAAACCGGCAAGATCGGCGACGGCAAGATCTTCGTCCACGACATTGAGCAAGTCATCCGCATCCGCACCGGCGAGACCGGCGCGGAAGCACTGTAAGGAGCCAGGACATGAAAACGATACAAGGTGGAGTTTCAGTGAAGGCTGGCGCCCGCAAAAGCGCAGGTCATGCGGTAACTAAAAAAATATGCGTGCTTTTTACGCTGCTGGTCATGCTGTGCGGTTTGGCAGCGCCATCGTTCGCGGATCAATCGGCAACACCTGCCTCTGCGCCAACCGCTGCCGCGTCAGCACCTTCAGCCGCAGCCGCAGCCGCACCTGCTGCAGCTGCTGCAGCTGCAGCGTCACCGAAATGCGGCGACAAGGGTTTTGACTGCAACAAGGGCGACGTCGCATGGATGATGACTTCGACAGCATTCGTGCTGCTGATGACCGTCCCTGGCCTGGCCCTGTTCTATGCAGGTATGGTGCGCAAAAAGAACGCGCTGTCTACCGTCATGCAGAGCTTTGCGATTTTCTGCGTTGTTGCAGTGCTCTGGGTGATCTACGGGTACAGCATGGCGTTTACTGCGGGCCATGAAGGAAGCGCACTGGCGCCGTACATCGGGTCGCTGGATAAATTCTTCATGTCCGGCGATGATCCGACCACGGCCGTGGCGGCGACATTCAGCAAGGGACAATACCTGCCGGACTTCGTGTACTGCATGTTCCAGCTGACCTTTGCCGCGATAACTGTCGCGCTGATCTCCGGCGGCTTTGCGGAACGCTTCAAGTTCTCGTCGATGATCATCTTCAGCATCCTGTGGTTCACCTTTGCCTATCTGCCGATTTCGCACATGGTCTGGTATTGGGACGGCCCTGATGCTTACACTAGTGCCAAGGCAGGTGACATCGCCAACAGCCACGCCGGTTTCATCTTCCAGAAAGGCGCGCTTGACTTTGCCGGTGGTACCGTGGTGCACATCAACTCCGGTATCGCGGCACTGGTAGCGGCACTGATGCTTGGTCCGCGCAAGGGCTACGGCAAGATACCAATGCCGCCGCACAGCCTGATGATGACCGCAATCGGCACCGGCTTGCTGTGGATGGGCTGGTTCGGTTTCAATGCGGGTTCCGCATTGGAAGCTACCGGTTCAGCCGGCCTGGCATTCTTCAACACCTTGTTCGGTGTTGCCGTTGCCGGAGTTACCTGGACGATTGTCGAGTGGATAGTAAAGGGCAAGCCAAGCTTGCTGGGCATCTGTTCAGGTATCGTCGCCGGACTGGTGGCAATCACCCCGGCCGCCGGCTATGTCGGTGTGGGCGGTGCGATGATTGTCTGTGCCGCAGCGGCGATAATCTGCTTCTTCGCCGTAACCAAGCTCAAGGCCTGGCTGAAGTATGACGATTCGCTGGATACGTTCGGCGTGCACTGCGTCGGGGGTATTATCGGTTCACTCGGCACCGGCATATTTGTCAATCCGGCACTCGGTGGCCAAGGCGTCTATGACTATGTTGCCAACAAGGTCGCTGATTTTGATGCGATGGGACAGATCATCTCGCAACTGTGGGATATCGGCATCACGCTTGCCTGGTCCGGTTTCGTCGCTTTCGTGATCCTGCTGGTACTGAAGCACACCATCGGTATCCGCGCCAGCGATGAAGCGCAGGAAGAGGGGCTCGATCTCGCCGATCATGGCGAGAACGCATACAACCTATAATTCTCTCCTCCCGAAACCGCAAGGTTTCGCCTCAAGGGCGCCGCAAGGCGCCCTTTTTTTCTTGATGGCAAGATTAAGGATGGTTTAAGCTTGGCTGCATAACATATACAACCACACCATGCCGCAATCCTGTGCGTGCACAAACCAGTTAAGGCAGGGAACAAATAATGAAGAAATCCATCGTGGCAATCCCGTTGCTGCTATCCATAAGCGGTTGTGGAGACAATTATCCGACGTTGACCAGCCGCGAAAAGTACATTTGCTCCCAATGCCATGGCCTGCCATCGCCCGACCAGCACGCGGCCGTGGAATGGCCTGCCGTCATCAATCGGATGGTGGGGCACATGCAAATCAGCAATAAGTCAATGCCGGACGATAAGGAGCGGGAAGAACTGGTCAACTTCTATCAGAAAAGGGCCGGGCGATAAATCAGGGCGCAAGTTGAATCGCCGGGCATTACCTGAACACGATGGTCTTGTTGCCGCACACCAGCACGCGGTCTTCCACGTGAAAGCGCAGGCCGCGCGCCAGCACGGTCTTCTCGATGTCTCGTCCATAACGCACCATGTCATCCACCGTGTCGCCGTGATCGATGCGCACCGTATCCTGTTCGATGATTGGCCCGGCATCCAGGTCTTCGCTGACGTAGTGGCACGTCGCGCCTATCAGCTTCACGCCGCGCCGGTAGGCCTGGTGATAGGGCTTCGCCCCGGCAAATGACGGCAGGAAACTGTGGTGGATGTTGATCACCAGGCCGGCATAGCGGCGGCATAAGTCGGGCGGCAGGATCTGCATGAAGCGCGCCAGCACCATGGTATCGCCGCGATGCTGATCGAAAAGTGAGGCAATTTTTTCAAATGCGGCAGCCTTGTCCGCAAAGTCCACATGATGGAACGGGATGCCGTGCCACTCGACGAAGCCGCGCAAGTCGTCGTGGTTGGAAATCACGCACGGAATGTCCACCGGCAATTCGCCGCTGCGCCAGCGGTGCAGCAAATCGTTCAGACAATGATCCTGCCTGCTCACCAGAATCACGATGCGCTTTTGGCGCGCCGAATCACTGATGTGCCAGTCCATATCGAACTCGCTTGCCAGCCCCGAGAACTGCGCGCGGAACTCGATCAGGTCGAAGGGCAGCGAGTCGGCGAGAATTTCCTGACGCATGAAAAAGCGCTGCGCTTCCAAGTCGGTGTGGTAGCTCGCCTCGACGATCGAACCCTGGTGCCGGGCGATGAAGCCGCTCACGGCTGCGATGATGCCTGAGCGATCCGGACAGGAGATGGTTAATGTGTAGCGACGGGGGGTGGTCATGCGGCTGTCCATTGTCAGTAACATTTTGAAAGGTTTCTTCGGCACTCAACTGCTTGTACAGGTTTTGTGTTTTTTCCATCCCAATACCTTAACCTCTCCAGGGTGTTGCAGCTGGTTATTGAGCGCGCCCGGTATTGCGGCGACTGGTCGAAGGCTCGCCCGAAGAACGACCGGGCCAGTTCAGCCGTCACCGGGCGCGTGCCCTTGATGACGTGCGAGATACGCATCGGCGGGACGCCAATGGTGCGGAGGAACGCGGCCTGCGAGACACCCAATTCGCTCAAGGTCTCGCTCAGAGATTCTTCCGGATCGATTGTGGGCAGTCCTTTTTTCGTCATGATGCTTCCCTCTACATGAATTCTTGCGGCAGTTGCTGCACGCTAACTTCCTCTCTCCATAGAGCCGATATGATACTCGAAGCTGGTGTTGCATCAGCGCTGGTCCAGAACTGTGCGCTACCTTGCGCGGGCTTTACCCATTCCGGCGATTGGATCTGCAAGCGGCGTTGAAGTTGCCGCGCAACTGCCGCACCGGAATCCACCAGCATAATGTTATCGCCAACCACTTCGGTGATGAGCGAAGCAAGGAACGGGTAGTGCGTGCAGCCCAGGATCAGTGTATCAGCCCCGCGTGCCAGTAACGGTGGGGTGTAGCGTTCAACCAGGGCGCGCGTTTCCACACCGCACAAATCTCCGCGCTCGATTAGTTCAACCAGACCGGGGCAGCACTGGGTGACGATCGCCACTTCTCCGGCGTAGCGCTCCAGCAGTGCGGCGAAGCGCGCGCTTTCCAAGGTGCCGATGGTCGCCAGCACGCCGACCACGCCGCTGCGTGTGGCCGCCACTGCGGGTTTGACGGCGGGTTCCATCGCCACGATCGGGATGCCGAATTGACCGCGCAGGCTGGTGGCTGCCGCTGCCGTGGCGGTATTGCAGGCGATGACGATGGCGTCCGCGCCCTGCTCGATCAGGAAGCGGGTGAGGACGTGCGAACGCTGCTCGATCCAGGACGCGGGTTTGTCGCCGTAAGGCACATGGCCGGAATCGGCAACGTAGATCAGGCGCGCGCTGGGCAGCAGTTCGCGGATGGGGCGCAGCACCGAGAGGCCACCCACGCCGGAGTCGAAAACGCCGATGGCATGCTGTTGCATGGTAGAAGAATGGTGAGCATCCCCCTTTGAAAAAGGAGGAATGATGGACATTTGATTTTCCGAGCTACCTGTTACCACAGCCAATCGCTCCTTCGCCCCCTTGCAAAGGGGGAACTGGATCAGGCAATCATTCCCTGGCTGCGCAGGTACTCTTCATACGTGCCGTGATAATCGGTCACACCCTTGACAGATATCTCCATGATGCGCGTGGCCAGCGAGGAGACGAATTCGCGGTCATGGCTGACGAAGATCAGCGTGCCCTTGAACAGGTCGAGCGCGGTGTTGAGTGATTCGATGGATTCCATGTCCATGTGGTTGGTCGGCTCGTCCAGCAGCAGCACGTTCGGCTTTTGCAGCATCAGCTTGCCGAACAGCATGCGCCCCTGTTCGCCGCCGGACAGCACCTTCACTTTTTTCTTCACGTCATCGCCGGAGAACAGCAAACGGCCCAGCGTACCGCGCACCACCTGGTCGTCGTCGCCTGGGCCGCGCCAATCGGTCATCCACTCCATCATGATCTTGTCTTCGGCGAAATCGGCGGCATGGTCCTGCGCGTAGTAGCCGAGCTTGGCCTTGTCCGCCCATTTGATGCTGCCGGTGTCCGGCGCGAGATCACCCGCCAGGCAGCGCAGCAGCGTGGTCTTGCCGATGCCGTTCGGGCCGATGATGGCGATTTTCTCGCCCGCATCGATGCGGAAATTCACATTGGAAAATAGCATGCGGTCAAAGCCCTTGGCCATTTTCTGCACCTCCACCGCCACACGGTGCAGTTTGTCGCGCTCGTCGTATTCGAAACGGATGAAGGGATACTGGCGGCTGGAGGGCTTGATGTCCTCGATCTTGATCTTGTCGATCTGGCGCGCGCGCGAAGTGGCCTGCCTGGCCTTGGATGCATTCGCCGAGAAGCGCGCCACGAAAGCTTTCAGTTCGGCGACCTTCTCCTTGGCCTTGGCATTGTCCGTCGCCTGCTGTTCGCGTGCCTGGGTCGAGGCTAGCATGTAATCGTCGTAGTTGCCGGGATAAATGGTGATCTTGCCGTAGTCCAGATCGGCCATGTGCGTGCATACGCTGTTCAGGAAATGGCGGTCATGCGAAATGATGATCATCGTGCTGTTGCGCGCATTGAGCACGTCTTCCAGCCAGCGGATGGTGTTGATGTCGAGGTTGTTGGTTGGCTCGTCCAGCAGCAGGATGTCGGGGTTGGAGAACAGCGCCTGCGCCAGCAGCACGCGCAGCTTGAAACCGGGCGCGACCACGCTCATCGGGCCCTGGTGCAATTCCTGCGCGATGCCCACGCCGGATAACAATTCCCCGGCGCGTGCTTCGGCGGTGTAGCCGTCGTATTCGGCGAACACCGCCTCCAGGTCGGCGGCGCGCATGTAGTCTTCCTCCGAGGCATCGGGATTGGCGTAGATTGCATCGCGTTCCTGCATCGCTTCCCACATCTCATCGTGGCCCATCATCACCACATCCAGCACGCGGCTGTCCTCGAAGGCGAACTGGTCCTGACGCAGCTTGCCCAGGCGCTCGCCCTTGTCCAGCATCACCTCGCCGGAGCTCTGTTCCAGATCGCCGCCGAGGATCTTCATGAAGGTGGACTTGCCGCAACCGTTGGCGCCGATCAGGCCATAACGGTTGCCGTCGCCGAATTTCACGGAGACGTTTTCGAATAGCGGCTTGGCGCCGAACTGCATGGTGATGTTTGCGGTGGATAGCATGGGGTTGCCTTGCGAACATCGACCAATCCTCGCCATGGCTGGCGATGTCCGAAAAAATCAAAGGCGCGCATTCTACCACTACACGGCTGCGTCATCCGTTGTGCGGCACTATCGGCTAGAATGCCCGTTCCCCATTATGCAAAGACGCCATGGTTCCCCATCTCGCTACCGCATTGACCGGCCCGCTGCTCGATCTCGAGCAGCGCATCCTCAATACCCAGCCCGCCATTGAGCACTGGTTCCGCACCCAGTGGCCGGAACATACCATCCCGTTCTATACCTCGGTGGATCTGCGCAATGCCGGCTTCAAGCTCGCGCCGGTGGATACCAACCTGTATCCCGGCGGCTTCAACAATCTGAATCCGGACTTCCTGCCGCTGTGCGTGCAGGCGGCGCAGAGCGCGATCGAAAAGATCTGTCCGGAAGCGCGCGGCGTGCTGCTGGTGCCGGAGAACCACACGCGCAACCTGTTCTATTTGCAGAACGTCGCGCAGCTGGCCTTGATTCTCAAGCAGGCCGGGTTGAAGGTGCGCGTCGGCAGCCTGCTGCCGGACATCGTCCAGCCAACGACGCTGCATTTGCCCAACGGCGGCACGCTTACGCTGGAACCGATGCAGCGCAAGGGCAACCGCCTGGCCGTGGCCGACTTTGATCCCTGCGTGGTGCTGCTCAACAACGATCTTTCCGCCGGGGTGCCGCAGATATTGCAGAACCTGGAACAGAATGTCCTGCCGCCGCTGCACGCGGGCTGGACCACGCGGCGCAAGTCGCACCACTTCGCGGCTTATGACCGGGTTGCTGAGGAATTCGCCGCGCTGCTCGACATCGATCCCTGGCTGATCAATCCGTACTTCGCCACCTGCGGCAAGGTGGATTTCCAGCAGCGCGCCGGCGAGGCTTGCCTGGCCATGCAGGCGGATGACATGCTGCAAAAAACCCGTGCGAAATATGCCGAATATGGCGTGAAGGAACCGCCCTTCGTCATCGTCAAGGCCGATGCCGGAACCTACGGCATGGGCATCATGACGGTGAAGGATGCCAGTGAAGTGCGCGACCTCAACCGCAAGCAGCGCAACAAGATGGCCGTGGGCAAGGAAGGGTTGGAGGTGCATGAGGTGCTGGTGCAGGAAGGCGTCTATACCTTCGAGCTCATCAACGAAGCGGTGGCCGAGCCGGTGGTCTACATGATCGACCACTTCGTGGTGGGTGGTTTCTACCGCGTGCACACCGGGCGCGGTACGGACGAGAACCTGAACGCTCCCGGCATGCACTTCGTGCCGCTGGCCTTCGAAGCCAGCTGCACCCTGCCCAACCCAGACCGGGCGCCGGATGATGTGCCCAACCGCTTCTATGCCTACGGCGTGGTGGCGCGGCTGGCGCTGCTGGCGGCGGCGGTGGAGCTGGAGGTTGCAGGTGACAGGTGACAGGGGACAGGGGACAGGAAACAGGGGACAGGAAACAGGGGACAGGAAACAGGGGGCATGGTCGCGGCTGTGCCGCATCTTTAATATACGTGCCGCGCAGCGGCACACAATTATCCGTTTCCTGTTTCCTGTTTCCTGTTTCCTGCTTGCCGCCTGCGGCAATAAGGAGCTGCCGACTTACCAGGAACAGGGTTACGTGTTTGGCACGCTGGTGGAAGTCAGCGTGTATGGCGAGGAGGACGCCAAGGCGCGGCAGGCCGTGGCCTCGGTGATGCAGGAATTCCAGCGCCTGCACAATCTGCTGCATGCCTGGAAGCCCTCCGCCCTGAGCGACCTGAATGCCGCCTTTGCAAAGGGCGAGAGCCGCGAGGTGACGCCCGAAGTGGCCTTTATTCTGAAGGATGCGGCGCAACTCTCCGCCCGTTCCGACGGGCTGTTCAATCCTGCCATCGGCAGATTGATCAGGCTGTGGGGGTTCCAGGCCGACGAATTCAAGGCGGCGTTGCCGGATGAAAAGCAGGTTGCGGCGCTGGTTGCGGCGAAGCCGCAGATGAGCGATCTGGTTTTTCTTTCTTCTCCCCCGCAGGGGGAGAAGCCGGTTGCTCTTCCTCCCGGCGGGGGGAAGTTGGAAGGGGGGAAGGCAACGGAGGCTATCTTCAGCCGCAACCCTGCGGTGCAGATTGATCTGGGCGGCTATGCCAAGGGTTACGCGCTGGATCGCGCTGCCGAACTGTTAGGGAAAATGGGAGTGCGCAATGCATTGATCAACATCGGCGGCAATGTACTGGCGCTGGGCTCGCATGGTGACCGGGCATGGCGCATCGGCATCCAGCATCCGCGCAAACCGGGGCCGATTGCCACGCTGGAGCTGCATGACGGCGAGGCCATCGGCACTTCAGGCGACTACCAGCGTTATTTTGAATTCGGCGGCAAGCGCTATTGCCACCTGATAGATCCCCGTAACGGCCATCCGGTGCAGGGGGTGCAGGCGGTCACCATCCTGACCCATGGCGCGCGCGCGGGAACGTTGTCGGATGCGCCATCCAAGCCGTTATTCATCTCCGGCAGCGCGGGTTGGCGCGATGCCGCGCGCAAAATGGATATCGAGGAAGCGCTGCTGATAGACGGGGATGGTACGGTGCATCTCACCGCGGCAATGCAGAAACGGCTAGAATTCACGGATAAGAGTACGGTACTGAAGACCGAGTAATCAAATTATCACGGAGGACACACGAGGTGATCGGGATTCTGTTAGTGGCGCATAACGGCCTGGGCGACAGCCTGGTGGATTGCGTAGAGCATGTGCTGGGCAGCACGCCGTCGAACCTCAAGGTGCTGTCAGTGCTGGCCGACGATGACCCGCAAAGCAAGGAGGATGAGGCGCGCACCTTGATCGCGCAACTGGATACCGGCGATGGGGTGCTGCTGCTGACCGATTTGTTCGGTTCGACTCCAAGCAATATTGCGCGGCGCTTGCACCAGCCGGGCAAGGTGGAAGGATTGTCCGGCGTAAATCTCCCGATGCTGCTGCGGGCGGTATGCAACAGCGGCAGGCCATTGGCGGAAGTTGCGCAGAAGGCACTGGAGACCGGACGCGGATGCATTATTTCGGACAACGCTGATTCTGGGAGTTGCGATGTTGCAGCAGGATGCGCAAATTATTAACAAGCTGGGGTTGCATGCGCGCGCCTCGGCCAAGCTGACGCAGCTGGCTTCGCATTATCCGTGCGAAGTGTGGTTGTCTCGCAACGGCCGCCGCGTGAATGCGAAAAGCATCATGGGTGTGATGATGCTGGCCGCCGCCAGAGGCAGCACCATCAGCATCGAGACCAGCGGCGAACAGGAACAGGAAGCGCTGAACGCGATTGTTTCCCTGATCAATGATTATTTCGGGGAGGGTGGATGAGCTTTACCCTGCATGGCATTCCTGTCTCAAGCGGCATCGCCATCGGCCATGCCCATCTTGTGTCGCACACTACGCTGGAAGTGGCGCATTATGTTTTTCCGAAGCACATGCTGCAGGAGGAGCTCAAACGGTTTGACGATGCGCTGGCTGCCACGCGTGACGAGTTGACAGCCTTGCGGACCAACAAGCCGTTGCAGGCTGCGGCGGAATTCGATGCCTTTCTTGACCTGCATCTGATGATCCTGGGAGATGAGCATATCAGCCGCGCGTCGCGCGAAATGATCGCCAACGAGCAATGCAATGCGGAATGGGCCATCAAGGTGCAGATGGACGATCTGGTGACCCATTTCGAGGAGTTTGACGATGCCTATCTGCGGGAACGCAAGGCGGACGTGATCCAGGTCGCCGAGCGCATCATCAAGAAACTGACCGGCCATCCCGGGCATGTCCCGCCAGCGCTCGGCCACGGCACCGACATGATCATGGTGGCGCATGACTTGAGTCCGGCCGACCTGCTGCAGCTGAAGTCGCATCAGTTTGCCGCGTTCATCACCGATCTGGGCGGCGCAACTTCGCACACCGCAATCATTGCGCGCGGCCTCAACACGCCATGCGTGGTGGGTTTGCATCATGCGCGGGAACTGATGCGCGAAAACGACCTGCTTATCGTGGACGGCGCGCAAGGCGTCATCATCGTCAATCCGGACAAGCAGATTCTCGCGGAATACAAGCTGCGCCAGAGCCAGATCGGGCTCGAAAAGCAGAAGCTCAGGCGCCTGCGCACGGCGCGCGCCAACACGCTGGATGGCACCCATATCGAGCTGTACGCCAACATAGAAATGCCGCACGACGTGGCCGAAGTGAATGAAAATGGCGCGACCGGCATCGGCTTGTTCCGCAGTGAATTCCTGTTTCTCAACCGCGACAGCCTGCCGGATGAAGAGGAGCAGTTCGAGGCCTACCGCAGCGTGGCGGAAAACATGAAGGGTTTGCCGGTCACCATACGCACATTCGATCTGGGCGCGGACAAGCAACTCAACCATACCAAGCGTGTCGCCAGCAATCCAGCGCTGGGACTGCGCGCCATCCGTTTCAGCCTGGCCGAGCCGCAATTGTTTCGCACCCAGTTGCGGGCATTGCTGCGCGCTTCGCACTTCGGCAATGTGAAGATACTGGTGCCCATGCTGTCCAGCGTGTCGGAAATCAACCAGACCCTGCAGTTCATTGCCAACGTCAGGGAAGAGCTGGACGCAGAGGGAATCGCCTACAACCGCAACGTGCCGGTAGGCGGAATGATAGAGATTCCGGCTGCCGCGCTGGCGCTGAATGTGTTCACCAGGAAGCTGGATTTTCTTTCGATCGGAACCAACGACCTGATCCAGTACACCCTGGCCATTGACCGTACCGATGAGGAAGTGGCGCATCTGTATGATCCGCTGCATCCGGCGGTGCTGCACCTGCTGGCGCATGTCATAGCGGCGGCCAACAAGAGCGGGAAACCGGTTTCCGTATGCGGCGAAATGGCCGGGGAACTGGTTTACACGCGTTTGTTGCTGGGTTTCGGTCTGCGCCAGTTTTCCATGCACCCGTCCCAATTGCTCGGCATCAAGCAGTGCGTGCTTACCACGAGCCTGCCGGAAATTTCCACGCTTACCCAGAAAATTCTCCGCTCCGATGATCCGCAGAAAATCCGTGATCTGCTGGGGAAACTGAATGCCGCATAATTGCTTGCTGGACTTCGAACATGGAGGATACGGTCGAAAACCTGTAAAATCGACAAATAAAAAATCCAGGCAGTTTCGAATCAATCTTTTAGAGGGGGGCAACAAATGAGCAAAAATCTGGTGCAATTCATCATCGAGGAACAGCGGCATGTCCCGGGAGCGACCGGCGATTTCACCGGCCTGCTGAGCGACATCATCACCGCCTGCAAGCAGATTGCCCATGCCGTGAACAAGGGCGACCTGATCGGGGTGCTGGGCAGCGCGGGCAGCGAGAATGTGCAGGGCGAGACCCAGAAAAAGCTGGACGTGATTACCAACGACATTTTCATCAAGGCCACGGAATGGGGCGGCCACCTGGCAGCGATGGCCTCGGAAGAAATGGATGAGATCTATCCCATCCCGGCCAAATATCCGAAGGGCAAGTATCTGCTGACGTTTGATCCGCTGGATGGTTCATCCAACATAGACGTGAACATTTCCGTCGGCACGATATTTTCCATCCTGCGCTGTCCGGAAGGCGTGACCAACCCGACCGCAGCCGACTTCATGCAGCCCGGAGTCAGGCAAGTGTGCGCGGGCTATGCGCTGTACGGCCCATCCACCATGCTGGTGATTACCACCGGCCATGGCGTGGACGGCTTTACCCTGGACCGCGATGTCGGCGAATTCATGCTGACCCACCCGCAGATGACCATACCCGCCGACACGCAGGAATTCGCCATCAACATGTCCAACCGCCGTTACTGGGAAGCCCCGGTGCAGCGTTATGTCGAGGAATGCACCAAAGGCAAGGATGGCGGGCGCGAGAAGAATTTCAACATGCGCTGGGTGGCTTCGATGGTGGCCGAGGTGCACCGCATCCTGACCCGCGGCGGCATTTTCATGTATCCGTTCGACACCAAGGAACCCGGCAAGGCTGGCAAGCTGCGCCTGATGTATGAAGCCAACCCGATGTCCTTCATCGTCGAACAGGCGGGCGGCGCGAGCTCCACCGGACGCGAGCGCATCATGGAAGTCAAGCCCGTCGGCCTGCACCAGCGCGTGCCGGTGATCCTCGGCTCGAAGAATGAAGTCGAGCGTGTGGTGAGTTACCACAAGGGAGCGTAAGGCATGACGAGGCCGCTTGTTTCGATCGTCATGGGCAGCAGCAACGACTGGGAGATCATGCAGCAGGCCGCGCAGCAGCTGAAGGATTTCGGCGTGGCGAGCGATGCGCGCGTGATCTCCGCGCATCGCTCGCCCGACCTGCTGTTCGACTATATCAAGGAAATGGGCGCACAGGGCGTGCAGTGTTTCATCGCCGGTGCGGGCGGGGCGGCGCATCTGGCCGGGGTGATCGCCGGCAAGACCACGCTGCCGGTGCTGGGGGTGCCCATGCCTTCGAAATATCTGAAGGGCATGGACTCGTTGCTGTCCATCGTGCAGATGCCCAAGGGCATTCCTGTCGCCACGTTTGCGATAGGCGAAGCGGGTGCGGCCAATGCCGGCCTGTTCGCCGTGGCGATGCTGGCGCTCAATGATCCCGGCCTGGCCCGCCAGTTGCACGCCTTCCGTGAACAACAGGCGGCCGCAGTAAAGGCGACCACCCTGCCAACATTGTGATCAGGTTTGAAAGGGGATGAGTGTGAACCAGGCCGGAAATACCGAGATTGCAGCTGCGTCGCCGCATGCGCGAAAAATAAAATGGGCCGTAATCGCCTTTTTTCTGGCCGTGGCCGCGATCGTGGTGATGAACCTGCCGCGCGGCTTCAGCGATGATCTGTCGCGCATCGGCAAGGGCAAGGCGGCCATTGTCTTGGTGCGCGACAAGAATTTGACGCAGAGCTTTGATCTGATGAATGTGCTGGATAGCGTGCGCGATCAGTATGCCGGGAAAGTGGAGTTCCTCCTGACCGACTTTGATACCTCGCAGGGGCGGGCATTTATCGAGGCCAACAAAGCGGCACGGGCCACCCTGGTGCTGTTCGATGCAAACGGAAACCTGGTAAAGGTGCTGTCCGCGCCGCAAACCGTAGAAAGCGTGCAGCAGGAAATTGCCGCAGCGTTCGGGGGGACGCCATGAGTGTGCCGATGCTGCAGTCGGATATCAGGAGCCTGCCGCTGCTGCATCGCGGCAAGGTGCGCGACATCTATGGCGTGGACGACCAGCATTTGCTGATCGTGCAGACCGACCGCCTGTCCGCTTTCGATGTCGTTCTGCCTACTCCGGTGCCGGGCAAGGGCGAGGTACTGACCGCGCTGTCGAACTTCTGGTTCGCCAAACTAGGCCACATCATACCCAATCACCTCTCCGGCATCGCCCCCGAAGATGTGGTGAAAACCGACGCGGAACGAGTGCAAGTGAAGGGCCGGGCATTTGTGGTAAAGCGCCTGAAGCCATTGCCGATAGAAGCCATCGTGCGCGGCTACCTGGTGGGTTCCGGCTGGAAGGATTACAAGAAGACCGGTGCGGTGTGCGGCATTGCTTTGCCCATTGGCCTGCAGGAAGCACAGAGACTGCCGCAGCCGCTGTTCACGCCTTCGACCAAGGCGGCGGTGGGCGATCACGATGAGAATATATCATTCGACGAAGCGAAGAAGCTGCTGGGCGTAACACGCGCCACCGAAGTACGCGATGCGACGCTGGCGCTTTACTCCGAAGCTGCCGACTACGCTGCCACCAAGGGCATTATCATCGCCGACACCAAGTTCGAGTTCGGCGAAGATGCGGCGGGCAAACTGTACCTGATAGACGAGGCGCTCACGCCCGATTCCTCGCGCTTCTGGCCCGCCGACCATTACCAGCTGGGCAGCAATCCGCCCAGCTACGACAAGCAGTTTGTGCGCGACTGGCTGGAATCATCCGGCTGGAACAAGCAGCCCCCCGCGCCGCAAGTGCCCGCCGACGTGTTGCAAAGAACCTCGGAAAAATATCATGAAGCCCTGCGGCGGCTGACCGGTGCATGAACACACCGCAGCAGCTGATCCAGGGCTTTCGGCGTTTCCGCGAGCGGCATTTCACCCGCGATGACCTCCTGTACCGGCAACTGGTCGAGCAGGGACAGACACCCAAAATCCTGGTAGTGGCCTGCTGCGATGCGCGCGTTGATCCGGCCATCGTGCTGGATTGCGCGCCGGGCGATCTGTTCGTGATCCGCAACGTCGCCAACCTGGTTCCGCCGTCCGAGAGCCGCAGCGGGCATCACGGCACCAGCGCCGCACTGGAATTCGGCGTGCGCAATCTGGGCGTGCGGCACATCATCGTGCTGGGCCACGCCCATTGCGGCGGCATTCGTGCATTGATCGAAGCGGGCGGCAGTGGCGATCCCGATTCATACATCAGCGACTGGATGCGCCTGGTCGAAAGTGCGCGGGCTGGCGTGGAGCAGGATATGCCGGAAGCATCGAAAGAGGTGCGGCTGCGCAACTGCGAACAGCGGGCCATCCTGGTCTCGCTGAACAACTTGATGACATTCCCGTGGGTGCGCGAGCGCGTCGCAAAAGGGGTGCTGATTCTGCACGGCTGGTATTTTGACATCGAGCGCGGCCAGTTGCTTGGCCATGATGCAACCACGGGTGAATTTGTGCCGCTGTAGGTTCCTGTTGCGGAGTTTTTGCGGCCGGCCAAGCTGACAGCCGGTGAAGGATCATTTGCCGGGGCTATTGGTCAGCTCATGAAAGCGTGCCTTGTCCGCTGCAAAAGCGGCCCGGACTGCGGCTGCCTTATCCTGTGCCTCCTTCATGTCGCTTTCCAGTTCCGATACCCTCGAATTGGCGCTGTCGAGGTCAGACTGCAATGATTCCGGAACGTTCTTTTTGGCCTTTTGCAGACGGGCCAGTTCCAGGCTATAACCATTCTGGCTGCTTTGGGCGGATTTTAGCTGCATCTCGATGCTGGATATGCGCGCCTCCACTTGTTGCAGGTTGCGGTCGCGGGCCAGGTCGATTTCCTTTTCGTTGCTGTAGGTATTCAGCAGCGCGTTATCCTTGCGGCGCCGGTCGATTGCCGCTTGTTCTTCCGGGGACTTTACCGATGAATCGGCAGCTGATGTTTTGGGTTTTTGCTTGATCTTGATTCCATTTTTATCCAGTTGCGTCTTGTCCCGGTCGGCATATTCAGGCGGAATCACTTCGCCATAATGTACCTCGCCTTTGTCGTCCACCCACTTGTACAGAGTCTCCCCGGATTTCTGTCCTGCGGCCAGGCCGAGTGAGGTGTGCAACATCAGGCCCAGGCCGAGGATTAAAGCTTTGTTCATCTTCATGCTCCGTAAAGATTACGATAAGTTTGGACAGCGATTAAATTTTGCTCCATCTCCGGTGTGTTGCGCAAATATTCCTGCAAGTCGTCCAGCGTGGCGATAGCCACCACCGGAATGCCATAGTCAGCCTGGACTTCCTGTACTGCCGATATATTGCCTTGCCCGCGTTCCATGCGATCCAGCGCGATCAACACGGCACAGGGCATTGCGCCTGCCGCCCGAATCAGCTCGATGGATTCGCGCACTGATGTTCCAGCCGAGATCACGTCATCAATGATCAACACCCGGCCGCGCAATGGCGCGCCCACTGTCGCCCCGCCCTCGCCGTGATCCTTGGCTTCCTTGCGGTTGAAGCAATACGGCACATCGCGGCCCTGTTCCACCAGCGCAATGGCCGTTCCTGCCGCCAGGGGTATGCCCTTGTATGCCGGGCCGAACAGCATGTCGAATTTCACCTCCGAGGCGAGAATCGCCTGCGCATAGAACTGGCACAGTTCGCGCAAGGCCGCGCCATTGTTGAACAGGCCGGAATTGAAAAAATACGGCGACATGCGCCCGGCCTTGGTCTGGAATTCACCGAAGCGCAATACATTCTGGGCGACGGCAAAGCGTATAAAATCCTGGCGGAATGCTGACATGATGGAAAGGTCCGGTGGTTGAACTGACCCCCATTATAATGCGCGCATTTCGTCTGCGAGAAATTATGCGCATCATCACCCTCAACCTCAACGGCATCCGTTCAGCGGCAGGCAAGGGATTTTTTCGGTGGATGCTGGCGCAGCAGGCCGACATCGTCTGTGTGCAGGAACTCAAGGCGCAAGCCGCCGACATGACCGCGGCCATGCTCGCGCCGCGCGGTTTTCATGGCTATTTTCATTATGCCGGGAAGAAGGGCTACAGCGGTGTCGGCATCTATTCCAGGCGCAAGCCGGATGCAGTGATCGAAGGGCTGGGGAGAGCCGAATTCGATTGCGAAGGACGTTATCTCGAAGCGCAATTCGGCAATCTCAGCATCGTGTCGCTCTACCTGCCTTCCGGCTCCAGCGGTGAGGAACGCCAGGCAGTGAAGTTCCGCTTCCTGGACGCCTTCATGCCGCATCTGCTGGCACTGCGCAGCAGCGGGCGCGAAGTGATCATCAGCGGCGACTGGAACATTGCGCATACCGAAAAGGACCTGAAAAACTGGCGCGGCAACCGCAGGAATTCCGGCTTTTTGCCGGAAGAGCGCGCATGGCTCACCCGGCTACTCGATGAAGTCGGCTTCGTGGACGTATTCCGCAAGCTGCATCCCGAACTGGAAGCCTATACCTGGTGGTCGAACCGGGGGCAGGCGTGGGCCAAGGATGTGGGCTGGCGCATCGATTACCAGATTGCCACGCCGGGTATCGCGCAGAAAGCGCAGTCAACCGGGATTTACAAGGAGCAACGCTTCAGCGACCACGCGCCGCTGATGGTTGACTACGATAACCATATTGTGTGAGATCTCACTCCAATTCCAGTAACCCCAGCAACGGCCCAAGATGCTTCTCATAGTTGCGCCAGCGCGCCTTGGATGAGTGATAGATTTTCTGCCGGACCTGCCAGTTGCTCGATGTGCCGACCTTGCGTTCGGTCTTGTGGAAATCCAGGCAGCGCTCGTCCCATTCCAGACCGATGAACTCGATGATGCGCCGGCTGCACACGGCCTGGTTGTCCGTCAGTTCTTCATATGACACTTCGAGAAACCGGTCGGCGGGCAATACGCTGCGCCAGTGGTGCATCAGTTTTGAGTACTCGCGGTAGTAAAAAGCCAGGTCATCCAGATCCGTCCCATAGGAATGGGAGGGCATGAGGTTCTGGAAATAGATCGACAAACAGGTATCGACCGGGTTGCGCCTGGCATGGATGATCCTGGCCTGCGGGAAGGTCAGGTGGATCAATCCGGCCCAGAGAAAATTGCCGGGCATCTTGTCGACGATACGGAGCGCAGCAGCGGAATGTCGGCGCAGCAGGCTTTCATAGGCGGCAGCGGTATCGGCAATCAACGTGGCGCCAAAATTTCCGCTCAGCATTTCTGCCTGATGCGCAGCGAACCTTTCATCCCAGAAAGGCAGCTCACCTGCGCCATAAGCCTGGGGATGCGATGCGATGATCTGTTCCAGCAAAGAAGTGCCGGAACGCGGCATGCCGACTATCAGTACGGGAAGCGCAGAAGGACTGGCACCTGCATGCTGCCTGCCGATGAAGTCGGCGCTATATGTGGCGATCAGCGTGTCGATCAAGCGGGAAAATCCGGCTCTGCCGAACGCACCTTCCCGCTGCCGCTTCCAGGCGTTTGCCTGCTGGTAAGAGGAGAAGGCGAGGTCAAACTGTCCGGTGTCGTCGTAGTACTTGCCGATGGCATAATGCAGCTTGACGGTTTCCATTGCCGACAGCGCGGGACTGGATCGCGTAACCAGTCTGAGGGCGCTGTGCAGCCACTCGCTGTCCGCAGTGGTCATTTTGCGCAGCGCAGCCTGCGCGGCCCAGGCATTGGGATTCTCCGGTTCGAGCCGCAGCGCCCTGGCCAGCTCGGCTCGGGCGGAGTCAAAGCGGCCCTGGTCGATATAGACCGCCGCCAGCCCGGTGTGCGCTTCGGCATAATCGGGCTGGATCTGCAGCGCCTGTTGCAGGTGGGCAATCGCTTCTTCCAGCTTGCCCTGGGTTTGAAGGGTGCAACCCAGGCCGTTATAGGCTTTGGCAAAATCGGGTTTGAGGGCAATCGCCTGACGAAAGCTGGCGCCAGCTTCATCCAGTTTGCCTTGTTCACGAAATATATTGCCCAGTCCGCTATAGGCCTCGGCGAGATCCGGTTTCAACGCCAGCGCCTGGCGATAACTGGCAATGGCTGCATCGAACGCACCTTTGCCGCGCAGTGCGCCCCCCAGGTTGCAATGCATTTCTGCGATGTCCGGTTTCAGTGCCAGCGCCGTGCGATAGCAGGCGATGGCCTCGTCGAACTTTCCCTGTTCCTGCAGCGTTTTGCCCAGATTGCCATGCGCCTTGGCGTAATCCGGCTTGCTGGCGAGCGCCATGCGGTAACTGGCGCTCGCCTCATCCAGCTTGCCCTGTTCCTGCAGGGCGTTCCCCAGATTGCAATGCGCCTCGGCATGATTGGGTTTGAGCGAGATCGCGCGACGGTAACTGGCAGCCGCATCGTCCAGTTTGCCCTGGGCCTGAAGCGCGCTGCCCAGATTGCAATGGGCCTCGGCATAGTCCGGCTTCAGGGTGATCGCCCTGCGGTAACTGGCGGCGGCCTCGTCCAGCCTGCCCTGCAACTGCAGCACATTTCCCAGGTTGTAATGCGCCTCGACATAGTCCGGCTTGATCGATATGGCTCTGCGGTAACTGGCAGCGGCTTCGTCCAGTCTGCCCAGGTCGCGCAGAACCAGCCCCAGGCTGTTGTAAAAAACCGGTTCGGAGGATTTGGCATTGATTGCGCGGCGGATGAAGTCGGCGGCGATGGCAGGCTTGCCTGCCTGGCGTGCCAGGGCGCCCAGCAGATGCAGCGCATCGGGGTTGTCGGGCTCGGATTGCAGCACCTGCCGGTACAGCGCTTCCGCCTGGGCCAGGCGCCCGGCCTGATGATGTCCGAGCGCCGCCTGGATCAGGGTGAAGGTCGAAGCCGCTCCCGTACTACTGTTTGCCACCAGCACTCCTTAGCAAATAAACGTCACGCTGCGACCTTGGGCAGATTGGCGAGCGAAACCTGCAACGCTTCTTCCGGATAGGCGAAATCCTCCAACTCTCCCGCGAAATACTTGTCGTAAGCCGCCATGTCGAAGTGGCCGTGGCCGGAGAGATTGAAGAACAATGTTTTTGGCTCGCCCGATTGCTTGCAGCGCAGCGCCTCATCGATGCAGGCGCAGATCGCATGGTTGGATTCCGGCGCCGGGATGATGCCTTCGGCGCGGGCAAAGGCGACGCCGGCCTGGAACGTGGCCAGTTGCGGCACCGCTAACGCCTCGATCAGTTTCTCGTGATAAAGCTGCGAGACCAGCGCCGAATCGCCATGGTAGCGCAGACCGCCGGCATGGATGCCAGGCGGCATGAAGTCGTGGCCCAGCGTGTACATCTTGAGCAGCGGAGTCAGCTTGGCCGTGTCGCCATAATCGTAGGCATACTGGCCGCGCGTCAACGTCGGGCACGACGATGGTTCCACCGCCACCAGCCGCAGGTTCTTGCCGCAGGCCTTGTCGGCGAAGAACGGGAAAGCCGCGCCGCCGAAATTGGAACCGCCGCCGCAGGCCGCGAAAATCATGTCCGGATAATCGCCCGCCAGTTGGAACTGCTTCTTCGCTTCCTGCCCGATGATGGTCTGGTGCAGCAGCACATGGTTGAGCACCGAACCGAGCGCGTAATTCGTATCGGCGCGATTGGCGGCATCTTCCACTGCCTCGGAGATCGCCAGCCCGAGCGAGCCGGGATTGTCCGGGTCGGCGGCCAGGGCGGCGCGCCCGGTATTGGTTTCCATCGAAGGGCTGGCGTACACTTCCGCGTCCCAGGTGTGCATCATCGAACGCCGGAACGGCTTCTGCTGATAGCTGATCTTCACCATGTACACGCACACTTCCAGCCCGAACATCTGCCCGGCCAGCGCCATCGAACAACCCCACTGCCCCGCGCCGGTCTCGGTCGCGATGCGCTTGATTCCTGCTTCCTTGTTGAAATACGCCTGCGGGATCGAGGTGTTGACCTTGTGCGAACCCGCCGGGGAAACGCCCTCATACTTGTAATAGATCTTCGCCGGCGTGCCCAGCGACGCTTCCAGGCGATGCGCGCGGTACAGCGGCGTAGGCCGGTACATGCCGTAAGCCTCGCGCACGGCATCGGGAATCGGGATCCAGCGCTCGGCGGACACTTCCTGCATGATCAGGCTCATCGGGAAAATCGGCGCCAATGCCTCCGGGCCGATCGGCTTGCCGTCCGGCCCCAGCACCGGTGCGGGCGGATTCGGCATGTCCGCCACTACGTTGTACCAGTGGGTCGGGATATCGCTTTCCTGCAGGATGAATTTGGTTTGCGGCATGGTTTTCTCCTCTGTGAACTCTGTGCTCTCTATGGCTAACTGTTTTTTTCAGGATCATTAATCTTACTGTGTCATAAACACTGAGCTGCATCCCCTCCCCCTGCAAGGGGGAAGAAATAAGTGTGGTTCTATTGAACGATTTTAATTTGTGACACAGTAAGATTAAGTATGCGATGGTCAGGAATCAAATCTAGCATAGTAGACAGGTCGCAGCCAGCGCCAGGCCAGCCTTCTTCCGGCTGATGCCGGAACATGGATCAACTGGCAGGGTCGCTACTTACCGGCTCGTTCCACGGCGCCACCTTGAACAGCAGCAGCATCCCCGGCAGCGCCAGCGCTGCGCACAGCAGAAAGAATCCGCTCCAGCCCATCGCATCCACCAGCCAGCCGGTGGCGGCGTTGGCGAAGGTGCGCGGCACCGCCATCAGGCTGGTAAACAGGGCGAACTGGGTGGCGGTATAGGCGGGATGGGTGGCGCGGGCAATGAAGGCGACGAAGGCGACGGTGCCCAGCCCGACGCCCAGCGCTTCGAGGCCGATCACGATGGCGAGCTGGGCGAGTTGCACGCTGGTGATTTCGTCATGGTGTCCTACCGATGCCAGCCAGGCGAAGCCGAAGATGGAGACCACCTGCACCACGCCGAACAGCCAGAGCGCGCGGTTGATGCCGATCTTGACCATCCACAGGCCGCCGAGGAGGCCGCCGATCACGGCGGGCCACAGCCCGGCATTCTTGGCGACCAGGCCGATCTGGGTCTTCGAGAAGCCCATGTCGAGATAGAACGGCGTGGCCAGCGCGGTGCACATGCTGTCGCCGAGTTTGTAGAACAACAGGAAGGCGAGGATCAGCAGTGCGCTTTCCCATCCCCGGCGGGTAATGAATTCGTGGAACGGCTCGACCACCGCTTCGCGCAACGTCGTGGGTGGTGCGGCGCGGTGCGGCTCCCGCACCAGCAGCGTCATCGCCATGCCGGGCAGCATGAACAGGGCGGTGACGATGAACACTATGTCCCACGGCAGAATATCGGCCAGTATCAGCGACAGCGAGCCCGGCACCAGACCGGCGATGCGGTAGGCATTTACATGCACCGCATTGCCCAGCCCCAGTTCGTTGTCGGCCAGCAATTCGCGGCGGTACGCGTCCAGCACGATGTCCTGCGTGGCGCTGAGGAAGGCGAGCAGCGTGGCGATCCAGACAATCGTGCGCAGATCGCGTTGCGGCGAGAATGCACCCAGCGCGGCGATCGCCAGCAGCAGCCCAAGCTGGGTCAGCAGCATCCAGCCGCGCCGCCTGCCGAAAGCAGGCACCACGAAACGGTCGAGCAGCGGCGACCACAGGAACTTCCAGGTGTAGGGAAACTGGATCAGCGCGAACAGGCCGATGGTCTTCAGGTCAACCTGCTCGCTGCGCAGCCAGGCAGGGACAAGGTTGAACAGCAGGTACAGCGGCAGGCCGGAAGAAAATCCGGTGAACACGCAGATCAGCATGCGCCGGGTAAAGAGCTGTTGCCAGATGGTCATAGGCGCCTGGGTGCTATAGAGTCGGCCATTAAAAAGATTGAAATAACCACCAGCCTGCCAAACTATTTGATGGCCGACTCTATAATGGATTATTTGGGTTTGATGATGGCAACAAAAGTCAGGAACGCCCGTACTTGTCGTCAAACCTTACGATATCATCCTCACCAAGGTACTCGCCGCTTTGAACTTCGATAATAGCCAAATCCAGTATGCCGGGATTGCTCAGCCTGTGCGGGTGGCCTGCGGGAATGTAGGTTGATTCATCAGTGGCAATGAGGAATTCCTTGTCGCCGTTTACAACTTTCGCTGTCCCGCTTACCACAATCCAATGCTCGCTGCGGTGATGGTGCATCTGCAAACTCAGGCTGGCGCCGGGCTTGACCACGATACGTTTGATCTTGAAGCGGGGACCTTCTTCGAGCACCGTGTATGTGCCCCAGGGACGGTGGACAGTGCGATGTAATTTGTAGGTCTCATGTCCCATGGACTTGAGCCTGGAATACAAGTGTTTTACATCCTGGGTACGGGAACGGTCGGCAACCAGCAAGGCATCCGGCGTATCGATGATGATCAGGTCTTCGACGCCAACGGCGCCAACCATGCGTCCATCGCTCTGGATATAGCAGTTGCGCGTGTCATGCAGCAGTGCTTCACCCTGGATACAATTTCCATTGCTATCGGATCCAGCCAGATCGCTCAAGGCGCTCCATGAGCCAATGTCGCTCCAGCCGATATCGCAAGCCACAACGGCAACCCGGGGAGATTTTTCCATCACGGCGTAGTCGATGGAATTTTCCGGCACCAGAGCAAAACCATCGGCATCGAGTTCAAGTTGAAAAAAGCCTTCGCCCTCGGCGGTTCTTGACTTTGCGATACAGGACTGGGTGGCGCCAATGATATCCGGGCAGTACTGCTTCATTTCCTGCAGCAGGGTTCCTGCAGAAAAGCAGAACATGCCGGAATTCCACAGGAATTTGCCGGAGTCCAGGTATTCCTGGGCCTTTTCCAGCGAGGGCTTCTCGATGAAACGCCGCACCGTGTTGTTTTCCGCTTCGATGTAACCATAGCCGGTTTCGGGTGCATTGGGTTGTATGCCAAACGTGACCAGCAAATCCCTTTGGGCAAGCTCGCAAGCCTGTTCAACGGCGCGCTGGAACGCTCCCTGATCGGTAATCAGGTGGTCGGCCGGCAGCACCAGCATGAGGGTTTCGTTGCCGTGCGCACTGGCTGCGTGCAGTGCCGCGGCAGCGATGGCGGCGGCGGTATTTCTTCCGAACGGTTCAAGGATGTAAGAGGTAAAGATTTTTGCATCATTGACCTCGCGGTATTCTTCTTCCGTCTTGAAGAATAATTCGCGGTTGGTCACCGTCAGAACCTCTTCGACTCCGTGCAGGGTGGCGCCGCGCAGAAATGCCTTTTGCAAAAGGCTTTGTCCATCCGCCAGGCGAATAAACGGTTTTGGATGCAGCTCGCGTGAAACAGGCCACAGCCTTGAACCCGCTCCGCCGCAAAGAATCACAGGAATTAGTCGCATCAAGATCCTTATCTTGTCTCAAATTGCCGTTGAAATCCGCGCACGCTGCCGCTTCGGGGCAGGCAGAAAAACTGCCCGCTGATCAATTCCCCAACCGGCTTTGACCACTGCTTCGGCCTGCAAGGAGATGGCATAGGGACAATTGTTGGCAGGTGGCCGGATTATAGCTTATGAGAAGGAAAGGACAATATCGGGCGCGCCCGGAAACAAAATTCCGGATAATCTTGAAATCCATCCGGTGCAGCCGGAGCATAGTGTGTTCAGTACGGCGCATTCGCAGCCAGGTGGATTGCAATCGCCTACAATGTGAAGCTGCATGGTTCGATAAGGCAGTTTGAATTAATGGATTTCGAAAATGGCTGATCTATTTTCTCCGGGTGTCCCTGCCGCTCCGCTGGCTGATCGCCTTCGCCCCAAACACATAGACGAGGTGATCGGGCAGTCGCATTTGCTCGGGCCGGGCAGGCCGCTGCGTCTGGCGTTCGAATCCGGCAAGCTGCATTCAATGATCCTGTGGGGGCCGCCCGGAGTAGGCAAGACCACGCTGGCGCGCCTGATGGCTTCGGCCTTTGACGCCGAATTCGTGCCGCTGTCGGCGGTGCTGTCCGGCGTGAAGGAGATCCGCGACGCCATCGCGCAGGCGCAGCTTACGCTGCAGCAGAGCGGCCGCCACACCATCCTGTTCGTGGATGAAGTACACCGCTTCAACAAGTCGCAGCAGGATGCCTTCCTGCCTTTCGTCGAACAGGGGCTGGTCACCTTCATCGGCGCGACCACCGAGAACCCCTCGTTCGAAGTGAACAGCGCATTGCTGTCGCGCGCGCAGGTTTATGTGCTGCATGCGCTGTCGGCGGATGAGCTGGCGGCTTTGTTCGACCATGCGCGGCAGGTTGCCATGCCGGAACTGGAATTCGACGAAGCCGCGAAAGAGCGCATCATCGGCTTTGCCGACGGCGATGCGCGCCGGTTGCTCAACGTGCTGGAACAGTTGCAGACTGCGGCAGGGTCGCTGCGCAGCAGCGGGGCACCCGGCGGCATACCCCTTGCGGGTGCTGCCGCGGCAACGGCGGAGGTGAAACACATTGATGCGGCGTTTCTCGACAACACGCTGGCGCAGAGCCTGCGCCGTTTCGACAAGGGCGGCGAGGCGTTCTACGACCAGATTTCCGCGCTGCACAAATCGGTGCGCGGCTCCGATCCCGATGCCGCGCTGTACTGGTTCACGCGCATGCTGGATGGCGGCGCCGACCCGCGCTACCTGGCGCGGCGCATCGTGCGCATGGCATGGGAGGACATCGGCCTGGCCGATCCGCGCGGCGTCGAACTCGCTCTCAACGCAGCGGAAACCTACGAGCGGCTCGGCTCGCCGGAAGGCGAACTGGCGTTGGCGCAGGCCGTGCTGTACCTGGCCGTCGCCGCCAAGTCGAATGCCGGCTATGTCGCGTATAATGCCGCCCGCGCTTTCGTCGCCCAGGATGGCTCGCGCGAAGTGCCGCTGCGCCTGCGCAATGCGCCGACCAGGCTGATGAAGCAGCTCGATTACGGCAAGGGCTACCGCTACGCGCAGAACGAGGCGGAAGGCTACGCGGCGGGGGAGAAGTATTTCCCGGACGACATGCCGGAAGTGAGTTTTTATCAGCCCACCGGGCGCGGGCTGGAAGCGAAGATCGCCGAGAAGCTGGCGCATTTGCGCGAGCTGGATGCGGCAAAGAAAAAGAAAATGTAGGGTGGGTTAGGGCGAAGCCCGTAACCCGCCATTCGTATCTGGTGGGTTACGCTACGTTAACCCGACCTGCGGGGTGAAGAGGATAATGTTAGACATACAGACATTGCGCAATGACCTGGCCGGAGTGGCCGCACGCCTTGCGACACGAGGCTTTGCACTGGACGCCGAAAAATTCGCGCAACTCGAAGCCGAGCGCAAGCTGATTCAAACCCGCACGCAGGAAGCACAAGCCAGGCGCAACGCAACCTCCAAACAGATCGGCCAGGCCAAGGCAAAGGGCGAGGATGTGTCGGCGATCATGGCCGAGGTGGCGAATCTGGGCGATGAACTCAAGCAACTGGAAGCGAAGCTGGAACAGGTGCAGCAAGAGCTCAACGCATTTCTCGCCGTCATTCCCAATACGCCGCATGAGAGCGTACCGCACGGGAAATCGGAAGTTGATAACCTGGAAGTACGCAAGGCCGGCAGCGTTCCGCAACTCGCTTTCGAGGTGAAGGATCACGTCAGCATCGGCGAAGCCTTGGGCGGGCTGGATTTCGAGACGGCCGCCAAGATTTCCGGTGCGCGTTTCTCGCTGTTGAAAGGGCCGCTGGCGCGGCTGCATCGCGCACTGGCGCAGTTCATGCTGGATACGCACACCGAACTGCACGGCTACACCGAGACCTATGTGCCTTATCTGGTCAACGCGGACTCGATGCGCGGCACCGGCCAGTTGCCGAAGTTTGAAGTAGATCTTTTTCGTATTATCAAAGAAAGCGAAAAAGAAATGGTGGAGAAGGCAATGCGTGGCGTGGCAGTTGCCACAAATAGCATTCCCATGGAATATGCATCGCCAACTTTATATTTAATCCCCACCGCCGAAGTTCCCGTCACCAACATCGTGCGCGACGAGATCGTGCCTTTGGAAAAACTGCCGCTGAAATTCGTGGCGCATACTCCTTGTTTCCGCAGTGAGGCGGGTTCCTATGGGCGCGATACGCGCGGCATGATCCGCCAGCACCAGTTCGACAAGGTGGAACTGGTGCAGATCGTGCATCCGGAACAATCCT
The DNA here is from genome assembly GCA_049582805.1 of Gallionellaceae bacterium. Classification (GTDB taxonomy): domain Bacteria; phylum Pseudomonadota; class Gammaproteobacteria; order Burkholderiales; family Gallionellaceae; genus CAVXFS01. Next base: position 23,191 of record JBAUUR010000004.1, on the reverse strand, counting down.
ACGCAGGGCTGGAAGAATTGCTCGGCCACGCCGAGACCATCCTGAAGAAACTGGAGTTGCCGTACCGCGTGGTGAAGCTGTGCACCGGGGACATGGGCTTCTCCGCCGCGATGACTTATGACATCGAGGTGTGGCTGCCCGCGCAGAACACCTACCGTGAAATCTCCTCCTGCTCCAATTTTGAATCCTTCCAGGCGCGGCGCATGCAGGCGCGCTTCCGCAACGCTCAGGGCAAACCGGAATTGCTGCATACGCTGAACGGCTCGGGGCTGGCGGTCGGACGCACGCTGGTTGCAGTGTTGGAGAACTATCAGCAGGCCGATGGGAGTGTCATCGTGCCGGAAGTGCTGCGTCCCTATATGGGCGGGCTGGAGATCATAAAGCGCATGGACTGATCCTGGAAAAAGCAGCAGGCAAAAAATGCCGAACCGCTAAATGATGCATACACCTACAAACTTACAATTGCCTTGTTGGAGCTGATCGGCGGGAGCGTTTGGCCCGGCTTTGTGTGGTATGCCTTATTTCATTTTCAGGCCCGTCAATTTCGACTCGCTCGGAATCTGCAGATAATACGGCGAAGTCGATAGGCTCGGAATGTTCGGCAAGGTCAGACGCTTCAGCATGTCGTAGTATTGCCGTACGGACTCAACCATTACCACAGCTTCGCCGCCGCGCGCATAGCCATGTTTGGCATTTTCGTAATACTCCGGTTGCGCCAGCTTCGGCATCATGGTTCTGACATCCTGCCATGAATCCGGATTCAGCCCCGCGCGCACAGTCAGGACACGGGTATCTTCCAGGTGTCCCAGTCCCTGGTTGTATGCTGCCATTGCCAGCCAGATTCGCTGACGATCCGGGATATGTTGCGGCAGTTGTTCCGCCAGCATTTGCAAATAGCGCGCGCCGGCCAGGATGCTTTCATGCGGGTCCAGGCGGTTCTTCACTTTCATGCGATCGGCGGTTTCTTCAGTCAGCATCATCATGCCGCGCACATTGGTAAATGAGGTCGCCAAAGGGTTCCAGTGCGATTCCTGGTATGCGAGAGCGGCAAGCAATTGCCATTCGATTCCGGTCAGCGACTCCGCTTCCTCAAAAAATTGCCGAAACTGCGGCAACACGTCGCGTGCGTTGAGCAGGAAAGTCGTCGCATCTATCGGTTCCAACCGGTCATTGTGGCCGTAATAGCGATCCAGCAAACTGCGCAGCGTGCCATCCTGTTTGATGTCCGTGAAGAATTTCTGCGTTTCCCCGATCAATTCGGCATTGCTGTCCGGTGAGAATGCCCAGGCAAGTCTGGATGGCGCGGCGATATCAAATGCGGCGTGCAGGCCGGGATGGTAATTGCGCGCCGTCGCCAGTTGCTCATTATTGGCTATCGTGCATTCCAGCTTTCCGTCCGCAACCTCGCCCAGCAGGTCGGCTACGGTAGTATCGGTGCGCGAATTCCAATGCAGCACACTCAGTCCCTGTTGCGCTTCGCGCAACGCACCTTCCTGTTCGGAGCCGGCCACTACCGCTATGTTTTTGCCAACCAGGTCGTCCAGCCGATGCAACGGCAAACCGCATACAACTTGTTCGCTTACGGTCTGATAGGAGGGGCCGAAGCGCAGGTCTCCAACATTCTTGTTGCCGCGCAACCCTGCTGCGGCTATATGCGCCTGATTGGTCATCAGGAAGGGAATGATCTGGTCAGGCGGTAGCGGCACCAGCCGGGTAGGTACTCCCAGCCGCTTGGCGAACAGGGTGACCAGTTGCAATTCGAATTCCGCACTCACGCTACTCCCGTTTTGCTGCACGACTACTGTCAGTTCCTCGCGCCAGGGTTTCCTTGGATGTTCAGGCGGACCGCAACCAGTGAGCAATAGCGCGCACAGGCACCCGGTCAGAAGGAGCCCGGTTTGACGCGTGACAAGGCGGACAGGACTGAATCGCCCCGAACGATACGAACGCGGGAGTTTGTTCATGTAAACATTCTGCCTGATTTTTTGCATAGCTGGTAAAATGCGCGCCCCCGGAGAGGTGGCAGAGTGGTCGAATGTACCTGACTCGAAATCAGGCGTAGGCGCAAGCCTACCGAGGGTTCGAATCCCTCCCTCTCCGCCAAGTACCCTTGTCCCTCATGGCTTCTGCGGCCGCAATGGTTTCCTACCCATCATCTCACCCATCGTCTAGTTTGATATGTGGTGACACAAACGGCTGATTCGGCCATCTCGCAAGCAATAGTCAGAAGCGCCCAATGATATCGGGGATGATGAATAAATTAAAGCGAGCGACGCTTGTATGGTTGGGGTGCCCAACACGAACGACAAGAATCAACACGCTGGCTAAACCATCCTCTCTGGGATCAAATTACGGACGTATTCAGGAGCGGGACGATCAACCCCGGCTAGCTCGCTTCAACCCCGCCCGATTACCAGAGGATGAGAGGCTGACCTCCAATCTTGGGCAGTTAAATCCGGGCACTGGTACCATAAGTACTGCTGTACCAATCAATTCTCAACATCCCCTTTGCGACGATTTATGCTAGGCCGCTTTCGCAAATATTCCCAGTTGATTTATACAAAACTGTAACAACACTCCGAACACCTTTCGATCTGCCAAATATATTCTGATGCTCTGTGCGGTAAAGCACAGAGACAAGGGGTTGAAAAGCACATACTGCGCATCTGATGACGATAAGGGAATCGAATTTTAACCAGGGGACTCTCATCAGGTCGCCCTAATACCAAGGAGGCCATCATGATTGGACTATTGATTGTTATCATTCTCGTGATAGTCATTGTCAGGTTAGTGTAGCGCGCTCTGAAATCTTGCGAAGTTGGTGTACCAGCCATGCGGGGGATTTCTGAATGGTGACTGAGTTTGCCGCTGGCCGGTATTCGCCGCCAACCCATCAGAATCGACGACACCAGCTTTTGCATCAGATTGCAAATCCTGGTTCTGTTACGCTTAAGTTTTCATTTAAAGATAGAGCGATAACTTATGCAGCTCGAAATTCGGAATCTTGCAAAGCTCTATGATCAAAAAAGGGGTCTTGCGCCGACCAGCTTTGAAGTAAGCAAAGGCGAACTGATTGCAATTGTCGGCCATAACGGCGCCGGCAAATCCACGCTTCTGAAAATGTTGGCAAACTGGACTGTTCCGGACGGCGGTACCGTCATGATTGACGGGCTCGACCTGAAGAACAGGACGGCTGTTGTCAGGAAAGTGGGCTTTATTCCGGAAGTGCCCAATCTTTTCGACTTCTTCTCCGTTGAATATAATCTCAAACTCTTCGCTGCTCTCTCCCGGAAACCCGTTCTGCGGGTGGAAGAGATATTGAGCGAGTTCAATCTGGTGCCCTTTCGAAAAAGCAAGGTGCAATCGCTCTCAAAAGGCCTGAAGCAAAGGGTGAGCATTGGTCGCGCACTGTTGGCGGATCCTCCGGTGCTCCTGCTGGACGAGCCTACATCTGGCCTGGACTTCGAGATGACACGGGAGATTTACCGGCTGATGAGCACGATGCATGGCGCCGGAAAAACAATTGTTTTTACTTCCCATCGGCCTGAAGAGATAAAAAGCCTTGCAACGCGCATCATGGTGCTGCACGAAGGCAGTCTGGTTTTCGACGGATCCACTCAAGAATATTTTCGATCCGAAACTCATGAAAAGCTATACGCATGATGAGAAATATTCTTGTACTCACATTCAACGATCTGGCCATCGCATTCAGGAACAAGACGTTTTTTCTCATTCTTTTTATCCCTCTTTTTGTGTTTGTTTCCTTGAATCTGGTGGACCAAGCCAACCCGGACGCAAGCAAAGTCAAAATCGGCCTGATTAAGCACTATGCTTATGCGCCCGAGATCACCCGTAGCGTCAACGCAGCCGAAAAACTCGTTGAAGTGACATGGGTTCAAGATGAGAAGGAGGGCGTGCGTCTATTGAAGGAACACAAGATAGACGGGGTTTTAACAGGGAATGAAAAAGCCCCCGGCAGCCTTGCACTGCTGGTTTTAAAAAAGGATACTCTCCATACCATTGCGATCGTGCAGAATTTCTCTGCCTTGCAGAAGGCGGCGGAAGGAAGCGGCCCGGATTGGATCACCGACATCAAATCACTACACCAAGGTGGCGTTCAAAGAGAGACTTTGCCTACCTGGATCTTGATGCTAGTCCTGCTCATCGGTTTCATTATTCTCCCGGCGCAAGTTGCCGAGGAAAAAGAAAAAAAACTGCTGCTTGCTCTTCTCCAGACTCCCATAAACGAAGTCCAGTGGCTGATTGCCAAGTTGATGCTGGGAATGGTTCTGATCATCACTGCCGTCTTGTTTCTTCATCTTTTGGGTAAATTCGGCCCGGTACATCTTTTCGACTATATCGCTTTTATCGTCGTGGGCAGTTACTGTTTCAGCGCCTACGGGATTTTCCTGGGTTTTCTCTGCCGCAATCAGGCAAGCGCCAGAACGCTTGGCGTCATCTTTTATTTGCCGCACCTGCTTCCTTCTGCGATGTCCGATGTTTCACAAAAATTGACCTCCGTTGCACCTTTGCTGCCATCCTACCAATTGTATAAGCCCCTTCAATCCATACTGTTGGAAGACGGCAGGATGGCGGACATGACTTTTGATTGGGTCTATTTATTTCTTTTTGGATCGTTGATGTTTTATCTTTCCTACTTATTGATAAAAAGACGCTGGCTGATGTGAGTGGTCGTCTTGATCTTGAAGATTGATGCTTGCGCGCCCTGGATCAATGCTTGAATACATGGAATCTGGTTTAACCAGGGCCACCAATTGAAGCAGGGCGTAGCCGTAATTATTTCGACCATTGACATCAAGGCCCTCGTGAAACGGTTAAATCCGCCCTGACGTTCAGGCTGAGTTTATAAGTCGCACCGAGAAGCAGGGCGTTGTCTGTTGCATTGCTGATTGAGCCAATGGCATAGCCGCTGTTCGCTCTACGGAAATCGACTATTCGTTCAGAGCGGCGCTTATGCGAAGGAGTGTATCTGAATCTAGCGTATCGCTGGATCTGCCGACTCAGCCTGTAAGACAAGGTGCCGGATCATTCCAGCTTCTCCAAGAACCGGCATGCTGGTTCCGTGAGAGCGACGCATTCAGGCATGTATTCGAAACCGTTCTGCAGCGCTTCATTACCGAAGGACTGGTAGAGGGTGAAGGCTTCGCGATTGATGCCAGCATCATCAAAGCCGATGCCAATCGTACTCGTGGCCGAGCAGGTGATGATGCGGTTGATTGGAATGCGCCAAACCTTGCCACCCGCGCAGCGCGCGAGTATTTGGCTGGACTGGAAGAGAATGGAGCGCCGGTTACGGCTCTCGCCTCAATTGCCATGACTGATCCGGGAGCACGCTGGACGGCTGAGCATGGTGGCCCCGCTTCCTATGCATACGCTGGGAGCTGGAAAGCGCGGCGACGCCAGTTGGGCCATTGGCCTTCCAAACTGGAATACACCGGCCTAAGGCCGGTGACTATTCCGTGGCTTGCCTCATGCGTCCTTAGCGAGCCGGGACGATTACAGTGGTGCCACCGGTATCACCCGTTGCACCAGTATTACCCGTTGCACCCGTATTACCCGTATTACCCGTTGCACCCGTTGCGCCCGTATTTCCGGTTGCTCCTTGGCCACCGGTGGCCCCGGTGTATCCAGTGTTACCAGTGTTACCAGTTGCGCCTTGCGGACCGGCTGGCCCCGAACAAGCACCCAACGCGAGAATCACCAGTGTTGCGAAAGTTAGGTTTGAATATTTCATAATGATTCCTCCTAAGTTGACTTACGAGAACCACCCACGTCAATGTGAGCAATCCCTCAGATTTGATCAGAATCTGGTGAAAATAATTAGCGTCGGCAGATCAGGCCATCGCCACAGAGGAAGCGGATCAACATCCGACCTTCTGCTAACCGATAGACACACCATACTTACTTCGACGTCTACCTTTGATAGTAATCATCTTCCCTGCGCGACGTTTGTTCTGTCTGTTACCGCACAGAGGATGAATAATGTTTAAGTTGGCATCGGCTGCGACAAACAGATGTGGACGGGGAATGTGAACGAAATAGTTAGCTCCTCTCAATTCGAGTTGATGAATGTTTAATATCATAGTTGTTTTCAGGAGGCTAACTAGCTTTTTCGCATAAACTTTTTCGTGTTTACTTAAATCGTCATGAAACTCAATAACTACGGGCATCCCCACTAAAATCTCAACACGAATTGAGCGGGGCTCGACGAAATAGGCAGCCGGTGCAATGTTGGAGAGAAATCGCGGCGCAACAGGGCAAAGCGCGCAGCCCTCAATTTGAACGTTGGACTTCCGCTTCGAAGAAAATGAAGGACTGTAATGGGTGTGCGCCGTGATAAGGCGGCGCTTTTCCAGTGGGTGCAAATCCCACCCGGCAACCGCTCCAGCCGGAAGCAACCGGAGCAGCTATGGAGGTAACGAAATGGTTGAAGCCTTCGGGTGAAGCGTGTCACGAATTATGGTGACAGCGCGAGTGTGCAGGCCGTAACGCGAGTGAACGCTGAGTAAGCCTCGAAACAGACGATGCGCAGGCCGACCCGACGAGCCTTTCGGGGAAGGCTGATACGACGGAATGGATGACCAGGGTAGTATCCTTGCGCACCATAGCCGCTCAACTGGGGCGTTTCCCCTCGACGATCAGTCGTGAACCCACGCGCAATGGCGGTCCTGAGCAATATCGCGCCAGTCTGGCGGATAGAGCAGCCTGGGATCGCACACGTCGCCCCAAACTCTGTAAGCGGGCCGGTAATGCGATGCTAAGACGGGTCGTGGCAACCAAGCTTAAATCACATTGGGCGCCGGAACAGATTGCAGGCTGGCTGAAGAGAGGCTACCCAGGGGATGAGGATAACCAAGTGTCACACGAAACCCTCTATCGCAGCCTGTTTATCCAGGCACGGGGCGTACTCAAGAAGGAGTTCCAGCTGTATTTGCGGTCTCAACGCGCGATACGTCGTTCGAGACATGCGACCATGAAAGGGGTTGGTCTGGGCAAGATTACCCACGCCGTATCGATTAGCAGTTTGTTGAAATTATCATACATGCAGAGAAAAGAGTGAATTTCCGTGGTCACTTTACCCCTCCCGGTGATCTGAAAATCGACTGTAAGGCTTTCTGAGAGGTCAAAAATTTTCCACATTTGCAAACATCGAGAATTTCAACGAACTGTTAGTGGGAGACCGGCTTTGGCCGAAGATCGTGCCATACCAGGGCATTGGGAAAGCGACCTGCTTGCCGGTTGCAACAACAGTTATATTGCCACGCTGGTCGAGCGCCACACCCGCTATGTCACGTCGATCAAAGTGGCAAACAGAAATACAGAAACCGTGGTGTCGGCGCTGATCAAGCAGGCCAGGCAACTTCCAACTGAGCTCTACAAATCATTAACGTGGGATCGTGGCACAGAAATGGCAGATCACCGCCGTTTTATATTGGCAACGAATGTCGATGTCTATTTTTGTGACCCACAAACTCCTTGGCAGCGCGGATCCAATGAGAATACCAATCGTTTGCTTCGGCAATATCTCCCCAAAGGGACGGACTTGTCGGTACACTCACAGGCGAAGCTCAATGCCGTGGCCGGCCAGTTAAATGAACGTCCACGGAAAACATTGGATTTCGAAACGCCAGCAGAAAAATTTAACGCCTGTGTTGCATCGATCGGTTGAACTTGCAGCCAATACCAGCCATTCGCGGGTCAAACCCAACATCACATTTGTAAGACTTGATGCTACTCTTCGAAATGTCCCGTTTGTAATAATAATTATAATAGTCCAGATCAAATAGGGATGCAGTAGTTAGAGACCGGATATACGTAAGCTGTCGAACCCCCCGGCCAGAAGACGGAATACTTGAAAATGAGGAGGAGTCCATATACGGACGCCCAGAATAGAAAATTATGAAAAACATACTGGTTGAAGGATGGCGAGGCATTAACCACTCATATGCGCTTGTCAATCAATACCAACTTCTTGAGTTGAAGAAATTAAATATCAATATATTTCACACTGACCTGCCGTATTTCAACAAAAGCTGGAATAAACAAACTAATGCAAATGGTTTTGATGAACTGAGCAATCAGGTGATTCAATCTATCCCTGGCCCACCGTCAACAATCCAGAGATTTGATATAACTTATAGAATATCTTTCCCTTATAGATATTATCCAGCTAACAGCGACAGGTTATATGTTTTTGGGACTGCCGAATATCAAAGCATTGACGGCCTTGTTTTTAACAATGACTTCAGCGATTCAATTAAAAATCCGAATGTTAAGATTGTCACACCCTCTAACTGGTCAAAAGTTGGATTCTTAAAATCTGGTTTTCAAGAAGATCAAATAGAAGTGATTCCCCACGGTATTGATCCGAATGTTTATAAGCCAATAAGTGCGGATAAGCGCAAGCGGGCTAGGGATATTCTTGGGCTAAATGATGATGATTTTGTGATTCTTTCACTGGGAGCTATGACTTGGAATAAGGGAATAGATGTTTTGTTGCAGGCGTTTTCGTTGCTTAGAAAAAAATTTCGTCACATCAAGTTGGTGTTAAAGGATCAGAGTAATCTTTACGGCATATTCGCAAGGGACATACTCGCGGAGCTAACAAAAAAATATCCTGACCGCTTTAGTGATGAGGTGATCTCATCAATTGGCTTTATGTCAATGAATCTTACCTTTCATGATTTGAACGGATTGTATGGCTGTGCAGATTGCTACATTTCCCCTTATAGGGCTGAAGGTTTCAATTTAACTCCATTAGAGGCGGCTGCATCAGGTGTGCCTATCATCGTTACAGAAGGGGGCGCAACTGACGACTATTGCCACAATTCATTTGCCATGAAAATTCGTGGTAAGCAAATCACGAAAGCCAATGAAACATATATCGAACCAAATTTAGATAGTCTGATTGAACAGATGACAATTTTGATTGAAAACAGAAATGATGAAATTGATCAGGTTAATGCCGTTGAATTTATAAACAAGAACTTCACGTGGTCTATCTGCACCAGGAAATTGGTAGACTCATTTGGATATTAAATAGAGACATTCTTGCTGCGCAGGAAACCACCGCACCTTCCGTCTCAGTTATGAGGGGACAGTAGATTGAGTATATACATAGATTCTGAAATTCAGAAAGTCATCGAGCAGAAGTTGCGTGCTGCGATTACAACAGTAGTCCCTTGGGTCGTGCTCGCAATCTTTCTTACCGCCGTGGATATGCATTTCTTCGCGTTCAAGTTCAGTCTGAATAGTTTTGAGGCTTCTTTACAGGCATCGCAGGGCGTATTAGATGGGCTCCCTCGCTGGCGTATTTATCAGAGCCGTGTTCTTGGGCCTTACTTAGTAAAATGGATTGGGCAACTGTTCGGTTTACCGCCGCCTATGGCGTATCTTTCCTTCATCGCATCATGTCTGCTTATTACGAAGCTGATTGTTGTCAGGTTCGGTCTTATGTGTACCAATGGGGTTGTTTCGACGCTTCTGATGCTTGTATCTGGATCATTGTTATTTTCGGTGTTACTGAACGATCCCTGGCTCTATCCGTGGGATATGACAGGGTTAGTGATCTCGACAATTTTTGTAGTTATGGTTTTGCGCGGAGTCAACTGGCCATGGTTCATTCCTCTAGTAGCTATTGCCTTTTTAAACAGGGAAAGCGGTATTTTCATTTGCGTGTGGATGGTTGCTCAAGGATGGTTTGGGTACAAAAATGGAGAGGGGCGTAAGCCGAGTATTGGTATGATGGTTGCTGGCGGCGCTGCCGCTTTAATTGGGTTGGCAATGATTGAATTGCTACGCAATATTCTACTGGTTCAAGAATTCGACCCAGCATCGGGGCCCATCACATCCAACGCTTCTTGGTTTATCTTGCAGATTGAAAATAACTTTTGGGGACTAGTTGCGAGCTTAACATTTAACTCGCTACGCTTACCCGTGATTCTCTATATCATTCCTTTAGCGGGAATCACTGCCGCTGTATTTATTGGCATTCGCGGTTATCCTGCATACACGGCGTTGTGTTTAGCCTTTGGCGTAAATCTAATGTTCATTTTTCTATTTGGCATTGTGCGGGAATCGAGAGTTATGATTGATATTATTCCTTTCTTTTCGATATTCCTAAGCTATATTGCAACAGTTGAAAAGAAAGATCGCTGCTGGCAAAAGTGAGCATCTGGAATGGGTCGATTGTGCTAGTTGGTGAACGACCGGTTGCGGGCAGCGAAATTGCAAAGTTGTCAGACCGCTAGTGATTGATCTGCGTTATTCTGGATTACCGTGCAATTTAGAAATTTCCAATTGTATCTACACGCTTCACCTTGCCCAAACCTAACCTGTTGCAGGCGCAGAAGCTTGTCGATCTCTACAAGGTCGTTTGTGAGGGAATTCGCATCTCCGAGCCCCGGTACTCGATCAGGAATGCGGAGCATTTTTACCTTGAACATCGTACAGGTGATGTCACAAATGCCGGTGCAAGCATCGTCTGTTACGAGCGCTGGAAGGCGACGGGTGATCCCCAACGGCTCCAGGATACCGAGGCCTGCAACTTCGATGATGTCCGCTCAACCTATGAATTGCAGCAGTCGCTCCTGTCGCTGCGGCCTGCGGAATTGACGTGGGCGGAGAGCGCCGTTGCGGGGCAGGAAACTGCTATCCCGGAAGTGGGAGAACTCGCCTCAAAAGAAATGCGGCTGATACTTTATCGAGAGCGATTGACTGACCAATTGCCCGAGGATCGCAAAGTCTGGGGGCTACTTTCAATGATTGCCTTGATGATGTCCGGGGCCAGAAAGGATAGATTGATCATTCTCCCCCACTTCTTCCCTTTCAGCTAAACTTCGAACTGTTAAGTTGACAATGCCAGATAAAAGCTGGGCAGATGAACACAGACGATCAGGCCAAGGCGCTGCTTGATATCGTAGGGAACCTCGCCGCCGAATTGCGTCCCGGCATGAGGTCGGTGGTTACCCTCGACAGTGCGCTGGATCGCGACCTCGGCTTCGACAGCCTGGCACGGGTGGAACTGGTGCTGCGTTGCGAGCGCTTCTTCGATGTGAGTCTGCCCGAGCAGACGCTGGCGACAGTGGAGACGCTTCGCGATCTGTTGCGCGCCGTGCTGTCAGCCAGTCCAGCATCGCGGCGGGTTACGGCAGCGGAAATCAGGAAGATCGCCGTCGAGAAGGTAACGGCCATACCCGGCCACATCGCAACTCTGCCGGAGATGCTGGACTGGCATGTGGCTGCCCACGGTGAACGCACGCACATTGTCCTCTCTGAAGAAACAGGCGAGGAGGTGCTCAGTTATCAGACCTTGCGCCAGGGGGCGCAAGCGCTGGCGGCGGGACTGCAAAGCCATGATCTACAGCCGGGCCAGACTGTAGCGATCATGCTGCCGACCAGTCGCGAGTATTTTTACAGCTTCTATGGCGTGCTGCTGGCTGGCGGCATCCCTGTGCCCATCTATCCGCCCGCGCGCCTGTCGCAGATCGAGGACCATCTGCGCCGTCATGCGGGCATCCTGAACAATGCTGCGGCCACCCTGCTGATCACCGTGCCGGAAGTGAGGCCGCTGGCGCAACTGCTCAAGTCCTTCGTGGCAAGCCTGCGCACCGTCACGACGGCGCAGGAACTTTCAACATCAGGGACAAAACTTGTCCGCCACGTCGGCAAGGCCGCAGACATCGCCATGCTGCAGTACACCTCAGGCAGTACCGGCAACCCCAAGGGTGTGGTGCTGACCCATGCCAATCTGCTCGCCAATATTCGGGCGATGGGACAGGCGGCGCAGGCGGATGCCTCTGACGTGTTCGTGAGCTGGCTGCCGCTCTATCACGACATGGGCCTGATCGGCGCCTGGCTTGGCAGCCTGTACCACGCTATTCCTCTTGTCGTCATGTCGCCGCTCACCTTTCTGGCGCGACCCGAGCGCTGGCTGTGGGCCATCCATCGCCACCGCGGCACCTTGTCGGCGGCACCCAACTTCGCCTACGAGCTTTGCCTGCGCAAGATCGATGACCATGCCATCGAAGGTTTGGATCTGAGCAGTTGGCGCATGGCCTTCAATGGCGCCGAACCCGTCAGCCCCGACACCATTCACAATTTTCAGCAGCGCTATGGCCGCTATGGCTTGCGCCTGGACGCTCCCACACCGGTCTACGGTCTCGCCGAATCGGCGGTCGGTCTGGCCTTCCCGCCTCCCGGCCGCGGCCCGATCATCGACCGCATTCAACGAGAACCGTTCATGCGCGGAGGTCTAGCCCTGCCCGCCGCCGAGGATGTGGCGGATGCGCTGCGCTTCGTGGCCTGCGGCCAGCCGCTGCCCGGCCACGCCATCCGCATCGTCGATTCTTCCGGTCATGAATTGGGCGAGCGCGAGGAGGGACGGCTGGAATTCCGCGGTCCTTCCGTCACCTCCGGCTATTTCCACAATCCGGAACAGACAAGCCGCCTGTTCCACGACGGGTGGCTTGATTCGGGCGACCTGGCGTACACCGTTGCCGGAGAGATCTATCTCACCAGCCGCATCAAGGACATCATTATCCGCGCCGGACGCAACATCTATCCTTATGAACTCGAAGAGGCAGTGGGCAATATCGCAGGCATACGCAAGGGCTGTGTCGCGGTATTTGGCAGTCCCGATACAGCCACCGGCACCGAGCGCCTGGTGGTGCTGGCGGAGACGCGCGAAACCGAGGCGGCGGCGTTGAACAAACTACGCGAGCAGATTATCGCCTTGGCGATGAGCCTCGTCGGCGAGCCGCCGGATGACGTGGTGCTGGCCCCACCCCATAGCGTGCTCAAGACCTCCAGCGGCAAGATCCGCCGCGCCGCAAGTCGCGAACTCTATGAAAAGGGCGCGAGCGATGTGCCGCCGCGCGCGGTGTGGCGGCAATTCGCGCGTCTGGCCTGGGCGGGGATGATGCTTCAACTTCGCCGCAAGCTGCGCATGATGGCCGATGCGCTCTATGCCGCGTATGTCTGGATACTGTTCGGGATATTGGCGCCGATCACCTGGCTGATGGCCTCCACGCTGCCGCTCCCCGCATGGAGCTGGGGCATAAGCGGTATCATGGCGCGTCTGTTTGTGCGAATGTCAGGCACGCCGTTTCTGGTGCGTGGGGTGGAAAATCTGCCAACCGGCGCGTGCGTGCTGGTGGTCAATCACGCCAGCTATCTGGACGGCATACTCGTGGTCGCCGCGCTGTCGCGGCAGTTTAGTTTCGTCGCCAAGCGCGAGTTGCAGGAACAATTCATTCCCCGCGTCTACTTGAAACACATCGGCACGGAATTCGTGGAGCGCTTTGAATTCGAACGAAGTGTGGAAGATGTAAAACGACTGATTGAGATGACGCGTGCCGACCAGTCGCTGATTTTCTTTCCCGAAGGCACATTTAGCCGCGCGTCGGGATTGCTGCCGTTCCGCATGGGTGCGTTTGCCGTCGCGGCGCAGGCAGGCGTACCAGTTGTTCCAATGACGATCCGCGGCACCCGCGTTATTCTGCGCGACGGCCAATGGTTTCCGCGTCGGGGCACGATCAATATTGCCATCGGCGTACCGATCCATCCCGAAGGAACGGATTGGCCCGCCGCCCTCAAGCTGCGCAATGCCGCCCGCGCGGAGATTCTGCGCCACTGCGGAGAACCGGACTTGGCGGGATGATGGGAGTTTATTCGAAATGCGCAGTGGCAAGCCGCAGGATCTTTTGGTAAGTGCGGCAATGTCCGGTGTAGCGCTTTAACACTCGCGCATCTCTATATAACGCATGGAGTGTTGGCAGGGTTGCAAATGCGACTTACTTTTCTTGCACAAACATCAGTCAGGTGACGGGTTCGATGCCTATTGCAAAGCTATCTCAGGCCGCTCTTTCCAAGTGGGAGATTCTTTGCCGCTACTCTATCTTCGAGGCAGGTGATTCTGCTTGGTCTTTGATAATCGTTTCCACTTATTTCGGCACCTTCCTGCAAGTCGTGCTCAAGGAGCCCGGAGCTGAATTTGGCTGGGCCGTTACGGTGGGTGCGCTGATCATTGCGGTAATCTCGCCTCTCCTGGGTGCGGCCGCGGATTCCAGCGGGCGGCGACAACCTTACTTGCGCTTTTTGGTTTTCGCTGTCGTCTTATGTACGGCCGCTTTAGCTTGGGCTTCCACGATTTCGGTTGCCATTTTACTGTTTGTTCTCGCCTATATCTGCGTCAACGGCGCATTTACTTTCTTCACCGCGATGACTCCGGCGGTCAGCAATGAGCGCAATGTTTCGTCCGTGATCAGTATGACGGTGGGCATCGGCTACGCCGGCGGCCTGGTGTGCATGCTTGTCTTGAGCAAACTGGTTTCAAGCGATGAGTTGGCAGGCCGAGTATTTTTACCCATGGCCCTCATTTATTTGGCGCTGGCTTTACCAGCCATGTACCTGGCGCCTGACTTTCCCTCCAAGGCCGCAGCCCCCATGAACATCATTGCAGCCTACGGGCGGATTCGTCAGACCTTTCGCGAGGCACGGCGTTATCGGTACTTGTTCCGTTTCCTGGTCGCCGATTTCTTGTATGAGAATGCCGTGGCTTCCGTAATCACCTTGATGGGGCTTTACTCCCGTAATGTCATGGGTTTTAAGGCGAGTGAACTGGCAATGCTGTTCGGACCGGCCATCGCCGTGGCCATGCTTTCGGCCTGGTTTATCTTTGGCCCGCTGGTCGGCGCTGTCGGCCCCAAAAAGACAATTCTGCTCGACCTGTTGTTATGGCTCCTGCTGTTCGCCATGGTGCTTGCGATTCATCCAGGAACTGCCTTGAATCTGGGTCACTTGCATATGGGTGCGAAAACGCTGTTTGCCGTGACGGTTGCCCCTCTGGCAGGGATGGGGCTTGCGGGCGTGTGGTCTTCCAGCCGAGTCATGTTGACCGCGCTGACCCCTGCGGAAAAGTCCGGTGAATTCTGGGGGCTGTACAACCTTTCGGGCCGCACCGCCAGCGTGTTGGGCGATGCAACGTGGTCTTTTGCGTTGACGATACTGGGCGAAAATATTTTCGGTTACCAGATGGCGGTTGTGGCACTGGCAGTCTACGTTCTGCTGGGAGCCATCATGACTTTAACCCTTCCGGATGTCCGTCCCTCTCCCCTGAATTTTTTGTGACCATTGCTCAATGAAGCGGGCGGTGTTGATTGTACCTTCTAGAGTTGTCCCGTTGCAGGATTGGATTAGGCTGCTACCGCTTTGTATTCAAGACCGTTAATGAAAAATTTAACATCCGACTATTGTGAAGATGACAATGACAAACAGGAAAGACCATTGGTTTTGGCAATGGCATTGCTTCTATTGGCCAAGGTCAATTTTGCAGTCCAGAACAGGCTTGAGAAGATGTTAATTATTAAAGTGCAAGTTACCGCAGAATTGCGACTGAATAAATACGGGCAAATACATAAGTAGGAATGCATATCTCGCTATAAATTGTGAATAGCTTATGATGGGAGCAGGCTTTTGCGTTGTGTAGTTTCTTTGTATTCATAGCCCCAGTTTGTTTGACGCAGTGATGATTGGTTTCAGCGAAAATGCTGGCGGGAAATCGCCTTGCAGCCGATATAGAGGGAAGTACCGCACAGCGAGATTTCCATGAGAATTCACAAATTATCTCCGCTTGATGCCGTTACGAGCCTGAAGAGCACCGAAGCAGGTCTGAGCAGCGCAGAAGTCGAGCGCCGACTGCACGAATACGGCTCGAACGAGGTGGAGAAAGCGGCTCGCAAACCTCTGTGGCTTCGCCTCATCAAGGAATTTATAACTTTCTTTTCACTGATCCTGTGGGTTGCCGCAGGACTGGCTTTTTTCGCCGAATGGAACGAACCGGGCCAGGGCATGGCAAAAGTAGGCTACGCCATCGTGGCAGTAATCCTGGTGAGCGGGCTATTCTCCTTCTGGCAGGAATATCGCGTCGAACAGACTCTTGCAGCTTTGCTCAAGCTGTTGCCACAACAGACCCTGGTATTGCGCGAGGGCAAGGTCACCCGTGTACCCGTGGAACAATTGGTACCAGGAGATATCGTCCATCTGGAGCAGGGCGATAAAATTCCCGCGGACTGCCGGCTGATCGAGGTGTTTGGCGTACGAGTCAATAACGCGGTCGTCACAGGTGAATCGCTGCCCAAAGCGCGGGAGGCAGGCCCATCTGAAGCGGATGACTTGATCGACAGCAAGAACATCGTACTCGCCGGCACCTCGATGGTGTCCGGGCAGGCCAAGGCCGTCGTCTTCGCCACGGGGATGCACACCGAATTCGGCAAGATCGCGCATCTAACACAAACGGCTGGGGAGGAGGTCTCTCCGCTGCGCAAGGAGATCGCACAATTAAGCCGCTTGATCGCAATCCTCGCGGTGCTGATTGGCCTCTTATTCTTCTCGCTCGGCTGGATGATCGGCATTCCTTTCTGGAAAGCCTTTATTTTTGCGATCGGCATCATCGTTGCCATGGTGCCTGAGGGGCTGCTCCCCACGTTGACCTTGGCGCTTGTACTGGCCACTCAGCGCATGGCAAGGCGCAATGTCCTCATCCGTTACCTGCCCTCGGTCGAGACGCTCGGTTCCACGACGGTCATTTGCACCGACAAGACCGGCACACTGACCCAGAACCACATGGTGGTCCGGCGGCTCTATCTAGGGGAAACTTTCGATTCGCCTGATGAGATAAAACAAAATCCTGGCCTTGCAAATATCTTCCAGCCTTTATTCCTGGCAGCCCGGATGTGTCACGACCTGAAGGAAACAGCGAGTCACGGAAGCCCGGCCTTTCTGGGTGATCCCATGGAAATCGCGCTAGTCGAAATGGCTCTGCACTTCATTTCAGATACATCCGTCTATCCTCGGCTGGACGAGATTCCGTTCGACGCCGACCGCATGCGGCTGTCCACCTTGCATCAAGCGCCCGAAGGTTCTGTTCTTTACTGCAAGGGTGCGCCCGAGTCAGTGCTCCCTCTTTGCCAGCATATTCTCATTGACGGCAAGATTCAGCCCATTGGTGTTGAGGAAAAGCTGAGCATCGTGCAAGCGCAGGATGCGATGGCGCACCAAGGCCTGCGGGTGCTTGCCTTTGCCTTCCGGAATCTGGCTGTGGCTTATGACCGGGAGAGGCTGGAGGAAGACTTGGTTTTTACCGGGCTGGCAGGGCTTGAAGACCCACCCAGGCCAGAAGTGCCGGAAGCACTCCGCAAGTGCCAAGAGGCCGGTGTCAAGGTCATCATGGTTACCGGCGATCACCCCCGAACAGCCACGGCGATCGCCCGTGAAATCGGGCTGATCAAGTCAGACAGTCCGACGATTATTACCGGCGAGCAGCTCAGGCGGTTCTCGGTCATCGAGCTTCAGCTTGCATTGGATGCCCAAGAGATCGTCTTCGCCCGGATTGTCGCCGACCAGAAAATGCGTATCGTGGAAGCTTTGAAGAAGAAGGGACAGATCGTGGCCGTCACGGGGGACGGCGTCAACGATGCGCCAGCGCTGAAAGCTGCGCATATTGGCATCGCCATGGGCATCGCTGGCACGGACGTAGCCAAGGAGGCGGCCGACATGGTGCTGCTGGACGATAATTTCGCCAGCATCGTAAACGCCGTCGAGGAAGGACGCGCCATATTCGAAAATATCCGCAAATTCCTCACTTATGTCCTGGTCCACAATGTTGCCGAGTTGATTCCTTACCTCGGCTTCCTGCTATTCAAGATCCCCTTGGCGTTAACACCGATACAAGCTCTGTCCATCGATATGGGATCTGACACGCTTACCGCCCTCGGCCTTGGCGTCGAACGACCCGACCCGCAGATCATGCAGCGCCCCCCTCGGCCGCATGGCGAGAAACTGATGAATTGGCCCCTGGCATTCCGCGCATATCTCTTCTTGGGCCTAATCGAGGCGGCAGCCGCCATGGCAGCTTTTTTCTTTGTGCTTAACAGTGCCGGATGGAAGTATGGACAGAACCTGGCGGCTCAAGATCCCGTTTACATGCAAGCCACTACTGCCTGCTTGAGCACCATAATCGTGATGCAGATCGTGAACGTGTTCCTGTGCAGAAGCGCTACCAGATCGGTATTTTCAATCGGCCTTAGGGGCAATAAGCTGATCACTTTAGGCGTGATATCAGAAATTGCCATCCTCCTGTTGATCAACTATACGCGTTGGGGAAATTCTCTCCTCGGAACGGCAGCAATTGGAGAGAAAGTTTGGGGTTTCATCGTTCCTTTCGCGGTAGGCATGTTCATTTTTGAGGAACTACGCAAGTGGTTTGCACGCAAGAGGCTGCTCAGTCCTTTTTCCTGAAGTGGCGGCTGAATCTCCCGGATTTGGATTTGAATGGCCGGTATTGAGAACATTCTCGAACGACCGGAATTGGCACGAGCCGTATATCGTCACCTGCAATAGCGTTATCAATGGCAGATATTGGAGCTTTGCATCCAGGCAATTGATTCAACTCACCCGGTAGCAGTCAGTCGTGAAGTGGAACAATAGAAGGAAACGGACAGTTTTGCGTAAAGCGGTAATCAGCGAATCAGCAAGTTTTGAATAGTGCTCATTTCCGCCCCCTTAAATTGTGCAACTAATTTTAAAAATAATCGCCTTATCTCGACCGCCGATACAATCTTCGCTGTCTAAGCAAAATTTCCATGCAGACAGATGTGCCTTACCGCACCTGATATAATTTTACTTGACGCCTTGATGTCGGCTTTGATTTGACTTGGTTTTGACATCCGGACCCGCTGCGCCAGGAAGTATCGGCGGCGCGGCCGATCAAAGCATTAAAGATGATGGCCGATAAAGCGGAAACGGTTATTCTGATTCACGGACTCTGGATGCGCGGCCTTGTCCTGTTACCCCATCAGCGCTGGCTGCGCGCCGAGGGATTTACTGCGCGCAGATTTTCCTATCCTTCCTGGCGAAACGGCCTGGCCGACAATGTCCATTTGCTGTCCAGGTTCATCAACGAAACTTCCGGTGCCGTCATCCACCTGGTCGCACACAGCCTCGGCGGCCTGGTCGCGCTAAAGATGCTGTCGCAGGAACCCGTTGCGCGCATACACCGCGTCGTCCTGCTGGGAACCCCGTATGCGGGCTGCCATTGCGGCTCTGCCCTCGCTGCGGCCCCCGGGCTGGCTGCCCTTGTCGGACGCACGTTCGAGGACTGGTACAGTCTGCCGCGCGCCGCCCCGCAGCTTGCGGTGGAGATTGGCGTCATCGCCGGCACCCGTCCTATCGGTTTCGGACGCCTGATTCCCGGATTGGCGCGCCCCAACGATGGTCTCGTTGCCGTCGATGAAACACGCATCGCCGCGGCCAGGGACAGCATCGAGCTGAACGTCTGTCATTCCTGCATGCTCGTGTCCCGCGCCTGCGCCGGGCAAATAGCCAGCTTTCTCGGGACGGGGAGATTCATTCATGTTTAGGCTAATTCTTGCGACGACACTGTGCCTGCTCGTCGTCGGCTGCACCAACATCTCCTACTATGCACAGGCGGTCGAAGGGCAGATGCAACTCATGGCGGCGACGCGGCCCATTTCCAAAGTTGTCAACGACGCCGCGACCGATCCAGGGCTGCGCCAGCAACTCGAGCGGGCAATCGCCATACGGGAATTTGCCAGCCGGGAACTCGGCCTGCCGAATAATGGCAGCTATCGCTTCTACTCCGACCTCAGGCGTCCCTACGTCGTCTGGAACGTCTTCGCCGCGCCGGAGTTTTCCGTGGAACCGCAACAGTGGTGCATGGTATTCGTCGGCTGCGTCAACTATCGTGGCTACTATAACAAGAACGATGCCGACCGCTATGCCGGCGAACTGAGTCAGGCGGGGGGTGACGTTTATGTCGGTGGCGTAACCGCCTATTCGACCCTCGGACACTTCAACGATCCGGTGCTGAATACCTTTCTGCGCTTCGGTGACCAAAGAGTCGCCCACATCGTCTTCCATGAACTTGCGCACCAGCTCGTCTACGCCGAAGGGGATTCCGCCTTCAACGAATCGTTCGCCACGACCGTCGAGAATGAAGGCATGCGCCGCTGGCTGATGCGGTCGGCGGCGCCGGAGCGGCTGCGCGATTTCGAGAAGCAACAGGAACGCGAGGCACAATTCCATCGGCTGGTGGCAGACACCCGCGACAAGCTGCGGGCTATCTATGCATCAACACTGTTACCCGACTCGAAACGTCTCGCCAAGGCGGAAGCGATCGCAAATATGAAGCGAAGCTACGCCGACCTGAAAGCGAGTTGGGGCGGCTATGGCGGTTACGACCAGTGGTTCAACCAACCGCTGAATAACGCCGTCCTGGGTTCCGTCGCCCTCTACATGCAATGGGTTTCGGCATTCCACGCCCTGCTCGAACAGGAAGGAGGGAGCCTGCCGCGCTTTTACCTGCGTGTGGCTGCACTTGCCCGTTTACCGAAAACCGAGCGATCAGCGGCGCTCGACCAGCTTCTGCCGAGCCGCACGGCCTCTTCTGAGCCAACCATTGGCGCGCGTCCCAGCGAGAAGTTCGCGGCTGATTTGCACTTATAATCGGTCTGAACAAAATCCCTCATTCGATTAAATGTTTCCCTGCTGTTGCGATTTCTTGTGCTCCTTGTTTGAGCAGTGAAGGATAAATCCTCTCTCAGCTGTTGGCACTAAAAATGGCCTCAGATCACGAAAATCTCCCAACCCCGAACGCATTTCATGCAGCAGGCGGATTTTGGCAGACTGTTGCAAAACTCTTTCAGCATCCTTTAAGATACAATTTTGCGAGTCGTCAAACCCTAAACCGAGGGGCGTTGGTCTGTGGAACCATATCCAATCCCTTCAGTCTTACGTTTACTTTGATCGTCTGGTATGACGATGATTTATTAAGGAAATGGAATGGATCAAATTTTGGAATACTTAAAAGAACACGGTGAGAGACTTGATGCCGAGATTGCTGAAGCTGCCGGCCTCTCACTTTCGAAAACACGCCTCTATTTGGCAGAACTTGCTGCTAAAGGCAAGGTTATGGCTTACCACTCGACGCGGTTCGAGGATGGGCAGAAAACTGAAGGGATACGTTGCCGACTATCTGGATTCACTCCGCCAGCAGCACCGGGTAGAAAATCGAAGGCCTCATGAAATTATCCTGATTTTTCAAATCAGCCAGCGTGTTGCATCGACTCTTGCTGCACTGCGCTGGCTCCCGAGCTGGGTTCTAAAGCAGATCTTCGGCTGTTGTTGTGATTTCCTGTGATGCTCCTTTGAGTGGATAAGAATAAATCCTGTCTCGGTTCCTGGCACTAAAATGACCTCAG
The DNA here is from genome assembly GCA_049582805.1 of Gallionellaceae bacterium. Taxonomy (GTDB): domain Bacteria; phylum Pseudomonadota; class Gammaproteobacteria; order Burkholderiales; family Gallionellaceae; genus CAVXFS01. The sequence goes on along the minus strand of JBAUUR010000004.1, from coordinate 1,892 downwards.
TTGACCTGCACAGTGACGCTATTGTAGCCAACCGAGAGATCAGTTCAGCGGCAGCGTATCAGATCGAAGAGAGCCGGATGCTTACCCGCCCGTAAGTCGGTGCGTATTCCACGGAAACTGGACACTCAGTCCACGGCAAACTGGACACTCAGTCCACGGCAAACTGGACAGTCGGAGCGTAGCGACGCGGGGGTTGTTTTTTACTCCTGATTTGCGGGTTTAGTCAAACCTCTTTTGCTCTTTCTGATCGACTCACCGGACAGATTCAGTTTGTGTGCGTTATGCACGAGCCGATCCAGAATGGCATCAGCCAGGATGGGGTCGCCGATTGATTCATGCCAGTCGTCCACCTTCAACTGGCTGGTGATGATGGTCGAACGCTGGTTATAACGGTCATCCAGTATCTCCAACAAATCCCGCCGAGCGGAATCCGTCAGCATCGCCACGCCCCAATCGTCCAGCAGCAGGACATCGACCTTGGCGAGTTGCGTGATGAATTTCACGTAACGCCCATCGCCGTGCGCAACCGCCAATTCCTCGAACAGGCGCGGCACGCGCACATATAGAGACGCATAGCCCAGCCGGCAAGCCTGATTGGTCAACGCGCAGGCCAGCCAGGTTTTACCCAATCCGGTCAGTCCCGTGATCAACACGTTCTGGTGCTCCTTGATCCATGCGCCGGTCAACAACCGGTTGAACAGGGTTCGATCCAGGCCGCGCGCTACGCGGTAATCGACATCTTCCGGCGCCGCCGCATGTTTCAGTTTGGCCCGACGTAACCGTGCTGACGTCTGCGCAGATGAACGTTCGCTGGCCTCGCGTTCGACCAGCAGGCCGAGCCGTTCCTCGAACGACATCCGGGTAAGCTCGGGCAAATGCTGCTGTTCGTCGAGCGCCTTTGCCATGCCAAACAAGCGCAGTTGGTTGAGTTGCTGGTAGGTGGGGTGGTTCAACATGTTGTTTCTCCTCGGGTTGGTTGGGTTGCAATCAGTGGTAATACTCGGGGCCGCGCACCGTGCTGTGCGTGAGCGGCAAGGTGGTTTGCGTAGCTTCGGTCTGGCCTTGTTTATCCAGCCCATTCTTGAGGATGGAGCTGACACTGCGGTAATTGGCCGCGTTCAGCGCCAACGCGCGGGAGCAGGCGGCTTCCAGTCGCTGGTTGCCGTAATCCCGTCCCATGCGCAACACGCCCAGACAGGCGCGGTAACTTTGTTGCGGATGTTTGCGCTGCCCCAGCATGCTCTCTACCGTGGCGTGTGTGTCTGGCCCCACCTTTTGCGCCCAGTCGAGCAAACGTTTGGCATTCCAGCCCGCCACCTGCTGATGTGCCGGTGTCATGTGCGCATCGATAGTGGTGTGTCGCCCTTTGAGCAAACTCCTGGCATGGGCGGCGATGCGACTGCCGCGATGGAATATCTCTACCGTTGTTGCCGTAAAGCGCACATCTACTTCATTGCGGGCAAACCGGTACGGCACCGAGTAATAGTGACCGACGATCTCGATGTGGTAGTCGATGCCGACGCGGGCGATCTTCCATTCGGCGAATTGATAGCGATCCTCCGGCAAGGCGTTGAGTGCCGGGCGGTCGAGTTCAACGAATACGCTGTGGCGGCAACCGGGCAGCTTCTTGAACGGACGCTGGTTCAAATCGGTCAGCAATGCCGCTATGGCGCGGTTGGCTTCTTCCAGGCTGAAGAAGCGCTGGTTGCGCAACCGCGCCAGTATCCAGCGTTCGACCACCAGCACACCGTTCTCCACCTTGGCCTTCTCATGAGTCATCAACTATCTGCTGTGTGGATAGTTCTGTATCCGAAATCTCAACCTTCGAGATCACCCACCCATTCCACCCGAAGCGTGGAATGCGATTTGTATTGTTGACTCGCCAACTGAAT
>JBAUUR010000003.1:0-13823 GCA_049582805.1 Gallionellaceae bacterium | reverse complement strand
CCCGATATTTGGGAAGTCGGAGGCAAGAAACGGGTTCTTCGTGATGACCTCGACTTCAAACAAAAGACTCTACTGCTTCTGTATTCGTCCATAGACAGCGCCGTGTTGGCTGAAGACCTATTCTCATGGACCAAGTACAGCAACTTTGCTGTGTACAAGAAGAAAGTTCTTGGGCAATTGGACACCACAAACTTCATAGAGCACGACCGGGATAGCGACACAGTCATCATTTCACCAGTAGGCATCAAATACATCGAAGAGCAAATACTCCTTCGTCCTGCAAACCCCACGGTTAACTCTCCGCTCAAGCGGAAGTCTAGCAAACAGGCCCCCGCTTAGCGAGCGTAGGGCGCAATCATTGTTGCACCAAAGGTTTGCAATTCTCTAAGCTCTTGCGAGCTTGAGAAATTGACACTGCCGAATGAAATGGGGCTCGCGGGGATGGGTGACTTGTCACCCAACTCGCAAAACATCCGGTGCAATGCGCTTCGCTTATTGACACCCTACACAATGTCACACGCTCAACCGAGTATTTCGCACATCGCCGCACAGGTGCGCTCGACATCGCTTTCATCCATCGCATAGAACATCGGCAACGAGACGATCTGCTTGCCGACACGCTCGGCGACCGGGAACATGCCTTCACTGAAGCCCAGCGCGCGATATAACTTGAAAAGATGGATTGGCGCATAGTGGAACCCGATACCGATGTTCCTGTCCTTCATGCGCGCCATGAATTCGGCTCGGGTGATGCGCTCCGGCAGCACGACCTGGAACAGGTGCCAGTTGGTATTGGTGAAATCCTGCGGCGGCAATTGCGCGCCGGTCTTTGCCTCGAAATCCCTGCCCAGCGTCGTGAAATAATGCTGCGCCAGCTTGCGCCGCTGCGCGGTGATTACATCCAGTTTGGCGAACTGCCCCAGACCGATCGCGGCAGCGATGTCGGTCATGTTGTACTTGCCGCCCAGCACGTCCACTTCGATGCCATCCCAGCCGCTGCGCGTAACCCCTTGCAGCCGGTATTTTTCCGCGAGCGCGGCTTCTTCGGCGTTGTTCAGCACCAGACAGCCGCCTTCGGAAGTGGTGATGTTCTTGTTGGCCTGAAAACTGAACGAGACGAAATCGCCGGACGAACCGATGGGCTTGCCATGCCAGGTCGAACCGATGGCTTGCGCGGCATCTTCGACCACGCGCAGTTTGTGCTTGGCTGCTATCGCATACAGCCGCTCCATATCCACGGGCTTGCCGGCCAGATAAACCGGAACGATCGCGCGGGTCCTGGTCGTGATCGCGGCTTCTACCTTGTCGAGATCGATATTGCGCGTGACCGGGTCGATGTCGGCGAACACCGGTGTGGCGCCGACTTCGATGATCACGTTCGCGGTGGCGACCCAGGAGATCGGCGTGGTGATGACTTCATCGTCTGCCCCGATGCCCGCGATGCGCAGGGCGATCTCCATGGTGCAGGTGCCGGAGTTGAAGGTGCGCACCGGGCGTCCGCCAAAGTATGCAGAGAGCTGCTTCTCGAATTCCTGCACCTTGGGGCCGCTGGTGATCCAGCCGGAACGCAGCACGTCGCCTACCGCCGCGATGGTCGCTTCGTCGATGGTTGGGCGGGAGAAGGGAAGGAAAATATTATTCATTTATGCTCGGGAGATTATGATCACACCAAAAATGATAACAGCCATGCCGATCAGCTTGGTCGGATTGAAAGCTTCGCCCAGCAGGTAATAGGCCGCGACGGCATTCACCACATAAGCCATCGACAGCATCGGGAAGGCGATGCTGACAGGCACCCGCGACAGCGCGAGTATCCAGATGACCACGCTCAGCGCATAGCACAACAGCGCAGCGGCGATATGCCACTCGGTCGCCAGTTTCCAGCCGACGGGCAGGATGTTTTCCAAGCTGAAGTCGAAATGGCCGACCGCGTTGGTGCCCGCCTTCATCAGGATCTGCGCGGCGGCGTTAAGCATCACGCCGGTGAATATCAGGCCGAAGCTGACGAGGTTCACGGCTTGCTCACCACGATGTGCAACGTATCTTCGTATATGACTTTCATCTTCAAACCTGCGCTTTGCAATTGCGGATAGATACGCACCGGCATGATCGCATAGGCTGCCGGTTGCGCCTGCCAGGCCTTGATGAATCCGGCTATGTCCGGGATCCAGCGCTGCGGCTCCTGCATGATACCGAACGCCATCTCATCCTGGTAGGCAACCAGAGTGAAGGTACGCTTCAGATAGAACGGCAAAGTCTGTTCGTAATCGGCCACCGAATAGAACGGGATGCCGGGCTTGATATAAGGGCGGATCGCATCCGCGATCAGGTAAGCGGAGCGTTCCCTCGCGATCGCATTGTAGCCGGATGTCGCCAGCAGGGCGACGCCCAGCGTGCTGAGCGCCAGCACAAGCAGCGCCGCCATTTTCTGGTTGCGCCGCAGCCATAGCAGTGCAGCGATCACGCCCAGCAGCCAGACCGTGGCAGCCGCGATGAGCCACAGGGAATATTCGCTGTACATCTGCACTTGCAGTGGCGTATCAGCCGTGCGCGCGATGAATGGCGCCAGCCCCAGTGCAACAACCATCAACGGCAACATCGGTGCGACCATCCGGAACAGCCTGCGCTGGTCCATCGCGGCGACCTGCTTGCCCATCAACAGCGCCAGCGCCGGGAACATCGGCAACAGGTAAGACGGCAGCTTGGAACCGGACACCGAGAAGAACAGGTAGATGAACACCACCCACACCACCAGGAAGCGTTCCGGGTTGAACGACTTGTCCGTCCTGTAACTTTCTTTCCAGGTATGCAGCAGGGTGTCGAACATCAGCACGGTCCACGGCAGCATGCCGAACAGCAGCACCGGCACGAAGTAATACCAGGGCTGATAGCGTCCAAGTTCCTTGGTGGTGAACCGCGTGAAATGCTCATAAATAAAAAATTTCTGGAAGAACTCGGGATTGGCTTTCATCACCAGATAGAACCATGGCGCCGCAACCAGCGTGAACAGAAACAGCCCCATGCCCCAGTGCATGCGTTTCCACACCGTGATGTCGCGTTGCGCGAGTGAATACAGGAACAGTGCAGCGCCCGGCAAGATCAACCCCATCAGGCCCTTGCTCAGCACCGCCAGCGCCAGCGCCACCCATGCAACATACATCCAGTTGCGCCGGGAGCGCGCCTCCGCGCCTTCCTGCTGCGCCAGCAGCAAACCGACAATACCCAGCGTGATGAAGAACGTCACGCCCATGTCCAGCGTGTTGATATGCGCCATCAGCACGTACAGCGCACTGCCACCCAGCAACAGGGCGGCGTAGCAGCCGGCTTCCCTGCCAAACAGCCGCGTCCCGGCGAACCACACCAGCATGAGCCCGGCAAAACCGGTCAGCGCAGCCCACAGGCGCGATGTCCACTGATGCTCGCCGAACAGTTCGTAAGCGGTTGCGGTCGCCCAGTATTGCAGCGGCGGTTTCTCGAAGTATTTAAGGTCGTTCAGGCGCGGCGTGACCCAATCGCCGCTGGCCACCATTTCGCGCGGAATCTCGGCATAGCGCCCTTCATCCGGCTTGATCAGTTTGCGGTATTCAATGTTGATGAACCAGAGGACGGCTACAGCCAGCAGCAGCAAGAGGCAGCGCCGGCCCGTGCAGGACTTGTTCAGATGTTCCATGACTTCATGCGGGGGTTCGCCGGTGATTTGTGCGGGCGCGAATTTTAACCCAAATCGCTCAACCTCTGGAAAAGCAGTTGATGGGTTCGCAGGTGCGAATTTAGCTCGCAGAGGTTCTTGCACCCTGTGGGTGTTCGCACGCACAATCGGCTGTGTGCGAATGATTGCGCCTGCCAGCTTTTTTCAGGCTAAGCGGCGCCGCCCTTTTCCTTCACCTCGGTCCGTGCCCAGCCATGCGCAAAGGTGATGCGCAGCTCCGCGCCTATGGCCAACAGATTTGCGTCAGACACCACCCTGCCACTTGCGTCCTGAACCAAACTATAGCCGCGCGACAGGACTTGTTGCGGGTTGAGCAAGGCCAGGCTTTGTGCAAAGTGTTCGATGCGCGCCAGGCGTTGTGCTTGCGCTGTGCGCATGGCCCTGATCAGACGTTCCGCCAGACCGGATTGCCTGTCTTGCAGGCGGGCAAAGTTGCCGCTTGCCTGGCGCAGGCGTTGCGCCAGCGATTGCCATTGCCAATGTTGCTGCTGCTGGCGATAGGCGAAGGCGCGCTGCATGCGCTGCTGCACTTGCTGCAATTGCTGCGCTGTGCTTTGCAACTGCTGCGCGGGATGCACCAGGCGACGCTGCAAAAAATCCACCCCCTGCATCGCATTCTGCAGACGGTTGCGCTGTGCGCGCAGCAGGTGTTGCGCCAAATTGCGCAAGGTTCCCAGCAGGGAATCGCGTTCCGGCACGACGTGCTGCGCGGCTGCGGTGGGGGTCGGCGCACGTTCGTCGGCAACGAAATCGGCGATCGTGAAATCGGTCTCGTGCCCCACCCCGCTGACCACCGGAATGGCGCTGGCGGCGATGGCGCGCGCCACTATCTCTTCGTTGAACGCCCACAAGTCCTCGATGCTGCCGCCGCCCCGGCACACGATCAGCACGTCGCACTCGGCGCGTTCATTCGCCTGGCGGATGGCCTGCGCTATTTTCTGCGCCGCTCCCTCACCCTGCACTGGTACCGGATACAGCACCACGGGAACGCCAGGCATGCGTTTTGCAAGCGTGGTCAGCACATCGCGCAACGCGGCGGCCTGTGGCGAAGTGACGATGCCGATCTGATGCGGCAGGAACGGCAATGGGCGTTTGCGCGCGGCATCGAACAGCCCCTCGCCTTCCAGTTTCTTCTTCAACCGCTCGAACGCCTCATACAGCGCCCCCAGCCCGGCAGGCCGCATCTGTTCCAGCGTCAACTGGAAATCGCCGCGGGCCTCATACACGGTAGCCAGCGCCAGAACTTCCACTTGCATGCCATTCCTGGGTTGCCAGTCCAGATACTGGCTCTTGTGGCGAAACATCACGCAGCGCACCTGCGCCTGATCGTCCTTCAGGGAAAAATACCAGTGACCGGAAGCGGCCCGGGTGAAATTGGAAATCTCTCCGCGCACCCAAAGCAGCGGCAAGCTGTTCTCTAGCAATTGTCTTGCCAGGAGATTCAACTCGCGTACGCTCAATACCTGGTTTTTATCCAAGACCACCATGCACCATTCCCGGCCATTGGATTGCGCAACAAAGCGTAATCCGTATTTGCTTGCGTTCAAAAACAATTCTCTCAATCTGTCGCTGATTGAGAGAATTGCCAAACCTGCTTTGAGCATTACACCCACTTGACATTTTTACCATGGGGCCTTGCTATATGCTCTCAACAACTGCCGACCATTGCTATCAAGCACTCTCCCTAGTCTTCCGCGTCCCCGGTATTCGCAGGTTTCCGCTTCGCTCTTTGCAGCGGCGTACGAGTAAAGACGGTCCAGTACGGCGGGATCGATCCCTTTAATTCATCATTCATCGCCTTCACCTGGTCAGCCGTTATAACGTCCTTTCCGGCTGTCAGGCGCTCTTCAAACTGACGTGTGTCAATTACAACGTTGGCCTCTTTGATTTCAGGAGGAAAATCTTCAATCGGGACTCGTTGCCATTTCTTGCCGTCATATTTAAAAAATACATAGGGTGGGTTGGGACTTCGCCATTTGGCGATGCCTCTTCCAATCGGAGCAGTAACGACATAAGCATCCTGGCCAAACACATCAACAGCCAACAGTTTCAAATTGTCAGGGATTGTATTCTTCACGTTATAGGTACTGCGCCAGACGATTTTTTCAGATGATCCCGGGATGGAAAAGGAAACCGCTTGTTCCGTAATGGGATATCCCCCCCTATCAGCTTCGCCCCCATGACGCTGACCCACCCACATCACAAGCTTGCTGCCGTCATGCAACAGCACTTCTTCTGTCCAACTTATCCATGGAACTTCCGCATAAGCTTTTAGACAAAAGGCCAGCATCAGTACCAATCCTATTCTTGCAATCTGCCTGAACATCCCCGTGTTTTCTGAACCCACATCTCTCATGATAAATTTTCCCTCCTGTATATTTCCAATTTTCAACCTGGTACCTTCACCGACATTCCATAATGCATGATAGCTTCCCTTCCCCGACTGGGAAACTGCCTACCTCATTGCCCCGCTTCGGTTCGAAAAAATGCATCTCTCCTGTAGCACACTGCCAGTTGAACACATTAATTGGGAGAGGCTGGCTTTATGCTAGCGCAACGCAACAATTCCCAATTATTCTGTGAAACAACAGAACTGAATTTTCCTGCGCGATGGTACCCTTAACCATAAGATTTCTATCCGCAAATTTTTTCAAAAATCATCTTGACATCACGCAGTAATTCACAATCTCAGCAATTACGCCACTTTGCGACAGATCAACCGCCTTGGCAGTCAGGAACTTACGTTATGGTTTTGTTTCTATTATATATTTTTCCAGTTTAAAAAATATGCAACATGATTGAAACGTCCATTTCATGCGGGTTTTAACAGGAAAAGGACAAATCATGCACAAAGTTATCCACAGTTTCTGTGAGCAAAATTCAAATACACTTTATACGTGCCAATTTAGCTTCGTCTTATCGGGCCAGGAATGCAAAAATCATCTATCTTTGACACCGCTCAACTGGTTTCAAAATAGACACATATTCAAACCAAGACGAACGCAAAACCCGCAATTTCATGACCGCCCACAATGTTACAATTCGCCTCTTCAAAATTTTGTTCATAGGGCCATAACAAAATGAGTTTGAACCTTGTCCCTTCCGGGAAAAACCTGCCTGACGACTTCAACGTGATCATCGAGATCCCCATGCATGGAGATCCCGTAAAATACGAGGTTGACAAGGATTCCGGAGCAATATTCGTTGACCGCTTCATGAATACGGCGATGCATTATCCCTGCAATTACGGTTATATCCCCCATACCCTGTCTGACGATGGCGATCCGGTGGATGTGCTGGTGATCACCCCGGTGCCGCTGCTGACCGGCGTGGTGGTTCGTTGCCGCCCTCTAGGCGTCCTCAAGATGGAGGATGAATCAGGATTTGACGCCAAGGTGCTGGCCGTACCGGTGGACAAACTGTCCACTGTTTATCGCGGCTTGCATAATTTCAAAGAGCTGCCGGCCATCACGCTCAAACAAATTGCCCATTTCTTCGAGCACTACAAGGACCTGGAGCCGCACAAGTGGGTCAAGGTGCAAGGCTGGAAAGGCATCGAGGAAGCTCGCGCCGAAATTATGTCAGGCGTGGAGAATTACATGAACGCCAAAGTGAAACCCGAGTTCTGATCATCATGAGCGCCCGCATCATAGACGGCAAGGCCATCGCGCAGGAAGTCCGCGCCGAATGGAAGGTGCGCGCCGATGCCTTGAAGGCGCGCGGCATAACACCGGGGCTGGCGGTGATCATTGTCGGCGAAGACCCCGCCTCCAGGGTCTATGTTGCCAACAAGGTCAAGGCCTGCACCGAACTGGGCCTGCATTCCGAACATGTGTCCCTGCCCGCCGACACGAGCGAGGCTACGCTGCTGGCAAAAATCGCTGCACTCAACGCCGATCCAAAGATCCATGGCATCCTGGTGCAACTGCCGGTACCCAGGCAGATCGACAGCGGCAAGGTGCTGGAAGCGATCAGCCCGGACAAGGATGTGGACGGCTTCCACCCGGTGAACGTCGGCGCCCTGGTCACCGGCAACACCCGCTTCGCGCCCTGCACGCCATACGGCGCAATGAAGCTGCTGGAAAAATGCGGTGTGTCCATCGAAGGCCAGCACGCCGTAGTGGTGGGCCGCAGCAACATCGTCGGCAAGCCGATGGCGCTGATGCTCCTGCAACAGAACGCCACCGTAACGATCTGCACCTCTAGGACTCAGGATTTAGCCAGGTTCACGCGCGACGCGGACATCCTCGTGGTCGCGACCGGCAAGCCAAAGATGATCACCGGCAACATGATCAAGCCGGGCGCGGCAGTGATAGATGTGGGCATCAACCGCCTGCCTGACGGCAAGCTTTGCGGTGACGTGGATTTCGATTCGGCCAAGGAAGTGGCCGGCTGGATCACCCCGGTGCCAGGCGGAGTTGGGCCGATGACCATTACGATGCTGATGGCGAATACCGTGCTGGCGGCGGAACGTGCCGAAAGATAATCCGACGCCTGTGCGCAACTAAACGGATAGCCAATTCCCCCTTGCGCTTGCTGCTGACGCTGAAGATGAGCACAGGCTCGTGTCATTCCTTCTTTTTCGAGTTCAGGATGAATGCGGCCTTGTCTGCCTCGTTGCAGTTGTACGTGCTCATGCCGCCGGCCTTGCATTCAGCCAGATCGGCAGCCAGTTCGTCCGGGTGGGCAAGATAGTAATCCTGGGTCTTGGTCTGGCCACAGGCGCCAAGCACTATGGCAGTGAACACCGTAAGAATGACTATTTTATGCATAACCATTTACCTTTGCTGATTTATTAGGCCAGCATGGCACCGGCTAAGGCTCGGACCTGCTCATAACAAGCCTCAGCATGGATATTCCCAGTGCGTTTTTTGTTTCAAGTGCGATGTTTGTTCCCTGCGGACTCGTGTAGTTCCATGTAGTCTGGTTCTCGTTGGGTTTCAATTCAGGAATGTGGGCTTCAGCAGCAAGGTGCCTTGCAAAGTCAGCAAGTGAAGCTCCTTGTACGTTGAACAGGCTCCTGACGTCATTGAACTGGATGCGGGTGACCTTGCCATCCGCTCCGGCCTGCGCTGTCATGACACCATCCGAATTTTCGCATGAGGTAAGAACTTCCTCGTCCACTTTTGCCTGCGCCCGCGCGATGCCATAACGATCACGCGCCCGCGCTTCCAGTGCATCCATGAATGATTTGGTATACATCAGGACACATTGCTCTCCATTGCCCAGTCTGATCACGCCGGTAAAGCCGAAGCCGGGCAATTGCTGGTCAGCCAATATTGACATCATGATGTCTGGCACGCCTTGAATGTCCATGCCCGGGTAAAATCCGGCTATTTGCACAGCATCCGTCCTGGCCGTTTGCATCGCACTACTGCTGATCGCCGGCTGGGAGGCGGCTGGCTGAACCACCAGGGAACCTGTCTGCTGATATGACCCACCGCCTCCTGTCTTGCCACAAGCCAAGAGCACAATGGAGCAAGTAATGCAGAGTAGTTTTGTCCTCATTCCTGCCCTCCGAAGTTTAACGGATTGATGTTTCCGAAGGCGATACCGTCGATGCATATTCCGATGAGTGTTTGCCGACTATCTGGAAGAAAATCTCGTCGGTCTTGACCATACCCAGCTCGTTGCGCGCACGTTCTTCTATCGCTTCTGTGCCTTGTTTAAGGTCGCGCACTTCAGCATCCAGCGCAGCATTGCGCGCCTGCGTCTGGAGATTGGCCTGCTTTTGTGCTTCGACCTGATTGCCCAATTCCCATACTTTCAACCAGCCACCCTTGCCCAGCCATAGCGGATACTGCAACAGCAAAACAAGGGCCAGGAGAATGAACGTAACGACACGCATTATCCAAGCTGATAATACGCCTCGCGTCCGGGGTAGGACGCGCTGTCACCGAGGTCTTCTTCGATGCGCAACAGCTGATTGTATTTCGCGATACGGTCAGAGCGAGACAGCGAGCCGGTCTTGATTTGCAGCACATTGGTGGCAACGGCCAGGTCGGCGATGGTGCAATCCTCCGTCTCGCCGGAGCGATGCGAAACCACGGCGGTGTAGCCCGCGCGTTTGGCCATTTCAATCGCCGCAAAAGTTTCAGTGAGGGTGCCGATCTGGTTAACCTTGATCAGAACCGAGTTGGCAATGCCTTGCCTGATGCCTTCCCGCAAGATTTTCGTGTTGGTCACAAACACATCGTCGCCGACCAACTGGATGGATTTGCCAAGGCGCTCGGTAAGCCGTTTCCAGCCCTCCCAATCGTGCTCGCTCAAGCCGTCCTCAATGCTGATGATTGGATATTTGTCCACCCAAGTCGCATACAGGTCTATGATCTGCGACGAGGTAAGAGTCAGCCCGTCCGCTTTCAGGTGATAATGCCCGTCCTTGTAAAATTCCGAAGCGGCAGCATCTATGCCTATCGCCACATCCGCGCCGGGAACATAACCGGCCGCGTCTATGGCTTCGACGATGATTTTCAATGCGGCCTCGTTGGAACCCAGGGCAGGCGCAAAGCCGCCTTCGTCGCCCACCGTGGTGCTGAGCCCGCGGTGATGCAGAATGCTTTTCAGGTTATGGAACACTTCCGCGCCGCAACGCAGCGCTTCACGGAAACTCTGGCTGCCTACCGGAATGATCATGAACTCCTGAATGTCGGCGCCGCCAACAGCGTGCGCACCACCATTGATGATGTTCATCATCGGCACCGGCATTTCCATGCGCGCCGCGCCCCCCAGGTATCGGTACAGTGGCAGTCCCGCTTCTTCAGCGGCGGCCTTGGCCACTGCCAGGGATACGGCCAGGATGGCATTCGCGCCAAGCCGCGATTTATTCTCGGTGCCATCCAGATCTATCATGGTCTGATCGATGAATGCCTGCTCCGAAACATCCAGCCCGACAATCGCCTCGGCAATCTCGGTGTTCACATTTTCGACTGCTTTCAGCACGCCCTTGCCGAGATAGCGCTGCTTATCATCATCGCGCAACTCAACGGCTTCCCTGGTTCCGGTGGACGCACCGGACGGAACTGCGGCACGTCCCATCACGCCGGACTCCAGCAGCACATCAGCCTCAACAGTCGGATTACCACGGGAATCCAGAATCTCACGCGCCACCACATCAACAATTGCACTCATTTCTGTCTAGTCCTTAGTTTACTTAAATACTGCTCAAATTCACTTTTTCCTCAATCAACCCTTGCTGTTTTACTGTTGCATCCAGCACTTTTAATGTCTGCAACATCTCTTTCATATATGCCAATGGAAAAGCATTAGGTCCGTCCGATTTTGCCTTGGATGGATCCGGATGAGTTTCCATGAACAAGCCGGAAATACCTGCTGCAACAGCCGCGCGCGCCAGCACCGGCACAAATTCGCGCTGTCCTCCACTCGTCGTTCCTTGCCCGCCTGGCAACTGCACGGAATGTGTCGCATCAAACACCACCGGGCAGCCGGTATTACGCATCACGGCCAATGAACGCATGTCCGATACCAGATTGTTGTAGCCAAAAGATGCGCCGCGCTCACACACCATGATGTTATCCGCTCCGCTTGCCTCGCGCGCCTTTTCCACCACGTTCCGCATGTCCCACGGTGACAGGAATTGTCCCTTCTTGATATTCACCGGCTTCCCGGCAGACGCTGCTGCCTGAATGAAGTCAGTCTGCCGGCAAAGGAACGCCGGGGTTTGCAGCACGTCCACGACTTTCGCAACCGGGGCAATCTCGTCCCGATCATGAACGTCAGTCAGCACCGGCACGCCGATCTGACTTTTCACCTCGGACAGGATTCTCAAGCCCTCATCAATGCCGAATCCGCGGAATGACGATCCGGAGCTGCGGTTGGCCTTGTCGTAAGAAGATTTATAAATGAAATTAATTTGCAGGTCATTGCATATCTCCTTCAAGCGGCCTGCAGTATCGATGGCCAGTTGCTCAGACTCGATAACACATGGCCCGGCAATCAGGAACATCGGCTGATTCAGCCCGATATCAAATCCACACAGTTTCATATTTTATGATTCCCGGCATGCTGCCCGGCTGGTGCTGTCCGCAACGCCTGCTGCGTGCCGCCGCGCGCGGCCTGATCGTCCTCTTTGACCCATCTCACGCCAATGCCTTCTGTTGAGCTGCCCGTGCCGTCCGCTGGCGCTGAATTGCAGCTTCGATAAACGACTTGAACAATGGATGTCCAGCGCGAGGAGTGGAGGTGAATTCCGGATGGAACTGAACGCCTACAAACCATGGGTGCATTGTTTGCGGCAATTCCATTATTTCCGGCAGATTTTCGCTGGGGGTGCGAGCGGAAAATACGAGTCCTGCCTTTTCCAACATCGGCACGTAATAGTTATTTACTTCGTAGCGATGGCGATGCCTTTCGTTCACTTCAGCACCGTAGATTCTCGCGGCAAGCGTTCCGGATTTGACTGGACAACGTTGCGAACCCAGTCGCATGCTGCCACCCATATCTGATTGCGTGCTGCGTTTTTCCACCTTGCCTTCGCGATCAAGCCATTCAGTTATAAGCGCCACCACCGGATGCTCCGTTTCAGGATCAAATTCGGTACTGTTTGCATCCGTCATACCCGTAACATCGCGTGCATATTCGATCACGGCAAGCTGCATGCCAAGGCAGATACCGAGATAGGGGATCCTGTTTTCGCGGGCATATCGAATCGCCGAGATTTTCCCTTCCGTCCCGCGCTTGCCAAATCCACCCGGAACCAGTATCGCGTCGAAGCGGCCCAGTCCGCCAACTTCGGATTTTTCCAGCAATTCCGAATCCAGGAATTCGATGTTGACACGCGTGGCCGTATGTATGCCGGCATGACGCAACGCTTCAATCAGTGACTTGTAGGATTCGGTCAAATCCACATACTTGCCAACCATGCCTATGGATACTTGATGTTCCGGGTGTTCCAAGTCATCCACGAGTTTTGCCCATGCCGACAAATCAGCTGGTGGCGGATTTAAATTCAGTTCTTCACAAATGATGCGGTCCAGGCCTTGCTGGTTCAACATTTGCGGTATCTTGTAAATGCTGTCCTCATCCCAAACAGAAATGACAGCTTCTTCACGCAGGTTGGAAAACAGAGAAATTTTTGCCCGCTCATCATCGGGTATCGGTCGATCCGCCCGGCATAACAATGCGGTCGGCAAAATCCCAATCTCGCGCAGCTTTTGCACGCTATGCTGCGTCGGCTTGGTTTTCAATTCGCCTGCGCTGGCGATGAATGGTACCAGGGTCAAATGTACAAATGCGGTAGATCCCCGACCGAGACGCAAGCCCATCTGGCGCGCTGCCTCAAGAAATGGCAGCGATTCGATATCACCTACTGTGCCGCCGATCTCGACTATTGCCACATCCGCGTTGCCATCATGTGATGCTGCCGCGCCACGCTCAATAAATGACTGGATTTCGTTCGTGATGTGCGGGATCACCTGCACTGTTTTGCCAAGATATTCACCGCGCCGCTCCTTGCGGATCACACTTTCATAAATCTGGCCGGTAGTAAAGTTATTTGCCTTACGCATCTTGGCGGACACGAAGCGCTCGTAATGACCGAGATCAAGGTCGGTTTCCGCTCCATCTTCAGTAACGAACACTTCTCCATGCTGGAACGGACTCATGGTTCCGGGATCAACATTGATATAAGGATCAAGCTTTAACAGTGTGACTCTTAGTCCGCGCGATTCAAGTATCGCCGCAAGGGAAGCGGCTGCGATACCCTTGCCTAACGACGACACCACACCGCCAGTAATGAAGATGAATTTTGTCATGGCTCGCAATGATACCGGAAATCGCTTGTACCCTCAAAAATTACAGGGAATATCAAACAACGTAACCCTTCTGGCTGTCGTAATTGCCCTGCTTTGGCTATGGCCGCCCCCCGTTGGGGCTTAACATTCGCCAGCGAATGTTAGCCTCCGCCGCAAGAAGCTCGCTGCGCGAGCGTGTTGTCACTGCGTGCAAGCAGGTCATGATTCAAGCCCATAAAACAAAACGCCCCACCTTTTGGGGCGGGGCGTTTTGCTTTATAAGGAGTCTGACGATGACCTACTTTCACATACGGACGTACACTATCATCGGCGCAAAGTCGTTTCACTGTCCTGTTCGGGAT
>JBAUUR010000002.1:0-23896 GCA_049582805.1 Gallionellaceae bacterium | reverse complement strand
CGCACCGCTTCGTCATCGTCCACTACGTATACGTTGTTGGGTGCGTTCATGGCGCAAAAGGCAAAGTAAGATGGAAAGTGGCGCCGGGCTTTTCCTGCGGATCAACCCAGAGCTGGCCGCCGTTCGCCTCGACCAGCGAGCGGCTGATGGCCAGCCCCAGGCCAATGCCTCTAGCCTTGGTGGTAAAGAACGGTTGAAACAGGCGCTGGATATCCTCATCCCGGAAACCCGGCCCGTTGTCCCGTATGGTCACCTGGGCAACGTTTTTGTCCTTGATCGTGCGTACGGTCACGCTGATGGCAGGCAGCGGCACGCCGGCTTCCATCATCGCCTCGATGCCGTTGTGCAGCAGATTGAGCAGCACCTTTCGTACCTGGGAGCGGCTGGCCAGGACCAAAGGAAGCCCCTCTTGCAACTGTAAAATGGTCTGGAACTCTTTTTCTTCTTTTGCAGAATTCAGGGCGCCAAGGATTTCCTGGTTAAGGTCAAATGAGTCGATGGAGAATTCCTTCATGCTCAGGAATTCGAGCAGTTCGCGGATGGATTGTCCGGCGCGCTGGGCTTGCCGCTCGCTTGCTTCAACGGCATTGCGGATTTTGTCGAGGTCGGGCTTTCCGGCTTGCAGCAACATGCGCGCAGCCCCGGTATACGAGGCAATGGCCAGCAGCGGCTGATTCAATTCATGGGCGATGGCCGCAGCGGTCTGGGCGGCGACATGCAGTTTTTGCACTTCATCCATTTCGTCTCTTTTTTCCTGGGCTTCTCTTTCCAGCCCTTTTCGCACGCTGATGTCCCGCACCGAGCCCTGAATAAAAACCTCGCCATGCAATTCCATGCGCGTAAGCAATACCTCCGCCGGGAACGGCGTGCCATCAAGCCGTTTATGTGTCCATTCGAACAGGTGGGCGCCTTCCACCATGGCGGTGGCGACCATCTGATGGGCCTTCTCGGGGGAAGGAGTCCCATCCGGCTGGCGTTCCGGCGAAATATCCCATGGGTTCAAGGAGAGGAACTCGTCTTCGCCTTTTGCGCCGAAGATGTGCACGGCAGACTGGTTGACCGCCGAAAACCGCCAGCTTGGCGGCGAGTTTATCAGCAGGGCATCGCGCGAGTTCTCGAATAATAGGCGGTATTTTTCTTCACTTTGTTTCAGTGCTTCCAGCATCCGTTTGCGCTCGGTGATATCGCGGACGATGCTGAACACCTGTATTTTCCCATCCAGTTCTACCGTCCTGCTGCATATCTCTACAGGTAAAACGGAACCGTCCTTACATACTTGAGCTGATTCATATATCAAAAATTCTTGTTTCTGAATCTTGGCAAGTCTGTTGCCCAGCATAGCGGCAAACTCAGGCAAGATGAAACTGCCGACATGCTTCCCTACCATCTCGGCCTTCGTATAGCCTAGCCGCTCATGAGCGATACGATTGATCTCCTTGATCAAGCCATCCGTCTCAAGAATAAATATGGCATCAGCAGCCAGATCGAATAGCGTATGAAAACTTTTTTCACTAATCATCGGCTCTACCTCAGTCCGTTTAGATTCGGCCCTGGTGACAGAGGACGACTGCACCAATTAGGACTTCAACGACGATCGAATATGGCGCTGCCGCGATCAGGTCACATCCGAAGTTATGGACACATATGATCAATTATAGACACAGCTTATTATCGGCCTCTCCTTGGCAATAATAAACAGGCATTTGAGACCTGCTGTTCTATTGTTAGAGGCCATACGTGGGTAGGATCAACCCGACCCAAAACGGCCCTTGAACTTGTTTGAACGCATCCAGCGCCTGTCAGCAAACAACGTATTCTTATGTAAGTATACGTCCGTATAGATTTCGTGACGATACTAGAGTAGCGTCGTTTTGCGGTTCGCTAAAACGCCATCCAAAAATAAACATAAAGGGTGATGTTCAACTAAATCCAGATTGCAGCTGCTGGCGCAACAGGCCGATCTACCGGAGCAAGTTGATGAAATCTAAAATTTCAAAACAAGGTTCCCGATCAGCCCCGTGGGCGGTTGTGAAGCTCACGCGTCCGCAGCTGTCCGCAGTTTATGCCCGCACGCGCCTGCTCGAACAGATCGATCAAGCCACTGCACACCCAATGCTCTGGGTCGAAGGTCCTGCGGGAGCGGGAAAGACCACGCTGGCTGTCAGCTGGCTGGAAGCCCGAGGGCATGATTGTCTGTGGTACCAGGTGGATGCCGGCGATACGGATCCGGCGGCATTTTTTCACTACCTCGGTCTGGCCGTCGCCCAGACCGCCCCGCGTTTTCGCCGTCCCATGCCCAAGCTCATGCCGGAGTATCTCGCCGGCATCCCGACCTTCACGCGCAACTTCTTCCGGGAACTTGCCCGCCGATTGCACAAGCCTTGTGTGCTCGTGTTCGACAACGTGCAAGAGGTGGAGGCGAGCGCGCCGCTGTACGAGGTTTTGTGCGCGGGGCTGAGTGAGCTACCCCCACACCTTCGTACGATTCTGATCAGCCGCAGCAAGCCACCACCGGCCTTCGCGCGCATGCAGGTTTCCGGGGAGCTCGTGCAACTGGATTGGGGCGCGTTGCGGCTGCGGCCGGAGGAATCGATTCAATTCGCGCGCTTTCTGGGCCAGAACAACGCGGCGCTTCCCTTGGCGCTGGCCGCACGTCTGCACGATCAGTGCGAAGGCTGGATGGCGGGCCTGATCCTGTTGATCGAGGGCGCCCAAGGTGCGACATCGGCGCAACAAGCGTTCGATCCCGCCGCGGCAGAGATCATGTTCGATTACTTCGCCGCCGAAGTGTTCGCGCGCCGCCACCCCGCGGTCAAGGAGTTCCTCGTGCAGACGGCGTTGTTCCCGAGTTTCACCGCCGCCATGGCCGAGCGCATGAGCGGAAACGCGCAGGCCGCCGCGTTGCTCGACGACCTGGTGCGCAGCCATTACTTTACCGAGCGCCGCGCCGCGCCCGGCGCCGGCTACCAATACCATCCGCTGTTTCGTGCCTTCCTGCTCGCGCAGGCGCGCGAGACCTGGGGCCTTACCGAGCTGGCCCGCCGCCGTCACAAAGCCGCGAGCCTGCTCGAGGAGGCCGGCCGGACCGAGGAAGCGCTCGCGTTCTATCTCGACGCCGAAGACTGGGGCGCCGCGACGCGGCTGATTCTTCAGCATGCGCCCATGATCTTGACGGAAGGGCGCTTGCTGACACTCGGCGAGGCGATCCGGCGGCTGCCGGCGGCGGAGCTAGAGTCGGAGCCGTGGTTGCCGTATTGGCTCGGCGTGTGCCGCTTGCCGATGGATCCCGGAGCCGCGCTGGTGCAATTCGAGGCGGCCTTTCTGCACTTCGAACGCGACCGCAATGCCACCGGCGCGTTTCTCGCGTGGGCCGGCGCGGCTGATGCCATCACGTATCAGATGAGTGATTACGGCCAATTCGATCCGTGGCTGGACCGTCTGGAGCGCTTGACGGAGGCCTATCCCGAATTTCCCAGCATCGAGATCGAAGCCCGCGCAGTGGCCGCCGCCCTCTTCGCGTGCCTGTGGCGCCGGCCCGCGCATCCGTCTTTGGTCCGCTGGATGCAGCGCGCCACGACGCTGGTGCGCGCGTGCGACAATCCGGCCGCCTGCGCGCGTCTGGCGTTTCCCTGGCTCATCTGCGGAGCCTGGTACGGCGACGATGGCGCCGAAGTGGCGGAGATGATCGAGTATGCCGGCAGCTTGGCGGGACGCTTGTCGAACGCGCCGTTCGAGCAAATTCTGATTAAATTTGCTGAAGCGAATTGGTTTGCCTTTTTGGCAGATCCCGAAGCCGCGATCCCGCCGATGGAAGCGGGATTGACAATCAGCGCCCGCACCGGTGTGCATCTGATGGATTTGATGTTACTCGGGGTGGGTATTTTGGCCTGCCTCGGCGCGGGACAGCTGGCACGCGCAGACGAGCTGTTGCCGCGCATGCGGGCGCAACTCGACCGCTTCGGCTCCAAGTTCGATAGCGCGTTTTATTGGCATCTGCGATCCTGGCGCGCCGCGCTGTCCGGGGACTTTCCGACGGCGCAGCGCAATATTGCCCTCAGCATGCAGCTCGAAACGGAGTTAAAGGTCGTAACCAACTTGACCTGTGCCGTCCTGACGGCGGCGCTATACCATGTGGAAATGGGCGAACTGGATTCCGCCCGCGCCGCCCTCGCCCGAGCCGACGCATTGCTGCGCGATACGCCCAAGGGGCACTTATGCTATATGCGCGACATGGTGGGCGCACAGCTTGCCTTCGCCGACAAACGGGAGGCCGAAGGATGTGAGCTGCTGGGACAGGCGCTGCGGCTGTTGCGCAAATCCGGTACTTTGAATCTCCTTGGTCTCGTACCTACGTCGGCCGCCAGGCTATGTGCCCTCGCGCTTGAAAGGGGCATCGAACCAGACTGTGCGCGCACGTTCATCCGGAAACTTCAGCTCGCACCGCCGCCGGACATTGGCATCGCGGAATGGCCGTGGCCGATCAAGATTTATACCCTGGGCCGCTTCAGTATCGTGCGGGATGGTGCGCCCTTGCAGTTTGCCAAGCGCGCACAAGGAAAGGTGATAGAGATGTTGAAGACCTTGATCGCCCTGGGCGGTCGGGATGTGAATATGGAGACTCTCGCTGCAGCCCTCTGGCCCGAGGCGGAGGGCGATAAGGCCAATCAGGCATTCAAAACGACGCTGCACCGCCTGCGCAAGCTCCTTGGGAACGATGAGGTGATTTCAGTCCGTGAGGGGCATGTCACTCTGGACCCCCGTTACTGTTGGGTGGATGTCTGCGCGTTCGAAAGACTTCTTGGGCGAGAACCGGCTGACGTTGCCGCTTTGGAAAGGGCCGTGGCACTCTATCATGGCCACTTTCTCGCAGAGGATACTGTTTCGTTCAGGGCCATGGCGCTGCGTGAACGTCTGCATGCCAAGTATCTTCGGTGCCTGAGCGACCTGGGCCGTCAATGGGAAGAGACAGGGGACTGGAAGAAGGCGGCGAGCTGCTATCAACAGGGGCTCGGAGTAGACCCTTTGGTCGAGGAGTATTACCAGCGTCTGATGATCTGCCATCAGCAATTGGGGCATCGTGCGGAGGCGCTGTCGGTCTACCGGCGGTGCCGTGACGCGCTAGGACTACATCTGGACATCGCCCCTTCACCCGAGACGGAGGCGATTGTCAGAAACATCCATGCGAGTGGCAATCGGACAAAGCGCCCGTCTGACCGGCGCAAGGAGGGATTCCCTGAATAAGCGCTTCGATCAGGTATTGACTGTGGCGATCCCGTTGCCGATTTGCGCTCTTGTTGTCACATGTCTCGCCTGGGCCGGCAACGGGTTGAGCATGATCGGTTATCCTCCAAATGTAACCTATCTGTAACCCCGTCTCTGATACCATCGGCTGCAAAAGGATGAAGGATCGTTCTTCTTAACGCGAGGGCACCGCCAGATGGACAGTTTTGTAGTGCGTATTTACCGCCGGGATCCGAAGGACCCGCACAAGTCGGTGGGCGTGGTGGAATGGGCGGAGAGAGAAGGGGAACGGGCCTTTCATGATTTAAATGAACTGATAGACATTCTGGCATCGCCGGGACCGAAGCGGGGTAGCCCTAAAAGCGGGAAGAACAGAAAGGACTGCTAGCAGTTTGTTGAAATTCTCGATGTTTGCAAATGTGGAAAATTTTTGACCTCTCAGAAAGCCCTACAGTCGATTTTCAGATCACCGGGAGGGGTAAAGTGACCACGGAAACTCACTCTTTTCTCTGCATGTATGATAATTTCAACAAACTGCTAACACTGACTTGACTGATTATCTATAAGAAATAGAGGAATTTATTATGCCAACCTTTGTATATATGACGCGTTGTGATGGTTGTGGAGAATGCGTTGACATCTGCCCGTCCGACATCATGCACATCGATAAAACCCTTCGACGTGCTTACAACATTGAACCCAATATGTGCTGGGAGTGTTACTCCTGTGTAAAAGCCTGCCCGCACCAGGCGATTGATGTACGCGGTTATGCCGACTTTGCACCACTTGGACACAGTGTTCGAGTGATCCGTGATGAAGAGAAAGGCACGATTGCGTGGCGCATCAAGTTCCGCAACGGTAAAAAAGATATGGAGCTGTTAGCGCCTATCACAACCAAGCCCTGGGGCTCGGCGACACCTAAGCTCGCAGATGTGCCTGCTCCAAGCAAGGAAATGCGTGACAGTGAACTGTTGTTCAATGAGCCTAAATACATCCGCATGGATGAAGGTGGATTACACACGCTGAAATCCAATGGCTTGGAAATTAAAAAAGGGGTGCAATACTAATGGGCTACTCGACAATTATTGAAGACGATATCGACATCCTGGTTGCCGGTGCGGGCCTCGGTGGCACCGGTGCTGCATTTGAAGCAAGATATTGGGGCCAGAACAAAAAGATTGTTATTGCAGAAAAAGCAAACATCATGCGTTCCGGTGCGGTAGCCCAGGGCCTGTATGCGATCAACTGTTACATGGGTACTCGATTTGGCGAGAACAATCCCGAAGATCACGTTCGCTATGCACGTATCGACCTGATGGGTATGGTTCGGGAAGACTTGCTGTTTGACATGGCGCGTCACGTTGACTCGACTGTGCATAACTTTGAAGAGTGGGGTCTTCCTATCATGCGCGACGCGAAGAAGGGTTCGTATCTGCGTGAGGGGCGTTGGCAGATCATGATTCATGGTGAATCTTATAAGCCTATCGTTGCTGAAGCGGCGAAGAAATCAGCAGACAAGGTATTCAACCGTGTCTGCGTAACCCATCTGCTGATGGATGATTCCAAGGAGAACCGCGTCGCGGGTGCCGTAGGCTTCAATGTACGCACGGGCAACTACCACGTCTTCAAGTCCAAGACCGTTATCTGTGGTGCCGGTGGTGCTTCTAACATCTTTAAACCACGTTCAGTGGGTGAAGGTGCGGGCCGTGTCTGGTACGCGCCATGGTCATCGGGATCTGCCTATGGCCTGATGATTGAAGCAGGCGCGAAGATGACGCAGATGGAAAACCGTATCGTACTGGCTCGATTCAAGGATGGTTACGGTCCTGTTGGCGCCTACTTCCTGCATCTCAAGACCTATACCCAGAATGCCTACGGTGAAGAGTACGAGTCCAAGTGGTTCCCGGCACTTCAGGAAATGGTAGGCAAAGAATATCTGGATCCGGAGGTTTCGCACAGAACTCATAGGCCCATTCCGACTTGTCTGCGTAACCACGCAATAATCTCTGAGGTTAATGCCGGTCGCGGTCCAATTCACATGGTCACGATGGAAGCATTCCAGGATCCTCATCTTGAAGAGATCGGCTGGCACAACTTCCTTGGCATGACCGTTGGTCAGGCGGTACTTTGGGCGGCCACAGACGTTGATCCGAAATACGAAAACCCTGAACTGACCACTTCCGAGCCTTACGTCATGGGTTCGCACGCAACGGGTTGCGGTGCATGGTGCTCGGGTCCGGAAGACGTATCGCCGCCGGAGTACTACTGGGGCTATAACCGCATGACGACCGTTGAAGGTTTGTTTGGTGCGGGTGATGCGGTTGGTGGTACACCACACGCTTTCTCATCAGGATCGTTCACTGAAGGTCGTCTGGCTGCCAAGGCTGCCTGCAAATATATTGATGATGGCAAGGCAGAAGGCATCCGTGTTTCTGACAAGCAAATTGCCGACCTGAAAGAAAAGATCTACAAACCATTAGAGACATACACTGTATTTAAAAACGAAGTCGTTGCCGGGTCGGTCAATCCGAACTTCATCAATCCAAGACAGGGCCTGGATCGTTTGCAGAAACTGATGGATGAGTATTGCGGTGGCTTTGGTGTCAACTACATGACCAACGATAAGCTCCTGAATATCGGCCTCAAGAAAATGTACCTTCTGGGACAGGATCTGGAAAAAGTCGCCGCTTCAGATATACACGAGTTGTTACGTGCATGGGAGTTGAAACATCGTTTCCTTACATCTGAAAGTGTGTTCCATCATACGCTGTTCCGTAAGGAAACACGTTGGCCGGGATACTACTACCGTGGTGATGCAATGAAACTGGACGATAAAAACTGGCACGTGCTGACAGTTTCTCGTCGTGATCCCAAGACAGGTGAGTATACGATGGAAAAAGCACCGCTTTACCACCTGGTGGGTGATGTAGAGAAAGCGGCCCCAGAAGGGCACTAAGCAAATAAGGGATAATGACGTTGCTGATTAGGAAATACGTCCGCCATCATCCAGACGTTATTAACATGAGGTTAAATGACCGACACCTACCACACTGCAGACCTGCTTTTCCTGACCAGTCCTGTCGTGCCGGAGATGAGCAACGGGAACAAGAAGATCAGGTTCCAGTGCCGCAAGGATATTAACTGCTGGAATGCCTGTTGCAGCAATATAGATATCTCGCTCACGCCGTACGACATCCTGCGCCTGAAGCAGCGCTTGGATATGTCGTCCGGCGAATTCCTGCAGCAATACACCGTGCCCTACGAGCTGGATCAGGGCGGCATCGCGGGCGTCAAACTGCGTCCGGTGGAGAACGGCACGGCCTGTCGCTTCATGACGCCGGAAGGATGCAGCGTATACGAAGACCGGCCGACCGCCTGCCGCTATTACCCGGTGGCGTTGCTGTCGATGCGCCGGCAGGACGAATACATCGACAGCCGCTCCTATGCATTGGTGAAAGAGGAGCATTGCCTGGGCCACAACGAGCCGCGCGAACTGACCATAGACGAATATCGCCATGAACAGCGTGTGGAGGAATACGACGAACTGGCGCGCGGCTGGCGCCAGTTGATCCTGAAGAAAAAATCCTCCGGCCCCAGCATAGGCAAGCCGTCTAAATCCAGTCTGCAGCTATTCTTCATGGTCTGCTATGACCTCGATCGCTTCCGCGATTTCGTGGTCAGCGATGGGTTCAATGAACTCTATGACCTGAACACCGAAGAGACGGTCGAGATACTGGGGGACGACACTCAGCTGATGCTGTTCGGTTTTCGCTTCCTCAAGCAGGTATTGTTCGGCGAAAACTCGATCGAGCTGAAGCATGATGCCGCCACCAGACGTCTCGAACGCTATCGGGAGAAGATGCGGAGCATGGAACAGGAAGCAGTGGAGAGGCGTCTTGCGGAATAGGACGAGATGTACAAGGCGGATGATTAAGAACTTGCAGGCCTGGAATCACTTGCCCGACCTGAGCCGTCATTGCAGCCTTGGCCACGACCCATGCTCAACACATTAGGCTTGATTTTTACAAGCCGGGAAATATATTTGTGAAAAAAAGGACTGACATGTATGGTGTTGGTCCTTTTTTTATCTATCCAGAGAGTGGCTTGGCCTCGCTATAGATAAAATTATGAAACACTGTGTAGGTGAGATATTTTATGAACATTCTTGAAAAAACAGATGAAGAGATTTTAGAGTTGGCCAACCCGATGTGGGTTGATCTTATCAAGTACTCTAATGAAGGAAACTACGGTGCTTTCACGCGTAATTTTTCGAGCTCTTTTATTGCGGGTGCTAATGAGGTTGAAATGGGTAAGCAGTTTGCGAGAAGCGACCTTGCGAAAAACCTGTCAGATGATTATTCGTATCTTGGCATGATACGCCGTGGAGAATATGTCACTGTTTTATATAAAGTGATAAACAAAAAAAATAAAAGTGAATGGCTGGGCAGACTGGTGCTGGGTTATGAAAAGGACAAGGTGAAAATCTTCGGCGCTACACTGTTCTAAGAACACTTTATCATTATCAGGCCTTTCTAGTCATGTCAGATACAATTGAAGACGAAAAATTCGTTGAACTAAATTATAAAGTCATCGATAACAAAACCGGTGACATACTTGTTACTGTAGATTATCCGCTGGGTTATGTTCATGGCGTGAATGATGTCATGTCTGAAGAAGTGACAAAGGAACTGTATGGTAAAAAAGTGGGCGATATCATCGAAGTGCCAGTAGACACCACAAAGTTATACGGTGAGAGAGATGAATCACTGGTATTTACCGATCGTATAGAAAATGTCCCGGAAGAATATCGGGAAATTGGTATGACCATCACCATGGAAAATGAAAAAGGTGAGCCCAGAAACTTTATCGTTACCCGATTCGATGACAAGACATTGACTGTCGACGGTAATAACCCCCTTTGCGGCAGAGAAGTCACTTTCATGCTGGAAGTCTTGTCTATACGTGAAGCCACCGAGGAAGAAATCGAGCTTGGCGGAGCGGTCGGCGCCGACCCTGACATCAATGAAATTCTCGGCCGGGCAAAATGAAATTTTCAACGAATTACATACTTTACCCTCGCAATAAGGCCTTAGAACGAGCTTTAGCAAATTCTTTAGGCAGGCTTGGCGATGAGTGGGTTGAGGCGGCTACGCCGGATACCAAGGTAACCGTCGCTGATAATTTTCTTTACACGCGGGGAAATTTTGAACTGCATCGTTTCAGTTCCAATATTCTTGAGCCTGTGCGTGAGGCACTTGAGGGATCGCTGACAGCCCCCCCTCCAAACATAAGCCGCGATCAGGAGCCATTGGCCTGGGCTGAGACTCAGAATTATCTTGGAAACATTCTGGCGGCACTGGGACAGCAGCGGAGAGATGCTGAATTGTTTGAACGGGCCATTCAGTGTTTTAGCAATGCATTAGAGGAGTTCAGACAGGAAAACTCACCATTGGAATGGGCAGCTACGCAATATAACCTGGGCACGGCTAACCAGGCGCTTGGTCGGCTACTTGATGCTACAAAGCCGTTAAAAATCGCTGTAGATGCTTATACCAATGCTTTGCTGGTTTGGACGCGAGATGAGTCTCCGGAAGACTGGATGTTTACGATGCATCAGCTTGGAGATACTTTCCATGCGTACGGAAAACTGCTTAACGGTAACCGTCAACTTCAAAAGTCCGTTGTTGCCTATAAAAATGCGCTTGCCGTACTCGATGCGGATAATTATCCATTAGAGTTAACCGCTACACATAATAACCGTGCTGCTGCATTGCATCATCTCGGTGAGACAGAAGAAAACCCTGAACGCCTGGAGGAAGCTATAAGATCTTATGAAAAGGCGTTAACGGTCAGTATGGAGCAGCAACTTCCTATTCATCTGGCGGTACTATGCAGGGTAAATAAGACGACAGCACAGAATGTACTGGCAGAATTAACAAACGATACCGGGCTTGCAGAAGAAGTGGCCGATGAGTTTGAAGTAATTATCGAATGTTTTTCGCATGCCCTTCAGCCACTCTGTTTAAGGCATTGCGAGGAGCAAATGGATAAGGCAAGATCGCTGGCGCTTGCCAATAGCGTAAGTCGCTGATAAGGGAGTCGAAGTTTGTCGGCTGTAGAAAAAACAGAAAAAAAGCGGGATCCGAACGATCCATGCCTGTTCTGCAAAGATCCGCGTGGCGTATCACTGGAGCATGAACTTGCTTACAGTGCGCGTGATACCTACGCGGTGAGCCCGGGCCATACCCTGGTTATCCCACGTCGCCATGTAGCCAGCTTTTTCGACCTGACGCCCGAAGAGGTCAATGCCTGCATGGGGCTGATCACCGAGGAGCGCATGCGACTGGACGAGGAATTCAAGCCTGATGGTTACAATATCGGCGTTAACGTAGGACCGGCGGCCGGGCAGAGTATATTCCATGCCCATATTCACATCATTCCGCGCTACCAGGGTGATGTCGAGAATCCCCAGGGGGGCGTGCGCCATGTGATTCCAAAGAAGGGACATTACACGCGCTAGATAGTATAATTTAGTCAGCTAAGTGAGAGGGGCTGGCAACCCTGTTGAAATTCCTCCCGTTTTCAACCAGCAAGGAGATATGATCATGAGTGATGACAAGAAGCCTTTTACCCGTCCCAAGGTTCCAGATGGCCACGCATTCCACGTGACAACTCGTCAGAAAGAGATCACGCCAGGACAATTTTTTGTTGGCTATGAAACTATCTGGGAACCGCACCAGAAAGAAGTTCCATACACCACTCCCAAGAAGCCCTAACAAGAATATTTAAGGCAATCAGCTGCGCGGCACTTTGATAGATGGTCGAAGGCCGCGCGGATAACTCTAAACAACTCAAGCCTGGATCTGGTTAATGATAAGCACGCTTTTATAGCGTGCTTATCTTTTTAATATAAAGTGCTATTTAAAGCTTAAATACGCTCAGAAAGCTGGTAGTCCACATTAATAAAAGCGCCAATTTCGGCCAGAAAACGAATCGTTCTGGCGCCGAAACCCACATCCGGACAGGTTTCACCTTTATCAACAGACAGCACCAGTACTACGCCGATTCTGGGCGATAAGTTGTGGCTTTTAATTACTTGCAGGATTTTTTCCTTGGCCGGTTCTATTTTTTTAATGATGATGTCCGTCATTTTATAAACGTCGATATTGTCCGTCATCGTTTCCGTTGATAACTCCCATGAACTGATCACGGGTTTATCCAGGGCACTGCGCGCGCCGGATGCATCAACCGAGGTAGGTTCGATGCCAAGCAGACGCGTGATGTCATCAGGATTGAAATGATAACCACTGAGTGTGAAGTGGGCCCGTGCTTTATTCGATGCCAAGTTATTACCCTGATCAATTGATTGTAAATAGGACGAGAGATTATAGCGTATAGCGAAAAGGGGTCAAATTCGCTGTCCCTGGCTTTGCCAAGGATAGCGAGATTGATTTAAACAGTTTGGTAGTAGAGGTTTTGCTGATGATTGGCTTGGGCGAAGAAGAACCAGCGTTCCAGGATTAAACCAACATAATTGCACCGCGAATGCCGCGAGCAAATAACTGGCATTGACTTGTTCCATCCACAGCCAAAGCAGTAAGAGCGGAACCGGGAAGACGCTAAACTATGAATCACCCGCTGAACGATTTAGCCAAGCTGTTGCATCGACCGGTTGAATCCGCAGGACGGAGCAGACCTTAATTGATTGTTCGCCTTAGGTCAGATTTGGCCGATGAAGGGACAGACCGCTCCTCGCGGCCCTTGGGCTCACGGCTTAAAGCGGCTACTACGGCATCGAAGACACGCGGTGTGCGTTGATCGAGGCGACACGCGCCGGCATCCGGCCGTTCTGCATCACCGTTGACCGGGAAGCGCGCGACTACCTGCCCCATCTTTACGGAGCGGCCCATTGCACAGTGGTAGATGATGTGGCGCGCTTGCCCTACAAGGTTGCGGACATTTACCGCTGGTTGGCGCATTAGCTCAATACATGCTGAAATCAGACAGATTTTGAGGGATAACGACGTTGCTGATCAGGAAATACGTCCGCCACATCATCCAGACGTTATTAACATGAGGTTAAATGACCGACACCTACCACACTGCAGACCTGCTTTTCCCGACCAGTCCTGTCGTGCCGGAGATGAGCAACGGGAACAAGAAGATCAGGTTCCAGTGCCGCAAGGATATCAACTGCTGGAACGCCTGTTGCAGCAACATAGACATCTCGCTCACGCCCTACGATATCCTGCGCCTGAAGCAGCGCCTTAACCTTTCGTCCGGCGAATTCCTTCAGCAATACACTGTACCTTACGAGATGGAACAAAGCGGCATCGCCGGGGTGAAGCTGCGTCCGGTGGAAAATGGCACGGCCTGCCGGTTCATGAATACCGAAGGCTGTGGCGTGTATGGGGACAGACCGACTGCCTGCCGCTATTACCCGGTGGCGTTGTTGTCAATGCGCAGGCAGGATGAATATACCGACACCCAAGCCTATGCGCTGGTCAAGGAAGAACATTGCCTGGGCCACAACGAGCCGAGAGAGCTGACCATAGACGAGTACCGTCGCGAGCAGGGCGTGGAAGAATACGACGAAATGGCGCGCGGCTGGCGCCAGCTCATCCTCAAGAAAAAATCATCCGGTCCTAGCATAGGTAAACCATCGAAATCCAGTTTGCAATTGTTCTTTATGGTCTGCTACGACCTCGACCGTTTCCGCAATTTCGTGCTGAGCGAAGGATTTAATGAACTCTATGACCTGAACACGGAAGAGACCGTGGAGATTCTGGGTGAGGACACCAAGCTGATGTTGTTCGGCTTCCGTTTCCTCAAGCAAGTCCTGTTCGGTGAAAACACCATTCCGCTGAAACAGGATGCCGCCACCAGGCGCATGGAGCGCTATCGGGAGAAATTGCAGATGATGGAACAGGAAGCAGTGCAGCGGCGCATGGCGGAACAGGACGAGATTTACAAAGAGCCGGAGGAGTGAGGTCATCCGGCACCAGAATCAGTCAATGGCCCCTCAAGACTGAGTTGTACGCCAAACTCCTTGGCTGCGATGGCTATTCCACATTCTTGGCGCAGCGGAATCCCAGATCGATCAACATCATTTTCGGCGGGAGGTGGGTGCGACGGGCGGCGCGGAAGACCACGCTGATTGAATCGTAGTGCCCCGAACTGGCCATGCCGCCACGGATGACCCGCTGCAGCTTCCCGTAGTTCTTGATATTTGGATTGGCTGCTGCCCCGGGATAGGCATCGTACCAGTCATTCACCCATTCGGCGACGTTGGCCGCCATATCGTAAACGCCATAAAATGATTTATCTTCAGGAAAGGATCCCACTGCCGAAAAAGGCGTGTCGGGATCTTCAGACATGGTATTGACCTTCTTGGGATCCCACTTGTTGCCCCAGGGATATTCGTTCCCATTCGGGCCGCGCGCAGCTTTCTCCCACTCGGCTTCTGTGGGCAGACGTTTTCCGGCCCAGGTGCAGTAATCATTCGCGTCATCCCAGCTGACAAATGTAACGGGATACTTGTCACGTATTGCCTGAACCTTTGCCAGCTCGGCCAACAGGACCTCGCGGCTCATCTTGGGGACATCCATATCCAGTTTGAAGCGGTCCGTCGCCATCTTGCGCAAATCATCCAGCGTCATGGCCGCCAGGAATTCATTGCTGAAGTTATAACCGTTGCTCACCCAAACGTTCGGCACGCGATGCTGGGTGGCGATTGCGAAGTCACGATACTGGGCGTTCGTGACTTCATACTTGTCTATCAGAAAGGCGGGAAGCGTTACCTTGTGTGAAGGCCGTTCATTGACATACAGCTCTTCCTTGAAACCATAAGGGTTGAGCGCATTGGCATCTTTCCACATGCTGACGTTATCTTCGTGGTTGCTGCCCATGGTGAATTCACCGGCAGGGATCAATACCATTCCGCTGTTGAATGAGTCATCCGCGACCTGGGCTTGCGCAGAGGTGCCGACGCCACCGATGAGCGACAGGAAAAATATACCATTCAAGAAAAGTTTAACTCGCATCTTTAGCGCACCTGAATCCGAAACTGGAATTCTTTACATTCTGCTTGAAATAACTGCGGTTGAAAACCGGCGCGGAAACTCCGCACTGATAGAACGAGCAGTCCCACCATGATCCACCTTTCAGCACCTTGTACATTTCCCCGTAATTCTCGCTGGGCCATTTGTTCCCCGGATATTGCGTGTACCAGGAGTCGGTCCACTCCCAAACATTGCCGGCCATATCATACAGGCCGTACGGACTTTTCCCGCCTTCGAACGAACCTGCCGGAGTCGTGTCGCCCTTCATTTTGAGCGACTCCCAGCGCACCGGAGAATTGAGTTTGTTCACGTCAAAATCGTCACCCCACGGATAATCCCGGTCATCCTTGTCGCCGCGCGCGGCCTTTTCCCATTCGATGTCGGTCGGCAGCCGTTTGCCTGCCCACTTGCAGTAATCATATGCGTCGAACCAGCTTACGAAGACAACCGGATGATCCACCTTGCCTTCCGGGTAGGTGCGGTTGCGAAAATGGCTCGGAGACTTGCGGTTGGTGGCGTCGATGAACTGTTTGTATTGCAGATTGGTGACTTCGTACTTGTCTATCCAGAATGCCTTGGTTTCGACTGTGTATTGCGGGCCTTCGTCCGGCATGCGGTTGTTGGAGCCACGCAGGAACTTTCCCGCCGGGATCAGCACCATCGGGTTGGGATCCTTGCCGATGCGGGTTTCATCGTAGTACATGGGTACGCTCATGCCGGCCGTTGCATTTGCGGGCGGAGGAACCTGCAGCTTGTCGGCATACGGGTCGGCAAAATGCCGGTCATCGACCCGCACGATGGGGCTGCTTTCGCCGGAGGTATGGCATTCTTCACAGTCATTTGCCATGATGACTTCGGCAGCATGTTCACTGCGGATTTTTGCATGACAGGAGGCGCAGGATTCGGTTGCCTGGATGACATGCTGGTAGGGTATGGCGCCACTCATGTCTGCGGCCCTGGCGTTTGCGCTGAATCCGATTGCTGAAATTATCAGGAACACAGCGTTGAATTTGGATGGCATGGATGCAGTCATGGGAGAAATTGATTGGAATGATGATTTTCCCATGAGACGTGAATCGATTCAAGCGGAAATGTTTTCAGCAAGACCTCATCCAGCCTTGGGCGCGCACCCGCGCCAACTTGAAGCGGGACAGCATCAGACTGTATGGCTTCCGTGAATCACGCGTCGCCTCATGTGTTGTATTGCGAACCCCTCAACTGCTGAATTTAGGGTCAACAACCGTGCGCACACTTGGGATAGTGCTCGATCCGGAATAGTACCAACAAAAAATTGCGTCATCCCCGCGAGGCAGGAATGACGCAATTGTTAGAACAACCCTTCGTTCCGGGACAAACCTCAGTTCACCGTTATCGTCCCCACCGTCGTTGCGGTGTTGTTGGTTTTGTTGGTTTCGGGCTGGGCATTGCCCGAGTCCACGATCTCGCCCACGTAGTACACGCCCGGCGCAAGACCGGCAGGCACGTTCACCGAGGTGCTCGCCGTATTCGACCCCCCGGCTGCGATGCTGGCGATGTTCCGGCCGCCGATCAGCGTGTCGGCCGCGGTGATGGTCGTATCCGTGGACAGGTAGTAGTTCACCCGGAAGCCACCTGGCGCCGACGTGGGCGAGGCACCCTGGTTTGCCACGGTATCAGTCACCGTGAAGCTGCCGCCCCTGCTGACGCTCGTCGCAGTCGTGCTGAGGCTGGTCGGCACCAAATCGACACTACGCACCACCGTCACCGTTCCCACCGTCGCCATTGCGTCGTTCGCATAGTTGGTCTCGACTTGGGATTGGGTCTTGTTCACAATGATACCCACGTAGTACACCCCCGGCGCAAACGTGGCCGGCAGGACGAAAGTCGAGCTCGCCGAATTCGTCGCCCCCGCCGCAAGGCTGGTGATGGTCCGGTTGCCGATCAGCGTGCCATCCAGTGGGATCGTATTCGTGGACAGGTAGTAGTTGACCAGGAAGCCGCCGCCCGAGGCTGCCGTGCTGCCCTGGTTCATCACCGTGTCGTTGATGGTGATTGATCCGCCGGTATACACGCTCGTCGCGGTTGTATTGAGGCTGGTCGGCAGCAGGTCCACGCCGCCCACGAGCGCTGTCACCGTTATCGTCCCCACCGTCGCCAGCGTGTTGTTGGCTTTGTTGGTCTCGGGCTGGGCATTGCCCGAGTCCACGATCTCGCCGACGTAGTACACGCCCGGCGCAAGACCGGCAGGAATGCCCACCAGGGTGCTTGCCGTATTCGTCGCCCCGGCTGCGATGCTGCTGATGTTCCGGCCGCCGATCAGCGTGTCCGCCGCGGTGATGGTCGTATCCGTGGACAGGTAGTAGTTCACCCGGAAGCTGCTTGCCGAGGTGGCCGAGATGCCCTGGTTCGCCACCGTATCAGTCACCGTGAAATTGCCACCAACCGGCACGCTGGACGTCCCCGCGCTGATACTGGTCGGCACCAGATCGACACCGCCCGCAGCTGTCACCGTTATTGTCACCGTCGCCAACGCGTTATTGGCTTTGTTGGTCTCGGGCTGCGCATTGCCCGAATCCACGATCTCGCCCAGGTAGTACACGCCCGGCGCAAGACCGGCCGGAACGCTCACCAGGGTGCTCGCCGTATTCGTCGCCCCGGCTGCGATGCTGGTAATGTTCCGGCCACCGAGCAGCGTGTCAGCCGCGGTGATGGTCGCATCGGTGGACAGGTAGTAGTTCACCCGGAAGCTGCTCGCCGAGGTGGGCGAGGTGCCCTGGTTCGCCACAGTATCTGTCACCGTGAGATTGCCCCCGGCGGCCAGGCTCGTCGTAGTCGTGCCAAGACTGGTTGGCACCAAGTCCACATCGGCCGTTACCGTCACCGTTCCCGTCGCAACGGTCGTGTTGTTGTTCTCGTTGGTCTCGGGCTGGTAATTGTTCGGGTCCACGGTCGCACTCAGCTGGTACGAACCAGGGGTGAACGAGGCCGGAAGCGTGAATGTCGAGGTCGCCGAACTCGTCGCTCCCCCAGCAAGGCTGGCGATGGTCCGGTTACCGATCAGGGTGCCACCCAGATAGTAGTTCACCATGATGCCGCCCGGATAGGTGGTCGGCGTGGTACCCCCGTTCGCCACCGTATCGTTGATGGTGATCGAACTGCCGGCAAGAACAGTGCCGCCCAGCGATGGACTGCTCAGCGCGCTAACCAGCAGGTCGACGTTGTTAGGCACCGCAATGGCGATTGGATCAACCACCTGTCCATTCGCCGTCCCATCCAGGTCGAACGGGCCGCCATCCTGGAGAGTCAGGGCGATCGTGGTGGTGTTACCAGAATCCGTGCGCGTCCAGTTCGAAGCCGGTATCAGGGTGGCATTGCCGGCATTGTCCACCTTGTAAAGCGTGGCGCTTGGCGACAACACGGGAGTAAACTTCAACGTGGTCGTGACGCTCCCGCCAACGGGAGAGGTAACCGTATAGTTGATTGTCCCGTTGGGGAAACCGACCCCCGAGACAGTTGGGACTGTTGGGCTTGCGGTCGGCTGTGAAGTAAAGGTCTGGCCGGTTGGTTCAACAAGTTGTGCAACTTCTCCGCCTGGCAAATAAAGAATAATGGAGTTAACAGTTGGTCCGCTCAAGCTGCCTAATGCCGGCAGGTCAATGCCATCTGTGCCATCAAATGCGGTGAAGTAGTAGGTATGAGCTCCTGCCGCCAGAATAGTGGTGTACACATACTGTTCACCGTTGGTGTAGTCGCCATCATTCAGCGTAGCGGTGGCAGAAGCATCCACGCTCATCGGGCTGCAGGGGAGAGCATCTATGCAGACATCCACGAAACTGGGCGCAGTATTGGCTGCGTTCGTGTAGACCACTTTGAAAGTGAACGAAGTGGAGGTGGTGCCTGAGTTCGGATTAACCCCAGCCGTGCCATAGCCCGCTTCGGCGGAATAGGCAAGGGTCTGGCTGGCCGGGCCAACACTGAAGCTCTGCGTTACTTCTGTCGCAGGATTGTAGTTGGCGTTACCACCCTGATCGGCGGCAATGATACAGGTGCCGACGCTGACCCCGATCACGCTATTGCCGCTGACCGTACAAACATAGGGAGTCAGGCTGCTGAAACTTACCGCAAGCTCCGAAGTCGCCGTGGCACTCACCGTGCCGGTGCCGTTGACGATCACGCCAGTCGGTGCACTGCCGAAGCTGATAGTCTGATTCGCCATACCGACGCTGAAGCCCAATGTCACCTGCGGCGCCGCGTTGAAGTCGGCATCGCCGCCCTGGTTGGCCGCAATGGTACAGGTGCCAGCGCTCACCCCGGCTACGGATTGCCCGTACGTGCCGCTGACCGTGCAAACGCCAGTAGTCAGGCTGCTGAAGCTCACCGCAAGACCGGAAGTGGCCAAGGCACTCACGGTGCCAGTGCCACCTACGACCACGTTGGGCGCCGGGTTGAAGCCGATGGCCTGATCGCCCTTGCCGATAGTGAAGCTTTGCGTTACCTCCGTTGCGGGGTCGTAGTCGGCGTCACCTCCCTGATCGGCGGCAATGGTGCAGGTGCCAACGCTGACACCGGTCACGGTATTGCCGCTGAGCGTACAAACGCTTGGAGTCAGGCTGCTGAAGCTGACCGTAAGCCCGGAAGTGGCCGCAGCACTGACTATGCCGGTGCCGTCCACGACCACAGTCGGCGCCGGGTCGAACGCGATGGTCTGACTGCCCATGCCGACGCTGAAGTTCTGCGTCACCTCTGGCGCGGCGTTGTAGTTGGCATCACCACTCTGATCGGCCGCGATGGTGCAGGTGCCGACGTTCACGCCGGTCACGGTGCTGCCGCTGACCGTGCAAATGCCTGTGGTCAGGCTGCTATAGCTCACCACCAGCCCGGATGTCGCCGTGGCACTCACGGTGCCGGTGCCGCCTACGAGCACGTTGGGAACCGAGTTGAACCCGATGGTCTGATTGCCCATGCCGACACTGAAGGTCTGCGTCTGTTCTAGCGCAGGGTTGTAGTTGGCGTCACCGGCCTGATCGGCCGCAATGGCACAGGTGCCGACGCTGGCACCGGTCACGATATTGTCGCTGACCGTGCAAACTCCAGTAATCTGGCTGGTAAAGCTCACCGGAAGCCCGGAACTCGCCGAGGCACTCACCGTACCGGTGCCGCCCACGACCACAGCCGTCGGTGCATCGCCAAAGGTTATGGTCTGACTGCCCATGCCGATACTGAACTGCTGCGTCTGTTCTGGCGCAGGGTTGTAGTTGACGTCGCCAGCCTGATCGGCTGCAATGGTACAGGTGCCGACGTTGACACCGGTCACGGTGCTGCCGTTCGTGCCGCTGGTCGTACAAACATCCGTAGTGGTGCTGGCGAAAGTGACCGGATTGACCGAATTGCCTCCGGTGGCACTTACCGTACCCATGCTGCCTACGTCCACGTTGGGCGCCGGGTTGAAGACGATGGCCTGATTGCCCATGCCAACATTGAAGCTCTGCGTCACTTGTGGCGCGGCGTAGTAGTTGGCGTCACCGGCCTGATCGGCAGCAATGGTACAGGTGCCGACGCTGACACCGGTCACGGTATAACCGCTGACCGTACAGACGCCAGTAGTCTGGCTGCTAAAGCTCACCGTGTAGCTTGAGGTCGCTGTGGTATTCATCGTGCCGGTGCCGCCCACCACAACTGTGGGCGCTGTGCCAAAGCTGATGCCCTGGCTGGCCTTGCCGATGGATAGGGTCTGCGATGTCTGCGGCGCGGCGCTGTAGTTGGCGTTGCCGGACTGATCGGCCTTGACCACGCAGTTGTTCGTCCCTGCGTTGATGCCGGTGATCACTCCGCTGTTGGCATCGACCGAGCAATCCGTCGAGGCGGTGCTATAGGTCACGGCCAATCCGGAGGTCGCCGAGGCCGAAGCCGTGCCGCTGCCGCCCACGACTACTGAGGGCGCCGTGCCGAAGCTGATGGTCTGGCTGCCCATGCCGATACCGAAACTCTGCTGCACCTGCGTCGCAGCGTTGTAGTTGGCGTTCCCCGCCTGATCGGCACTGATGGTACAGGTGCCGGCGGTCAGGCCGGTCACGGTGCTGCCATTCGTGCCGCCAGTCGTACAAACACTGGTAGTGGCGCTGGTGAAGGTGACCGGGTTGCCCGATGCACCACCGGTGGCGCTGACTGTGCCCGTGCCGCCCACGGCTACGGTGGGCGCTGCCCCGAAGCTGATGGTCTGGTTAGCCGGACCGACAGTGATGTTCTGTGTCGCTTGGGCGGCAGGATTGTAGTTGGCGTTCCCCGCCTGATTGGCGGCAATGGTGCAGGTGCCCGCGCTGACACCGGTCACGGTGCTGCCATTGACCGTGCAAATACTCAAAGTGGTGCTGGCGAAGGAAACCGGATTGCCCGATGCACCCCCGGTAGCGCTGACCGAACCCGTGCCACCCACAACCACGGTCGGTGCGCCGCCAAAGATAATGGTCTGACTTGCCGTGCCAACGCTGAAGCTCTGCGTCACCTGCGGGGCGGGGCTGTAGGTATCGTCACCGGCCTGATCAGCGGTGATGGTGCAGGTGCCGGCGCTTACACCGGTCACGATATTATCGCTGATCGTACAAACACCCGTAGTGGTGATGGCGAAGCTTACCGGGAGTCCGGAAGTTGCCGTGGCACTCACCGTTCCGGTGCCCCCGACTACAACTGTGGGCGCTGTGCCGAAACTGATGGTCTGGCTGGTCAGGCCGACACTGAAGCTCTGCATCACCTCCGTTGCGGCGTTGTAGTTGGCGCTCCCGGCCTGATCAGCGGCGATGGTGCAGGTACCGGCGCTGACGCCGGTCACGGTGCTGCCATTGACCGTACAAACATCCGCAGTGGTGCTGGTGAAGGTGACAGGGTTACCGGAATTCCCTCCGCTGGCAGACACCGTGCCGGTGCCGCCGACGACAACGGAGGGCGCTGCATCGAAGCTGATGGTCTGGCTGCCCAGGCCGATGCTGAAGCTCTGTGTGACCTCCGTTGCGGCGTCGTAGTTGGCATCCCCGGCCTGATCTGCGGCAACGGTACAGGTGCCGACGCTGACGCCGGTTACAGTGCTGCCGCTGACGGTACAAACGGTTTCGGTCAGGCTGGAAAAGCTCACCGCAAGACCGGAAGTCGCCGTGGCATTCAGCGCGCCAGTGCCGTCCACAACCACGCTTGGCGCACTGCCAAAGCTGATGGTCTGATTGTCCATGCCGACACTGAAGCTCAGCGTAACCTGCGTCGCGGCGTAGTAGTTGGCATCACCGCCCTGGTCTGCGGCAATGGTACAGGTACCGGCGTTGACACCGGTTACGGTGCTGCCGCTGACCGTACAAATGCTGGTGGTCTGGCTGGTGAAACTCACCGCAAGACCGGACGTTGCCGTGGCACTCACTGTGCCGGTGCCAGTCACGACCACGTTGGGCGCACCGCCAAAGCTGATGGTCTGATTGCCCATGCCGACGCTGAAGTCCTGCGTCACTTCTGGCGCTGGGTTATAGTTGGCATCACCGGCCTGATCAGCGGCGATGGTACAGGTGCCGACGCTGACGCCGGTCACGATATTGTCACTGACCGTACAAACGTCAGGGGTCAGGCTGGTAAAGCTCACCGCAAGCTCGGAAGTTGCCGTGGCATTCACTGTGCCAATGCCGTCAACGACCACGCCCGATGGTGCACTGCCGAAGCTGATGGTCTGATTGTCCATGCCGATGCTGAAGGTCTGCGTCACCTGCGTCGCGGGGTTGTAGTTGGCGTCGCCGCCCTGGTCTGCGGCAATGATGCAGGTACCCGCGTTGACACCAGTTACGGTGCTGCCGCTGACCGTACAAATGCTGGTGGTCTGGCTGGTGAAGGTAACCGGGAGCCCGGAAGATGCCGTGGCACTCACTGTGCCGGTGCCGTTCACGTCCACGTTGGGGGCCGGCTCAAAGACGATAGTCTGATCGCCCTTGCCGATGCTGAAGCTCTGCGTCACCTCTGGCGCGGCGCTGTAAGTGGCGTCACCGGCCTGATCTGCGGCAATGGTACAGGTGCCGACGCTGACGCCGGTCACGGTATAACCGCTGACCGTACAAACATCAGGGGTCTGGCTGGTAAAGGTTATCGTGTAGCTTGAAGTTGCCGTGGCATTCATCGTACCGGTGCCGTCCACGACCACGCTTGGCGCGCTGCCAAAGCTGATGGTCTGGCTGGCCTTGGGAGTTACTGCGTTGCTGGAGCCTGATTCGGCGCTATTGCCCACCGCATTGGTTGCATGGACGGTAAAGGTGTAGGACGTGCCATTGGTCAGGCCGCTGACGGTGCAGGGCGATGATGCGCACGTTCCGGTTATGCTGCCCGGCGTCGAAGTTGCGGTATAGCCGGTAATGGCCGAGCCGCCATTGCTGGCCGGAGCGGTGAAGGCGACGGAAGCTGATCCATTGCCTGCCGTAGCGGTGCCGATGGTCGGCGCGCCGGGAACAGTGGCCGGAGTTACTGCGTTGCTGGAGCCTGATTCGGCGCTATTGCCCTTCGCATTGGTTGCATGGACGGTAAAGGTGTAGGACGTGCCGTTGGTCAGGCCGCTGACCGTGCAGGGCGATGATGCGCACGTTCCGGTTATGCTG
>JBAUUR010000001.1:0-1708 GCA_049582805.1 Gallionellaceae bacterium | reverse complement strand
ATGACGGCCACACCGAACCTCGATTGGTTTTTGAGCGAACTGGGCGGCAGCCTCACCGGTGACCAGGCTTTGGTAGGCGAGGACAAGTATAAAGTCATCGAAAGTCTCGTGGCTTCTATCCCCGCCGGCTCGGATGGGGTCATTTTTCACCCTTATTTGTTTCCGGGAGGGGAACGTGGCCCCTTCGTCAAGCCCACGGCTCGCGCCAGTTTTACCGGTTTGAGCCTCGATCACTCCTGCCGGCACCTCTTGCGCGCTGTTTACGAAGGGGTTGCGTTTGCCACGCTGGATTGCTATCGTCACATGCCGATTGATCCTAAAGTTGTCTGCCTGTCTGGTGGAGGGGCCAAAAGCGCGGTGTGGTGCCAGATTCTGGCGGATTGTTTGGGCAAACCGATGAGTGTCCCCGCCGGGTCGCAATTTGGAGCGAAAGGGGCCGCCATCAATGTCGGCGTCGCGGCAGGCTTCTACTCGTCCGCTCAGGAGGGCGTGAAGCACGCCGTAAAGATGGACCGTCTTTACGAACCAAACCTTTCGAACACAAGGCTTTATCAGGAACTCTATCAGGTTTATCAGAAAACGGCGGAGAGGCAGATGGACCTGTGGGACCTCCGGGCCAGCATCCTCAAGGGAGAGCGGAAGACATAATGTCCGAGACTTACGACGCGCTCAAATCCGCCATCATCGAGAAATGCCGTGTCTTGGAAAAGATGGCCTACTTCATTGGGACGTGGGGAAACATCAGCGTCCGCGTTCCCGAGGGCTTCATCGTGACGCCTAGCCGGATTGGCTATGACATCATCCAGCCGAGCGATTTTGTGGTGGTTTCAGCCGAGGGCAAAGTGGTGGCCGGCCATCGCCTCCCCTCTTCTGAAACCGAAATCCATCGCGCCGTTTTGAACAAGAAAGGGAACGTGGGAGCCATTATTCATTCGCATTCTCCCTACGCCACGGCCGTCTCCTGTCTCCACCTGGCCATTCCCCCTTTTGTCGAGGACCTGGTGCAAATTATTGGCGGCCAAGTGAATTGCACACGTTACGTTCCCGCCGGCCAGCACACGCGGATCGCCGAAGAGGTGGCCAACACCATCGGCGACGAAAACGCCGTGCTGCTCGCGAACCACGGAGTGATGTGTTGCGGCCGGGACCTGGAAGAGGCCTTTGTGGCATCGCAGATTCTGGAAAAAGCCGCGTTCATGATGCTGGCGGCGGCCGCCAAGGGTGAGGTGATCCCCATCCCGGAAGAACATGTGCGCTCGGAAAGACATCGGTTTCTCTACAAATATGGGACGGCTAGCGATGCTCCCGCTAAACCCGGCCCAAGCAAGCCGTGAGTGGGAGAGCGTGGGTTGAAGTCATAGGCGTTAAAATAAGCCCGTGCCAGTTGTTGCTGAATGCCCGAAGGGCATCAATATCATTAGCCGTAGGTGAAACCTACGGACCAGGAAACAGGCCCCACGGCTTGCCAGCGACCCCGAAGGGGTCGAATAGGGCCGGATTCAACCCCTCCGGGGTTGATTGATACATTGCGCGACCGCCTCCCGTAGGTTCCACCTACGGCTAATGATCTTGGGTCCCTTCGGGACCCGGCTTATCTTAGCGCCTATGCGGGTTGAACTCTTTGAGAATGGCATCAGTGAGGTAGCGCCGGGCTTTAGCCCGGCACGTGCCGACATAAAGGTCGGCGCTACAGGAGAGTGCCCAATTC